>CAXBJY010000061.1:0-36421 GCA_963976285.1 uncultured Gammaproteobacteria bacterium
CCTGGTCCGCGATCGTCGGGGAGTCGTCCGCGTCGACATCGCTGATGCTGATCGCGCCGGATGCCGTGACCGGTGCATCACCGATGTCACCTTCGTTCACGGCGCCCGTGACCGTGCCGCTGATCACCGAGGCATCGCCGGTTCCCGTGATCGTGACCGTGATCTGCTGCGAGTTACCGTCGCTCGCCGTGTACGTGATGGTGTCCGTGACCATGTCACCCGCATCGAGATCCTGCACGGCACTCTGATCGAGCGTGTACGTCCACGTGCCGCCGGTGAGAACGAACGATCCGTACGCGTTGTCGCCCGCCGTGCTGCCCTGATCCGCAATCGTCGGGGCATCGTCCGCATCGACATCGCTGATGCTGATCGCACCGGATGCCGTCACCGGTGCGTCACCGATGTCACCTTCGTTCACCGCACCGGTCACCGTGCCGCTGATCACGGAAGCATCATCCGTGCCCGTGATCGTGACCGTGATCTGCTGCGAGTTACCGTCCGAGGCCGTGTACGTGATCGTATCCGTGACCATGTCACCGGCGTCGAGATCCTGCACGGTGGACTGGTCCAGCGTGTACGTCCACGTGCCACTCGCGAGCACGAACGATCCGTACGCGTTGTCGCCCGCCGTGCTCGCCTGGTCCGCGATCGTCGGGCTATCGTCCGCATCGACATCGCTGATGCTGATCGCACCCGTCGCCGTCACCGGTGCGTCACCGATGTCACCTTCGTTCACGGCGCCCGTCACCGTGCCGCTGATCACGGACGCATCAGCCGTGCCCGTGATCGTGACCGTGATCTGCTGCGAGTTACCGTCGCTCGCGGTGTAGGTAATCGTGTCGGTGACCATGTCACCGGCATCGAGATCCTGTACGGCGCTCTGGTCGAGCGTGTACGTCCACGTCCCGCTTGCAAGAACGAACGAACCGTACGCGTTGTCGCCGAGCGTGCTCGCCTGGTCCGCGAGCGTCGGGGAATCGTCGGCATCGACATCGCTGATACTGATCGAACCCGTTGCCGTGACCGGTGCATCGCCGGTGTTACCCTCGTTCACGGCACCGGTCACGGTCCCGGTGATCACGGACGCATCGTTCGTCCCCGTGATCGTGACCGTAATCTGTTGCGAATTGCCATCAGACGCCGTGTACGTGATCGTGTCCGTGACCATATCGCCCGCATCGAGATCCTGCACCGCGCTTTGATCGAGCGTGTACGTCCACGTGCCGCTCGCGAGCACGAAAGAACCGTACGCGTTGTCGCCCACCGTACTCGCCTGGTCCGCGATCGTCGGGCTATCGTCCGCGTCGGCATCGCTGATGCTGATCGCGCCGGATGCTGTGACCGGCGCATCACCGATATCGCCCTCGTTCACGGCGCCCGTGACCGTCCCGCTGATCACCGAGGTATCCGCCGTGCCCGTGATCGTTATCGTAATCTGTTGCGAATTACCGTCCGACGCCGTGTACGTGATCGTATCGGTGACCATGTCACCCGCGTCGAGATCCTGCACCGCGCTCTGATCGAGCGTGTACGTCCACGTCCCGCTCGCGAGTACGAACGAACCGTACGCGTTGTCGCCGAGCGTGCTCGCCTGGTCCGCGATCGTCGGGCTATCGTCCGCGTCGACGTCGCTGATACTGATCGAACCCGTTGCCGTCACCGGCGCATCGCCGATGTCGCCCTCGTTCACGGCGCCGGTCACCGTGCCGCTGATCACCGAGGCATCATCCGTGCCCGTGATCGTGACCGTGATTTGCTGCGAGTTACCGTCGGACGCCGTGTACGTGATCGTATCGGTGACCATGTCACCGGCGTCGAGATCCTGCACGGCGCTCTGATCGAGCGTGTACGTCCACGTGCCACTCGCGAGCACGAATGAGCCGTACGCGTTGTCGCCCGCGGTGCTCGCCTGGTCTGCGATCGTCGGGGAGTCGTCCGCATCGGCATCGCTGATGCTGATCGCGCCCGTTGCCGTCACCGGCGCATCGCCGATATCGCCTTCGTTCACGGCGCCCGTCACGGTCCCACTGATCACGGACGCATCGTCGGTTCCCGTGATCGTGACCGTGATCTGCTGCGAATTACCGTCACTCGCGGTGAACGTAATCGTATCGTCGACCATGTCGCCGGCATCGAGATCCTGCACCGCACTCTGGTCGAGCGTATACGTCCAGGTACCGCTGCTCAGCACGAACGAACCATAACCGTTGTCGCTGGCCGTAGCGGGGACATCGTTGAACACCGGATTGTCGCCCGCGTCGACATCGGAAATACTGATCGAACCGCTGGCTGTGACCGGCGCGTCACCGATGTCGCCCTCGGCAACGGCGCCGGTAAACGTGCCGGAGATCACCGACGGATCGTTGACCGCAATGACGTTGAGCGTGGCCGTGTCCGTTGCGCTACTGAATGCCGTCTCGCCACCGTTCGCCGAGACGTTCACGGCCGTGTCGCCGTTACTGCCGGACGTCTGATCCCAGGCGCGGAACGTCAGGTCGCCGGCCGTACCGTTGTAGTCGGGATCGGGCACGAAGCGCACGAGTGCACTGGTGTCGAGCAGCACGGCGGCCGCATCGCTGACGCTGCCGAACGCAAGCCACGTACCGTTTGCATTCGCGTCGTACTGCCATTCGCCGTTCGTATCGTCGACGCCGACGACCGCGATGCCTTCAACGGCGTCGGCGTCGGAATCCGTAACGCGATCGCCCGGGATACTCGCGATCATCGCGGCGACGGAATCGCCGACCGGACCGACGTCATCCTCGTTGATATCCGTCAGCGCATACTGCGTCCCCGGCGTTTCTTCGCTTGCAAGACTGTAGAACGCCGCGGGATTCGACTGGTTGCTCGCCTCGGTCTGGATCCAGGCCTGAGACCGCGCGACGCTGGACAGCCGGATCTCGTCCATCATGCCGGTGAAAAACCGCGACGCCCGGTCGGGATTACCGCCCCACAGCAGGTCGTCACTCGACGAGAGCGCCGTCCAGTTCGCGGGTACGCCCTCGTAGCTGAAGGCCATCGCGTTGCCGTCGACGTAGATCTTTACCTCTTTCGTGGCGTAATCCATCGTTGCCGCGAGGTGATGCCACTGACCGTTCGTGAACGGATTCGGTCCCGCATTGTAATTACCGTCCGCGATCGTCGCGTCCGGGTAAAAGAAATGATTGCCGGTGCCCTGCGATCCCCACTCGTAGCCATCGACAGCGCTGTAGCGATTCGAACTCGTCATGACGAGCTGGTGGCCACCGTCCGCCGCATCGACCCAGTTGATCCACAGCGAGAACGTCGCTGCGTCGTTCAGGCCGTCGAGACTCGCACTGTCCGGTATGCGAATCATGTCGTTCGCACCGTCGAACGCGAGTCCGTCACCGATCGCCGTCGCTACGGAATCCGCGGCATCCATTCCGCCTTCGGTCGTACCATGGTTCCCGCTGCCGCTCGAGTCGACAAGTTCGCCGGCGGCGCCGGTCGGGGACTCGCCGAGGTGATACACCCCGACGTAATCCGAACTCCAGACCCCGGCCGCATTCTCCTGGTTCGTCGCTGCTGCGTTGCCGTAGTAGACGAAGATGCTCGTATCGACGCTCCCCGACAGATCCGTTTTCACCCACGCGCGCAGTTCGCCCGTTGTTTCGTCGAAGTATTCGATCTCGTGCGCGAGCAGGGTCACACCATCAGCCGCGGTGAAAATGATGTCGTCACCGTTCGCAAGCGCCTGCGCGGCCAGCTCCGGGTCCACGGCAAGCGAAATCAGCACCGGGAAATCCGTCACGTCTCCCGCGACCCGGGTCGAGTCGATCGTGAGTGCCTTGCGCGCGGTCCACGCGTTGTCGAACCACTGCGTCAGCACCGGCGCATCGTTCGTGCCCGTGATCGTGACCGTGATCAGCTGGGAATTGCCGTCCGATGCCGTGTACGTGATCGTGTCCGTGACCATGTCGCCCGGGTCGAGGTTCTGCACCACACTCTGATCGAGCGTGTACGTCCACGTCCCGCCGGCAAGCGCGAATGAACCGTACGCATTGTCACCTGCGGTACCGCCCTGATCCGCGAACGTCGGGGAGTCGTCGCCGTCGGCATCGTTGATTGTCACCGTCCCCGCCGTTGTCACCGGCGCGTCGCCAACGTTGCCTTCGTTCACTGCGCCGCTGAAGGTCCCGCTGATGACCGCGGCATCATCATTGCCCGTGACCACGATCGTCACGGTTGCTGTATTCGATGTCCCGGTGCCGTCCGACGCGGTATACGTGAACGTCTCGATGAAACGATCACCGGGGTCGAGTACATCGAGTACGCCACGCGGATCGTAAGTAAAACTACCATCCGTATTGACCGTGATCGCGCCTGTCATGCCCGTCGTGTCGACGTTCGTCACGGTCAACGGATCGCCTTCCGGATCGTCGTCGTTCGCGAGCAAGCCGGTGCCGATCGGGATCGCCAACAAGCTGTCCTCATCGAGGATATAACCCTGGTAAGCCGGAATCGCGGCCGCCCCTTCCCCTCCACCGAGCACGCCGTGATTACCGAAACCGGACTCGTCGAGGGCGACCGTGCCGAATCCCTCGTCGAATCGCCAGTTACCCGAGAGCCCCGCCTGGGGACCGATCAGGGTGCTCATCGCACCCTGAATCTCCGCGCCCGTGCGCGTTGAACTCCACACCCTCACCTCGTCGAGCGAACCTTCGAACCGTTCGCCCGAGTTCGCGCCGCGACCACCTATCGTCAGGTCGTTGAATCCCGCGTACGTGTCGCCGATGCTGCCCGACTGGCTGAACGTGTGGACAAGTTCACCATTGACATAAGTCTTCGCCTCGCCGGCAACGCCATCATAAGCTACCGCGACATGCGACCACTCCCCGGCGGTAATGAAAAAGCCGGTGTAACGCCACGTCCACGTATTCCCGCTGTCCGCGATCGCCCAGATGACCTCGCCCGTGTCACCGATAACTGCGACCTCGTATTCGCCTTCCTTGTTGACGACGATCTGGTTACCGGTTGCGGTAACGCTGAGGTTTACCCACGCTTCCATCGTCACGTTCATGTTCATCTGCAGTGACGGATCGTTGGCCACGCGCACGAAGTCATCGCCGTCGAACGCAAGACTGACCCCTTCGGGCCGCGCCAGGGGATCACTGTTCAGTGCCGTTACGTTGATCGATTGCGTCACCGGGTTGCTCGGACCGCTCGTCCCGTCATCGAGGACGAAACGTACCGTACGCGTCAATTCGCTCGGCGTATCGGAGACATTCTCGAACGTGATGTTGCGCATCAACGCCTGTACCGCGGCGGGATCGGCGTTCGCGTTGAGCGTAATTACCAGCGGCGTCGACCCGTCGGTACCGCCGGAGAACGTTCCGATGTTGATCGCAACGCCTACGGGCTGGTAGGAAACGGTAGACCCGGAAACCTGGATGTTGCCTGCGCCGGCACCCTGATCGCGGATCGCGAGGCGGTCGTTCGCGGTGCTGTTCGCGGTGAAATCGACGGTTAAGGTGCCGGTATCGAAATTCGGAGAATCGGTGTCAGTGACCGTCGCAGTTGCATCGATCACCGTGGCCGGATCGTTCTCGTCATAGTCGATCGCAGCCCCGGGGAGCGTGATCACCGGTACCTCGTTCCCGTCACGCACCGTAATCGCGAGGGTTTCCGCATAGCTCGAGCCTTCAACGTTCGTCACCCTGATGGTGACGGTGTGATTCGGGTTCGTCTCGAAATCGATCAGGCCGCCGTCGGCCACGGTGATGGCACCGGAATCGGCATCAATCGTGAACGCGCCACCGACCGTTTGCGCCTCAATCGCATACGTCACGGCATCGGTCGCATCGAGTACATCGTCGGCGCTCCACTCGATCACGTAGCCGCCAAGGCTCATAGAGGTACTGACATCGAACCATTTGCCGGTTCCATTGCCCATGTACGCGCCGTCGGATCCGCCGGTATCGTCCGGTTGTCCGGGCTCCCAATTCGCGTAGCCGACCCGCGTACCGCCAGCGTTGCCGCTCCAGAACAAGATCCCGTCGCCACCGCCATCGCGCCAGTACCACTGGCCTTCACTGCTTGCATCGCTTGCGCCGATAAGCTTTGAAACGCCGCTCGGGGCGACAATCTGCTCATGTACGAATGCGTTCTCGGCCGCGGATCCGATGGTCACTAGCTGTCCCGCGACCCCGTTCAGCGTCGCACTCTGAGCCGCGAGGTCGGCGGCGCTCCAGGTGATCCCGGTATTGCCAGGGGTCTTGTAGAACTTGCCGGTTTCCGCGCTGTAATGCAGTGCCGGGTCGGCCGCGAGCAGCGCGGCGATTAAATCCTCGCGCCCCGGATCGGCACCGACGATAGTGCCTACCGTCGTGCCGTTTGCCGCATTTTCGTCCGCGACCAGGTTCAAAGTCGGCGTACTTGTAATGTATCCACCGCCTGCCCCGACGTTCATCAACGTCAGGTTGTTGCCGCCGACCGTATCGGTCGCGACGCGAACACCGCTATTCGGATCGTATGAGAAGTCATCAAACGTCCAGTTCGCGAGCAGTCCCGGCTCGTCATACGGTAGCGTGGCGAGATAGTTCGCGGCGATCTCGCCGCTCGAACGCACATCGTCGAAGATGCGCAAATCGTGCAGGCTGCCTTCGAAACGCTCTCCAAGATCAAACCCGCCACCAGGGGAGTCCTGATCGCGAACCGTCGTGAATTCGCCACCGGACTGGAGGGTATAACCGGACTTCAAACCGGACGAGGAGTACACCGAGGCGCCATCGACGAAAAATTCATACGCGCCGCCGCTGTTCGACCACGTCACTGCGACAGCGTGTTCCTCGCCGTCGAACAGCGCGTTCGCGTTATAGCCGCTCGACGCAACGAAACTGCCGTTTACGGCGAAATCAAATCTGTAATCGCCGGCGGCGACGCGCTTGATCGCAAACCATACTTCTTCGTCCTGCGACGGCACGGCGTAGCTGACCAGATCGGAATAGTTCGAGCTCGGCGCGGTGTCGCCGGAAATTCTCGCCTCTATTGACAATGCCGTGAGACCGCCGAAGATGGCCCCCCCGTCATCCGCGATCAAATAGGCGTCGTTACCGCCGTCGGTATTGACATCAAGGCCGCCTGTCGTCGTCGCGGTGACGACGACAGGAGCAACATCGTTGATTGCGATCCTGAACACCTTGTCGTAGGTGTTGCCGTCTACGTCCTCCACCCTTACCGTCACGTCGTGGTTTTCGTTCGTGGCGAAATCGAGCAGGCTGCCGTCGGCTACGGTGACGATTCCGGAATCGGTGTCGATAGCAAACGCGCCGCTGACGGTTTGCGCCGTAATCGAGTAGATCAGCGCATCCGTCGTATCAAGCACCTCATCCGCGTCCCATTCGGCGACATATCCGATCCCGCCACCCGCGTTATAGTCCGACCACGAACCATCGGCCGCGCTGAGCCGCAACCAGTCATCGCCAGCGCCGCCGCCGGAATTGTCCGGTTGCCCCGATGCCCAGTTGTAATAGGCCCCGTTGACATTCGTTCCCGCGACACCGCCACTCCAGAATGCATCGGCGCGACTGCCGCTCTCGAGCCAGGCCCAGTCGTCCTCGAATGCCCCCTCATCGGTACCACCGAGCCAGACGTCCATGCCGGCTTCCTGCGCGATTTCATGCACGAGTGCGTTCTCATACGCGGAACGCACGTTCGCGAGTTGCCCGTTGATCCCGGCGAGGGTTTTCGACTGCGCCTGGGTGGCGCCATACAGCCAATTCCCGAATTCGCCGTAGTGCTTGTAGAACTTGTTCGTCTCGGCGTTGTAGACGAGACCGGGATCCGCGGTAAGCAAGTCGGTGATCCTGTCCTCGCGCTCGGTGTCGATACCCACGATGGTGCCGACTACGCTACCGTTCGCCGCCTGCTCGCCAACCGTCAGGGTCAGTGCCGGAACCCCGCTCGTGAAACCGGCGCCACGACCGTAACCCAGCAGCAGATCATTGCCGGCCACGCGATCGGCGATCACACTGCCGCTGCCGTAATTGTCGAAAATCCAGTTCGCAACCAGGTTCGCCTCATCAAAAGGTACGCCCGTGCGGTGATGCTCGACGATCTCCGAAGCGCTGCGCACGTCATCGAAAACCCGCACGTCATACCATGTACCGGAGAGTCCGTGGCTCGGGTCAAGGTTGCCGGAGCCGTCGAACTGCTGTCCGAACAACAAATCACCGCCCGGCGAGATGGTTGCACCCGTGGCGAACCCGCTACCGCTGTCGATCAGGACGCCATCGATAAATATTTGCCACGCGCCGCTGCTGTTATCCCACGTTACCGACAACATATGCTCAGCACCGTCGAACAGTGCCGTTTCGTAATCTACCGCAGTGGAATTTACTGACCCACCGGCGACGGAATTTATCTGCAGCGCGTTCGTCGCATCGATAAACTCGATCGACATAAGATTGCCAAAAGCAGTTGTGTTCGAGACGAGCACGGTGTCGTTCGTCGAGGCGACGGCGGCGAAACGAAGTTCCACAGTGAAAGCCGACAACGCGGAACTAACCCCGTTCTCGGCGTAAAAGTACGCATCATTGGCGCCATCGCGGTTGAGCGCGATCCCGCCGTCCGCCGCCTGGACGGCGCGCAGATTACTCGGCGTACCCACCGGCGCCCACGATTCGAACGTGCCCATATTCGGAGCGGAACCGTTGTAGAGGCCCGATGAGGTGCCGTTGACGTCAGGTTGCGCGCCACCAAGATCAGTTCCGGCATCGATCGCCGGACTAGCCGGCGAGGAGAGACGGAAATCGCCGTTCGCGAGATCCCGATACAAGGGATCGGCATTCAGATCACTTGCATCAAGCGCGAAATTCGCCCGGCCGCCGAGGTTTGCCGGCCCGGTAACGGCGTCCGTAATAGTGTTGTGCGATTCCGCTGCAATCGAACCGCCGGTGATGTTGATACCGTAGCCCGCGCTTCCGGTGATTATATTGTTGTGGACAATCGTATTCGAACCGCCGATTTCGACGCCATCACTCCTGGATCCATGAATCGTATTGTGCAGCACGACCGCATCGTTATGCGTGATCCGCAGTTCAACAAATGCCCCGGTGGTTCCGTTGTCGTAAATCACGTTACCGACGATCTCGGATGCTGATGCATCCGTGAAAATCCCCGATTGACCGTTGTAGGCAATCGTGTTGCCAACGATCGAATTACTGTCGCCGGAATCGAGATAGATCCCGCTCAGTGCGTTGTAAGCAATCAGATTACCGGCGCCTTCCGCCGTGCCACCGATCAGGTTGCCGGTTGCACTGTTGCGAATTTCAACACCATCATCGGAACGATTGCCTCGGTCCAGTGTGCCGGTAATGTCCGTACCGATATAGTTGCCCTGAACGACGTTGTCGTTCGAGTTGATCTCAATGCCTTCAAAGTTATTGGAAATGATGTTGCGGGCGCCTGCTGCCGTGCCACCGATCGTATTGCCGGTGCCGCTGATAATCGCAATACCTACGTCGCCGGCGTTCGCGGTCGTCGACCCGTCCGGATCGAGCCCGATGATGTTGCCCTGGATCACGTGACCGGTAACGCCGGAACCCTGGATGTTGATCCCTTCGTCGCCGACGTTCGTGATCACGTTGCCGTCATTTGAACCAAGCCCGCCGATCGTCGTGTTCAGTGCCCGCGTATCGATACCGTCGCCGCCGACCCCGGGGCCGGTGTAGCCCGAGCCGGTCGTGCCGATCCAGTTGCCGGCGATCGTGACATTATCGGCGCCGGTTTTGACGAGGAAGCCGGCGCTGTCGAAATCGATGATCTTGAAGCCGCGAACGACGCTGCCGTCGCTGTTCGCGTCGAATTGAAAGCCGTTCTTGCCGGCGGTCGCGCTGCCGTCGAGCGTGATCAGCGGTTCGCCGGCGTAGCCCGGCTGTGTCGTCGCGTCGATCGTGACGGTGTCCGTGATCGCGGGCAGGCCGCCGGCACTGACGACTATCGTCTGTGCGCCGCCGCCACCGATGTTGAATTCGATGACGTCGTCGACGGTTCCGGAAGCATTCGCCAGGTTAATCGCTTCCTCGAGCGAACCGGCCCCGCTCGCGGCGGTCGTCGTCACGGTATAGGTTGCGAGCACCTGGTCGTAGTTTTCCTGCAAGTTTTGGCTTACCGCGACCGTGGTTTCAACCGCACCCGCGCTGTACTCGAGCGTCCAGTCGCCGCCCAGCAACAGGCTTCCCGTAAGATCGTCGGACGCCGCGACGTCGGTATCGGTCAGGCGCGCAAGCGTGTCGACGAATGCCTCGCCGTCACGGCCCGCGGCGAGGTTACAGCCGTAGATGAGCAGATCACCGGTATCGACGAAAGCGCCGGCCCACGCCGCGATAGCTTCCGCGCTGTCGTTCAGGCGCGCGAGATCGACGTTCGCGTTACCGAGATCGATCGTGCCGTCGTCGCCGTGGGAAATGATGTGCACGGCATCGAGTGATTCGTAGGTTGCGAGCACTTCGCTGATCTGCTCGATGCCGTCGCGGTCGTTATCGAGGATCACGACATCGAACTCGCGGCCCTCGTCGCTGTTGTTGATCAGATCCTCGACGAGTTGTTCGTAGCCATCCGTATCGGTATCGACGAACACGAGCTCGCGGGTCGGCAAGCGTGCGTCGGCACTGCCGAGCGCGTCGAGATCGATCGGCGGCGGGGTGTCGTGCGAAGCGTTGGCGGGCTCGTCGTGCCGCACGTTATCAACAACGAGTTCGACCGCTTTCGCTTCATCGAGCAGGGCGTCCGCGCCGCCTATCGCGTCGGCGGAATACAGCACCCGCGGCTCGAGTTCCTGGAACAGGAGCCTGCGCGAGGCATTGCGCTCCTTATGCCCGGCCAGGCGCTGTTTCTTTGCGCGACGCCAGTTCATCGAATCCGTGTTCCCGGGTCCATCGGCCTAATGGACCGCGATGCTCGCCGCCGAGGCGCCGGCGTGTGCACTGTCCGGTGCGCACTGTGCGCTGACGAGCTTGCCGGCGATATCGCCGGATGCCACCGGCCACGTCGTCCCGGCGTCGGTGTTAGCAACCACTTCGAGCCACCAGCGCGAGACTTCGCGCTTGCGTGGCAGCATGTCGATCTCGAAGCCGAGTTTCTTCAGCGAGCGGTGTTTTATCCCGGCGACGACCTTGTTCGTGTAGACGCCGAACGAATAGCGATCCTTCAACGGTCCTGTGTGCAGCAGCGCCGTATCCTTGACCCCGTGCGCGTCGATCTGCGCGGCGATCGCGTCTTTTACTGCCTGATCCCGCGCGCGCGGTGAGGCGAGAATATAGCTGTGCACGACTTCTTCGGTGCGTTGCACGGGGGTCGCGCTGAGGTGTTGTGAATCGAGCGTCGCGAGCAGACGTTCGGCATCGGTGTCCGTTTTGAACGGCCCGATGATCCGGCACGCAGCGCCCGCCCCCGCGCCGGCATCTTCGCTGGCGGGCGCGGCGGATGACGCGACGGATGTCGCTTTGGCGGGCTCGTCGGCGCTCACCGCGGGCGTTGACCGCGCCGGATGCGGGCTTGCCGGAACCGGTTCCGCGTTGGCCACCGTCGGCGTAGCGGTATCGGACGGCGGTATCACTTCCTTCACCGTCATACCGGTAGCGGACTCCACGGCTGGCCCGGCCGGATCCGCCGCGGCAATCACGATCGGCGTGTCGACGCCCACCTCGTCATTCCGGCCGGCCACTGGCGGCGGACCGGCACCGGGCGGCGGTGTCGCTTCCGTCACTGTCATGCCGGGCTCCGGCTCTACGGGTAACCCGGCAGGATCCGCGGCGGCACTCGCGAGCCGCGTGTCGACACTCGTCTCGTCCACCGGTGCAGACGCTTCGCGCAGATCGACTGCATGCGGGCGCCGTGGCGGCACGGCTTCGGTCTCGGCCGGCACCGGCGCCGCGGGTGTTGGTTGCAGCAGCCCGGCCTCGTCCGCTGCCGGCGCATCCGTAAATGCGATCTCGCACTTGAGGCCGCTCGGAATGGCGTAATCGGGATTCGGCAACTCGAGGCGCACATCGAACGTACCGCTCTCGCCGTCGATCACCCGGTCGACGGACATCACGGTCGCCGTCAGTGGTCCCGCGGCCGCGAGTTCCGGGGTGATCTCGGCGCGCATGCCGTTCGAAATCGAGCCGAACAACTCGACCGGCGCGATCACTTCAACGCGCAATGGATGCAGTTGCGCGACAGTAATAATTGCCTGGTCTTCGATGTATTCACCGGCGGATTTGTGCCGGGAAACAACCACCCCGGTAATCGGCGAACGTACGGTCTTGCGTTTCAGGACCGCGCTTGCGCGCGCGTACTCGAGTGCGGCGAGACGTTTGTCGTCTTCGGCCTTCGTCAGCAGCCAGTGTGATTTCGCGGCGTCCGTCGTCGCTTCGTCCCGGTGATGCAGGGGGATCGCGTTTTTCGTATACAGCTCCTGGACCCGCTGCTTGTTGCGTTCGTCGAACTCGAGGCTCGCCCGGCGCAGCTTGATCTCGGAGCTGAGCGAGGCGTTCAGTTGCGCGTAGGCGAGCGACGCTTTCTCCACGTCGGATTCGAGTTCCGCGATGATCTGGCCACGCGTGACGAGGTCGTTGCGCTCGACATACACGCGTTCGAGTACGCCCTCGGCTGCGCTGCTCACCTCGATCACCTCGTAGGGTTCGACAACGCAGTCGAGCACGGGCAGCTCGTTCGCGCCCGCGCAATCGAGTACTGCGAACAGCATGGCGACGATGAGTCCGCAAGCGCTGCGGATGTTCAGGTTCATTTCTTGCTCTGACATAGTCTTGTCTTCCAGGCGCGTCTGTGGCGCGCTATTGGGGCCTGCCGGCGAAGGCCATGCGATCGGTTTGTTGTTGGTCCTGCCGGAACAGTTCGGCCCGCACGCGTGCGTGACGACGCTCGAGCAGGCGCTGGCACGAGCGGATCGGCAGCGCGCCGGCCCACGCCGGCAGCGGACGATCGCGCAGCGTCGAGCGTTCGACGATCCAGCGCAGTGCGTGCGGGTAGTACAGGCTTGCGAGTTCGTCATCGAGTGACAGGATCGCGACCGCGCTGCCGGGATCGCCCTGTCTGGCGCAGCGCCCGGTCAACTGGCGGTCGATACGGCCGGCTTCGAATCGCTCCGTCACGATGACGTGCAAACCGCCCGCCGCGAGCGCGGTGTCCTCGACCGGAATATCCGTACCCCGGCCGGCGATATTCGTCGCCACGGTGACGCGTCCGCGGGCGCCGGCACGGGCGACGATTTCGGCCTCCTGCGCATCCTGCGCCGCGTTCAGCACGGTGTGTTCGATGCCCGCCTTGTGTAGCCGCTGGCTGAGCAATTCCGAGTCTTCTACCGTGCGCGTCCCGACGAGCACGGGCTGGCCGGATTGCTGGCGCTGTTTTACTTCGGTTACGACCGCGCGCCATTTTTCCTCGCGCGTCACATAGACGCGATCGGCCATCGTCGTGCGTTGCGAGGGCCGGTGCGTGGGTACGGGAACCACGTTCAGACCGTATATCGTGCTCAGCTCACCGGCGACTTCGCGTGCGGTTCCGGACATGCCCCCGAGGCGCAGATAGCGGCGGAAGAATCGCTGGTAACTGATTTTCGCGAGCGTCTTGTTGCGCCCCGATACCTCGACGCCTTCCTTCGCCTGCACCATCTGGTGCAGGCCGCGCGCCCACGAACGGTCCGGCATGACGCGGCCGGTATACTCGTCGATGATCTGGACCTTGTCGTCGCGCACAAGATAGTGGCGATCACGCCGGAACAAATGCTGCGCGGTCAGCGCATGCGCGATCAGTTCGCGCCGGCGCCGCGGCGAACTCCACACCCCGCCGAGCGGTTCGCCGAGATGGCCGATCCGTTCGTCACCTTCTTCGGTGATCCTGGCCGTGCGTTCGGTGCTGTCGAGAAAATAATCCTGCCCCTCGCACAGACGCGACGCGATCATGAGCCCGTCGACGTAGATTTGCTTTTCCGCTTTGCCATCGCCCGTACGTGACAGAATCAGCGGTGTACGCGCTTCGTCGATCAGGACACTGTCGGCCTCGTCGACGATCGCGAAACACAGGCCGCGCAGCAGCAGTTCATTGTGCCGGGAGTTTTCCCGATCGAGACGGTCCACCTGCAGCTGGATACGACCGCTGCCGCGCCCGAGCACGAGGCGGTCCTTCAGGTAATCGAAAACGAGTTGCTTGTTCGTGCAGTACGTGATGTCGCAGGCATAGGCCGCGCGCCGCTGCGCCGGATCGGCGCCCTCGGTGATCACTCCGACGCTGAGATCGAGCGCCGTGTACAGCGGACGCATCAAATCCGCGTCGCGCGCGGCGAGGTAATCGTTGACGGTGACCACGTGCACCGGGATCCCCGACAGCGCGGCCGTCGCGGCCGGCAACGAGGCGGTCAGCGTTTTACCTTCACCGGTGCACATTTCCGCGAGCATGCCGTGAAAAATCACCCACCCGCCCATCAACTGACAGTCGAAATGGTGCATGCCGAGCGTGCGTCCCGAGACTTCGCGGATCAGCGCGAACGAGCGCGCGATCAGATCCGGCGTGTGCTCCTTCGTGACGAGTTCGCCACGCAGCGATGCGACCGCTTCGGTCAGCGACCCCGCGTCGAGATCGGCGTAGCGGGCGCCATGGCGATGAATATTCGCGCACACCTCATTGATGTAGCCGCTGCGCGCGCGGCGGCGGCGCTGCATCGCGGCGCCGATCGAGCGCGCGACCCGCTCGAGCCGGCTGACGCGCTCATCGGCACGCTCCGGGTAGCGCCCGAGCGCGAGATTCGGACGTACGGACGCGCTATACACCGAAATGCCTCAGCAGGAGCTGGCGCCCCATCCAGAACCACTGCCGGCCGAGCGGCACCTCGCCATGGGCGAAACGAACGTGCACGCGTTCGCCGAAATACGCCGGCGGCGCTCCGTCCGCGAACGCGAGGTCAAACTGAAAGACCTTCTCGAGCGCACGCGTGCCCGCGGAATCCGCGGGGTCGACGGCAATGCGACCGCCACCCGGCGCACCGAGCGCGCGACTCGGCAGCAGGTATTTTGCCGCCGGCACCTCCCGCCGGATCACCGCGGACAGCGTCTCTTGCGGCCGGCTCGCGAGTTTCATCTCAACCCGCAGCGTGCGCTGACGAATCAACAGGATGTCGGATTGCGTCACGACGACGCGCACGCTCGCGTCCGGTCGCGCCGCGACATAACCGATCAACTCGCCCTTGTGCACGAAGCGGCCGGTCAGGTTGACGGGATCCGGGACGATGAACTCGCCGGCGCCGGGACTGCGCACGACGAGGTTCGCGGCGCGCTCGCGCACCCGATCACGCTCGGCGCGGATCGTATCGCGCTCCTCGGCGACGAGTTCGGCCGCGACCCGATCACGCTTCGCGAGTGCGTCGTAATTTGCGTTCGCTTCGAGCAGGCGTGCCTCGAGCACGGCCAGCTCGGCGTCGAGAAACGGATCATCGAGCGCGACGAGCGGTACGCCGGGTGCAACCGCGCCCGCCGGTTCAGCGAGGAACGCGGCCACGGTGCCGTCGCTGCCCACGCGTACCTGGGAGCGTTCCGGCAGCCACACGACGCCTTCGGCCCGGGTCCAGTACGGCACCGGCAGATAAAAGACCAGCGCGGTGACGATCGTGATGATCGCGCTGGACAGTCCCAGCGCGTGCAGGCGGCGCGGCCCGAACAGCGGACTCGTCAGCAGGAACCCGATTTGTCTGGCCAGCGGCAGGACGATCTGGGTCAGGAGCGCGAATCCGGCGAGCAACAGTCCGACGAGGAGAAACTTGCTCGCGACGAACAGTATGATGAAGAACGTTACGAACAGACGGTAGAAAAATGCGGCGATCCCGTAGCACAGGAACCATTTCGCCTCCCCGCGGGCGGTTACCGGGGACTCCACCTGCTCCACCCGGAACAGGTAGCGCAGGCACAGGTAGCCGAGATACTGCTGCGCGCGTGCGCCGAGATTCGGGATCTCGATCGCATCGGCGAGGATGTAGTAAGCATCGAAGCGCAGCAACGGGTTGCCGTTGAAGAATAACGTGGACACCCCGCCGACCAGCATCACGTTGAACAGGAGCGCGCTCACGAGGCCGGATTCGATGTTGAGCCACGCGAACAGCGCGAGCGAAGCGAGGAACAACTCGACCATGATACCGGCGGCGCTGACCGCGATGCGTTTGCGCTTCTCCGGAAACGCCGAGGCGGCGGACGCATCGACATAGGGCACCGGCGCGAGCACGAGCAGGGAGATCCCGGCTTCGTGCACTTCGCCGCCCCAGGTTTTCGTCGCCAGGCCGTGGCCGAATTCGTGACACAGTTTCACGAGCGGGAACACGAGCAGTAACAGCAACAGGTTGTTCGTGCTCAGTACCCGGTCGGACAGATTGTGGGTCAGATCCGTCCAGTACGCCGCGGCGAAAATCGCCCCGCAACCCACCACGATTGTCCACACGCAGAGCGCGAACCGGCTGAACAACAAACGCAAAGCCGGGGCCAGGCGGGTCAGCAGGCGATCCGGATCGAACAGCGGGATCCGCAACGCGAGCGGGTTCAGCAGCCTTTTTTTCAGTTGCGACAGGCGATCGCGTTCGTAACGCCGAAAGACTTCCTCGCTGTCCGGCGGTACGTCGCACTGCAGGGCGTCCGTCGCATGCAGCTCGCCGAGCAGGCGGATCATTTCGTCCTGCGTCGGGGCGTCGTCACCAAACTCCTCGTTCGCCGCATCCCAGATCGCGTCGACCGTACGCACACCGTCCATCAGGCCGATGACGTAATACGCCGCCGGGGTAAAGCGGTGATAGCGCGCCTTCACCGCGTCCTGCAGCACATACCAGATCTGCTTGCGATAGCGATGCCGGCTGATGCGGATGTGCCCGCGGATTCGCGGGGTCAAATCCGCGACGCGGTACCAGGACTGACTGAATACGGATTCCGTCATGCGTGCATCGTCCCTATGGCCACCATGACCACAGCGCGAGGCGGAACCAGTCGACGAGCGACCGGGTCCAGATCCCGATCAGCTTGCGCTCGCCGACCGTGACCTTGCCGACCCCGAGCATACCGGGCCGAAGATCGTTCAACGGACCCGCAAGACTTGCTTCGACGCGGAAAAAGTTATGCCCGTCGGCCGTGCTCGATACCGGGGTGATCTTGTCGATGACGAGATCGGCAACTTCGCCCGACAGGGCCGCGACGGCGAGCTGGCCGTGCTGGCCTTCACGGATTTCGGCGATCTCGCGCTCGTCCACTTCGAGGATCACGCGGTAGGAATCGATCGGCGCCACTTCGAACAGCACCTCACCGCGTTCGACCGGTGAGCCGTACTGCTGGGACAGGTCGCCGGAAACCACGAGGCCATCGAACGGCGCGACGAGTTCCGTGCGCGCGAGCTTCTGTTCGATCAGCTGCAGCTGGGCATTCGCCTGCGCGAGCTGTGCATTCAACACCCGGGTCTGTGAACGGTCGCGCCTGGCAAGCGCCTGACGGTATTCCGTTTTGTATTGTTCGCGCTGTCCCGCCCAGCGCGCATATTCGAGCTGCAGCTCCTGGTCTTCGAGGTAACCGAGCACTTCGCCCTTGCGTACGAGGTCGCCCGCACGGGCGGTCGCACCGGCCACGTAGCCGTCCATCGGCGCGACGATGACGCGCTGTACCGTGCCTTCGATCGTCGCGTCGGCGGTGACCCGGAAGTCACCCGTCGCAATACTCAGGTAGCCGATCAGCGCGAGCAAGCACAGGAGCGCGAGCTTGATACCGGCATGGCCGCGCCCGAGGAACCCCGAGAAATCATCGCGCAACACCGCACCGACCCAGCGGCTTTCCTTGCGCTTCAGTTCGAGAATCGGGCCGAGGAGCGAGCCGATCACCTCGCACAGTTCCAGCGCCGAGGCATCGAACGGCTGTTCGCGCGCGCGCTCGAACACGATGGCGCCACACAGATCATCATCGTCACCAATCGGAACGGTACAGATCTGGCCGACGTTCTCGTTCCTCGCGAGCGCCGCGTGCTGGGCCGTCATGCGCAGCGGCGTATCCGCACTCGACGGGAACACGACGACGTCCCCCTGTGCCAGCGCTTCTTCCATCGCGCCTTCGAGATCGCGCGCGAGATTCGTCCTCGTGTTGAAATTTGCGCTGTGCGAGATCGCACGAACGCCGACCCGGCTGCCATCGAGAAAGCCGATACTGACCCGTTCGCACTGCAGGTGCATCGCGAGTTCCGTCGCGGTTGCCGTCGCTGCCGCCTGGAACTCGTGGTGTTCGAGGCAGATCGCAACAGCCCGGGTCGCGGTCATCAGCGAATTCGTCACACTGGAAGCTTCGCGGCGCACGAGAAACTCGAGCCATGTCGAGCCCCATTGCAGCAGTTGCATCACCGCGCGTTGTTGCTGCTCGGACGCGCTGTCGACTTCAACCGCGACGACACCGGTGAAGCGACCCTCGACGATCAGCGGACAGGCGATATTCAGCTTGTCGGCGCGGGAAATTTCCGCCGTCGCGTCGTCGCCGCACAGCACCGGGCATTGGCGGTCGAGGACGAGCTTCGTCGCCGCATGTAAGGCGGGGCTTTCCGGGCTGCCTTCCGGCCACCGCGCCGTGGCGGTTGGATCGGCCTTGTCACCGACCCCGAGGTACACCGCGCCGCGATGAACTTTCGGGATCATCTGGCACTGCAACGCGAGCCACGACGCGGCGAGCGTATCCACCATGGGCGCATGTTGGGTCATTCGTTCATCTGCCATTGCGGCGCGATATCCGTCCGCACGACAGCGGGAGCTCGTTGCGCGCGGGCGGACGGAAACGCCGAAGATTCGTAAAAATCATCAGCTATGCCGGTCTGAAAGGGCTCCTCGTAACCGGTTATCGGCGTTGCGCGACGGAACCTTTACGGCTGGGGGTTGACAGTGCTTTTAGCGTGGGATATGCGACCGCACGATACGCCGGCGTATTGATAACGTTCTGGCTGCCCGCGATTGGCCCGAACCCGCGCGTTGTCAGGACCTTATCGCGCCCGCACCGCGCCGGCCGCGATGCCGGGAGCGGCCGCGGCATTGCACCGGCGGCCCGTGAACATGCCTGCGGCCGGTTACGCCGGCGGCGGCTCCACCCCGTACAGGCAACGCGCGTTGTCCCACAGGATCTTGTGGCGGACGTCGGCGGACACGGTCGCGAGACCGGATTCGATGCAGCGATGCACGTCCTCGCCATACAGCGAGGTCGGATGGGGAAAGTCCGTTTCGAACAGGATGTTGTCCACCCCGACCGCATCGATCAGATGTTTCGGCGCAGTCTGCTCGAACCAGTAACACGCGTAGACGTTACGCGCGAAGTATTCCGACGGCAGCAGTTCGAGATCGGGACGCTCTTCGCGCACCCGGTTGCCCCGGAACTGGTAATCGAGCGCTTCGAGTACGAACGGGATCCACCCGATCCCGCTCTCGACGGAAACGAAGCGGATCGTCGGGAAACGCGCGAGCACCCCGGACATGAGCAGATCGCACAGTTGGCGACCGTTGTTCATGAACAGGTCGACGGAGAGTTCCGCGAACGTCGCCATCTTGCCGTACGTCTTGATCTTCTCGCGGCTCAAGCCGCCTTCCATGTTGCCGGAGCCGATGTGAAAACTCACCGGCAAATCGCACTCCACCGCCACCGCCCACAGCGGATCCCAGTGCGGGTCGCCGAGCACCGGCAGCCCGAACGACTGCGGTTCGCCCGTGAACAGGATCCCGCGATGGCCTTTCGCGGCGCACCGCCGGATCTCCTGCACGGCCGCCTCGACATCCCAGAACGGGGTCGAGGCGATCGGCAGCAGGCGCCGCGGATCGGCCGCGGCCCAGTCTGTCTGCCAGTCGTTGTAAGCCTGGACGCACGCCAGCATGAGCGCGGGATCGTCGAGTTTCAGAAATTGCTGCGCGCCGAATCCGCCGACGTTCGGATACAGCACCATCGCCCAGATCCCCATGTCATCCATGTATTTGAGGCGCGCGTGCGGATCGAACGCGCCGCGGTGCATATCGTCGTAACCGTTCGGCGGTTCCATCATGTCACCGCAGCCCGCGGTCGCCGTGAATCCGACCCGCATCGATCGCTTACCGCCGATCAGCCACCACGCGCGCCCGTGGTCGTCCGTTTCCATGCGCGGTGCGCGCTCGCGCATCGCGGCCGGCACCCGCTCGGTCCACAGATCCGGTACTTCCGTTACATGCGTATCGACGTCGATGATCGTGTAGTTCGGCATGGGTTCGCTCCCGTCGGCTGCGGTGCCGTGAGCATAACGCCAAACCGCGAAGCGGATCCGCATCCCCGCGACGGCCGCGGCCGGACGCACGGCGTGCGCGTCCGGCCCGGGCGCGACATCCTCTATTTTTGAGATCGCTTCTAAATACGTGCTCCGGATTATGAAACACTGACGTTGGTGGACCGGGTACCCTTCCCCTGAAAACGCGGGGAAGGGATGGGGTGTGGACAGTGGCGCCGGTCCCGAAGTCACGGTGCCCCGGATTTACGCACACCGGCCTGGATTACGGGCCTCGCACGACGCCGGCCGAGGAAGCCCGCGCCCGCGAGCGCGGAGACGAACAGTGGCAGTGCCGCCGGCACGGGCACCGATGAAACAAGCTCGACGCTCAGTTCCGGGTTCATCAGGTTCTCGTCGAGCCCTTCCTCGGCGAGGATAAGACCGATCCCGGGCGCGTAGTACTTGAACTCGCGGAAATCGGGTTCGAGCACGGAGCCTTCGAGAACCTGGATGACGTTCGTGAACGTTCCAGGACCAATTGTTACGGTGTTACCGACGGATTTGATCCGTGCATGGTCGAGCGCGTCATCGGCGACCGCGAATTCCTGGTAATAATTGAAATCCACGACCGCATCGCCGAGCATGATGATCCCGGGCAAGGCATCGTTCACGCCGGCCAGCCACGAACTCGACGTATTCGTGCTCACGAGATTATCGTCGTCGTCATAGACGTAGTTGACGACGTCCTCGCCGAAATACCACACGTTGCCGTCCGTATCCTGCGCGTAGTAGTCGTGGGTTTCCTCCACGAGCAGTTCGCCTTCGAACGCGCGGTCGAGCTGGGTCCAGGTCTGTACGCCGAGCAGCGTTTTGCCGGGGCCGATATTGCTCAACTCGAAACCTTCCGTGACGATTTCGCCCTCGTCCTCGAACGATCCTTCGTAAGTATTGATGACGTTCATCGGCATCGGAAAGTACGGGTTGTCGATCGGGGCGCCGGGATTGAAGGTCTGGGTTCCGTAGTACGGCAACAGCGGTGCGGCGCCCGCGCCCTGGGTGGCGAACAACGTAAAGCCCGCGAGGCAGGCAAGATGAATATAGCGGTTTGTCATGATCGTCCCTCCGGATTGGTAACTCGGTAGTGACGGCCGCACCGCATCACACCGGGCGCAGCCGTGAACCGTGACGGTAGAGGGGTGGCGAGGTGCCGGCGGTTAATCCCGTGTTAACGCAGCGTAAAATCGCGCGCCGGGCCGGTAGCGGGCAGACGTATTTATCGGGCCCGGCGTGTCGCGGGCGAATTTCGCGCTGCCCGGTTTCCCGCTAGAACGCGACGGCGACCCGGGTACCGCTGTCGAGATCGGAGCGAAAATCGATCGTCCAGCCGTACTGCTCGCAGAAACGTCGCACGAGTGCGAGACCGATCCCGCTGCCGTCGGGGTTGCGGTTCTGTCCCCGGTTGAAACGATCGAACAGGGTCTGCTGCGCGGTGCGATCGATTCCGGGGCCGTAATCCTGAATGACGATTTCGCTGTCACCGACAAAAATATTGATCACGTTCTGGTTCGTGTATTTCACCGCGTTGTGCAGAATGTTGCCGATGACGATTTCGATCACGGCCGGGATCGTATTCACCGTCGAGTCCGTGGTCTGTTGCACCGTAACCGTGATTCCCTTGCGCTCGACGACGTCCCTGACGGCGGCGATCTGCACATCGACGACCCGCTTGATGCTCACGGGTTCGACCATATCGCGGAAACTCTCGGGATCGCGCGCGAGATAGAGCAGTGCTTCGGTCAGGGTCGTCATATGAAAGCAGCTGCGCCGGATCCGGCTGACGAGGTCTTGCGCGCCCTTGCTGTCGACGTGTTTCGCGAGCAGTTCCGCCGCACCCTGCACCGCCATGATCGGGTTGCGCAACTCGTGGCTGACATCCGCGGAGAACTCGCGCTCGCGACGCAGTAACTCGGAAATCCGCTCGTGGTAGCCGGCGATCGCATTGCCGAGCTGCGCGATCTCATCGCCCGGACCGGCATTCGGGTCGGGCACGATGCGTTGCCCCGCCTGGTCACCCATACCGGCGACCTGATGCGACAGATTCGTCAACGGCTGGATAATACGATCGGCCACGAGCTGGCCCGCCCACGCGGAAGCCGCGACGACGAGCACGATGATCGTGAACATCGTGAACATGAGCGTCTGTTCGAACGCTTCGAATTCCCGCTCATCGATGACGAAATAGAACTCCGTTGTGCCGCGGGTACGCTTCTGCAGTTCGTATTCGACCCCGTCGATGAAAACCTCGTCCGTCCCCGGTGGCGCGTTGCGGACGTAATCGGGTAGCGACGATTTGTCGCCGTCGGCAACGATATAAACGTCGATGTTCTCGCGGGGAATCTCCGCGACGCCAGGGAAGGCATCGTACGCGCGCATGAACGCGTCGATATCCCCGAGCATGTGCTCGTCACCGAACTCGTCCTCGGCATACTCGAACGCAAGGTACAAACCGGTACCGAATATCGTCGCGATTACCGTGGCGAGCGTAAACGCGGCGAGCACGAGTCGGCGGCGGATGTTCCTAATCGGCTTCATGGTCATCGGTGATCCGGTAACCCGTACCGCGGATCGTTCTGATCAACGGCCCCGCGAACGGCTTGTCGATCGATTCGCGCAACGCGTGAATGTGAATTTTCAGCGAATCCGACTGCGGCGGATCGTCGCCCCACACGAGCTGTTCGATCTCGGCGCGGGATATCACCCGGTTCGAATTGCGCATCAACGCTTCGAGAATCTTGCGCCCGGTCGCGGTGATCTTCAGGACGTGACCGGCGCGCCTGACGATTTGCGTGGCGACATCAAACTCGAGGTCACCGACCCGCAACACGGACGACGCTGCAAAGCCATTCGCGCGACGTCGCAGGGCCGTGATGCGGCTCGCGAGTTCCTCGAGCGCGAATGGCTTGACGACGTAGTCGTCGGCGCCGTACTGAAACGCCTGAACCTTGTCCGCGAGGTCGCCGCGTGCGGTCAGCATCAGGATCGGAACGGTCGTAAAGCCGAGTTCGCGAAACCGCCGGCACAGTTCGATCCCGGACAGGCGCGGCAGCGAAATATCGAGAATGATGATGTCGCGTTGCTCGCTCGTGCCGCGTTCGAGACCGATCAAACCATCCGGCGCCCACTCGACGGTGTTTCCTTCGGCTTCGAAATATTCGCAAATGTTCTGCGCAACGTCGAAGTCGTCTTCTACAAGGAGTATGTTCATATCATCGTGTGTTCCCGGAGTTCGTCGCGGCGTAGTCGCTTCGTGCGCGTGCCGGGCCCGCGACTGCGTGCCATCGCGGTGCCGGCCCGGGCAGTGTTGCCGTATCATGGAACGTCAGTTCGCCCATGTTGCGACGGTGTGCCTCGCGGCGGTGGCTGCAGGTTTAATTTAGGTTAATTTCAGGTTAATCACACCATGGAAGCCGAGGAATCAGGCGCTGCCGGCACGATCGCGCCGGCGGGCTCCGGCCCTGCTTACCCCGACTTTCCCGCGACGAACCGATCGCTGAGCTACCCTGCCGCTGCCGTCATTGCCGTGTTGCTGCTGACGTCCGGGGTGACCGCGGCAGATGAACCGGCCGACGACACTGCGATCCCGAACGTACTCGTCACCGACAAACGGGCAATCGCGGCGGATCACATTCGCGCGAGCAAGATCGCGCTGCCCGCGTTCGACCTGCCGCTCAGCGCCGAACGACTCGACACGGCGACGATCGAACAGACCGGATTCCGCGGCCTCGACTCGCTGTTGCAGGCGACGACTTCGGTCACGGGTCAGGGTGGCGACGGCAATGCGTTCAACGATTTTCTGTTGCGCGGCTTTGCCAATACACCGGTCTACCGCAACGGCATCAACGACTCGCTCGGCGATCGACCGGCGCGCAGCCTCGCGAACGTCGACTACATCGAGGTCCTGAAAGGGCCATACGGTGCGCTGTACGGGCCCGGTGAACCGGGTGGCTCGATCAACATCGTGACGAAACGGCCGCGCAGTGAGTTCGCCACGGAATTGCAGCTCGGCTTCGGCAGTTACAGCGACATGATGATCGGCGTGGATACGACCGGCCCGGTACCGGGCGCCGGGAATCTCGATTTTCGCCTGATCGCGCAAACGAACCAGAGCGACACGTTTCGCAATTTCGTCACCGACGAACACGTGTTCGTGAATCCGCTGCTGTCGTGGCGGGCGAGTCCGGATGTTCGGTTTGACGCGTCGTTTGAATATGTCGCGAACGATCGCCGGTTCGACAATGGCCTGCCCGCGATCGGCGGCGAGCTGACGTTGCCCTCATCGCGTTTTCTCGGCGAGCCGGACGCGGGCCCGGGCCGCATCGACAGCTACACGTTTCAGCTCGCGACGCTGATCGACCTACCCGCCCGCTGGCAACTCGAACTGTCCCTGAACGGGCAGCGGGCTGACGTCGCCGGCAACTCCGTCGAACCCGACGAGCTCGTGCGCGAACGGGGACGCGTGCTACTCGCGCGCTCGGCGACGCGCAGCGCGCAGGACTCGCGCGCGCTCGTGGCACAGGCGGAAGTCGACGGCATCACGGTGTACCGCGGCCTCGCGCACCATCTGCTGTTTGGCGCCTCGGCGACCGGCCTGAATGAAGACACGACGTTCCATGCGTCTGATCCGGATGCTGATCCGTATGCGATCGACGTCTTCCGGCCGCGCTACGGCGCGCCACGTCCGCCGACGCTCGCGGAACGCGCGTCGCGCGAGCAAACCCGACAGTACTCGCTTTACGTCCGGGATTTACTCGAAATCGGCGCGCGCTGGCGCGTACTGCTCGGCCTGCGGTTCGACCACATCCGGCAGAACGGCAGCGATGCGGTCGCCCTGACCCGCTTCGATCACGCACTGAACGAAGTCAGCGTACGCGCCGGCCTCGTGTACCGGCCCCGTGAGACCCTGTCGCTGTTCGCGAGTTACAGCGAATCGATCGATCCGAACGAGGGCCTGCGGCCAGACGGCAGCGGCCTCGATCCGACCCGCAGCGAGGCCGTCGAAACGGGTTTGAAGTGGCAGTCTGCAAGCTACCCCGTGGCGGCCGATGCGTCCGTGTTCGCGATCAGGCAGACGAACGTGACGACGGAAGCGCCGGGGGATCCCGGTTTCGAACTGCAGACGGGAAAACAGGAAAGTGTCGGCGCGGACGTGGAAATCCGCGCTCAGGCAGCACCGTGGCTGTCGCTGACGACGCGCTACAGCTTTGTCGATGCGCAGATCCTCGACGATACGCTAATCCCGGACGGCACGACCCCGCTGAACGTCGGCAGGCATCAACTGAGTTTGCTCGGGCTGCTCAGTGGCTCGTGGCGCCGGCCGCGGGATCTGTCGCTCGGGGTCGCGCTCAATTACGTCAGCGAGCGCCAGGGCAGTATCGAACCGGAGGAGCTGGCATTGCGACTGCCCGCCTATGTGCGCGCGGACGTGTTCGCGAGCTGGCGGCCGTCCGCGCGTTTGCGCTTTGATTTTCGGGTCGAGAATCTCGCCGATGAGCGCTATGTGCGCGGCAGTCAGTCCGATGCGCTGCATTTGATGCCGGGGATGCCGCGGACATTTCGCGGCGAACTGACGCTGTCGTTTTGAACCCGGCGGACCGTGCTAGTCTTACGCGCTGACTGACACCGTGCGCCGGATTATGCATCACCGACCTCGACGCACCGGACCCCGTTTCCCGCGAATCGCGCGGAAGCAACGGGGCTGGCGTGTAACAAGCGATTCCGATCCGCAAGCCGCAGTGGCCCGGACCTACGCGCGCCGGTTTTACGCCGATAAACCAGCGAGACTTCCTTGATTCGATCGCTATTGCCGCTCGTGCTGGGCACGGCGTTGGTGATGCCCGCGGGGCCCGCCGCGGTTGCCGCGCCGGCACAGTGTGCCGCGGCGGCAACCGACACCCCGCTGGGCGACACGTTCGGCTCCGTCGGCGTACTCGCGAACCTGCGCGGCAGCAACGGCTCGATCCGCGCCGTCGCCCGGGATCTGCTCGCCGCGGCGCTCGAACAACAGCGCCGGGCGACAGCGGCGTGCCCGGGCGGCTGTGCCGGCGGTGAGTCGACGATCGTGTACAAGGTGCTGCCGACGGCGTACCTCGACGGCGACCGGCAGCGTGAAGAGTGCCGGCAATACGAACGCGAGACGAGTGCGGCCCCGTTGCATTTCGCCGCTCACGAGTTCGACTCGCTCGCTGCGCTGAACGAGTGGATCATGGACTTCTCGCGCGGCAAGGGCGCCGACGGCAAGGCGCTGTACGCAGCGTGCGCCTCGAATTGCAGTCCGCGTTACACGTTTCTGATCAAACCGCGCGACGGGACCACGCTGATGCTTGAAACGGAAGTCGTCTGCGGCCTCGCGCGGGACAAGAGCGTGACGCAATACCGTCTTTCGACAGCGCTGCGAACAACGTGCAGCGCCATACCGGATCCCGCAACGGCGGGCACCCAGGGCGAGTAGCCGGCCACCATCCCGGCAGCCAACATCGAAACCCGGGTCACCTTACGCTTAACTGAGACGAATCCATGAGCATCAATCTCGAAGAACTCGATTACGCGAACACCGACATCGGTGAATTGATCCTGCGGCGCCGACGGTTCCCCATGCTCGGCGACACGGATGTATTCGAAGTGATCCTGAACGATGAGTTTCTCATGTCGAGCCTGTATACCGCCGGTGAGATTGCGCTTGCGAATCTCGGGCTCGATGCGCTGCACGAAGACGCGGCGGATGTGATCGTCGGCGGGCTTGGACTTGGCTACACGGCCGCGGCCGCGCTCGAACGCGGCAGTGTGCGCGAACTCGTCGTGATCGAGGCACTTGCTAACGTCGTCGACTGGCACGAGCGCGAACTGCTGCCGGTGAGCGATCGCCTGATCCGCGATCCGCGGTGTTCGTTGCATACCGGGAATTTTTTCGCCGAAGCCGCGAACGGGTTCGCGTCACTCGGGGCGGAACAGCGCTGGCACGCGGTGCTGCTCGATATCGATCATTCACCGCGCCACGTGCTGAATCCGGCGAATGCCCCGTTCTACACGGCCGAGGGTCTCGCGGCCTTACGCGATTCGCTCCACGACAAGGGTGTGTTCGCGTTGTGGTCGAATGATCCGCCGGATCAGGATTTTGTCGGACTGCTCGATCAGATCTTCACGACGTACGACGCGCACATCATCGATATCGACAACCCGCTGAACAACAACACGGGCCAGAACACGATTTACGTCGCCGTGCGCTAGTGCCCCGGCGATGGACAGAACCCGCGAAGCATGTCCGCCGGTCGCGGGACCGCGCGCTACGCGCTCTTGCCGTCGCGATCGAAGAAATCAAGCTTCAGTTCGAGCGACGGCCCGAGCCACATCGCACCGACACTGTGGTCGAGCCGATCGCTCAAACCGGTGCGCGTGTGCACGAGGATGCTGAGGGGTCCGCGCACGGACTGCAGCCACGGCACGAACTCCGCGAATAACGCCGCCGCGAAAGCCATCTGGTACATCGCGACCGGATGTGGCCCGACGGGTTCATCGCGCCAGCGCCCCATGACCAGGTCGAAGCGCTTCTCGGCCGCTTCCCGGATCGCCGCGGCGTGGGCGCGCTCGGCGGGGGAGCGGTAGTACACATGGGCGTGGTAGCCCTCGATCCGCGCCGGATCGAAATCCTGCACGAGTGACTCACGCATGTCCGATATCCCCGGCTTGTCGACGGTGCCCGGCGACATGCGCATCGCGGAGACGGTTCGCGGGACGGAGCGGGTAGCGGTTCATGATGACCTCGTGTTTCGAAGCGGATCTGCCAGGCGCCCCAGTGTACCCGAGCCGCATCCGGGTGTCGGCCGCACCGGCGTTTCACCACACGCGCGCACTCGGCTATCATCGGCCATTACAAAACAAAAAAACCTGTATCCGGGGGAGGCGACTCGATGAGCGCAGAAGCGAATAAAACCACGTTGAAAAACATGTTCGCGGAACTCGCGAAAGGCAACGGTCAGGCGCTCGTCGATGCGCTCGACGACGATATCGAATGGACGCTCACCGGCACCACGAGCATCTCGAACGTCTACAAGGGCAAGCAATCCGTACTCGAAGACTTCCTCGCGCCGATCATGGAACAGATGGACGGACACATGGAAATCACGCCGGACAACTTCATCGCCGACGGGGATTATGTTGCGCTGCAAGGGCGCGGCAAGGCGCGCACGAAGTCCGGCATTGATTACAACAACACGTACTGCTGGGTATACAAATTCAGGAACGGCAAGATCATCTCGATCGTCGAGTACCTCGATACGGAACTCGTACGCAAGGCGTTCGGATGAGCGGATCTGACAGCGCGCGCGCATGAGCGCCGTGACGGCCGCGGCGCCGACGAACGCCGTACGCAATTACGTGCTCGGCGTACTCGTCGTCGTCTACACGTTCAATTTTATCGACCGTCAGATCCTCTCCATCCTCATGGAGGCGATCAAACTCGACCTCGGCCTGTCCGACAAGGCGCTCGGCTTTCTCGCCGGTTTTGCCTTCGCCCTGTTCTACGCCGTGCTCGGCATTCCGATCGCGATGTGGGCGGACCGCGGCAACCGGCGCAACGTGATCTCGCTCGCGATCGCGATCTGGAGCGTGATGACCGCGGTATCGGGTCTCGCGCAGAATTTCACCCACCTCGCGCTCGCGCGGATCGGGGTCGGCATCGGCGAGGCCGGCTGTACCCCGCCGGCGCATTCGATCATTTCCGATTATTACCGTCCGGAAGAACGCGCCACCGCACTCGGCATCTACGCGCTCGGGATCCCGCTCGGGATCATGTTCGGCATGTTTGCGGGGGGCTGGATCAATGAACACTTTGGCTGGCGCAAGGCATTTTTCGTCGTCGGTATCCCGGGACTGCTGCTCGCGCTGCTCGTGCGCTTCACGGTTCCCGAACCCGCGCGCGGACATTCGGAGAACCGCGCGGACGAAGCGGAGCGGCCCCCGTTCGGGGAAACGATGCGCTTTCTCATGGGCCGGCCGGCGTTCCGCCATCTGGCGTTCGGCGGCGCGCTCGCGGCGTTCGTCGGCTACGGGGTCGTCAGCTGGTTTCCGACGTTTCTGATCCGCAGCCACGGCATGGCGACGACGGAAGTAGGCCTGTGGCTCGGCCTGATCATCGGCATCCCCGGCGGTGCCGGCATCTTCCTCGGCGGTTATCTCGCGGATAAATTCGGTGCGCGCGACCCGCGCTGGTATTTGTGGACCGTGGCCGTGACGTCGCTGATCTCGCTGCCGTTCGGCGCGGCGACGTATTTATTGTCGAACGTTTACTGGGCGCTCGGCGTGTTCTGCATTCCGATCCTGTTGTCGAACTTCTGGCAGGCGACGACGATGGCACAGGCACAAAGCCTCGTGCGCCTGCGCATGCGCGGAGTCGCGTCGGCGATCCTGCTGTTTATTATCAACATCATCGGCCTCGGTGCGGGCCCGTGGGCGGTGGGTGCGCTGAGCGATGCGCTCGCGCCGCATTACGGTGCCGACTCGCTGCGCTGGAGCCTGATGATTTTCGGCGCGATCGGTTTGTGGGTGGCGTATCACTACTACGTCGCCGGGAAACTCCTGGCCGCCGATCTCGCGCGCGCGAACGAGGCCGTGTGACCGCTAGCGCGCGGCGGGACTCCCGGACGGGATGTCGCCGTGCGACCAGTCGCGCTGCACCTCACCGATCCGGATCCGGTACCACTTGAGCAAACGTTCGCGGCCGCGGCGTTTCGCGTCGAGGTGGGCGTGGTTCGATGCCCAGGCCGCGAGCGCGGCCTCGTCGCGCCAGTAAGATACCTCGTAGAACAGACCCGGGTGCTTCAGGCTCGACGCGGGATCGGCGCTGATGAAGCCGTCGATTCGTTCGAGCTCCGGTTGCAGCCCCGTGATCACGCTCATGAACTCCTCGTCGAACCCGGGGTTCATCTCGTATTCGATGATTGCCATCAGCATCGCGGCGCAACTACCAGCTGTTGCGCAGCTCACGCAATTTCAGAAACACCGTTTTCGGATCCGGATTGTCCGGCAGATCGGGAAATGCCTCGCGCAGGCGCGCGATCACGCTCGGGCTCGTGAGGCGGAAAAACGTATTGATATCCTTTTCCATCGCGAGCGTCGAGACGAGCGCCGCGTTCGGATCCTGATCCGCCACGTCGTCGAGCAAACGCTTCGCCGAGTCGTTGTCCGGCTCGCGGTCGAGCGTAAATTCGAGGTTATTCGCGAGATAGTCGTGGCCCGGATAGATCAGCGTATTGTCCGGCAGTTGCGCGAGCTGTTTCACGAACGTCTCGTACAGCTCGGCCGGGTGACCACCGTGATGGCAGTTGCCGGCGCCGGCATTGAACAGCGTGTCGCCGGAGAACAGCGCGGGAGTGTCCGTGTGTGACAGCAGGCACACGTGGCTCATCGTGTGCCCCGGCGTGTCGAGCGCTTCGAGTTCGACCGTTTTGCCGAGTTTGATGCGGTCGCCGGCGTTCAGGCCGCGATCCATATTCGGGATCGCGTCTTTCGCGTTCGCATGCGCGAGCAGTTTCGCGCCCGTCGCCGCGATCACAGCGTCGTTGCCGCCGATGTGATCGAAATGTTCGTGCGTGTTCAGGACATGCGTGATCTGCCAGCCGTGCGCCTTCGCCGCGGCGAGACATTTCTCGTGATCGAGCGGATCAACGGCCATCGCGTCGCCCGTTTCGGGGCACACGATCAGATAGTTAAAGTTCCGGTAGGCGTTCCCGGTCCAGATTTGCTCGACGATCATGGTTGTTCCTCAATTCATGGTGCTGAATGTGTGGGTGTAAACCTGCTACAACCCCGGCTTCGTTACTCGGACCCTGCTCACCCCATCCCTGTCCCTTGCCCTCGATTTGACGGAAAGGGACGCCGCGTTCAGGTTCCGTGTCGCGGGCTTCGGCGCTTCCATTACGTCAGATGACTGCCAGCCATCTTCAGCGATATTGAACGTTGGGCGCAGCCGGGGACGGCGGCTTGCCGCGCATTCACGTGCACGGTGAGCGGGACGGTCATCGAGTCAATGACCGTCCCGTCGCGCTGCGTTACAGGCGTTCGATGATCGTGACGTTGGCCTGACCACCGCCTTCGCACATCGTCTGCAGACCGTAACGACCACCCGTGCGTTCGAGTTCGTGCAGCAACGTGGTCATGAGCTTCGTGCCGGTCGCGCCGATCGGGTGACCGAGCGCGATGGCGCCGCCGTTTACGTTCAGTTTCTCGTGCGGATAACCGATTTCCTTCAGCCACGCGATCGGCACCGGCGCGAACGCTTCGTTCACTTCGATCAGATCGATGTCTTCGAGTTTCATGCCGGCCTTGTCGAGCGCGTAACGCGTGGTCGAGATCGGCGCCGTCAGCATGATCATCGGATCTTCGGCACGGACGCTCATGTGGTGCACGCGTGCACGCGGTTTCAGGTTGTAGCGTTTCACCGCTTCCTCGGAACACAGCAGCATCGCCGACGAGCCGTCGCAGGTCTGGCTCGCAACCCCGGCGGTGATCTTGCTCAGGCCGAAAATCGGGTCGAGTTCCGCCATCTTTTCCAGCGTCGTGTGGCGTGGTGTTTCGTCCATCGTGAGACCGTTCAGCGGAATGATTTCCTTGTCGAAACGGCCCTCTTCGATAGCCTGGAACGCGCGACGATGGGATTCGAGCGAGTATTCCTCGAGTTCCTCGCGCGACAGGTTCCATTTGTCCGCCATCATCTGCGCGCCCTTGAACTGCGTCGGCGCTTCGCCGTAGCGTTTCATCCAGGCTTCCGAGCCCGTGAACGGATCGTCGAAACCAAACGCGTTGCCGGCGGCACCGGCCGACCCGATCGGGATCTTCGACATCGTCTGCACGCCGCCGGCGAGGACGACGTCATTGACCCCGGCCATGATCGCCTGGGCCGCGAAATGCACGGACTGCTGCGAACTGCCGCACTGCCGGTCGATCGTGACCCCGGGGACGCATTCGTCCATGCCGGCCGTGAGCCAGCACGTACGGGCGACGTCGCCGGCGAGCGGGCCGAGTGCGTCGATCGCGCCAAAAATGACGTCGTCGTAATCCTTGTCCGGGATATTGTTGCGCTCGACGATCGCCTTGATCACATGCGCGCCCAAGTCGGCGGCGTGGACGTCGGCGAGGCTGCCCTTGCGCTTGCCGGTGGGGCTGCGAACGGCGTCGATAATGTAGGCTTCTGCCATGGTGGGTCTCCTGGGCTGGTTTTCGGTGTGCGCGGCGACGCGGGGACTCAAGCCCGTGCGATACGGTCGCACCTGGCACGGCGAACGTCCTCTTCCGTCTGCGGCGGGATGACGATGATACACCGAGTCGGCACGCATCGCCGCGAAAATTGGCCGCCTGGCAGGATCGCCGGGGGCATTTCACGCTCACCCCGCGGCGACGGCCAGGCTCCGTATAATCCGGAATCATTCTCCAAACCTGAGGACACGCACGATGGAATACCGCTCAATCGCTGATGCGCGCACGCTGGATGGTTTACGTCTGATCCTGACCGCCGGTGTCCCCGGGCCGTGGAGCGAATCCGCGAAAGCCGTGTTCAGGGCCCGGGGCGTTCCCTACACGCCGATAGAGCAGGAACTTGGTGGCGACAACGAGGAGCAGGTGAGCTGGCTCGGGATCCGCAATGCGCCGGTCGCGCTTTACAACGACGAGAAACCGCGCAGCGGCTGGGCGGAGATCCTGTTTCTCGCCGAACGCCTCGGCAGCGGACCGTCGCTGATCCCCGAAGACCCGTTCGACCGCGCACTCATGTTCGGCCTCGCGCACGAAATCGCCGGTGAGGACGGGCTCGGCTGGTGCCGCCGCCTGCTGATCGTGAGCGGGCCGATCGAGGCCGGCCCGGAACACCCGGCGCACGGGTTCGCGCGCTTTTTCGGCGACAATTACGGTTACACGCCAGGTGCTGCCGTGGCCGCGGCGAAACGCTCGACCGATATCCTGAACCTGCTGTCCGGTCAACTCGCCCGCCAGCAGGTGGCAGGGAAACGCTATCTCGTTGGCGACGCACTGAGCGCGGTCGACATTTACTGGGTCGCGTTCGCGAACATGATCGATCCCTTGCCGCACTCATTGTGTCCGATGAGCGACGATTTTCGCGCGATGTATTCGGGTTCGCCGCCCGAGGTACGCGCGGCCGCCTCGCCGGCGCTGCTTGCGCATCGCGATTTCGTGGCTGAGCAGGCATACGAGTTGCCGTTCGCGTTCTGAGCGGGGCGCTGACCGGGCAAGTGCCGTACCGCCCGGCCCGGGGGCAACGCCGGCCGGGCAACGCGGCCGGCGCGCGCGCTATTCCGGACACCCAATCGCGATCAGCCGCAAACCGCCCGGGCCAGGTCCAGGAACGACTGATCGACGTTCGCACCCGTTTTGGCACTCGTGCGGTAAGCTGACGTACAGCCGGCCCGCAGCGCGATTTCGTGGGCGTCGCCAAGGCGCCACTCGTCGGTCAGATCGGATTTGTTCATCAGGCACACCGCCGGAATTTCGCCGCACTCGCGGCGCACTTCTTCGCGTAAGCGCATCCCCGTCAGGGCCGTCACCGGACGCGTACCGTCAACAACGAGCAGAAAGCCGTCCGCGCCCCGCAGGTACTTGCTGTTCGTGGCCGTGACGATGTCGTTGCCGGCGATATCCCAGATAACGAGTTTTATCGCCGGATCCTGTTCGATGAGTTTTGTTTTTATCGTGACACCGAACGTCGACAGGTATTTGTCTGAGAATGTGTGATCGACAAATCGCGCGACGACACTCGTCTTGCCGACACCGAAGTCCCCGATCAAACAGATCTTTTTCGTTACTGGTTCAGCAATCACGATGGTGCAGCCGGGATCCCGCGAGGTTTACGTCGAACACTAGAAGCGGTCTCAAAAATAGAGGGTGTCGCGTTGCACCCAGAAATCGGTGATGACAAGGCGCCGTGCGCAGGGAATGGTGGTTCCATTTCCAGGTACGGTAACGCCGTCAGCGCCGATTTCAGGGTGCAACCCTTCGGGCCGGGGCCATTTTTGCGCACTCCGGCGTTACTCATCGCTCATTTAGCCCGGCTAAACTACGCTCTTCGTGCCTTGGATTGCGCATAAATGACTCCCGGCGCGACACCCTCTATTTTTGAGACCGCTTCTAAAGCAATTATCTCCCCGATCGGTCACTTCGTTGCCCTGTTGCCGGAACCTGACCCGTTCGGCGCTAAATACGTGCTCCAGATTATGCAACACCGACCTTGATGGACCAGGTACCTTTCCCCGCAAATCGAGGGGAAGGGACTTGGGATGGGGTGTAGACAATGGTTCCGGTCTCGAAGCCACAGCGTCTCAGATTTACGCACACCTATTTAGATAGCGCCGATGCGGCGCCCGATCTCCGCGTATTTGTCCAGCCAGCGCAGCACCGTGTCGCGGTCCTCGGTCGGGCAGCGCGGTATCGCGCGCTCGATGCAACCAAGATCCGCGAAGCGCTGCAGGTCTGCTTCGGGCGTTTCGAACACGTCGAACATCGAAATCGACACGGAGCCCGGTTCGCGACCCTGTGCTGTCAGGCGTGCGTTCAGGTCGTCGATATCGGCCTGCAAATCGCCGTGGAACAGACCGATGGGGATCCAGCCCTCGCCAAACTCCGCCACGCGCTGGCGCCCGAATTTCGACCCGAACGTGCCGAGGATCACGGGCGGATGCGGTTGCTGGACCGGCTTCGGGTATGACCAGATTTTGTCGAAGTTGACGTATTCACCATGGAACGTGGATTCGTCCGTCGTCCACAGTGCCTTCATCGCGCGCACGCGTTCCTCGAGCACTTTCCAGCGCTGCTTGTACGGCGTGCCGTGATTTTCCATTTCCTCGGCATTCCAGCCCGCGCCGACCCCGAACAGAAAGCGCCCGTTCGACAGCCGATCGACCGTGGCCACGGTTTTCGCGAGCGCGATCGGGTCGTGCTGGATGACGAGCGAAATGCCGGTGCCGACCTTGATCGTTTTCGTCACGACCGCCGCCGCCGCGCAACTGACGAACGGATCGGACATGTGGATGTATTCCTTCGGCAGTTCACCCCCCGCCGGCCACGGGGTTTCGCGGCTCGCGGGAATGTGCGTGTGCTCGGGAAACCAGACGGATTCGAAGCCGCGCTCTTCGGCAGCGATGGCGAGCTCGTCCGGCCGGATTGAATATTCCGTGTTGAAGCTGAAGACGCCGAGTTTCATGGTCGCTTGAGTCCTCGTTATTCGAGAAACAGTTTACCTGTCTATCAACGAACCGGGACACGTTCAGACGAGACCGCGGCGATGGGTGAGCTGTCCCCGGGATGCCTGAACCGTCCCCGCAACACTACATCCCGAGTCGGTCCGCCATATCGAGGACGTTCTGGAACACGCGCAAGGTCGCGGCATCCACCATCGTGCCGTCGACCTGTGCCGCCCCGCGGCCATCGGCCACAGCCTCGAGGTAGGCTGCGTTCATCTTGCGCGCGTTCGCGACGACGGCCGGGTCCGGCGTAAACGCGGCCTGGGCGAGCGGTACCTGTGCCGGGTGGATCGCCCACTTGCCGACCGCCCCTAAGAATTTCGCCCGCTCGCATTCGCGCACGTAACCTTCCGCATCCTTGAAGTTCGGGTACGGGCCGTCGATCGAATCGAGCCCGTGCATACGCGCCGCGATCGTGATCTTGTTGCGACCGTAGTGCCACACGTCGGCGGGATACGGATAGTCGCTGCCGAGCGCGTCGAAATCGATGCCCTGCGCGGCGGAATAATCGCCCACGCCGAAGATCAGCGCTTCGAGGCGCGAATCGGCCGCCGCGATTTCCTCGACGTTCACCATCGCTTCGACTTCTTCGATCAGCACTTCGAGCCCGATCGTTTTCTCCATACCGATCTTCGTTTCTATTTGATCGAGCAGCAGCGCAACCCACTTCACGTCGAACGCGGAGCGCACTTTCGGGATGATAATCACATCGAGATTCTCGCGCGCGCCTTCGACGACTTCGATCACGTCCTCGTAGGCGAGGTGTGTTTCGAGGTCGTTGATCCGCACGCAACGCACCGTCGTGCCCCAGTCGTTCGCGTTCAACGCGTTCACGATTTTCTGCCGCGAGGCGACTTTCTCCGACGGCGCGACGGCATCTTCGAGAT
>CAXBJY010000062.1:0-36336 GCA_963976285.1 uncultured Gammaproteobacteria bacterium
GCCGAAAATTGCCGTCGTGATCAACAGCAAGGCGAATCGCGGCGTAAACAGCGGAGCCGGCCCGGGTACGGCGGTTCCTGCGGGATCGGGCGCGGAACCGTTCACGCGGCGCCCGCTGTAACGGCCCCGGCACGATGGCCCGGCGAGGTCGGCCGGGGTTGCGCGATCGGTTGCGCCGGATGCGTGACAGTAACCGCGCCGGGACGCCACGCGGACCCGATTAATGCACTCCCGCCCCGCTGTTCGCCGGGGTGCACGTGCTTCATCTGATCGAATTTCATACGCTCTGGTCTCGCCATCCGGATCGCTCGCGGGCGGTGCTGCCCGTGATTCGCCGCGAGCGCAGCGCTGCCACGGGCGCAGCACGCCCGACGCTCAGCGTCTCCCGCGAAGCCATCAGCAGCGCGCTTGCGCGCGGGTCAACGCCAGCATTGCAACCGGTCGGTCGGTTTGTTTGCTCCGGGTGGTATTCCGTCGCGGATCGGGCAACACGATCCGGGACGGGAGAGGTCGGAGGTTTTATGTCACGCGTGAGTGTAGCCGACCGGCGCGCGCAGTTGATCATTGCGCGGCAACGACGGCGCCGGGGCGGCAACGCGCGCGCAACCCGGCTCGCTGATGCGCGTGTATGCGAGGGTCAGATCGGGGAAGGGAAGCGCGCGCGACCGCCGTGATCGTGGCGCGATCGAATACCGGGTCCTCACCGAGGATAGCGCCGCTCACCGGCGCGTTGCCGGGGCGGGCGCGTGGCGGCGATCAGTGCCTTACTGATGGTGCAACTTCGGCCCGCAACACGTGACGGCGCGCGCGGGTGCGGGCCGAAGCGACACGGTCCGTGCTCAGATCGGCGGACGGCCACGCAGTGCGCTGGCGATCGCGCTGACCACGAGTAACACGAGAAACACGACGAACAGGATCTGCGCGATACCCGCGGCGGCGCCGGCAATCCCGGAAAAACCCAACACGCCGGCGATGATCGCGAGAATGAAAAATGTCAAAGCCCAACTCAACATAGCGTTACCTCTCTCGGTTTGAAATCGCCGGGGACCGCGCCAGGGTCTCGGCCCGTCGCGGTGTGCCGACTCGTGGCTAACCCCGTTGCAGATCGCGTGCCAGCAGCGAAATCCCCGCCACCGCCGCAGTGCGCACGAACGCATCTGCGCGACAGCGCGCGGCGGTGGCATTTCTTACGCGGAACCTTGTAAGGCTTACACGGTTTTCGGCCGGTGCCGGCGGAAACCGCCGCGCGCAGGCCTGGCACAGGGATTGCTTCGACTCCAGGTGACGATGGCGCCGCGTGACCGACCGCCGTCGACAGGAACACCACAGCGAATAACGACACAGGAGTGAAGCGATGAAAAACGCAACGACAGGACGGAGCATTATCACTGCAGGCGCACTGGCATTGGCCTGCAGTTCACCGCTCGTCTACGCCGACATGAAACCGAACACGGCAGCGCAGACGATGCACGAAGCAACCCGGGCAGCCGGAGACAAAATGAACCGCGCCGAAGCGGCGGTCAAAGACGCGTGGCTCGACGGCAAGCTCGAATCCGCGTTTCTGTTCAACGAGCATCTGAATTCTTTTGCCATCGACACCGAGGTAAAGGATCGCGTCGCCTACCTGAGCGGGCATGTCGAATCTGAAATCGACAGGGACCTCGCGGGCGAGATCGCGCTGTCGGTGGACGGTATCACGAGCGTTCGAAACGAACTGACGCTCGACCCGGCGAAGGTAAAAGCCGACCGCGATGCCGGTAAGTATGCCGAGCGAAACTCGTTCCGCGATACGGTAATGAATGCGACGCTGACGGCGCGGGTCAAAAGCCAGCTGTTGCTCAACGACAATACGAGCGGCCTGAAGATTAACGTCGATTCAAACAACGGCGACGTCACCTTGTCCGGCAAGGTTGCCTCCGAGGCGGAGAAGGAACTCGCCGGTGCCATCGCCGATAACACGGACGGTACCGCGACCGTGCACAACCGCCTGATCGTCAGCGCGAAGTAGGCGCGGCCCGCGGCCGTCATGCCCCCCGCCGTGCGGTGTCCGGCAACGGACCCCCGCGCGGACCGGGGTTACGGTGACCGCCCGTCGCGCCCCGCGGCGCACTGCCGCGGGGAACAGCAGGAGAACGACAACGTGCCTTCCACGACCGCGAATCTGCGCCAGCTCGTCGATGTGATACGGAGTTTCGACATTGCCATGTTGACCACGATCGATGCCGGCCGCCGTTTCCACGCGCGGCCGATGCACATCGCCGACGTTGCGGATGACGCAACGATCACGTTCGTTATCTCGATCGATAACGAACTCGTCGGGGAATTCACCGACGACAATCGCGCCGGCATCACGCTGCAGGGCAGGCACGCGTTCGCCACCCTGAGCGGCACCCTGTGCCTCGATGAGGACGACACGCGCATCGACGCGCTGTGGTCCGAACGCTGGTGGTCACAGTTCCGCAACGGGCCACGGGATCCGGCGCTGCGACTACTCGATTTTCGCCCGGATGTCGGCGCCTGCTGGATCGACGGCGGTGGACGCGGGCTCGAAGAGTTCGTTGCCGCCGGACGCTCGATCATTTTCGGCGAAACCACGAACGCGGCACAACGCGGCAAACACGTCGCGATCGAAATCGACGCCGCGAAACGTTAGCGACGGCACGGATCGTCACCCGCGCGTTCCGGCGCCACCGTCCGAGCCGCCGGGCAAGCGCGGCGCACCGGCAGCCGCGGCCGGCAACCGAAAACAACAATGACAGGAGACCGAGTATGAGCAAACAGGCTTTTTTGACCGACGTGAAAACCCTGCGCGATCGCGCCCGCAAGCACATCGAACAGGGCGCCGTCACGCAAGGGTATGCGGCGGACCGGGACCAGGTCGTGCGCATTCTGAACGACGCGCTGGCAACGGAACTCGTCTGCGTACTGCGCTACAAACGCCACTATTTCATGGCATCCGGGATCGCCGGCGAGACCGCCGCGGCAGAGTTTCTCGAACATGCCAACGAGGAACAGGGCCACGCGGACGAGATCGCACACCGGATCGTGCAGCTCGGTGGCGAACCCGACTTCTCGCCGGCCGGACTCGTGTCGCGCAGTCACGCGGAGTATGTCGAAGGGGAAACGCTCGGTAACATGATCAAGGAAGATCTGATCGCCGAGCGGATCGCGATCGACAGCTACCGCGAAATTATCGAGTACCTCGGTACGCATGATCCGACAACCCGACGCCTGCTCGAAGGTATCCTCGCGACCGAGGAAGAACACGCCGACGACCTCGTGAGCCTGCTCGCGAAATTTCCCGGCTAGCAAACTGCCACGCGGCCCGCTCCCTGCCGGCGCGGCGGTTTCGGGCCGGCGGTTCAGTCGCCGGCGACATCCGCGAGCGACAGGAACACGCCGAACAGGCTCTCGCCGGCGATGAATCCCGCCGCGATCGCGAGCAAAAATTGCGCCGCGAAGCGCGGCGCCACGTGTGAGAGCGCTGCCGCGAGCACCGCGCCGGCGGCCACCGTGATCGAGGTACTCGCCGGGATCACGAACCCGAGTCCGATCGTCGTGCCGCTCGGCAGCCAACGGGCAACAGCCCGCGGCAGACGTTCCGCGAGCGCCAGCGCGATCCCGCAGATCGCTGCCGGCAGCATCGCCCAGCGCGCCGATGCGGGTACGCTGCCGAGCCCGTCGGCGAGCGCATCGGCCACCGCTTTCCACACCGCCACCGCGGGCGCGGGCCACTCCGGGGTCAGCAGTTGCGTTTCCGGCGAGTGAATCATCTGCAGAAACACGACACTGCCGACGATGCTGCCGGTCGCGACCCCACAGCACTGGGCGGCCGCCTGCTTCCACGGCGTTGCCCCGATCAACGAACCCGTTTTCAAATCGTTCAGCAGATCCGCGCATTGTCCGGCGGCCCCGCCGGCAACATTCGCCGTCATCAGATTCGTCACGGCATGCCCCGGTGCGGTCAGGGAGAAACCGAGCTGCGCGACTTTCCCGATCGAGCCGATCGGTGCAATACCGGTTTCACCAACGACGCGGGCGGCGACCGCGGCGAGAAAAAATGCCACCGGGATCGCGAGTATCGCGGCGAACCACGCGATGTCGAACAGGACGATCTGCAGCATCACGGTCAACAGCGCGGCGAGCGCGAAACCGCGCAGTGCCCACACGCCCTCGTCACGCATGAACGTGATGCGCCAGCGCGCGGCGCCGCGCCCGCCACCCACGATACTCGTCACGCCGGCCATCAGCATCAGGCTCACTCCGGGCCAGATCAGCCATTCAACGAGCGGACCGAAGCCGTTCGCCGCGCTCGCCACGGTAACCGTTCCGGTCTCGAGCAGGCGCGGCGAGATCACCCCCCAGGCGAGGATCGCGCCGGCCAGCAAGGACAGACCGGAACGCAAACCGATAATTGCGCCGAAACCGAGCATCAACAGCGAGGGATCGAGCGCGAACGTCAACTGCTTCAGCTTCAGGCTCGGCGCGACGCGCGGGATCGACCACCACCACGCATCGACGAGCTTGAACCCGGCGGCAAACGCAAGCGCCGTCAGCATCGCCCAGAATCTGAGCATGGCAGCACGGCCGTGTTCGAACGTGTCGCGGATCGTTTCCGCCGTTGCGACCCCGACCGGAAACGGGAGCGCGGCGTTGACGAGCATCGGTGCCCGCAACCACCATGCGATCCAGACGCCGAGAAAACTGACGCTGAAAACCCACGCGCACAGCGGCAGCAACGCAATCGATTCGCCACTCATAATGAGATAGGCAGGGATCGGCGCGACGAGCCCGCCGGAAATTATCGAGGCGGCCGAGGACGCCGTGGTCTGTGCGATGTTGCTCTCATACCGCTCCCAGGGCGCTACCCCAAGCAGGCGCTGCACCGGCCGCCAGAACGCGAACGCAAGCAGCAGCGCCGTGATCGAGAGATTGAAGCTCCAGCCGATCTTGAGCCCGGAATAAATGTTCGTCGGGGTCAGGACCGCGCCGATGAGCATGCCGGTCACGAGCGCGCGCCAGGTCAACTCGCGTCGTTCGGCGGGAATTCGTGTTGCGGGACTGCCGGGTAACGGATTGTTCATAGCGCCCGACCGCGCCGTGCCCGGCACGTACGCGCCGCGGGTCGCCGCATCACACCCGCGCCGGGGTGTCGTGGGCCCGGGTCGGTGGCGTCTCGTGGGCCAACCGCGCACGGGATGCGGCCGCGGTGGGTGCCGCGCGACGCAATCGCGTTGCTCGCCGGCCGGTACGCTGTCGTCAGGTCTTGCATGTCGGCTTGTCCCGCGACGGCACACCCGTGCGGGTTTGTTCATCCTGTGTTTTCAGCCGGAACCGCGCGGGTTCAGAGCGTCGGTGAAACGATCGGCGTGACGGCGAAAATCACGCCGGCGGTGTCGCTTGCCCCAGGGGTAGTACGGGTTAAAAACCGGATCGCCACGGTTGCCGCTAACGGGTTCAACCATCGCACGATGCCATGACGACGACAACAGTGCCCGCCGCGGAATCACCGCCACCCGGGCGCGCTGACGGCTCGACGTGTTCGGCTACACTGTCCGTATACGGCATCAGCGGGCGCTGCAATCCGGCGCGGAAAATCACCAGCAGGAGTTCTGCAATGACGAGTCAGGCGGAAAAATGTGCGCGGTTGGCCGCGCTGCACACGGGAACGGAAACGTTCGTCATCCCGAATCCCTGGGACATCGGCTCGGCGAAGCTGTTGCAGGGTCTCGGCTTTGCGGCGCTGGCAACGACGAGCGCCGGCTTCGCCTATACGCTCGGCCGGGCCGACGGCGAAGTGACGCTCGCGGAAAAGCTTGCGCACTGCGCGGCACTCGCGCACGCGACCACGATTCCCGTCAGCGCGGATTTCGAAAACGGTTTTGCCGACGATCCCGACGACGTTGCGACGAACGTGCTGGCGCTCGCGGCCACCGGGGTTGCCGGATGCTCCATCGAGGACTATGCGCGTGATTCCCACACGCTGTATCCGTTCGAGCAGGCGGTGGAACGCGTGCAGGCGGCGGCCGCAGCCGTCGCCTCACTCGACGTCGAGTTCCAGCTGACGGCGCGGGCGGAAAATTTACTCCGCGGGGTTGACGATCTCGACGCCACGATCGCGCGCCTGCGTGCGTTCGAAGCGGCCGGCGCGCACGTTCTGTATGCGCCCGGCCTGACAACGCTCGCGCAGTTGCGTGAAGTGACCGGCGCGGTATCGCGCCCGGTCAATGTGCTCGCGCCGTTGATTCGCGACGCGACTATCGACGATTTCGCGCGCGCCGGGGCGAAGCGGATCAGTGTCGGCAGCGCGCTTGCCTGGGCTGCGGTCAACCCGCTGCTGCAGGGCGCCGGGGAAATGCTCGAGCACGGCACGTTCGGCTGGCTCCGCGAGATGGCCGCGTCGAAGACGGTCAACGCGCTGTTGTCGGCGAATTAAGCGCCACCGCCATCCGTGCACCGGGGCGGTGGCTTACCGCCCCGGTGCAATCCGGTCGTGCGCCGCGGCCGCGGTGCAAGCATCAGCACATCGCGCGCAAGCGCTCGCGAATGATGCCCGTCGCCTCGGCCATGATCCGATCGATTAATTCCTGGCACGTCGGGACGTCGTGGATCAGACCGGTGACCATGCCGCACGACCACACCCCGGCATCCATGTTGCCGTCCTGCATCACTTTCGGATAGACGCCGCCGGCGACTTCCTCGAGGATGTCCTCGAACTTGATCGCCGCACCGAGTTGCTGTTCTTTTTCCAGCAGACGCTCCGTCGCCGCGTTCACGAGCACGCGCTCGGTATTGCGCAGGGGACGCATAACGAGGCGCGTATCGAGTTCGGAGGCCGCCACGAGCGCCTGTTTCACATTGTCATGCACGGGCGCTTCGCGGGTGGCGATGAAGCGGGTACCCATGTTCATCCCCTCGGCACCCATCGCGAGCGCACCGACGAGCGAGCGACCGTCGGCCATGCCACCGGAGGCAACGAACGGGATCTCGAGTTCATCCGCGGCACGCGGCAGCAGGATGAAGTTTGGAATATCGTCCTCGCCCGGGTGGCCACCGCATTCGAACCCGTCGACGGAAACCGCGTCGCAACCGATCGACTGCGCCTTCAGCGAGTGCCGCACGGACGTGCATTTATGGATGACCTTGATGCCGGCGTCGCGCAGCGCGGGCAGTACCGGGGACGGATCGCGCCCGGCGGTTTCGACGATCCGCACGCCGCCATCGATGATCGCTTTGACGTAACCCGGGTAGTCCGGGGTCGCGAGCGAGGGCAGGAACGTCAGGTTCACGGCGAACGGTTTGTCCGTCATATCGTGACAACGGGCGATCTCGTTCGCGAGATCCTTCGCCGTCGGTTGCGTCAGGCCCGTGATCGTCCCGAGACCGCCGGCGTTGGACACGGCCGCGGCGAGTTCCGCGAAACCGACATAGTGCATGCCGCCCTGGATGATCGGATGCTCGATGCCAAATAGTTCTGTGATGCGGGTTTTCATTCGCGTGCGGTCCTCGGGGTTACGGTGTAAGACAGAGATTACGTCGGGCGCGTTGCCGAAAGCCCGCCATTAAGCCATACGCCAGAGGTGGAATGAAGCCCGGCGCCGATACCGGGCCCGGCACGGGCTGCGGAGTCCGCGCCGCCGGCACGCAATCACGTCGCGGCCGAACGTGACCAGCGCGCCAATGACCCGGGTCCGTCCGGCCGTCGGGCGGCACCGCGGGGCCCTCTCCCGGACTAATGTTTTTGCCTGTGCGGCCGCCAATTATTACGTCAGCAAGCCGGCTTCGCGCGTGAAATCATCCAATCGCAGAACGTTTCTAAAATCCACCCTCGCAGCGACAGCCGCCAGCGTCGCGGCACCCTATGTGCATGCTGCCCGGCAGCGACCGCACCTGAGAGTTCTCGGTACCCACGTAACGCTGCAGGAGGAGATCCGGCAACGCGCGATGGCCGATCTCGATATCGACATCACGTTTGCACCCGGCGGCAGCGCGGAAGTCCTGCAACGCGCGGCATCGAAGCCCGAGTCGTTCGATGTGTACGAGCAGTGGTCCGACAGCCTGCAGGTCTTGTGGCGATCGAACGCCATTCAGGCGGTTGACATCGAACGGCTCGAATACTGGAATGAAATCAATTCGCTGACGAAGACCGGACGCCTGACCCCGGAGGCGCCGCTCGGTGCCGGCGACGCACCGTTCAGGCTGCTTTACGTGCAGACGGACGGTACGCTCGACAGCACGCCATCGGAACAGATCAGCTTTCTGCCCTACGTGCACAACGCCGATTCGTTTGGCTATAACACGCGTACGATTCCGCGCCGTGTGGCCTACGATAGCGAGAGCTGGGGCATGCTGCTCGACCCGCAGTGGGCCGGACGCGTGGGACTCGTCAACGCGCCGAGTATCGGTATATTCGACGTGGCCCTCGCCGCCCGGGCGCAGGGCCTGATGACGTTCGCGGACATCGGCAACATGACCCGGCACGAAATCGATACGCTGTTTTCGATTCTCGTCGAGTACAAACAACGGGGTCATTTCGCCGGGATGTGGAATTCCGTGCCGGAATCGATCGAGTTCATGGCCAGCGGCCGAACGCTGCTGTCGAGTATGTTCTCACCGGCCGTCGCGAGCCTGAACGGCATGGGTCACCCGGTCGTGTACGCGGCACCCAGGGAAGGCTATCGCGCCTGGCACGGCGTCATGTGTTTGTCGTCGAAAACCGCGGGCCACGAAAAAGATGCGGCCTACCGGTTCATGAACTGGTGGCTGTCGGGCTGGGCCGGCGCGTTTATCGCGCGCCAGGGTTACTACATTTCGAACGTTGACCGTTCGCGCGAATACCTGAGCGACGCGGAATGGGATTTCTGGTACGGCGGCAAACCGGCTGCACGAGCGCTGACCGGCACTGACGGGAAAATTTCCGTTCGCCCCGGCGAGATCCGCAACGGCGGCTCTTATACGAATCGCTTCAGCCACATCGCGGTGTGGAACTCGATCATGGACGTCTACGAATACTCGTTGCCGCTGTGGCACGAGTTTCTGCTGGCGTGATCGCGGGGTAGCGAATGAAATCCCCGTTGCCCGATCTGTCACTGAGAAGCCGGATCCTGTTCGGCTTCATGCCGGTTGTCAGCCTCGTTTTCGTTCTCAGCATTCTCATGGCGATGAGTTATGCCACGATCGACGACGATTTCGCGGATCTGGAGAAGAACACGCGCGACGCGCTGCGCGCAACGGACTTCAAGATCCACTGGGATGATCTTCAGCGCAGCATCCTGCTCTACGGCCTCGTCGGTTACCGGGGTGTGCTGAAGAAAATCCGCCAGGACCAGAAGATACTCGGGAACCTGCTGGACGACCCGGCATGGAATCCGGCGGACCCGGACAGTGCCGAAGGCATACGTCTGTCACGTCTGCGCGCCTACTACGCCGCCGTAGCGAAGGATTTCGAGGAAATCGTCAGCACGAGCGACCGCATTCACCGCCTGAGACGGGATTACGAAGAGCGTTCGATACCGGATCTGCGCGCGTGGATCGCAAACGTTCGCGAGGACGCCGCGACGGCCGGTAACAGCACCGTGTTGCGCGCGGCGAACCGTGCGCTGGCGGTACTCGAACGGATCGAGGTGAATTCGAAACTCTATCTGGAAGCGCCGGATACCGGGACCGCGCGCCTCGCACTCGATAATTCCGAGAATCTGAAGCGGCAGCTGGGCCAACTCGCCGCCACCGCGGGCACCGGCATTGATATCGACAACGCGGACGTCGAATCGGCGGCCGCGGAGATGAAGCAGCTGTTCAGTGAAATCGTTACCCTGAAACGCAACCAGACGTACCTGATGAACGTCGTCATGGCCGGACGTAACGCGGAGATCCGACGCGCCTCGACGGAGTTGAGTGAACTCTATCTGAAAGCACTGGAGGAACGACGCGAGGGGATCCAGAAGACCATAACCGTGTCGCGGTCCCAGCTCTGGATCGTCTTCATCGCCGTGTTCATGCTCGCGGTGGTATCGAGTATCCTCATTTCCGGCAGCCTCGCGAAACCGGTGAACGCCATCGCCGCAACGCTGAGCGGGCTCGCCAGGGGAGAGTTTGACCGTGATATCCCCGGACGCGCGCGCCGCGACGAAGTCGGCGCGATCGCCGCGGCCGCGCAGGCGTTCAAGGTCATGGCGCAAAAGCTCGATCGCCAGTCGACCCGGCTCACCGAAACGAATACCGAACTCGAGCGCTTCGCCTACGTCGCATCGCACGACCTGCAGGAACCACTGAGGAAAATCCAGGCCTTCATCGACATCCTCACGCGAGCGCTCGATTCCGGCGACGAGGCGAAGGCGCGCGACATGATGACGCGGATAATCGGCGCGAGCGCGCGCATGCGCGAACTCGTCGAGGATCTGCTCGCGTATTCACGCGCAAAGCGCAGCGACTCGCCATTCAGCGTCGTGTCCCTGAACGAGGTCGTCGCCGAAGTGATCGAGGATCTCGACGTCGTGATCCGGGAAACGGGCACGCGCGTTTCGATCGACGAGCTGCCGTCGCTGGCCGGCGATCCCGTGCAGTTGAAACAGATGTTCCAGAACCTGATTTCGAACGCAATAAAATACCGCCAACCCGACCGGGAACCGGAAATCGCCATCACCCTGGAGACTTCGGACTGCGACTGTCATGACGCGGAGAATCAGCATGCGGGGCACATCGTGGTGAAGATATCCGACAACGGTATCGGGTTCGACGAAGCGCTGTTCGAGCGTATCGTCGAACCGTTTCAACGCCTGCACGGGCGCAGTGAATACCCGGGCAGCGGCATCGGACTCGCAATCGTCGACAACATCGTGAAGCGTCATGGCGGCAGGCTCAGCGCAACGAGCGAACCCGGCCGCGGATCCACGTTCCGGGTCGAACTTCCAGGACCCGAAATCGAGGATCAGCGGCATGCAGCCTGACAGAAGCGGGGATCCGAAACGCCGGAACGTCGTCGTCATGGTCGACGATGATGCCGACGATCTGTTCCTCGCCGCCGAAGCAATCGACAATATTGCGGCCGAGATCGACTTTCGCACCCTGACGAACGGCGCGGAACTCCTCGATTACCTGAATCGCCAGGGGCAGTTCACCGCTCCCGGCTCCGCGCCGCGTCCTGATCTCGTGCTGCTGGATTTGAATATGCCGTTGATGGACGGTCATACAACCCTGAACCTGCTGCGCAAGCAGGACGAATTCCGCGACATCCCCGTGATTATTTTCTCGACTTCGACGGCCCCGACGGACATCCGCAAGTCCTACCTCGGTGGTGCGAATACCTACATTGCGAAACCGCAGTCGTTCGACGCCCTGTGCGAAATGATGCGATGCCTGAGCGAGTACTGGTTTGATACCGCGGAGCGCCTCGATGCCACGGACTGACGCCCCACACACGCAACCGAAATACCGGATCCTGCTCGTCGATGACGACAGCGACAGTATTGTCATCATGCAGCATGTACTGGATGAAGTTCGCTACGACATCGAATGGTGCGCGAACGCCGAGACCGCGCGCAGTACCCTGGCCGACGAGGATTTCGATATCTGCCTGCTCGATTACCGCCTCGGCGCTGTCAACGGCCTCGAGTTTCTAGCGGAACTGCGCAACGAAGGCTGCGATACGCCGATCATCCTGTACACGGGACAAAAGGATATCGAGGTCGAACGCGAAGCCGCGCGGCGCGGCGCCGACGACTACCTCGCCAAGGATGATCTCGCGGCGCCGCTCCTCGATCGCATGATGTTCTTCGCTATCGAACGGCGCAAGGCGCACGCGGAGCTGATCCGCATGGCGCTGACGGACGGGCTGACGGGCGCGGCGAACCGTACGGCAATGCTGGAGTTCATCACGAGTGCGCGACGTCGCGCGCAGCGTCATGGCCGCCAGTTTGCGCTTGTGCTGCTCGATCTCGACGGCTTCAAGGCCATCAACGACGAGCGCGGGCACGCGATCGGTGATGCTGTCCTTGTGAATCTCGTCAGGATCGCAAAACAGGGAACGCGCGAAAGTGATCTCGTCGCGCGTATCGGCGGGGATGAATTCGTTATCGTGCTCGACGATATCGCCGGTAAGGATGGCGCCCTGAAGTCGGCGGAAAACATCAGACACCGGCTGCTGCAGGGCTTCGAGCTGGACGGTGAACGATTCGCGATTCACGCGAGCATCGGCATCAGCGTGTGGCCGGAGGATGGTGATACAAGCGATGAGCTGCTTGCGGTCGCGGATGCATCGATGTACCGCGAAAAGCGTTCGGCCCGGCATGCGGACGCGGGCACGGCCGGCACCTGATTACGCGCGACACGCGTTTCGCGCGCCGGATAAGACCGGTGAAGCCGTCGGCGGGACCGAACCCCGGTTGCCGTCCAGCAACTGCGCACGCGTGATTCCGGCTCACCGGGCGCGAACATGAAACGTCCGCCGCGGATCGCCCGCTAGTGGATTTCCTCGTCGAGGATGCCTTCGATATTGTCGTCCGGGAATGGCGCGTCGACGCCGTCATCGAGCGGTTCGTCCTGGGGCAGTTCATCATCGCCGTACTCATCGTCGACGGCGGGCGGTTCAATCGCGGCCTCGGCGACTTCGCGTGTTTCGATGCCAATATGAAACGTGGCGAATCCGGGCAGCACGAACTGATCGAGCGCGCGACCGAGCAGCCGTCCGTTGTGCGGCGACAGGATCGTCGATTCTTCGCTCGTCAACGGGTTCGTCACGATGCCGAGTACGTCGCCAACGGAAACCCGTGCGCCGATCCGCACATTAGAGGTGAGGATCCCGCCCCGGTAGGCCCGGAGCCAGCGTGAACGGTAGAACACGGGTTGCGGCTCCGACCACAGACTGAAACGTTCGACCATGCCGAGTTTATCGAGCAGCGTATCGAGTGCGCGCACGCCGAAGCTGACGTGGTCGACCTGCAGCGTTCCGGGTTCGCCGAGTTCGAACGTCACCGTCGGGATACCGGCCGCGTTCGCGGCATATCGCAGCGTGCCGCGACCGCCGGCCTTGTGCAGGACGGCCGTTGCGCCGAATCTTTCGACGAATTCCCGCACCTGCTCGTTCTTCAGGTTTGCCCGCAGTTGCGGCAGGTTCGTACGTTTGAACGATCCGGTGTGGAAATCGACGAGCCGTTCGCAATGGCGTACGACGTCATTGAAAAACGCGTGTGCGATCCGCGAGGCGAGGCTGCCTTCGGCGCGCCCCGGAAAGTAGCGGTTCAGATCGCGCCGATCCGGCAGATAGCGGCTGCCGCGCGAGAAGCCGAGCAGGTTGACGATCGGCGCGCCAATGATCGTGCCGGCGAGTTCGCGTTCGTCGACACTGGCCAGCACGCGCCGGACGATCTCGACCCCGTTGAGCTCATCGCCATGGATCGCCGCGGTAAGACACAGCGTCAGGCCGGGTTTGCGTCCACGGATGACGACGATCGGCGTTTCAATCGCGCTGCCGGCAAACGACTGGCCCGCGGTCCAGTACAGATCGCGTCGCCGCCCGGGTCCGATGTGAGCGCCGAGAACTTCGATCGCGCCCCAGGTTCTGTCGCGCGGGCGTTTGACCGGCTTCGCGGCAGGCGCCGGCGCGGCTGCGTCCGGCGGCGCGGGCGTAGCGGTTTCGCTGGCCGCGGGGTCCAGTGCACGCGCTTCGAGCTGCGGGGTGCCGGCTGTGCGAGCTTTTTTTGTGGTTCGTGTCGCGGCTGCCGCTGAGCCGGACGGTGCCGCCGATGGCGGTGCTGCTGCGGCTTCCGTTGCTTCCGTTGCTTCCGTTGCTTCCGTTGCTTCCGTTGCTTCCGTTGCTTCCGTTGCTTCCGGCACTGGCGCTGTTGCCGCCGCGGGCGGTGTTGCCGCTGCTGCCGTCGGTGTGTCGGCGGCCGGAATCCCGGCTCGCGGTGTTGCGGCAACAGCGGCCGGCGACGCGGGTTCGCCGGCCGACGTCACCGCGGCAAACGCGATACCGGGTGCGATAACGGCAGCGAGCACGGTGGCCATGACGCTCGCATGCATGAAATGCCCGAACGCTGCGTGCGTTGCTATCACGCCGTTGACGCGTTGCCCAGCGCGATTTCGCGGGCCAGCGTCGCACGTTGTAACGCCTCCGCGGGTAACGGATCCGCGCGATCGATCGCGTCGAAGATCCCGCGCAAACCGCGGCCGTTCGCGATCTGGATCCCGAGCCCGGGACGCGCATTCAGTTCCAGCACGAGCGGCCCGAGTTCCGCATCGAGCACCATATCGACCCCGAGATAACCGAGTGGCGCGAGCTCCTGGCAGCGCGCCGCCAGCACGACGAGATCGTCCCAGTGCGGAATCTTGAGGCCGGCCAGCGGGGTACCGAAATCCGGATGCTCGAGGATTCGCTTGTCGTTGAATACCGCGAGCGTCGTGTCGCCGGTGGCCAGGTTGACTCCTACGCCGACCGCACCCTGGTGCAGGTTCGCGCGACCGTCGGAGCGTCGGGTCGGCAGTCGCAACATGGCCATGGCCGGTACGCCGCGATAGACGAGAACGCGGATGTCCGGGACGCCGCGGTAACTGACCGACTCGAACACGGGGTCGAAACGCACGCGATACTCGATGATCGCCTGATCGGGGTGACCGCCGAGGCTGTACACGCCACCGAGTACGTTCTCGATGTGGTGGATGATTTCCTCCTTGCTCAACAAGGTCCCGTCGCCCTTGATGTACGTGTCACGCCGACGGCCGACGACCACGAGGATACCTTTGCCGCCGCTGCCGTGCGCCGGTTTGATCACGAAGTCCTGCTGCCCTTCTACACACTGTTCGAAATCGCGCGCGGCGTGCACCGAACTGACGAGGCCGAACAATTCCGGAACGGCGATACCGGCAGCTATCGCGAGTCGCTTCGTCTGCACCTTGTCGTCGACGAGCGAATACAGGCGCCGGGGATTACGCGCCATGACGTACCCGCGGTTGCGCATGTTGATGCCGATGACACCGGCTTCACGCAGCTTTCTAATCCGCGCGAACATTGCCGGCCGGGTTCTCCACGATGTCTTTGAAGCGCATCAGCTCGACGAGCCGATAGCCGGTGTAACGACCGAGCAGCACGAACAGGGCGAGCAAAATGAGCAGGATTTCCGGGAACAGGAACACGAGGTGCGTCAGGTGCGCTTCCGTCATTACGAGGTATCCAAGCGTCGCGACAAGCAGCGTACCCACGCCTTCCTTGATCGCGGTTCCCGGCCCCGATTCCTCCCACACGACGGACATATGCTCGATCACCATGGTCAGGATTACGATCGGAAACAGCGCGATCGAGAATCCGCGGTCGAGCCCGAGCGCGGCACTGACGAGGCTGATCATGAGCATCAGCAATACGACGAGTACGAGCACGGCGCATAGCCGCGGAACGAGCAGCAATTGCAGCCGCTCGAGGTAGAAGCGCAGGGACAGCCCGGCGGTCGTGATCATGACGAACAGTACGATACCCCAGAGCAACTCCGTTTCGCGAAACGCGATCGCGACGAGGATCGGCATGAATGTACCGACCGTCGGGATCCCGACGACACTGCGCATCAGGGCGACGATGAGCGCGCCGATCGGCACCATGAGGAGGATCCGGTAGACGTTCTGCGTTGCTACCGGGAGGTTGAACAGAAACGTGTTCGACAACCACGAGTCGTTCGCCTCGGCGCGTTCGCGCGCCACGCTCGCGAGCGACTGCCCGTAGCTCGACACGGCGAACGAGACGTGTTCGTTGCGACCGTTCTCGATCTGCACGAGCGGCGTATCACCCTCGGACCAGCGTACGAAATTTTCCGGAAAACCCTTGTCACCCGAAAGCGGATCGAAGCCCTCCCACTGCTTGCCGTTGTGCACCTCGAGCCAGGGCGTGAGCGCCTGATGCGAGGTGCCGTCCTCGACCACCACCCCCCGCACCATGCGCGCCGTGATCCGGGCACCGGCCAGCACATAGATCAGACGCTGCACCCACATTTCGCCGCCGCGTTCGATATTGCCGCGGATAATCTGCGCATTGCTGTCGGGCGCCGGGTTATTCAGCGTGACGAGCAGCTGACTGACGAAAGTGAACACGTTCGCCGATTCCTGACGCACGTCCCCGAGTAAATCGTCGATCGCCGAGGCGAGCGGTTCCTCGTAGGCCGGTACGGCCGGAGGCCTGGGTAACGGGAGATCGACGGCGTCAGGTGGCGCCTTGCGCGGCACGACCTCGATGCGGTAGTACAGTCGCTGCTGGCCGTTCGCCCGGCGCGTCGACCACTCGGCCCGCCGGTCGCGCTTGTCCTTTTCGATGTTGAGGCCATAACCCCGGGCCACGAAATATTCACTCAGGCGGACGAATTCGCCGAGCTCGTCCGGTATGTCGAAATCGACAATCGCGGAACGGCGCAGCCCGTCGAATTCGATTTTCGCCTCGATCGCCCATACCGGCTGGATCTGGCCCGGCAACAGGGGCAATCCGAGCACGGTCACCTTCGTGTACATGATCGCGAGACCGACACCGATCAGAGTAATTACGAACAGTGCTGATTGCAGCCTTTTCATTCCGGATACGCCATTCGTCTAGTTCTGTACCGCGACTTCACAGCTCTCGCTCGCGGTAAACGTGCGGGCCGGATCGATCACCATGCGCCCTTTCAGAGCGGAGCGCCCGAGTAACAGCGGGTAATTGAACCGGCCCCGGTCCGCAAGCGTCATCGGTGTCGTGAACGTCATGCCACCGATGCACAGATCCATCTCGACGACATAGCGCGTTACGCTGTCGCGAGCGTGTTCCTTGATCCGCGTTTCGCGTACGACCGGTCGCTCGACGTCGACATCGGCACCATGGTCGGAATCATCCGGACGTTGCTTCAGCGGGATCCGGAACCGCACCCAGGTCTCCCCTTCACGTTCAAACGCTTCGATGCCGACGGCATGGATCGAGCTCGTTTTCGCACCGGTATCGAGTTTCGTTTTGACCTTGATGTGACCCGGTTGCAGCCAGGCCCATTCGATCCAGCCGAGACGCTGCTTCTGCAGCGCGAATGCGGGTGGCGATACGAACACGATAGCGACGACGAAACCGATCAGGGCACCGGTAAACGGCCGGCCTGTTAATAGTCGACGCATGAGATCTCGCTTTCCATGGGAGGGCCGTGAAGATTGCCGTGAATCGCAGTGGAGATCAATGAGTCACAACGTACAACGGCAGGTCAGCGCGGCGAAAAGTGCGGCCCTGACACGGGTCATTCCGTGCCACGAAGGGCTCGCGGGGATCGCACGACCGCGCGTACCCGCGGTTGCATTGCGCGGGTGGAAAATAATGCTTGACTTGCGGCATCCCGTGACGTCGGATCCGCGCACTTTTTTCTTCTCCCGCAGCGTAGTCCGATGCTCGACCCGGGAGCAAAACCCGGCCACGCGACCCGAGCAGCGGACCGCATCACAACGCCGGCAGCGCGGCCCCGACCCCACGCGACCGTGCGCGTAACCACCGGGCTACAGGACACCCTCGTGCTTACGCGCGTTCGCGCACGTCGACATCATCGTCCCCGGGATACGCGTCCTCATCACCTGGCGACGAGACAACGGCGGGTGCGTGCGGCGCGGGCACAGGTTCGTCCGTAACGAGTTCCGCCACGACGACGGAGGTTTTCGGCACTGCCTGAAAGCGGTGTTCATGCTGGCTCGGCCGTTCCACGCGCCGGATCCGGTACACGGACCACGCGGCGCCGAGCACCATGCAAACGGCCGCGAACAGGAAAAAGCCGACGCCACCGTAATACCCGATGAACGGCGCGATAATCAGCGGCCCGAGGACGGACCCGATGCTGTTCATGATGAGGATGCTGCTCGTACTCTGCAGCATCGAGAGATCCGGGCCATCGCTCGCCGTGGCGACACACAGGGCGTACAGCGGAAAACTCGTCGCGCCGACAAACAACATCGCCACATAGAGGATCGTCGGGCTCGTCGACGCGAACTGCGATCCGGCGAGACCGACGAACGCGCCGAAACAAAACAGGCCGGCGATGACGTTACGGCGATCCATGCGATCAGACAGGCGACCGAGCGGAAACTGCGCGAGCGCCCCGCCGATCAGCGGCGCGGACATCATCAGCCCGATCCCCGCCGGGTCGAGTCCGAGGGATCTGCCGACGACCGGCCCGACCGCCCACAATCCGCCGGTGACGAGACCGCCGAACAGGACGCCGATGACCGCGACGCGCGAGGCACGCGCGAGCACGCGAAAGGAAACGCGTGGTTGCGATATCGCCGGCGGCGCCGGCATGCGGGTGAGTCCGATCGGGATAATCGCGAGCGCCAGTATCATCGCACCCCCGATCAGCAGGCGTGGATCATCGGCATGCGACAACCCGAGCAGGGTCTGGCCGACGACCATGGCCAGCAGCGAAATCATCGCATAGACCGCGAGCACGCGGCCGCGGTAATCGCTCGGTGTCGTCTCCCCGATCCAGCTCTCGATCACCATGTACAAACCGGAGAACGCGAACCCGGTGCAAAAGCGCAGCAACATCCACGCGCCGACCGTTTCGAATACCCCGGTGCCGAGCAGCGCGATCGTCGCAATCGCGGCCATCACCATGAACGTGCGAATGTGCGCGACGGTCGAGACGATCGTCGGGATCTGCAGGCAGCCGATGACGAAGCCGAGAAAATACGCACTCCCCGTCAGGCCGATGGCACCCGTCGACCAGCCGAGCAGATCGGCGCGCATCGGCAGCAGGGTCAGTTGCAAACCGTGGCCGGTGAGCAAAATGGCGACCGCCAGCAGCAGCGTGCCGACGCGGAGCAGTGGTTGGGTCATACGGAAACAGGATCAGGGGCGGACGTCATCGCGACATTATGCCGTTTCACACCGTTAATGCATGTGCGGCAATCGGCACACCGTCCATCGCGCATTTCATCAGCTGCGGGCAACCGGTCTGATGCACAGCGACCGCGGCGAAGCGGCGCCGCTCACATCGACGCGGGCGGTGAGTGGGCCGCGCGCCCGGCGACCCTGCCCGCGAGGCGCTCTACAGGGTAATAAACTGGTCGGGCCTGTTTTGCGACAAGCCCGCGTACAGGTTCGGGAAGCAGCCAATCGTTGCGCCGGCGACGAGCTTGTTGTGAATCTCCCGCTCGTAGCAACACTGGTCGCAGCCCATCAACAGCCTGTTTGTCCTGCGTGCAACGAGCGCGAGTCTTTCGCCGAGCGGGTCGCCCTGCACGAGCACGTAATTAGAAGCGGTCTCAAAAATAGAGGGTGTCGCGTTGCACCCTCTATTTTTGAGACCGCTTCTATTGTCTTCGAAGAAAAACATGCCGACGACGTCGACCCCATGCGCGTGTTCTTCAAGCTGCGGCAGGATCATCCAGTTTGCAGGAAACCGTGTGCCCCTGGCTCGAAAATATGTAAGCGACATTCATCGATGTTCCTCAGGTTGATGACAAAATTGCTAGCGCGGCGCGGCGCCGGTTCGCCGCACGCAGGCGGTCAATGCCTTCGGGTACGAGCGCTGTTTACGCCGCGACGTGGCGCGACAGGAAATTCCGCAACGCACGATTGAATGCGTCCGGTTGTTCGAGATTCAGCAGGTGCCCGGCGCCTTCCAGTACCGTGAGTTCGGCGCCCGGGATCGTGCGATGCATTGCCTGCATGTGCGCGGGCGGGATCACCTTGTCGTGCGAGCCGCTGATCAGCAGGGTCGGCACGTCGATCCGTTCGTGCAGATCGGAGCTGTCGAATTCGACCATCGCCTCGATCGCCTTCATATACGACGCCTTGCGCAAGGCGCCGACACTTTGTTCGATCCCGGCGAGCGCGGCGGCGGACGGCGCTTCACCAAACAACACCGCGCGCATCGCCGGGATCAAATCCGCCGGTTCGCCGCCCTCGAGCAGGGGGCCGTTGCGCATCGCGACGAACTCGCGTTTCTGCGCCGGTGACAAATCGACGCCGATGCCCGCGTTCGTACTGCACAGGATCAGCGACTGAACGTGCCCGCTGAATCGCCGGTAAAACTCCTGCGCAATCATGCCGCCCATGGACAAACCGACGAGCGTCGCCCGGGCCACGGAGAAATGCTCGATCACGCGTACGATATCGGCGCAGATATCGTCGAGCAGCATGGGACCGGCATAGTCCTCGCTGTCGCCATAACCGCGGATATCGAGCGCCACGGCGCGGTAGTGCGTGCCGAGCGCGGTGAGTTGCGCGGTCCAGTTCTGGCGGTTGCCGCCGATCCCGTGCACGAACACGACGAGGTGCCCGGTCGTGCCGGCAACATCGATCGCAAGGCGTGGTTGCGCGCCGACAAAGGCGCTTGTGATTATCGCTGACTGCGTCATTTACGCATCCCCCCCGGGTCAGAATCACCGCGCGTCGCGTAAACGGCCGGAAATGCTGCGGCCTGTTGTGCTGTCGAAACCCGTAACTTACCACTTATCTTCGGCGATGCGGCGCGCGCGAAACGATGCACGGGCCGGCGCGCGATCGCGGTACTCGCGGACCGTCGACCGCGATAACGGGCATCGCCGCGTGCCGGCCTCAGGCGCCACGCACGAACGCCACGCTATCGCCGATGCGGATCGTACCGGCCTCGAGAATCCGCGCCGTGACCCCGCCATGTCCGCGCATCGCGTTGTAACCGCCGGCGCCAAGCTGTGTTTCCATGCGACTGCACGGGTGGCAGGCGCCGGTGACTTCGATCTGAACGGGCCCGATGCGGACGATCTTCTGTTTCAGTGCGAGCAGGTTGATGCCGCTGACGAGCAAGTTTCGCCGCAGCAGCGCGGGGTCGATCGCGGCAACGCCGAGTACGCTCGCGATCACCGGCAGATGTTCGGACTGCAGCAGCGACAGGTGCCGCTTGCCGCTGTTCCCGGCGTAACGATCACCACCCGGTCCGGTTGCGGGATCGACGGTCAGCTGTTGCACCACCCGCATTTCGACCCCACGCGCCGGGCGCACGGCGATCCAGTCCACCCGGCCCTGCTGCGGCAGGGTAGCGTGCAGTTCCCGCAGGGTGATCACGGTGCATCCTTTACCGTCGGCGGCCCCGCTTGCATCTCGTCGAGGCGACTGTGGCGCAACCTTAGCGCGTTACCAATCACCGACACGCTGCTCATGCTCATCGCCGCGGCGGCGATCATCGGCGACAGCAGGACACCGAACAGTGGATACAAAACCCCGGCAGCGATTGGGACACCGAGTCCGTTGTAGCCGAACGCGAACACGAGGTTCTGGCGAATGTTCCGCATCGTCGCTCGCGACAGCGCGCGCGCATCGGCGATACCGCGCAGATCACCCTTCACGAGCGTGATCCCCGCGCTTTCCATTGCCACATCCGTGCCCGTGCCCATCGCTATCCCGACCTCCGCGGCGGCGAGTGCCGGCGCATCGTTGATGCCATCGCCGGCCATGGCGACGTTCGCGCCGGCGGCCTGCAGTTCGCGGACGATCTCGAGCTTGCGCTCGGGTGGTGTGTCGGCGCGCACATCATCGATGCCGAGCTTCGCCGCCACCGCGAACGCCGTTGCACGCGCGTCGCCGGTTACCATGACGACACGCAGGCCGTCATCGCGCAAGCGCGCGAGCGCCGCCGGGGTCGACTGCTTGATCGGATCGGCAACGCTGATGATCCCGGCGAGGACGGCATCGACAATGCAGTACATCACCGTGCGTCCCTCGCGGCGTTCGGCCTCGGCGAGCGCATCGGCAGACGACGGATCGATCCCGAGCGATTCGCACAACGAGCGATTGCCAATCGCGACTGCGTGGTTGTGAACCCGGCCACGGACCCCCTTGCCGGTATCCGATGCGAACTCGCTGGCGGCGTAAACACCGCTGTTACGCGATTCCGCTGCGCGTACGATTGCGCTCGCGAGTGGATGTTCGCTCGACCGCTCGAGCGCCGCGACGAGTCCGAGCAGTTCGTTCGCCTCGACATCCGCGAGTGTGATCACCCCGGCGACTTCCGGTCGTCCCCGCGTGAGCGTACCGGTTTTGTCGACCACGAGCGTATCCACCTCGCGCAGCAGTTCGATCGCTTCGGCGTTGCGGAACAGTACGCCCATCGTTGCGCCGCGGCCGGTCGCGACCATTATCGACATCGGGGTCGCGAGACCGAGCGCACAAGGACACGCGATGATCAGCACGGCGACGGCGTTGACGAGCGCGTAGGCGAAACGCGGTTCCGGTCCGAACGTCGCCCACACGACGAAAGCGATGACGGCGATCGAGATCACGAGCGGCACGAATACCCCGGCCACCTTGTCCGCAAGCTTCTGCACCGGCGCGCGCGAGCGCTGCGCTTCAGCGACCATGCGGACGATCTGCGCGAGCAGCGTTTCATCCCCAACGCGCCGGGCGCGCATGACGAGTGCGCCGGTACCGTTCACCGTGGCACCGACGAGCCGATCCCCCGGCGCTTTTTCCACCGGCAAGGGTTCACCACTGATCATCGATTCATCGACGGACGAGCGACCTTCGATGACCTCCCCGTCGACCGGGATCTTCTCGCCCGGACGCACGCGCAGGCGGTCACCGGGCTGAATTGCCTCGAGCGGCACGTCGGCTTCGCTGCCGTCTTGTGCGATCCGTCGTGCCGACGTTGCCGCGAGACCGAGCAAGGCGCGGACCGCCGCACCCGTGGCGCTGCGCGCGCGCAATTCGAGCACTTGCCCGAGCAGGATCAGCGTGACGATCACGGCCGCGGCTTCGAAATACACGGCGACACTACCATCGGCCAGTCGAAACGATGCCGGGAACCAGGCGGGCACGATCGTCGCCGCGACGCTGTAAGCAAATGCGACGGTAACGCCGAGGCCGATTAACGTGAACATGTTCAGCGCGCGATGAATCACGGAATTCACGGCGCGCACATAGAACGGCCACCCGGCCCACAGGCAGACGGGGATCGCGAGCAACAGTTCGATCCATGGCCCGGAACGCGCGGGCAGTGCGGCATGGATGGGCGACCCGGGCAACACCATGTCACCCATCGCAAGGACGAGGATCGGCAGCGTGAACGCGGCCGCCCACTTGAAGCGACGGGTCATGTCGACGAGTTCCGGATCGGGACCGGGTTCGAGCACAATCGTGCGTGCTTCGAGCGCCATGCCACACAGCGGACAGTCGCCCGGGGCGTCGCGCACGACCTCGGGGTGCATCGGGCAGGTGTATTCCGTTTTCGTCGCCGCCGCCGGCATCTCCGGCTCGAGCGCCATACCGCACTTCGGACATGCCGCGGGGCCCGGCGACTCGATCCCGGGACACATCGGGCACGTGTATTTCGCCGCGAGTGGCACTTCCGCGGCCGCTTGCGGGTTGAGGAATGATTCCGGATCCGCGGTGAAGCGTTCGCGACAGCGCGCGCAGCAGAACAGCCATTCGACACCGTCGCGGGTGTAGCGATGCGGTGTATCGGGTTTTGGAACCATGCCGCACACCGGGTCTTTGCGGACTTCCTCCCGTTCGGCTTGATTCACGTTAGCGGTTTCGTTCATGCACTGCTTTCCTGGTCGGCCTGAGTTTCTGCGTCGGAGAACCCGCTGCGGCGACCCCATCCGGGTGCCGTGGGCTTGTGCTCTTCGATAATGCGCAGATACTATACCCCCCTATAGTATCGTCACGGTAGTCCCCATGGAACTCGAACGCAACGCCACCATTCGCCGCCTGAACCGTATTGCGGGGCAGGTTCGCGGCATCAGCCGGATGATCGAGGAAGAGCGCTACTGCATCGATGTGCTGCAACAGCTCCAGGCCGTGAAGTCCGCGCTCGCGCGCGTCGAGGATGCGGTGCTCAAGGATCACGCCGCGACGTGCGTCGAAGCGGCGATCGCCTCGGGTGACGAACGGGAGCAGCGGCAGAAGTTCGGCGAACTCGTGGATCTGATCAGCAAGTCGCGACGCTGAACGGCCGCCGGATCGAGGCGTATTGGCGGTTTCCGATCGCCGGAAAAGCGATTTACCGTGCGACGGCTACGAACACGTCGCTGATAGAAGAGTTCGCCATCAGGCGATCGAACCACGCGCCATAACCCGCGGCAGACGGGTGCAGACCGTCACGCGCATAATACTTTTGTGGTTCGCGCCGGAACGGGTTGTCCGCGCCCGGATCGAACAGATCGACATAATCAATATCGTTCGCCGCCGCGAGTTCGATGAACAGCGCGCGCACTTCCCGCGTACGTCGGGTGTACCAGGCATCGAGCGGCCACGGGAACGCGGGCGCCTGACCGACATCGCCGGTACTCATCATCACGACATGGGCGGATCGCGCGTGCGCGGCGTCGAACAGTTCCCGGGTAACGCGCCGCAACCGTGACAGATCCGTCAGGCGCAGAATATCGTTGCCCCCGGTCTGGATCAGGATCGCATCGAAATGCGTGAGCGGTTCGCGCTGCAACTGCTGCAAGACATCGGCGGTGCGCGCGCCATCGACGGCACGGTTGTCGATACGCAGTGCCGGAAGTGCATTTGCGAGACGGCCCGCAACAGATGATTCCGGCGCGCCGGCACCCGTCCCGACGGCCGTGCTGTCGCCGACCACGAGCAGTCGGTGCGCGGGATCCTGCGGGGTAATTTCGAATGCGACACTCGCTGCCGTGAGCGCGCGACTGCGCCACAAGGACGCGCCGAGTGTCGCCCCGAAGTACGCCATCGCGGCAGCCGCGAGCACGCAAATCACGCTGCCCGCGCGGGCCGCCGTCATAGCGGCCGCGACGACGAATCGTGCCGGGTCCGGACCGATCGCCGGACAGGGTCGCGGTTCAAGCCGCCGGCCGGCGCCGGATCAGACCGATTGACTTCAGGGTCATCACGACCACGTCGTCCTGGTTGTACACCGTGGTCGCGGCCTTGTAGGAACCCATTTCCGGGCGACTCCTGGACGGCGTTTTCTCGATGATTTCCGTTTCCACACGTAGCGTATCGCCCGGGTAGACGGGATGACGCCAGCGTATTTCATCGACCCCGGGCGAGCCGAGCCCCGCACGCTCCTCATCATGCATGCTGTCGACGAGCATGCGCATCGTCATCGCGCACGTGTGCCAGCCACTCGCGGACAGGCGACCGAAATGCGTCTTCGCCGCCGCCGCGTCATCGAGATGAAACGGCTGTGGATCGTATTGCCGCGCGAACGCGAGCACTTCCTCGCGCGTCACTTCGTAGGCGCCGAAACTTGCTTTCGCGCCGACCTCGATATCTTCGAAATACAGCATGTGGGAAATCCGGATTACAACGCCGGACAGTGTACTGAGTCAGCCGGACGCTTGTCCCGCCGCGACACGGCTCGGCGCAACCCGGTTTTCAGTTCGCATCGCGCTTGCCGGCGCCGGAGCGGGCCGGCCTGATCCCGGGGATCCGATCGACCAGACCTCCACCGGATGGTGGCAACTGGCTGAATATTTCGCTCACCCGGGTCAGGAAGTGAATGCCGCTGTCGATCTCTTCCGCGCTCAGCTGGTCCGTCATCCATTGCATCAGCGCATTACCGTTGTCGATTGCGCGTTCGAGGAAGCGTTCGCCGTGTGCCGTCAGATGGACGAGTTTCTCACGGCCCGAATCGGGGTCTTCGCTGATTGTGATCATTTTCAGCGGGTCGCGCGCGAGGGCGCGCAGGGCCTTCGAAACCGCCGAACTCGTGATTTCGAACCAGGCCGCGAGCGAGCGCTCGATGTCCTTGCGGCGCATGGCACGCCCGTCTACGCCCTGCGCCCGGATCAACCACAATATGCAGGTTTGCTGGCGGGTGAGCATCCCGCTGCGCAGGACGTCCTCGATCGTGATGCCGACGATGTAATGGATGGGGAAAAAAAGCTCGAGGTAGGAGGCACTGGCCGCCTCGTGCGCGACTTGTTTGGCGTTCTTCTTCATTACGTTCCTGGGTAAATACGGAAATAACCGAGCCTGAAGGTTATGGCTGCATCCGGGCACCACCGGCGAAACCCTGCCGTAACGGTCGCCGGCCGCAATGCAACATTATCGACTAAATACTATCCATTTGGAATTATGTCTGTACGACATAATATCGTTATGTTAATAATTTCGTAACGACCAAAACAACGAATCCGCGTCGCCCGGGAGAACCGCCATGGCTGCAAAAAACGAGGTGTCGATCACCGCTGACTTCACGGTGAAAGACCTCTATTCCCCGGACGTCATCGCGAACCCGTATCCGTACTACGCGTTGTTGCGCGAGCAGCCGATCGCGTTCGGACTCGAGGACTACCCGCCCGGTACCGTCCCCGGTGTGGATCAACCCCACCCTGCCTGGGTCGTTCTGAAGCACGCCGATGTCGTCGAGGTCTGCCGCAATCACGCAATATTCTCGTCGCGCGACCGCATGCAGGAGGCATCGGAGGCGCCAACCCTGATGCTCGTGAACCATGATCAGCCGCGCCACACCGTACTGCGTGCAATCGCACAAAAGGCTTTCGCGCCACGCCGTGTGGAAGCAGACGTCACGCCGTGGATGGAAGCCGCGGTCGCGCGCCAGCTCGAAGCGGAGGGCGACGGCGAAACGGATTTCATGCAAAACCTCGCGCCGGATCTGCCGGCGCTCGTCATGACGAAATTGATCGGGACGCCGGAGCGCGATTACGTGCTGCTGCGGCGCTGGGCGAACGCGTTCATGGTGACGTCGGAATTCACGCCAGCCGAGCGCAGGCAATGCAATATCGATTTGTGGAACTACTACGAAGCCGCGGTAACGGAGCGTTACGCGGACATCGGGCGCGGCGTCGATGCGCCGGACGACCTGATGACGGCATTTATCCGCGCCGAGTCCGAGGGGCAGAAACTGACCCGCGAGGAAGTCGTACGCTTTTGCGTGACGCTCGTCGTCGCCGGCGCCGAAACCACCGGCTATCTGCTCGGCAACCTCGTCGATGTACTCGTGGAAGAACCACACTTCTTCGACGCACTCGCGGCCGATCGCTCGCTCGTGCGCCCGTTCATCGACGAGAGTATTCGCCGCGACGGACCGATCCAGCGTCTGCATCGCGAATGCGTCGAAGACACGGAAATCGGCGGTGCGCACATAAAGGCCGGCGACTGGGTAGCCATATTCTTCGCCTCGGCGAACCGCGACCCGGCAATGTGGGACGATCCGGATCGCTTCATCCTCGGGCGACCGAACCTGAACCGCCAACTGACGTTCAGCCACGGTATCCATCATTGCATGGGCGCAGGCGTTGCGCGCAATGAGGCGAGAATCATGTTGAACGGATTGCTCGATCGGTACCGGGGTATTGAAGCCGCCGGTGTGCGCCAACGGCAGACCGGCGGCCTGCTGAATTACGGCCTGGAAACCTGCCCGGTCCGTTTCCTGCCGCGCTGACCCCCTTTATACGAGGACCCGAAACAATGACGAATTCACCACGGGAAGTGGCGCAGACGTTCTACAACATGATTCACGCCGGCGCTTTCGTCGAGCTGTTCGCGTCGCTCACGGAAGATTGCGTGATCGAATATTTCGGTCCGGCCGTCATCCCGTTCGCCGGACGCTTCATCGGGCGCGAAAAGTGTCGACTGTTTTTTGACCATGTCGCGAACGACGTCGCCATCCACGAGTTCCGCCAGGATGACTTCATGCCGGGCGACGGGATGATCGCGGTCACCGGACATTTGCACTTGAGTTTCAAAGCGACCGGGCGCAGGTACGCATCCGATTACGTCCACGTGATCCACGTTCGCGATGGAAAAATCGCCCGCTTCCGTGATTTTCAGGATTCCGCGCAGGCCGCGTACGTGTGCGCGGACGTGAGCACACCGATCCGCTGAAGCCGCGCTCGCCCGGTCCGCGCGCCGCAGGTCGGCGCGGCAAACCGCCGTGGTGTCCGGCGTGCCTGACGGTTCACGCCGTTGCGCATTATCATGTGCTGCCTCGAACAAGACCGGACCGGAGAGAACCGCCGTGCGATTACCCTGCCTGCTGCTTGCCGTTGTCGTCCTCATCGTGCCTGCCGCCACGGCCACGGCAACGGAACCGCATACGGACGCCACTGAACATGGCGACGGCACACCGGGATGGGATTACTCGACGGCGCGCGGCCCGGACCACTGGGGCGAACTGAGCCCGGAATATGTGCTCGCGCGCGTCGGCGGTTCGCAGTCGCCGGTGAACATCGTGACCACGGACATCATCGGCGCGGACCTGCCGCCGCTCGAAATCGAACCGCACGCGCAGCCGCTGCACCTGCTGAACAATGGTCATACCGTGGAAGCGGTGTGTCCGCGGGCCGCGTCGCTGCAGTTCGGCTCGCAGCGTTACGACTTGCTGCAATTTCATTTCCACGCGCCGAGCGAACATACGATCGACGGCGAACACGCCGAGGTCGAGCTGCATTTCGTGCACAGCGACGGCGAGGGCCATCTTGCCGTCGTCGCGGTGCTGTTTTTCGAAGGCGCGGTCGAGCATCCCGAAGTCGCGGAATTGCTGACCCGTGAAGCGATCGCGCACCCCGGCGATGAAATCGTCGACCCGGCGACCGCGCTCGACGTGCGCGATTTCCTGCCCGCCTCACTCGACTATTTCACCTACGATGGCTCACTGACGACGCCGCCGGCGACCGAAGGCGTACGCTGGTTCGTGCTGAAACAGCCGCTGCACATGACACGCGCGCAGATCGAAGCGATCGATCGGGTGTACTACAGCAACAACCGGCCGACGCAGCCGCTGAACGCCCGCTTCGTACTGACGCGTCGCTGATGACTCCCGCGCCGCCGGCGCACGCCGCGCAACGGTCGGTCGCGCGCTGAAACTTCGCTATACGTGGCGGCAGCGATTGACTATGCTGCCGGTGCGTTCAACGCCTGCCTGCATCATTGCCATCCGTCGTCCGCATCCACGCGGCGATTTTCCGCACGGTTTTCGCCACCGCTTCCCCCCTGCGCCCCGGACCTCCACCCGGGAACCGGACCATGCACCACGAAAGGACACACCATGTCGCTTGAAATATTCCTGAAACTCGACGGCGTCGTCGGCGGGACGCGCAATTACCAGCACAAGGGCTGGGCCGATCTGCTGTCGTGGCACTGGGCCCTCGCGCCTGGCGCCGCGAACGATTCGGGACCCTGCGCCGGCATGAACCGGCTCACCGTCGTGAAACTCATCGGGCCCGAAAGCCCGGCCCTGTTGCGGCTTTTCGTCGAGCAAACGGTCGTTCAATCGGCCGAGATCAGCGCTATTCCGCTCGTCGGCAAACGTGAGAAGGCGCAACAGTACGTCTCGCTCGCAATGGAAGACGTGCGCGTCACGGACATACGGACGGACGGCGGTGCCGAAGACAACGCATTTACGGAAACCGTGTCGCTGCAGTTCGCGAAGATCCGCTACGAGACGTTCAACCACGCCGCGGGCGATCCGAATGCCCCGACGGCGAGCGCCGAGCCGAAGGAGAAATTCGAGTTCCGCTGGGATATGGAACACAACCGGCAGTGGCCGTCTGCGTAACCCCTGCGCGCGGCGCGGCACAACGCTGCGTCGGAATATGACGAGCGGGAACAGCGCGCTGCGCTGACCCCGCGCGCTTTCCCGCCGACCTTCCCTCTGCCGTCGCGCGCGCGCTTGTGCCGCACGCTTAGCGGCGTCCCGGTGGCCCGTACGCGGCAGTCTCACCCGATCCGACCCGCCCCGACACACACGATGTTCCTGACGTGCCGCCAGCCTGTTCCGCGCGAGCGACATCAGACCGAACCCGTCACTGTGGCCCGCGCTACGATGTTTCTTTGTTTCTAAATCGTTTAATTATTGATAATCATTCGCATTTTGGTTAACGTTCTCATTTATAAAAATCAACACCCTCCTGAGAACCCGAACATGAAACGATTGACGACATTCGCCGCTGCCGCCGGCGCCCTGCTGCTCGCACAGGCAAGCTTCGCCGCGGAGCCGACGATGGCTGAACTGATGCGCCTGATTGAACAGCAACAGGCGCAGTTGAATTCGCTGCAGACGGAATTGAACTCCACGCGCGCCGCGCTCGCGCAACTCGGCGGCAAGATCGATACCGCCGCCTCGAACGCGCAGGCCGCAACGGACAAAGCGGCGGAAGTCGACGCGAAAATCGAGGCGACGGCGGACCTGCTCGAACAGGTCGGCAGCGAAGCCGCAGCCGACGACACGCTGCTGACGAACAACGTGCCGCAGGGCCCGAACGCGGTGGGTACCGCGGGCGGTCGCTGGGGACCGATCAGCAACCGGCGCCGTGGCGCGGCAGGACGCTGGGCCGAACGCACGACGATCGGCGGCTACGGTGAACTGCACTACAACAACCTCGAGGACGACGCGACCGCGTTCGACGGCACCGCCGACGATCTCGACCGGGTGGACGTGCATCGTTTCGTGCTGTTCGCGAGCCACACGTTCAACGACTGGTTGCGCTTCGCATCCGAACTCGAGTTTGAGCATACGCGTACCGGGGAAGGCCAGACCGGCGAAATTACCCTCGAACTCGCCTGGCTCGAAATGGATTTGAACCCGCGCCACCATGTGCGTGCCGGGATCGACATCCTGCCGGTCGGCCTGCTCAACCTGACGCACGAACCAAACACGTTCTACGGGGTTGAACGCAACCCGGTCGAATCAGAGATCATCCCTTCGACGTGGACCGAGGCGACGCTCGCGGCCTGGGGTGAGCTTATGCCCGGCTTCGCCTACAACGTGTACCTGCACTCCGGCCTGACGATCCCGACCACCGGCAGCAGCGCGTTCCGGCCGCGCAGCGGTCGCCAGAAAGTCGCGAACGCGGACGATCAGGACGTCGCGGTCCTCGGCCGCCTGATCTACGTCGGCACGCCGGGGCTCGAAATTGCCGCAACCGTCGATTACCAGGCCGACTACACGGGCACCGCCGATCAGTTCGACGCCGACGCGTGGTTGTTCGAAACCCACGTCGACTGGCGCCACCGCTCCGGCTTCGGGCTGCGCGCGCTGTACGCGCGCTGGGATCTGAGCAGCGACAACGGGCTTGACCCCGATGCCGTTAACGCCGACGTGCTCGAAGGCTGGTATGTCGAACCGGCCTACCGCTTCGCGACGACGAACTGGATCCCGGGTGAGATGGGTATCTTTGCCCGCTATCACGAGTGGGACGAGCGTAATGGTCTCGGCGGCGCGAGCTACCGTTTCGAACAGTTCGACCAGATCAACGTCGGCATCAACTACTGGCCGCATCCGCAGGTCGTATTCAAGTTCGATGCGCAGTGGCAGGACGCGGACGGCCCGGTCGCGATCGAACGCGACGGCTTCAATCTCGGCCTCGGCTACCAGTTCTGATGCCGAGAGACGTCCGCAGCGGATTCGCTCGCCGCCTCGCCACGCTCGTCGTTACAGGCTTCGTAACGGCGAGCGTGGCGCTCGCGGCGGACGTCTACCTCGCGCCGGCGTCGTTTCTCGCCGGCGCATTCGATGGCGACGTGCCACCGGCACAACGACTGTGGCTCACCGGCCCCGTTAAAGACGGCGTGCGCGACATCCTCGGTCACGATCTCGGCTCGCTGCGGATCCGCTACTGGCAACGCGGTGAACGCACGGCCTGGATCCTCGAGGAGATCGGCAAGGATCAGCCGATCACGACCGGGCTCGTCGTCGATGCGGGGCATCTGTCCGACGTCGAGGTCCTGATCTACCGCGAAAGCCGCGGCTGGGAAGTGCGCTACCCGGCATTCACGGACCAGTTCAAGGGCGCCATTCTGGATGAGGGGCTGCGGCTGGACCGGCATATCGACGGCATCACCGGCGCGACGATGTCGGTCGACGCACTGACCCGCCTCGCCCGTCTCGCGCTGTATTTCCACACCCAGGCGAATACCTGAAATGACTTCCAAGACGCTCGGCCTTCGGCTAACGTTACGCGCCCACTCGAAGGCTTCGCTACGACTCATGCTCAAGTCCTGGCATCGCACCATCGGATTGATCGCCGCGGTGTTCCTGCTCGTGCTCACGCTGACGGGTCTCGTGCTGATGCAGACCGATCGGATCGACCTCGACAGTCGCTACATCGACAACGATCACCTGCTCAACTGGTATGGCATACGACCCGCGCCGCCGCCGCTGAGCTTCAAAGTGCGTGAGCACTGGCTCGTGCAACTCGGCGATCGCCTGTATTTCGGCAGCCAGCTCGTAACCCAACTCGACGGTCAGCTGCTCGGTGCGGCGCCGCTGTCCGATGAAATTCTGATCGCCACGACGAACAAGCTGATCATCGTGACCGGCGCCGGTGAGCTCGCGGAAATACTCGGCCCGCTCGACGAGACGCCGCAGCAGATCGGTATCGATCCGGCCGGGGATATCATCGTGCGTACCGCGGGGGGTACCCGCCGCTACGACCCGCTGAGCGGTGAACTCAGCGCCGCCGCTCCCGCTCAGGGCGTGCACTGGAGCCTCGAGGCCGCGCTGCCGGACGAACTCGCGCAGACTCTGGCGCGTCTGTTTCGTGGCAGTGGCCTGTCGCTCGAGCGCGTCCTGCTCGACCTGCACACGGGCCGCCTGTTTGGCGCCGCCGGTGTGCTGATCGTAAACACGGCGTCGGTATTACTGCTCGTACTCGTGATCAGCGGCTTCGTGTTATGGCTGCGCCGGCCACGCTGAACCGGCGGCGCACGAACCGGCAAACGTCGTAAGCCGCTTGCTCAGTACGCGAGCAACAGGGTCAGCGAGAAAATGTGGTTGTGCGCATCGTCGCGATTCGCCCGCCGTACGAACTGATTAAGATACCCGACTTCTGCTTTCGCGCTGGCCGTGAGGTTTACGCCGATCCCGGCGAACACGCGATTCTGATCGATGCCGCCATCCGCACCCCAATCCGTATCGTTGAAGTTCACGAACAGCTCATTCCATAGCGACCAGTACGTCGCGCCGCCGGCACCGAGCGGTCGGGTCAGTTTCACAAGTTGCCGGAAGCGCCAGCCCGTATCGTCGGCGTCTTCTATCGTCCGTTGCTCCAGACGCGTGCGCGTCGCCAGCGCGAAACCCGCAACCGGCTGCGCGGCGCTCCACGTCAGTTGCTGCCAGGCCCGATGCTCGACGATGTCGTCGCGGCGATTTTGCGGATCACTCGGAATAAATGCGTATCCGGCCCACACGGTCGCGCGCGGCGCAACGTCGAGCCCGAGTGCACCGCGGAGGATGCCCTGGTTGAAACGCGAACTGTCGTCGTTGAAACGCCCCTGCCCCTCCAGCCAGTAACGCAGCTTCGAATCGGCGCCGCCGAGATCACCGGTAGCGACGATCGCCCCCCAGGTGTGCCAGTCCTCGCTGGCGTGTGCATTGGCGCAGGCAAGCAGCAGTACGAGGCAGAAGTGGCGGGCGAGATTTGAATGCATTGCTGAAATCCGGTTTGCGGTGAGTGTCATTACTGGCGACATGTTAATTCAGCGTGCACGGACACAGAAGAAAAACCCCCCGGGCCTGGCCCGGGGGAAACTCACTGGGGGAACGAGTTGAGGGTCGCCGCGCTTCAGTAGGAAAACCACCACGGGTGACGCGACTCTTTCGGCACGACGTGCAGCCGACTCACGCCGTACAATTCAAACCAGTGCCAGCGTTTCGCCAGCAACGCATCGTAACTGCCACCGAGAGGGGGCGACTCGCCCGTCGCCAATTCGAACGTGTCCTTGTCCCGCAGGCGCGCGAACGGCGAGAACGCCGCGCCGCGCTCGAACTCGCCGGCACTCGCTGCCTCAACGCTCGCCCGCCAGCTAATGCCTGCGACATCGACGAACGCGGGCGGCGCGGTCGCGTCGATATCGCTTGGTCGCGCCACCACCGGTGCCGCTTCCTCACCGAAATCCGGAATGCCTGGCGGCGCCGCGAGCGTGTGACTCAGCGCCGCGAATAAAACGAGTTCGAACATCGTCGCTTCTCCGCTTATGGCGTGCCCCGTGAGCACGCGTTCCCAGTGGCAATACCCTACCAAGGTCCGGCCGGCCCCGAATCGGTTTTGCCTGAGCAAACGGACGGATATTTCGAGGCGACCGAACGCGCGCTTCCCGTAACAATTGCCGCTGAAGACGAACATGCCGACGAGCGAGAGGCAGCAGCGATGTTAGAAAAACCCTATCTGGTCGATATCGATACGGAGGCGTTCAGCGCCACGGAACGAATGGCGAGAGAAATCGGCGTGATCGCAACCCTCGCGGCAGCGAACGGCTCGCGGCTAATCCTGTGCGCGAGCGTCGAGTCGCCACCCACGATTACCGGCGACAGCATCCTGCAGGACCGGATCCTGGCCGTGCGTAAAGAAAATGCTTACGGCATGCTGCGCGAGCTCGCGAGCGCGATTGACGTGAACGAGCCACCGCAACTGCTGATTGCCGTGGGTAAGCCGTTCGTGACGATTTCCGGACTCGTCGTCGAGCACGACGTCGGGGTCGTCGTCTCGTTCGCGCCGGACGGACTCGGGCACCCGGTCAACAGCCGGGTGATGCATCTCGTGCGCAAGTGTCCGGCCGCGGTCTGGTTGTGGCGGGATCCGGCGCCAACCTGCGTCCCCGTCGACCCGCTGCATATTGCCGTAGCGATCGACCGCGATATCTTCGCCGGGTCTGCCGTATCGGGTGATATGGCCGAGCGTCTGCTAAACGCAGCGCTGCTCGCAGCAGCCGGCGCACCGGCGCGCATCACGCTGCTCCACGCGTGGCGGCCCTACGGCATCGATGTTCTCGGCGAGGGCGGCGACGCACTCGAGCCGGCGGCGCTGCAGGACTACATCGACGGCCAGGCTTACCCAACGCGGTGTGGCTGGAGGAGCGCCAGCGGTATCTCGACGATTTGATCGCCGCGTCCGGCCGCGCCGCCACGGCCGCTTGCGCCGCGGAATTGCTCGCCGGTAAACCCGGCGACAGCGTGCCCGCGTGGCTCGATGCGCACGACGTCGACCTGCTCGTCCTCGGCACGACCGGCACCGGCGCGGTCCCGGGACAACTGATCGGGGATACGGCCGAGACAATATTATTGCGTTCGCGCATACCGGTCCTCAGTGTGAAACCGGCAGACTTCCGTTCGCCGGTCATGACGCCGGCGGCGAGCACCCTGACAAACGCTTCCGTCGCATGAAGCCCCGCCGCGTCCACGCGCGCCGCCGGCGCAGGAATGATTCGGTTTTTCCGAACTAATAGCGCTGTTATTTCGTATTTTCCGAATCCGCTTCAGGCCGCATAATGGCCCGTTCAGCAACAATATCCGGACCTGAACCCGGGGAGCGGCATGCGGCATCTGAACTACAATCACCTGCTATATTTCTGGACCGTCGCGCGCGAAGGCAGCATTGCGAAAGCGTCCGAAGCCCTGTTCGTCACGCCACAGACGATCAGTGGCCAGTTGAAACTGCTCGAGGAAGCGATCGACAAGCCCTTGTTCCACCGGATCGGCCGTCGTCTGAGCCTGACCGAAACGGGTCAGGTGGTTAATCAGTACGCGGACGAGATTTTTTCGCTCGGCGCCGAGCTGGCCCAGCGCGTGAAAAGCGGTGAACCGGGCACGCCGTTCGAGCTGAACGTCGGCGTCGTCAACTCGATCGCGAAGCTGATCGCCTACCGCATCCTCGAGCCTGCGCTGAGGAATTCGGACGAAATCCGCATCGTGTGTGCGGAAAGCGATCTGGACAAGCTGCTCGCTGATCTTGCGGTTCATCGCCTCGACCTCGTGATCTCGGACCGGCCGATCCCCGCCGGGCTGAACGTGAAGGCATTCAATCACCAGCTCGGTGAAAGCGGGATCGGGTTCTTTGCCGCGCAGCACCGGGCTGAACGTTACACCGATGACTTCCCCGCCTGCCTGCACAACGCGCGCATGTTGTTGCCGGTCAACTCGACCGCGCTGCGCCGCCGGCTGGACGACTGGTTCGAGCAGAATGACATCGCGCCGCTCGTTGTCGCGGAATTCGACGACAGCGCGTTGATGAAAGCGTTTGGCGAGGCGGGCGTCGGGGTGTTTCCGGCGCCGAGCGCGATCGCTGAAAAGATCGAATCGATGTACAACGCGAAATTGATCGGCGAAGCGCGCGGATTGACGGAGAAATACTACGCAATTTCACCGGAACGGAAGATCAAGCATCCCGCGGTACGCCAGATCACGGACCATGCCCGATCACGGCTGACGCACTGAACACCGCGGACGTGCCCTGGCGCCGCATCAAGCGACCGGCGCGGCGGATTTCGCGACGCGCCCGGGCGCAGGCCAGCGCGATGGCGGTTTCGCCGTCGTCGTGCACCACCTCGATGTGGAGGTCTCCGCCGGTACGACGCTCGCCGCGTAATTCACAGACGAAACCGGTCGGTGTGGACTGCTCGAGCGAAATGCGAAACGCGCGATACTCCGCAACGAAAGGGCTCAGGTACAGACC
>CAXBJY010000063.1:0-35955 GCA_963976285.1 uncultured Gammaproteobacteria bacterium
TCGGGATCATCGAGCCGGACGGGATCCGGAACGGTTCGACGATGAATGATCGCAATACGAGCACGATCAAAAATATCGGGAAAAAGGACCGCGCGTAATCAACGAGTACCGGCGGCGGCGCCGGCGGCTGGTCGGCCAGCGCCGAACCCGAAAGCGCGAGGCGCCGGCGTGGTGCGAGGAAAGCGGCATCGAACGCCCAAATCGCGCCGCTGACGGCGACCAGGAGAACCATGATGGCGGAAAAATCGAAAATCACTTTTTGTTACCTACGCTGAGCACAGCCATGAAAGCTTCTTGAGGAATTTCGACGGCGCCGACGCGTTTGAGGCGTTTTTTGCCTTCTTTTTGCTTTTCGAGCAATTTCCGTTTGCGGGAAATATCGCCACCATAACATTTCGCGGTCACATTTTTGCGCAAGGCCTTGACGTTTTCGCGCGCGATGACCTTCGAACCGATCGCGGCCTGGATCGCCACTTCGAACATTTGCCGGGGGATGATCTCACGCATTCTTGCCGCGAGTTCGCGACCGCGCCGGGCGGACTGGTCGCGGTGAACGATCACGGACAGGGCGTCCACCCGCTCGCCGTTTATCTGCACGTCGACCTTCACGAGGTCCGCGCGGTCGTAGCGAATGAACGTGTAGTCCATTGACGCGTATCCCCGCGTCGCGGATTTCAGCCGATCGAAGAAGTCGACCACCATTTCACTCATGGGCAGCTCGAAACTGATGGCCGCCTGCTTCCCGGTGAAATTCAGTTTCGTCTGCACGCCGCGCTTTTCGATGCACAGCGTCATCACCGCACCCAGGTGTTCCTGTGGTGTGAGGATGTCGGCACGGATGATCGGTTCGCGGATTTCACTGATGACATTCGCCGCCGGCAGGCGTGCCGGGTTGTCGATGTAGTGCGTTGCGCCATCGGTTGTGACGACTTCGTAGACGACCGTCGGGGCGGTCGTTATCAGGTCGATCTCATATTCGCGTTCGAGGCGTTCCTGAATAATTTCCATGTGCAGCATGCCGAGGAAGCCGCAACGAAACCCGAAGCCAAGTGCTTCGGATGTTTCAGGTTCGTAATGCAGGGCGGCATCGTTCAGCCGCAATTTCGACAGCGCTTCGCGAAACGCTTCGTAGTCACCGGAGTCGATCGGGTAGAGCCCGGCGAACACATTCGGTTTCGACTGCTGGAAGCCCGGCAACGGGCTCGTGGCAGGGTTCTGTACCGTCGTGACGGTGTCACCGACCGGGGCGCCGTCGATTTCCTTGATCCCGGCGACGAGGAAGCCGACTTCACCCGTCAGAAGTCTGTCCTTGCGCAGGCGTTTCGGCGTAAAAACGCCGACTTGATCCGCGTGTACCGGCCGACCCGTGGACATCATCATGATCCGCTCGCCGGTCTCGAGCGTGCCGTCTACGATCCGGATCAGCGACACGACGCCGAGGTAGTTGTCGAACCATGAGTCGATGATCAGGGCTTTCAGCGGTCCGTCGGGATTACCTTTCGGAGGCGGTACCTGTTCAACGAGTTGCTCCAGCAGCTCACCGACCCCGTGGCCGGTTTTCGCGCTGATGCGCAGCGCTGACGACGCGTCGACGCCGATGATGTCTTCGATTTCCTGGGCGACGCGATCGGGGTCGGCGGCCGGCAGATCGATCTTGTTCAGGACCGGAATCACTTCGAGGCCCTGGTCGACTGCGGTGTGGCAGTTCGCGACGGACTGCGCCTCGACGCCCTGCGAGGCATCGACCACGAGCAGTGCACCCTCACACGCGGCGAGCGAGCGCGAAACCTCGTAACTGAAATCGACGTGCCCGGGTGTATCGATGAAATTCAGCAGGTAATCCTGCCCGTCCGCGGCGCGGTAGTTCAGGCTGACACTCTGGGCCTTGATGGTGATCCCGCGCTCCCGCTCGAGGTCCATCGAGTCGAGCACCTGGGCCGCCATCTCGCGTTCTTCGAGTCCGCCGCAGGTCTGGATAAAGCGATCGGCCAGCGTGGATTTACCGTGATCGATATGCGCGATGATTGAAAAATTTCTTATGTGCTGCATGCGGAAGTGCGAGGCGCCAGGGCCTAATCCTTGCTCCGCCTGATCAGCGGCTTGTGGGGTCGGGCGCGATTCTATCCCACCCACGTGATACGCGACAGCCCGACCGTCGCAATGCCGGCGGCAGCGTCGTTCGCCCGGCAGCCGGCGCGATCCGGAGACGGGTTGAAAAATCTGCTGTGGTCAACGGGCTTTGAGAAATGCTTCGATAAGCGCAGGGTCGCAATGCCCCTCGCAGATCTCCTCGGTGCCGGCCACGAGCACGGGCACGCGCGCACCGTATCGGTCCGCGAGTGCCGGGTCGGCGTCCACATCCACCTTCGAATACGTGAAGCGGTACCGCGGCCGCAGCAGTTCGAGCGCGAGGACGAGGTGATCACACAGGGAGCAGCCGTCCCGCATCATTACCTGCAGGACGGTTCCGGCCGCCGGATCAGTCATCCGCCGGTATTTTCATTGCCATGAACAGCGGACCGCCCTGACGCTGGATCAAAACCGGCACGCTCGTCCCTGCTTTCAGGTCCTTGACGATCTTCGACAGCGCCGCGGTAGATTCCACGGGTTGGGAATTGATTTGCAGGATGATGTCGCCAGGGCGTAATCCCGCATCGTACGCTGGCCCTGGCTCGACGTCGTCGATCATGACACCCCCCGACAGCTCGGTCGCTTCGCGTTCCGACTCCGTCAGGTCGCGCACGCTCGCGTTCAGGCGCCGGTTCGATTTTTTGCCCTTGCCGGGCGACTGCGCGATATTGAGTTCGTCGTCGCTCGGCAGTTCACCGATTTGAACGCTGAGTTTTTTGCGGCTGCCTTCTCGAATGACTTCAACCGGGGTGCTACCGCCGACCACAGCCGTGCCGACGAGCGGCGGGAGCTCCGCCGAGGTGTCGATCTTGCGATTGTTGAACTTCACGATGACGTCGCCGGCTTTGAACCCCGCCTTCGCGGCCGGGCTGTCCGGCAACACCTTGGAGACGAGCGCCCCATGCGGCTTGCTCATTTTGAACGACTCCGCGAGTTCGCGCGTAACGTCCTGGATCAGGACCCCGAGCCAGCCGCGGGTGACGGTGCCCTTCTCCCGCAATTGCGTATAAACGTTCATGACGACGTCGATCGGGATCGCGAACGACAAGCCCATGAAGCCGCCGGTGCGGCTGTAGATCTGTGAATTGACCCCAACGACTTCCCCGTCGAGGTTGAACAGCGGTCCGCCGGAATTGCCCGGGTTGATCGCGACGTCGGTCTGGATGAACGGCACGTAATTCTCATTCGGCAGGCTGCGGCCTTTCGCGCTGACGATGCCGGCGGTGACGGAATGATCGAAGCCGAACGGGGAGCCGATGGCCAGTACCCATTCCCCGACCGCGAGTTCGCTGGACTTGCCAAGTTTCAGGCTCGGCAGCGGTTGATCGGATTCAATCTTGAGGACGGCAAGGTCGCTGCGCGGGTCGGTACCGACGATGGTGGCGACGAATTCGCGTCGATCGCTCAAGCGCACGATAATTTCCTCGGCGTCCTTGACGACGTGATAATTCGATATGACGTAGCCCTCATCGGAAATGATGAAGCCCGAGCCGAGCGAGGAATGCGGTTGTGTCGGGCCTTCGCCGCCGGGCGGCTCCTCACCGAAAAATCGACGGAAAAAATCCTGCAGTGCGTCATCGTCGTCGGGCGTACCTTCGGGCCCGGGGAGTTGTCGCGGCATAATGCGGGGCGCACGGCGCTTGCCGGTCGTGCCGATATTCACCACTGCGGCGCGGTTTGCCTCAACGAGCGGGGTGAAATCCGGCAGGCCCGTAACGCGGGCCGCCGAGGCAATCGCCGGCGCGGTGAGGAGTACTGTCAGCCCGAGCAGCAGGCAGCAATGGCGTGACGCGATTGCGGGGAAGGATATTCGTTTCATAGATCTCGATTACTGCTTATTGATGTGCGACGGAACTCGCGATTTGTCTGACCGTGGGCAGCGGGATTTCCCCAACAACGGTAATTTGATGATCCCTGGCGACGCGGCTGAACGCGTTCACGGCGCCCATCGAAGAGTAGCCCTGCATCGGTTCGGTCGTCGACATGAGCTTCTCGACGAAAACCGACACCATCGCGAGGCCGTCCGAGTAGACCATGTGGCTGACCGGCATGTCACTTTCGGACATTTTCTGCACTTTGTAGTTACGCATCTCGAACCCCTCGGGTAGCCAGTTGACGGTCCAGCCTGAGGTTTCAACGACTTCGGCGGCCGAATTTTCCGGCTCGGCGGTCGTTCGCCAGGTGAAGCCACTACCGATAATCTGGGTCTCGAGCGACGCCGGGGTTACCGCCTCGCCAATCTTGACGTCGACGAACTGCACCTGCTCGAGTGCCTGGCCGCCGCGATTGAGGATCAGGGATTTCAGCAACAGGCCATGTTCTTCGTCGACCCACAGCCGGTAGCCGTAGCGGTTCGGTTCCTTCGGCACGATTTGGACCACGGTCGTGGTCCGTCCGGCGACCCGATCCGTGCCGGCAATGCTGAACGTGTAGTTGCGCACGAGACTTTCAATCGGTGCATCGAGCCCGAGTGAGAGAAAATCCCGTGGTTCGCTTTTTTCGACCATGGCTTCGCGATCGTCGGCGAACAGGCAGGTGACTCGCCGGCCATCACGGATGACTTCGCGCTCCGGCCCCGAAAGCGAAATGAGACGCTCGCGTTCGACCCCGTTGTCGAACCGGTGCACGATCCGCATCGCGTCGATATCGGTGCCGCGCTGATACACGAATGTGCCATCGTACGCCAGCTGTTCGGTTGCCTGCGCCATGCGTTCGACGAGCGCGGTCGCCTCGGGTTCCTGCGCGGTCAGACTGTCGGCGCCGACGAGCAGTGCGAGCGCTACGAGGTGGCGGCCGAACCCGTTGAGGTGTGAATTATTCCGATTCAAAGCCGACGATGCGCACGTAAGGATTCACTCCCGGGACGCCAACATTCGAACGCTGTTCGTTGAACTTGACGAGGTAGCTGTTGAATCGGCGTTGCGCGGGATGTGTCGCGTGCGTCAGTTCCGGCGGCGCCGGGCTGGTCTCGGCGACCGTCGATGCGAAAACCGGCGCCGTGGCGGCCGTCGCGGGGACCGGCGTAGCGGCCGGCGCCGCGGCAATTGTCGGCGCCGGACTGTTTACGTTGTCCGGTTCCATCCGCTGGATCCCGATCACGGCGAGGGTGGCAACCGAGGCCGCGATGGCGAACCCGGCGACGGGGCGCATTGCACTCTTCGTTCGCTGCCGTGGCGCCAGCACGGTGGGTTCGTCGGCGATCAGCGCGGAGATCGACGCGGCGAACTCCGCCGGTGCGACCGCGCTGGAATTATCCCGCAATACATCGCCGATTAAATGATAGCGGGCCCATGCGGCGCGGGTCCCGTTCGTCGCGGCAACACCGGCGAGCGTCTCGCCCGTTGTGCCTTCGCCGTCCATTACGCTTGATAAAGTCTGTTCGTCGATTTGCATAACGCGCCTCTGTCAGTGCTCTAGTAGCGGCTTCAATTTAATATCGACAGCCTCTCGTGCCCGAAATATCCGAGACCGCACCGTCCCAATCGGACAATCCATCGCCTCGGCGATCTCTTCATACGTGAGCCCTTCGACCTCGCGCAGCGTTATCGCAACGCGCAGGTCTTCGGGCAGTTTGTTCATTGCTGTCAGGATCGTTTCCTTGATCTCGTCCGCCAGCAACAAATGTTCAGGATTATCGATATCCGGTTGCAGTTCCTCGAGCGCGATGGCCTCGCCATCGGCATTTTCGAGGTGCGCCTCGGGTGGCCGGCGAGACATCGAAACGATATGGTTCTTCGCGGTATTGATGGCGATGCGATACAGCCACGTATAGAACGCGCTATCGCCCCGGAAGTTCGGCAGCGCACGGTACGCCTTCAAGAAGGCTTCCTGTGCGATGTCCATTGCATCGCTCTGCTCGCGCACGTAGCGCGAAACGAGTTTGATGATCCGGTTCTGGTATTTGAGGACCAAAAGATCGAACGACTTTTTGTCACCCTGTTGTACCCGCTTGACCAGCTCTTTGTCGGTGTAGCTATCGCCCATCAGGGCCGTCTCCCTGTATTATGGCGGCGACACCGGGACGTAATCAGGGGCATAGACCATCGGAGACTTAATTAGTTTCGAAAAAGTGGCTGTGTTCGGAAAGCGCGGGAAGTATATCAAGGAACGTTAACAACCGTGAGACTCTGTGGGCCTGTCGTTGTGATGCAGCAAACAGGCCGACCCCGGCGGATCCCGCGAACACATCCCGGGCTCGTGCCCTTTTCTCCACCGGCAGCGCAACTTATATCATGGAATTCGACGTACTGATTATTGGCAGCGGTGCCTCGGGCCTCAGTATGGCCCTGACGCTCGCCGACGGCATGAAAGTTGCCGTCGTCGCGAAGAGCGCGATTGAGGAAAGTGCCACACTTTATGCCCAGGGCGGCGTGTCCGCAGTCATGGACCAGGGTGATTCGATAGAATCACATGTTGCCGATACGCTCGCCGTTGGCGGCGGGCTGTGCAATCCCGAGGTGGTGGAATTCATCGTGCAGCGTGGCCGCGAACGCATCGAGTGGCTCATCAAACAGGGTGTCCCGTTTACGACCCACCAGACGCCGGACGGTAACGTCGATTTCCACCTGACGCAGGAAGGCGGCCACAGCCGGCGTCGGGTCGTGCATGCTGCCGACGCCACCGGCCGTGCGATCGAGACGACCCTCGTCGAGCGCGTTCACGCGCATCCGGACATCACCGTGTATGAGCATCACATGGCCGTCGACCTGGTCACGTTGGGCAAGCTCGGGCTCACCCCGGATCGTTGCGTCGGCGCCTACGTGCTCGACGTCGAAAACAGACTCGTCAAAACCTTGCGTGCGAAATGCTGCGTGCTGGCCACGGGGGGCGCGGGTAAGGTCTATCTCTACACCTCGAACCCGGACGTCGCCACCGGGGACGGCATTGCCATGGCATGGCGTGCGGGCTGCGCGGTCGCGAACATGGAGTTTGTGCAGTTCCATCCAACCTGCCTCTATCACCCTCAGGCGAAATCGTTCCTGTTGACCGAGGCGTTGCGTGGTGAAGGCGGATATCTGCGTCTCACTTCGGGCGAGCGCTTCATGGCGGATTACGACGAGCGCCTCGAACTCGCGCCGCGCGACATTGTGGCGCGTGCGATCGATCACGAAATGAAGCGCTCCGGCGCGGAGCACGTGTTTCTCGACGTGACCCACAAATCGGACGCGTTCCTCCGCGAGCATTTTCCTACGGTCATGGAAAAGTGCGCCGGGTTCGGCATCGATATCACGACGGCGCCGATCCCCGTCGTGCCGGCGGCTCATTACCTGTGCGGTGGCGTCGTCACCGATGTGCGCGGGCGGACGTCGCTGTCCGGGCTGTATGCGGTCGGTGAAGTCGCCTGCACCGGCCTCCATGGGGCGAACAGAATGGCGAGCAATTCATTGCTCGAGTGCCTAGTCATTGCCGATGCCGCTGCCGGTGCCATCCGTGAAGCCATCGAGTCGACCGGACCGTTGCCGTCCGTCCCGGACTGGGACGAAAGCCAGGTAACCGATGCGGATGAAGAGATCGTCGTGGCGCACAACTGGGACGAACTGCGTCATTTCATGTGGGACTATGTCGGAATCGTGCGCAGCAACAAGCGACTCGAGCGGGCACGCAACCGGGTGGATTTGCTGCACAAGGAAATCAGCGAGTTCTACGGCAACTTCCGCATCAGTGGCGACCTCATCGAGCTGAGAAATCTCGTCCAGGTCGCCGAGTTGATCATCCGTTCGGCCCTGAAGCGCAAGGAAAGCCGGGGTCTGCACTACACGCTGGACTATCCGCAGACCGATGATCGTAATTATTTACGCGGCACGATCCTGCGTGCGGGTGATTTCAGTTGAGCGCCGGGCAACCCCTGCTCGACTACACGCCGCCGGCCGACCTGCTCGCTGACGACGTCGTGCTGCTGACCGGCGCAAGTCGCGGGATCGGGCGTGCCGTGAGTCTCGCCGCCGCCGCTTGCGGGGCGCAGATGGTCCTGATGGCGCGCAACGTCGGACAACTCGAACAACTGGCCGACGAGATCGTCGCCACCGGCGGTCACGAGCCGGGCATCATTCCGGTCAATCTCGAGGGCGCGACCGCCGATGACTATCTCGATTTCGCCGGTCTGATTGCCGAGCGTTACGGGCGGCTCAACGGTCTCGTCCTGAATGCCGGCACGCTCGGCGAAATGGCGCCGCTCGCGACCTACGATCCCGTGACCTGGGCGCGTGTTTTTCAGCTCAACGTTCACAGTCAGTTTCTCCTGCTGCAGGCGATGCTGCCGTTGATGAACCGCGCCGGACACGGCTCCATCATTTTTACGTCGTCCGGGGTCGGCCGCCAGGGTCGTGCTTACTGGGGCGCGTATGCGGCAACGAAGTTCGCGAACGAAGGCATGATGCAGGTACTGGCAGATGAACTCGAGACGAACAGCCCGGTGCGCGTGAATGCGCTGAACCCGGGTCGGGTGCGTACCGAAATGCGCGCGCTCGCGTATCCGGCCGAAGACCCCACGACCCTGCCACACCCGGCGGCGGTTGCGAACGCGTATCTGTACCTGCTCGGGTCCGACAGTCGCGACATCCACGGTCAGAGCCTCGACGCCCAGGCGCCCCGCCCCCCGCGGGTTTAACCGCCCGACAGCGATTGCCGCCGATGCGGCAGGCGCTTGCCGCCATGGCCCGGCTTTCCGGCGGATCGGGCGCGAAAGACGGCGGTTCATTGACGCTGTACGACCCGGCGACCGATCCGGGTCGGGTATTTGACGCGTTCAGGCTATCGCTTCGCATCGTCGGATTGTTGACGAAATTACGGAAATGTTTTTGCCATACAATGGCTTAAATCCACCTCCGAGACTCCGCCTGAGGTGTCAGTGCGACGGCGGCGCAATAGTTGGCACGAATCTCGCGTGATGAACGGCACTTTTGTTGTTCGTAGCTGAAAAGAATATGTCCAGTCGACCTGAAATCACGATCGCTGCCACCAGCCCCGCGCCGGAACACTTGCCGTCCACGGTAACGAGCATACTGCCGATTACGACCGACAAAACGCGGCACCGCAAGCTCGTGTCGGATTCCACGGTCCTGCGGATGTCCACGGCGCTGCAGGCGAGCCTGCACGCGAAGGATGTCATTCATGCCTTCGCGAACGAGGTTCGCCGCCTCGTTCGGGACGTGAGCCTGCGGTACCGGAATCGCACACGCAATCTCGTCGTCGAGGACGGTACGAACCAGGTACACCGCTGCAGCTACGATTTGCAGCTGCTCGGCGACTCGCTCGGCGAGATCGCCTTCACCCGTTCACATCCGCTCAGCGAACGCGATCAGGAACTGCTGGAAATATTACTGTGCGCGCTGATTTATCCATTGCGCAATGCACTGCTCTACGAACAGGCGCTGACCCAGGCGCTGAAGGACCCGCTTACCGGCGTTAATAACCGGGCGAGCATGGATGCCTACCTCAAACATCAGGTGCTCGTGTCGGAACGCCACAAGACCGCGCTGTCACTGATCATGATCGATGTTGACCTGTTCAAATCGATTAACGACACGTTCGGCCATGTCGTCGGTGATGTCGTGCTGCGGGCCGTGGCGAACGCCATCGTTACCTGCACCCGGGACAGTGACGTGGTCTTCCGCTATGGCGGCGAGGAATTCGTCGTCGTACTGACGAATACGGAAGGCGCGGGGGCTGATTTTCTTGCCGAACGTATCCGCCAGTCGATCGCGGCGCTCGACATCGAGGCGCTGTCGAATCATACGAGCATCACCGTCAGCGCCGGCGTCGCCCAACTCGTCGACGGTGACTCCGCGATGGAATTGCTGCAACGCGCCGACGAATTGCTCTACCGCGCAAAACAGGCCGGACGCAACCGGATCATGGCGTCGACGGCCGGCTAATCGCGCGCCGTCAGGGGACTTCGAGCCGCCGGATAAATTCGGCTTCGTCGATCATCTCGATACCGAGGCGCTCCGCTTTCTCGGCCTTGCTGCCGGCGTCGGCGCCGACGACGACGAGATCCGTTTTCTTCGACACGCTGCCGGTCACCTTCGCGCCGTGTGCCAGCAATGCCTGACGCGCTTCGTCGCGGGTCATCGTTTCCAGCGTTCCGGTCAGCACGACAGTCTGGCCACTGAAGCGGGATTCGACCGCAACCGGCGGCGTGATGACGGGCCATTCGACACCCGCGTCGATGAGCCGTTCGACGACCCGGCGGTTGTCTTCGTCAGCGAAATAATCGCCGACGGATCGCGCGACGACGGGCCCGACGTCCGGGATCGCCTGCAGCGTCTGTTCATCGGCACCGGCAATCGCTTCCAGTGTCCCCAGGGCTGCCGCGAGACTGGCCGCGGTTGTTTCGCCGACCTCGCGGATCCCGAGCGCGTACAGAAACCGCGGCAATGTCGTGTGCTTGCTGCGGGCGATCGCCTCGATCAGGTTCGCGGCCGATTTTTCCGCCATCCGGTCAAGCCCGACGACGGTTTCCCGGGTCAGGCCGTACAGGTCGGCCGGCGTCTCCACGAGGCCCGTGCGGCACAACTGCTCGATAATCTTGCTGCCGAGCCCGTCGATATCCATTGCCCGTCGCGAGGCGAAATGGATCAGGGCCTGGACGCGCTGGGTCAGTGCCTGTTCCGGCACCGAGTCCGGCATTACGAATTCGACACTGTCGTCGGGCCGCGCCTCGAGGATCACGCGGACGACGGCGGGGATGACATCGCCGGCGCGTCGCACGACGACAGTGTCGCCGACACGGACGTCCTTGCGCCGGATTTCATCCTCGTTATGCAGCGTCGCATTCGTCACCGTGACCCCGCCGACGACAACGGGTTCGAGACGCGCCACCGGGGTCAGCTGCCCGGTGCGACCGACCTGGACGTCGATATCGAGGACGCGGGTGGTCGCTTCTTCCGGCGGGAACTTGTAGGCGATTGCCCATCGTGGCGATTTCGCCACGTGACCAAGCCGGCGCTGGTCGGCGAGATCGTTGACCTTGAACACACTGCCGTCGATTTCATAGCCGAGGCTCGCCCGGCGTTCGTCGAGCCGGCGGTAGTAATCGAGGCAGGCCTCGAGGCCGGTCACGATTTCCGTTTCGGGCGACACCGGTAGCCCCGCCTCGCGCAGGTAATCGAGGATGCCAGCCTGGCTTGCCGGCAACGTCAGGCCTTCCGCGTGACCAATCCCGTAACAGTAAATCGATAACGGCCGTGCCGCTGTCACCTTCGGATCGAGCTGGCGCAGACTGCCCGCGGCGGCGTTGCGCGGGTTGACGAACAGCTTCGTCCCGAGCTTTTCCTGTTCGCGGTTCAGACGCACGAAATCCGCCGACATAAAAAAGATTTCGCCGCGGATTTCGATCACCGCGGGTGGCGCCGGAAGCGCGAGATGCAGCGGAATCCGATCAATCGTGCAGACGTTCGCGGTGACGTCTTCGCCGGTGGTGCCATCCCCGCGCGTCGCAGCACGCACGAGCGATCCGTGTTCATAAATCAGGTTGATCGCGAGACCATCGAGCTTCGTCTCGGCGACATACTCAATCGGCTCGCGTTCCAGGCGCGCCCGAATCCGCCGGTCGAACTCTGTGAATTCTTCTTCGTCGAGCGCATTCGCGAGCGAACGCATCGGCTCGAGGTGTGTCACCGCGGAGAACGTCGTGCTCGGCTGTGCGCCGACTTTCTGCGTCGGCGATTCGGCGCTGCGGTACGCGGGATAACGGGATTCGAGTTCTTCGAGTTCGCGCATGAGGCGATCGAATTCCGCGTCGGGCAGGATCGGGTCGTCGAGTACGTAGTAGCGGAAGTTGTGGCGCGTGAGCGCCTCACGCAATTCGCGCAGGCGCGCGATATCGGTCTCAGCGGACATTCGTGTACGGGTTTGCCTGGCGCCTCATTTTGTCGATCGTGACACCATCGAGCAGCGCCTTCGGTGCGCTGTAGAGATCCGCGGACAGCGTTTCGGCGAGCCGTTGTGCGGTATTGAGGAACAGTTCGAACGCCACCGCCCCGTCGAGCGGACCGGGCAGTTGCAGGAACATGGCAAGGCCCGGGGTGGACAGGCTGTCCACCCGATCGAGGTCGAAGTACCCCGGTTCCACCATGTTCGCGACGCTGAACAGCGGTTGCTCCGTGCGCAGTTCGCCGGCGCCGTAATGGTGAAAGATTTTCATGTCGCCGTAGCGCAGGCCAACGGCGTTCATCGCCTTGACGATGGCCGGCCCGGCCAATTCATGCTCGTCCGGCGGACGCACATACAGCGCAATGATCGCCGGTTCGGGTGCGGTGGCCGATGGCGCCGGAATGTCGTCGTCGAACGTCAGCTCCATCTGATCTTCCCGCGCCCGGCGCGGCCGCGGCGGATCCGCGTCGCCGGAGCGGGTGATCGTGGGCAGTTCGATCGCCGGCTCGTCGGTGGGGACGATGAACTCATCGTCGTGCGCATCGTCGTCGCCCGGGTCAGGCGCCGGGCTCGCGGTATACGTTTCCGGGGCGGCGTTTGATTTTGCCTGCTTGCCGCTTTTGCGCCGCGGCTTGAATACGGGGCGGCGTTGATCGAAGCGTACGCGCTGGTTGCGGTTATTTTTGCGCCGGCCGCCGAGGTAGATCGCGACGACGATCGCGGCGCCGATCAGCAGCAGCAGGAAACGGAGGGAAAACAGCGACTCGAACATGCGGTTCGGGTTCGGGTCAGCTACGGGCCACGGGTCGGGAAATGAGCGTAATCATCGGATGCTCAGCTCGCCGCGGCCATTTCCACGGCCTCGTCCATATTCACCGACACGAGTCGCGATACGCCGGCTTCCTGCATCGTCACACCGACGAGTTGTTCGGAGATCTCCATCGTGATCTTGTTATGGGTGACGCAAATAAACTGGACCGTTTGCGACATGGTTTTGAGCATTTTCGACAGGCGCACGACGTTCGCGTCGTCGAGCGGTGCGTCAACCTCGTCGAGCAGACAGAACGGCGCCGGGTTCAGTTCGAATAGTGAAAACACGAACGACAGCGCCGTCAGTGCTTTTTCACCACCGGACAGCAGATGTATCGTGCTGTTGCGCTTGCCGGGCGGTCGCGCCATCACGGTGACCCCGGTCTCGAGCAGGTCGTCGCCGGTCAGTTCGAGGTAGGCGTGTCCGCCGCCGAACAATATCGGAAACATCTTCTGCATGCCCGCATTGACCTTGTCGAACGTTTCCTTGAAGCGCGTGCGGGTCTCGCGATCGATTTTGCGAATTGCGCCTTCGAGCGTGTCGAGCGCTTCGCTCAAATCCTTGTGCTGCGAATCGAGGTATTCCTTGCGCTCCGACAATTGCGAGAATTCGTCGATCGCCGCGAGGTTGATCGGGCCAAGGCGTTCGATCCGCCGGCGTATCTTCTCGAGTCGCTCCGCCCAGCTTGCCTCGTCGGCGCCGGGTTCGAGTGATTCCAGCAGTTCGGCGGCCGTGTGCTCGGTCTGTTTCAGGCGCTGTTCCACTTCCTGCTGCCGGACCTGGACGGCGCGCTCCTCGAGTCGTGCCTGGTCGAGAATTTCGCGTTGCGCCTCGACCGCGCGTTCCGCGGCGAGCCGTGCCTCGTCGTTGCCCCGGATTTCCGCTTCGAGATTTTCCAGCACCGTGCGCGCGGCGGCGAGCGCCTTTTCGCTGTCGACCCGTTCTGCCAGCGCACGTTCGAGGTGGGTCTTCAGATCCTCCTGCGGTTCCAGCGTCGATGCCATTGCCGTTTCGAGGTCGGTGCAGCGGCCTGCAAGCTCGTGTTGTTGCCGTTCATTACGCGACAGCGCGAGTTGCAGGGATTCGCGGCTGGAGCGCAGGCCCTCGAGTTTCAGCGCGGTTGCATGCCGCGCCTCGCGGGCATCGCGCCAGGTGCCGCGAGCCGCGTCCAGCGCCTGCTGCACGGCGTCGCGATTCTCGATCAGCGTGTCGTGGCGCAGATCGAATTCCGCGAGCCGCGCCCGGATCGCTTCGAGCGTTGACAGCGCGGCTGCCGCGGCCGATTCTCCGCCGGAGGATTTTTCCTGCAGGGCGCTGATTTCGTGGCGGATTGTTTCGGCCCGCTCGCGCTGGCGTTCGAGCGTCGTGTCGAGGCGCGCGAGGTCGGTTTTGAGGCCGGTCGTCTCCTGGGCCGATGCGGCCAGGTCGACGTCGACATCGGCTTCGCGGGCTTCGCAGTCCGCGACGGCCTGTTGGGCTTCGTCGAGCGCGCTCTGTGCGGCGTCAATCCGGCTCTTGTTCGTGGCGATCTCCTGGCGCAGCTCCTCGAGTGCGCTCTCGCGGGCCAGGATGCCCGGTTCGGCCTCGGCGCCACCGTTGATTTGAACCCAGCCGGGGCCAAGCCAGTATCCGTCCCGCGTGATCACGGATTCATGCGCCGCGAGCGAGCCCGCCCGCTGCTGTGCCTCGCTCACCGAGGCCGCCGTATAAACACCCGCCAGCAGGCTCGCCACGGGCCATTTCGAGCGTACTTTCGCTGCCAGGGTGCCGTCCGCGGCGGGTGCGCCAATAGCGTGTTCGTCGACGAACGTCGCCAAAGCCGTCGGCATCGTCGCACGGTCCGAGGCCAGCGCGCGCTCGATACTGCCGTTGGCGCAGATCGCACCGAGCGGGATCTTCATGGCCATTTCAACCGCACTTTCCCAGCCGCGCTCGATCTCGATCTGCTCGGCGAGTAAATCCGGATCGCCAAGGCCGATTTCCGCGAGCCATGCCTGCAGTTCGCCCTGATTTTCGCGCAATGCCGCGTCCTGCAGGGCCGCAAGCGACGCTTCGCGCCCTTTCAGCGTTGCCAGGATGGTGCGCAATTCATGCAGTTCATCGCTGTAACGGAACGTCTGTTGACGTGCTTCGGCGACGCGGGACTTGATCTCATCGCGCTTGACGAGCTGTTCGTCGTGGCGCTTTTCCGCGGCCATGAGCGCGTTGCGCAATTCGTTGATTTCCGCCTCGAGCGCGATCGTCGACAGTCCCCGTTGTTCGGATTCGAGCCCTTCGAGGCGCTCGCGCGCGCCGGAGATGCCTTCGCGCAGGTGTTCGATGCGCATTTGTTCGGCGTGCTCTTCGCGCGACACCTCGCTGCGTTCGCGGTTGAACGCGTCCCATTCCGCCTGCCAGGCCTGGGCGCGCGCCTCGGCTTCCTGTAATGCGGCGTTGGCCTGATCCGCAATCTGTTCGTGGTCGACGGCCGCGGGCTCGAGTTCCGCGAGTTGCCGATCGATATCGGCAATCGCCGCGCTGTCGTTGTTGAGCAACTCGGTCATCTCTTCGAGCGCCTTGCGCGAACGCGCGAGGTCGTTCTCGAGCGAAGTCTTGCGCTCCTCCGCGTGCTGCAAGGCTTGTTCGAGACGCGATATTTCGGCGCTTTTCGCGTAGAACTCGCTCTGCACCCGATTGAAATCATCGGTCGCCTGCGTTTGTTCGTCGCGTTTCTGCGTTTGCTGGGTCTCGATGTTGCGCAATTCCGCCGTCGCGGCTTCCATCCGCGTCTGGATTTCGCTGATGGCCTGGGTCTGTTCGGTGCGCGCCTGATCAATCTCGCGCCAGCGCAAGGCGAGCAGTTGCGCATCGGTAAGACGTTCTTCCGCTTTCAGCGTCTGGTAGCGTTCAGCGGAACGTGCCTGTCGCTGCAGATGGGCAAGCTGTTTCGTGATTTCCTCGCGGATGTCGTCGAGACGTTCGATGTTTTCCTTCGTATGCCGGATCCGGGTCTCGGTTTCCCGGCGACGTTCCTTGTATTTCGAGATTCCCGCGGCTTCCTCGAGAAAACCGCGCAGTTCCTCGGGTTTCGCTTCGACGACCCGGGAAATCATGCCCTGTTCGATGACGGAATAACCACCGCGCGCCCCGAGGCCCGTGCCGAGAAAGACGTTCGTCACGTCCTTGCGACGACAGCGGGTGCCGTTCAGCTGGTAGGTCGACACGCCATCCCGGGTCAGGGAGCGCTTGATCGAGATCTCGCCGTAGCCCGCATACTGCCCGCCGAGCGTGCCGTCGGAATTATCGAACACGAGCTCGACGGAAGCCTGGCCGACGGGTTTGCGCGAATTCGAACCATTGAATATGACATCGGCCATCGAGTCGCCGCGCAGCTGCTTCGCGGATGATTCACCCATGACCCATTGGAGCGCATCAATAATGTTCGATTTGCCGCAGCCGTTGGGCCCGACGACCCCGGTCAGGTTGACGGGGAGCGTCAGCGTGGTCGGATCAACGAAGGATTTAAAGCCTGCGAGCTTGATTTTGGTGATGCGCATAGGGGCGCAAGCATACCCTATGCGAAACGCGCCGCACAATAATATAAATTACTTTAGAAATATAAAATAACTACATGATAAATAAATATTTATAGAGTTTATTAATGTACTTTCTCAGAACTTGTTACGGCAGTGCTCCGGCGCCTGTGCAGGGACCGAACGTGCGCGTTGGCGGCTGCGCCCGGCGGCCGTCGCTGGGCGGCCGCACGTGATGGGCATGTGATATCTTAGCGCGCTGTCCAGCAGCCAAGTTGTTACCGTGAGCACTCAACCGACCCGCACCCTCGACACGTTCGCAAACCCGAAACCCGAACGCGACTACACGATCCGTATACAACTGCCCGAATTCACGTGTTTGTGCCCGCTGACCGGACAGCCGGATTTCGCGAATATGCTGCTCGAATACGTGCCTGATCAACGTTGTGTCGAGCTGAAAGGCCTGAAACTCTATATCTGGTCGTATCGCGACGACGGCGCGTTTCACGAAGCCGTCACGAATCAAATCCTCGACGACATCGTCGCGGCCTGTGAACCGCGGTTCGCGCGGTTGACGGCGGAGTTCAACGTCCGCGGCGGTACGTATCCGACGATTACCGCTGAATACCGCGCCGCGGGCTGGCAGGCGCCGGCGCCCGTGACCTTGCCATGACCGCGTCGGCAGACAAACCCGCGGGCCTGCGCCGCGGTGCGGGCTATGTCTTGCGCGGTCTGCGTCTGATCCGTGAACCCAGCGTTCGGGTCTACGTCATTATTCCGCTGCTGATCAATATCGTGCTGTTTTCGCTCGGGATCGCGAGCATTGCCTGGGGCCTCGACCTCGTCATGGACCGGTTTCTGCCGGACTGGCTCGACTGGCTGCGATTCCTGCTGTGGCCCCTGTTTTTCGTTGCCGCGCTCGTGATTGTGTTCTATGGATTCTCACTGCTCGCGAACCTCGTGGCGAGTCCGTTCAATGGCATGCTGGCGGCGGCCGTAGAGCGTCATCTGACCGGGGTGACGGAGAATATTCCTTTTAGTTTCAGTGAATTATGGCGCGAAATCCTGCGCACCGTCGGGGCAGAACTGCGCAAGCTCGCCTACTTCGTGCTGTGGGCCCTGCCGTGTCTGCTGCTGTTCGTGATTCCGGGCGTCAACGTGATCGCGGCGCCGCTGTGGTTTGCCTTCGGCGCCTGGATGCTCGCGATCGAGTACGTCGACTGTCCGCTGGGAAACCACGGCCAGCCCTACCCGGCGGTGAGAATGAAACTGCGCCCGAAACGGCGCCTCGCACTCGGTTTCGGCGGCACCGTCATGGCGCTGACGATGATCCCCGTGGTCAATTTTATCGCCATGCCGGTCGGGGTCGCGGCCGCGACCGCGTTGTACCTGGACGAACTCAGGGGAGACTGACCCGCTGACTGCATCGCGTGAATCCGGCACCGGCGAGACCCCGGTCGGGCGTTTCGCCCCCTCTCCTACCGGACCGCTGCATTTCGGGTCCATCGTCGCGGCCCTCGCGAGCTACCTCGATGCGCGCCACCGGCGCGGCCGCTGGCACGTACGTATTGATGATATCGACCCGCCGCGCGAACAGCCCGGCGCGGCAGCGGCGATCCTCGCGACCCTCGATGCCTGCGGCTTCGAGTGGGATGGGGCGGTCGCCTACCAGAGCGCCCGTCATGCCCGTTACGAGCAGGCGCTGGCCCGGTTACGCGCCGACGGGCGCACGTTTGCCTGCGGCTGTACGCGCAAGGACTTTCCGGGATCGGTTTATCCGGGCACGTGTCGCAACGGGATTCCCCGCGGACGCACCGCCCGGACCGTGCGCCTGCGCGTTGACGACGCGGTCGTGTGTTTCCACGATCGGATTGCCGGCCGCATCGAACAGAATCCGGCACGTGCGTTCGGGGATTTCGTGCTGCTCCGGGCCGGCGGCCACTACGCCTATCACCTGGCCTGCGTTATCGACGATGCCGACGCCGGGATCACAGACATCGTCCGTGGCGCCGACCTGCTCGATTCGAGTCCGTGCCAGATTGTCCTGCAACGGCTGCTGGGCCTGCCCACACCCGCGTACGCGCACATTCCGGTTGTCGTGAATGCGGCCGGCGATAAACTCAGCAAGCAAACGTTCGCCGCCGCGGTCGAGCCTGCCGGGGTGGCCGAAGCGCTGTTCGAGGGCTTGCGCTTCCTGCACCAGTGCCCGCCAGCGGAACTGCGCGGCGCGCCGCCGACGGAACTGCTGGCGTGGGCGATCCCGCGCTGGCGTATCGCCGCGTTGCGGCGGGGCGATGACGCCCTGCCCGCGTTGCGGGATGAAAGCGACTAGCAGTGTGTCGGACTCAGGGACAATCTACTGCGCTGATGGGACAGCGGCGCAAATCCGCCCGATTTTTCGTCACCTAGAACCACTATGCTCCTCAAAATCGGACGAACTTGCACTCGCTCTCCCACCATGCTCGCGACGATTGCCTGAGTCCGACACACTGCTAGGTGCGGTTAGCGCGCCTGAATGCGTCGCGCAGGGTCGCATAATCGCGCGCGACATCGAACGCCGGGTAATCGGCGACAACCTTGTCCGGCGGACAGAACAGCACGCCGTAGTCCGCTTCCTGCAACATCGAGATGTCGTTATAGGAATCGCCCGCCGCCAGGATCGTGTAGTTCAGTGAGCGGAACGCCTTGACGGATGCGCGTTTCGGATCCGGCTGGCGCAGGCGGTAACCCGTAATCCGGCCGTCGTCGGCGACCTCGAGCCGGTGGCACAGCAGCATCGGGTCGCCAAGTTTGCGCGCGAGTGGCCCGCCGAGTTCGTAGAATGTATCCGACAGAATGGCGACCTGGAACTCGCCGCGCAGCCAGTGCAGGAACTCGGCCGCACCGGGCAAGGGTTCGAGCGCGTCGGCCGCGGCCTGGATATCGGCAAAGCGCAGTCCGTGTTCATCCATGAGACCGAGACGGTAGGTCATCAGCTCGTCGTAGTCCGGGATGTCGCGCGTCGTCACTTTCAGCGCCTCGATTCCGGTCCGTTCGGCAAGGCCGATCCAGATCTCCGGAACGAGAACGCCTTCGAAATCCAAACATGCTATGTTCATAAACTGTCCAATTAGTCCTGTACCTGTGGTGGCCCGGCTGGTGTACGAAGTCATCGCCAGGCGAACAGCCGCAAGGAATCGCGTGTGACGAAAACGTCCGCAAGTCTATCAAACCTCCGGCAACCGTATGTTCGCCGGTGCATTGGCGCTGCCATCGTCACGCTGTTGTTGTGCAACAACCCGGCGTGGTCGGAGCCGCTACCCGCGGCATCCGGGTCCGGCGTACGCGCAGCGGCCGTGGCTCTGTTCCGGAATCAGGCGGTACTGCGGGTCAACGGCCGGCAGTACACGCTGAAGGCGGGAAAATCGACACCGGAAGGCGTCCTGCTCGTCGAGTCGAACAGCGAAGCGGCCGTGGTCGAAATCGGTGGCGAACGTCTGACCTTACGGCTCGACGGCAAGATCGTGGGCCATTACCCGCGCGGGACCGCGGCGAAATCGCTGCAGTTGTATCCTGATTCCAGCGGTCACTATGCCGTCGACGGCATGATCAATGGCAACCGGATCCGTTTTCTCGTTGATACCGGGGCGACGTCGGTGTCGATCAACAAGGCTACGGCGAAGCGGATCGGCCTGTTATACCGGGTGGACGGCAATCCGACGTTCGTGGAAACGGCCGCCGGCGTCGTGCCGGCGTACCGGGTTCGGTTCGACGAGGTCTCGGCGAGGAATGTCACGTTGAAACGGGTCGACGGCCTCGTACTCGATGGCGAGTTTCCCCGGGTTGCCCTGCTCGGCCAGTCGTTTCTGAACCGGCTCGATATGCGCCGCGCTGGTCAAATGCTGGAATTAACGGAACGCTGAGCGCAACCCGGCCCGATCAGCCGGCGTCTTCGAGCCGGCTGCGATCCCACAATACCTCCGTGCCGCCATCGCGTCGCGCAAGCGTACGCGCGAGTACGAACAACAGATCGGACAGGCGGTTGATGTATTCGAGCAGGGCCGTATTGACGCTTTCATCGGCGGTAAGCGAGACGATCGCACGCTCAGCACGCCGGCACACGGCGCGCGCTAGGTGGCAGTGCGCGGCGGCGGGCGTTCCGCCCGGCAGAATGAATTCCTTCAGCGGCGGCAGATCTTCGTTCCACCGATCGATCGCGCGCTCGAGCCGTTCGACCGCGCTGCCCGGCAACAGCGACGACCCCGGGATCGACAACTCACCGCCGAGATCAAACAGGTCGTGCTGTATCGCCAGCAGAACATTGCGTGTAGCGGCATCGGAAATGTCGCCGAGCAGGACACCGAGCAGTGAGTTCAGTTCGTCGACATCACCCATCGCCTGGACCCGCGCCGCGTCCTTGCGCGTTCGCTCACCGTCCCCGAGTCCCGTGGTCCCGGCGTCCCCGGTACGGGTATAAATTTTTGAAAGCCGGTGTCCCATGAGTGTCGCGCGCTCGGATCAAGCCAGCGCGAGACTGTAATCGTGCCCTTCGGGCCTGTCAAAGCAAGCTTTGGCTATCGATCGCGTGAGCGTTCGGAGCTTGTTAGAATCCGCGGCTGTCAACAGCGCAGACCACGCGCGTCTTAGTTCGCGAATTCATGCCCGAAACCTTACAGCCTGCTGCGCCAGCGACATCGAGTGCTCCGCGCTACTCGATTGTCGTGCCGTGTTACAACGAACAGGACAACATCGTCGCCCTCGCGGCGGAAATTCTCGGCGTGACCCGCGCGGATCCGGCGTTCGAGCTGATCGTCGTCGATGACTGCAGCACGGATGAGACGCGCGCCCGTCTTGACGCTGCGCGCGCCACGCTCGCCGGTCCGGTGCGGATCGTGGCGCACCAGGTGAACAGCGGCCAGAGCGCAGCGATATGCAGCGGGGTCGATGCTGCCCGCGGCGAATGGGTCATCACGCTCGACGGCGACGGGCAGAATGACCCGGCCGACATCCCGAAGCTGATCCGGATGCTCGACTCGGTGTCAGCGCCGGATGCACGGCCGATCATTTGCGGCCATCGCACGACCCGGCGCGACACGTTCGTCCGTCGCCTGTCCTCGCGTATCGCGAATGCCGTGCGCGGCGCGCTGTTGCGCGACGAAACCCCCGACACCGGTTGCGGTCTCAAGCTGATTAACCGTCAGGCGTTCCTGCGGCTGCCTCGCTTCGATCACATGCATCGCTTTTTGCCCGCGCTCGTGCGTCGTGACGGTGGCAGCGTGATATCGGTGCCGGTGGGGCATCGCGCGCGCCAGGCCGGGGTCTCCAAATATGGCATCCACAACCGTTTGTGGGTCGGAATCGTAGATATTGTCGGCGTAATGTGGCTCGTCCGGCGCCGTTTTAAACCGACGAATAATGAGGAAATCTAGATGACTACCGAACAGATATGGATCGGAGTCGGGCTGTTGGGTCAGGTACTGTTCGGATCACGCATGCTGGTACAGTGGATCGCGAGCGAGCGCGAGGGCCGGAGTATCGTACCCACGGTATTCTGGTACATCAGTATCGCCGGCGGGCTCGTGCTGCTCAGTTATGCCATTTATCGCGGCGATCCCGTATTCATTCTGGGCCAGGCCGCCGGCAGCCTCGTGTACCTGCGCAACCTGTACTTCATCCATCGCGAGAGGCGCGCGCTGACCGGGTGAGCGTGATGCCGTCGTCCATAACGGGAGCAACGCCCACTGCACGCGCCGAGCACCTGCAGCTTGGCTTCCTCGTCGCCGCCGCCAGCGTCGTGTTGTTCACCGATGCGACGACGAAGGAACTCCACGGAACGGCCGTATTTTACGCCAGCCTCGTGCGCGAGATTATCGACTCGGGGTCATGGTCCGGCATTTATGCGGATGCACATGCCTATCTGCTGAAGCCACCGCTCGTGGTTTGGTCGAGCGTGCTCAGTGCGAAAATCTTCGGCCTGACGAACTTCGGCGTTACGTTCGTCTCGCGGCTCGCCGGGGTCGCCTGCGTCATGCTGACGTACGTCATCGTGCGCCGCTGGTGGTCGCACCCGGTGGCCTGGCTCGCGGCATTCGTCATGTTGACGAACAGCACGTTCGTACAGTTCACGGCGACCTTGCGGATGGATTCGCTGCTCCAGTTTGGTCTCCTGCTCAGCCTTGCCGGCTGGGCCTGGCGCGAATCGCGTTACGGCGCGCCGGCATTATTCGCCGGGATCACGATCGCTGTCTTGAGCAAGGGGCCGATCGGCTTCGCGAGCGTGCCACTCGTGCTGTGCCACGCGGCGTTGTTGCGCGAGAGCCCGGTCCGCGCCGGGGGATGGCGCTGGATTTGGCTGCTGACTCCGATCGTGCTGTGGTACGGCTGGCTCGTTTATTTGCACGGCGCGGCACCGTTTCGCGAACTCGGCGCTGACGCGCTGCGCGAAACGGCAACGCCCGATCTCGGTCGCTGGGAATCCGTCGTCGCGGAATACCTCGTCAAACCGGCCCGTCGCTACTGGCCGTGGTTGCCATTCATACTGCTCGGATTCGTGCTCAGTATCGCGCGCCTGTTCGATCCGGCACTTTCGCGCACGCAACGACTGACGTATCTGTGGGTATTGCTGTGGGTTGTTGCCGTCGTTACCGGTGCGGTCATGAAGCCGGACCACGACATCCGTTATTTCTACCCGGCCCTGCCCGTGTTCGGTGTGTTCGCCGCCGTCGCGATCATGGCGCTGACGCGCGGACGCTTTCCGGCACGGCTACCCGCTTTCGTGTTCGCCGCCTTGTGCATCGTCGTCGTCGCCCGTGAACTCGGCGGAGCCGGTGCGCGCGATACGCGCGCGGAAATCGCCGCGATACGCGCCGCGCTGGGTGAACGGACGTCGACGCTCGCAATCGGCGGGTTTCCGGTGCCGCCGGCGCAGGCGCGGCGGCAGAATACGCACCGCGACTGGATACATTTTTACACCGGTACGGTGCCGCGGGTACTGTCGTGGTCGCAGGTCCGCGAACAGACGCCGGACTTTTCCGGTGGCGTCTTCCTGACCGACAGTCGCGGCAACGATCGGTGGCTCGAGGCGCTGAATCTCGAAGCGAAGTACGTGACGAGCGAGATGATCTACGCGGTGCCGAAATGACCCTGCAGTGGTATTTCATCCGCGAAATACTGCGCGCTTTCGGCATGCTGATCGGCGGCCTGCTCATGATCTACCTGAGCACGCGTTTCGCGTCGTACCTCGGCCAGGCAGCCGAAGGGAAAATCGCCGCGGACCATATCCTCAAGCTCGTGTCGCTGAAAATGATCGTATCGCTGAAAGATCTGATCCCGATGAGCCTCTATCTCGGCGTGTTTACCGCCGTAATCCGGATGCAGCGCGATTCCGAGCTGACGGCCATTCGTGCCGCCGGCGGCGGACACGGGTTGCTGATCGCGGCGACGCTGAAACTCTCGGTCATTGCCGCCGTAATCGTCGCCGTGATCACGCTGTATGCCGAACCGCGAGCGGAACTGACACTCGTTGAAATCCGCAATCAAACGGAAAACGAGGCGACGATCGCCGGGGTCAAGGCGGGGCGCTTCAAGGAACTGAGCGGCGGCAAGCGCATTTTCTACGCTGAATCCGTGGCGGAAGACCAGCACACGCTGGAAAACACGTTCGTGCAGGTGCACGGACAGACCGAGATTGGCCTGATGCGCTCGACCGACGCATTCGTCGAGACGGATCCGAAGTCACGCGATCGCTTTGCCGTGTTTACCGACGGGATCAGCTACGCCGGCATGCCCGGTGCGCTCGATTACGTGATCACGCGATTCACGCGCTATGCGCTGCGGATCGAGAACAATTCACCGCAGGATGTCAGCGGTAATGTGAACTATATCCGTACGGGCGACCTGTTCCGGTTTCGCGGTCCGACTTACTCGGCGGAATTCCAGTGGCGGCTGTCGTCGGCCATTGCGACGCTGTTGTTGCCAATATTGGCTATACTAATCGGCCTGGCCAGCCGCGGTTCCAGCTGGTATCTCGGACTGATCACCGCGGTGTCGGTCTATTTCGTATACAGCAATATTCTCGGTGTCGGGAAATCCCTGATCAAAAAGGGCTCGCTCGCGCCGGGTATTGGATTGTGGATATTCCACCTTGCGCTGGTCGCCGCGATCGTGGGCCTGCTCGTAATGCAGCGACGTCCGAGCGGGCTGCGCCGACGCAAGCGTCAGGAATTGTTGCGCGCGCCGCGCCTGCGTTGAATTCATCGCAAGACTAGACGACCGGACTTATGACAACGAGACAAAAACTCGAAACCCTGCTCGAACAGCGCATTGCCGTAATCGACGGTGCAATGGGTACGATGATCCAGCAGCACACGCTCGACGAGCGCGCGTTCCGTGGCGAACGTTTCGCCGATCACAGCCTCGATCTGAAAGGCAATAACGATCTGCTGACGCTGACCCGGCCCGATATCATCGCCGGGATCCATCGCGCGTTTCTCGATGCCGGCGCGGATATCATCGAGACGAACACGTTCAACTCGACGCGTATCGCACAGACGGATTACGCCCTCGCCGACCTCGCTTACGAGCTGAACGAAAGTGGCGCGCGGCTCGCGCGCGAGGTGGCCGATGCCTACACCGCCGAGCATGGTCGCGATATCTTCGTGTGCGGCGTACTGGGCCCGACGAACCGCACCGCATCCGTGTCGCCCGATGTCAACAATCCGGGTGCGCGCAACACGAATTTCGACGAACTGCGCAACGCCTATACCGAGGCGGCGCGCGGGCTCATTGCCGGTGGCGCGGATATCCTGCTCGTCGAGACAATTTTCGATACGCTGAATGCGAAAGCGGCGCTGTTCGCGATCGACGAAGTGTTCGAAGACCTCGGGCTCACCCTGCCGCTGATGATCTCGGGCACGATCACCGATCGCAGCGGACGTACGCTGACCGGCCAGACCACCGAAGCATTCTGGAATTCCGCGCGCCACGCCGCTCCGTTCAGCATCGGCCTGAATTGCGCGCTCGGCGCGGCCGACCTGCGACCGTATGTCGAAGAGCTGTCACGCATCGCCGATACCCGGATCAGCGTACACCCGAATGCAGGCCTGCCGAACGAATTCGGTGAATACGATGAATCGCCGGCGGCGATGGCCGCGGTGCTCGACGAATTCGCGGCGGCCGGGTTCCTGAATTTCGTCGGGGGGTGCTGCGGTACGACCCCGGCACACATACACGCCATCGCGGAAGCGGCGCGACGTTATCCGCCCCGCGCCGTTCCGGACGTCGAGCAGGTCTGCCGCCTGAGCGGGCTGGAGCCGCTGAATATTACCCAGGACGTTGGCTTCGTGAACGTCGGTGAACGCACGAACGTCACCGGGTCACCGAAATTCTCGCGCCTGATCAAGGAAAACAAGCTCGAGGAAGCGCTCGACATCGCCCGCCAGCAGGTCGATAACGGCGCCCAGATCATCGACGTCAACATGGACGAAGGGCTGCTCGATTCCGAAGCGCTCATGGTCGAGTTCATGAACCTGATCGCGTCCGACCCCGATATTTCACGCGTGCCGATCATGGTCGATTCCTCGAAATGGAGCGTGATCGAAGCCGGGCTCAAATGTCTCCAGGGCAAGGGCGTGGTCAATTCCGTCAGTCTCAAGGAGGGTGAGGACGCGTTCCGCGAACGCGCGCGCCTCGTGCGCCGCTACGGCGCCGCGGTCGTGGTCATGGCGTTCGACGAACTGGGCCAGGCAGACACGGCAGCGCGCAAATTCGAGATTTGCGAGCGCTCCTACCGGATCCTCACCGAAGACGTCGGGTTTCCACCCGAAGACATCATTTTCGATCCGAACATTCTCACGATCGCCACCGGGCTCGAGGAACACAACGAGTACGCGATCGCGTTCTTCGAGGCCGTGCGCCTGATCAAGCAACACCTGCCGCATGCACTCGTCAGCGGTGGCTTGAGCAACGTGTCGTTCTCCCTGCGTGGCAACAACCCCGTTCGCGAGGCGATTCACGCCGTGTTTCTCTACCACGCGTTCAAGGCCGGGCTTGATATGGCGATCGTCAACGCAGGCCAGCTCGGTATCTACGATGAAATCGAGCCGGAACTGCTCGAACTCGTCGAAGATGTCGTGCTGAACCGGCGCGACGATGCGACGGATCGACTCGTTACGTTCGCCGAGACCGTCAAGGGTGAAGTGAAACAGGCCGGCGCGGTGGAAGCATGGCGCCAGGGCAGTGTCGCGGAGCGCCTGAGCCATGCGCTCGTCAAGGGAATCGCCGACTACATCGAAGCGGATACGGAAGAGGCGCGACTGCAGTTCGAGCGTCCGCTGCAGGTGATCGAAGGTCCGCTGATGGACGGCATGAACGTCGTCGGCGATCTGTTCGGTTCGGGCAAGATGTTTCTGCCGCAGGTGGTGAAAAGCGCGCGTGTGATGAAAAAGGCGGTTGCCTACCTGCTGCCGTTCATCGAGGCGGCGAAAGCGGCCGGCGACGATGCGAAGGCCTCGGGGAAAATCATCCTCGCGACGGTCAAGGGTGATGTACACGATATCGGCAAGAACATCGTCGGCGTCGTGCTGCAATGTAACAATTTCGAAGTCATCGATCTCGGTGTCATGGTGGCCTGCAACGACATCCTCGATGCCGCCGTGCGCGAACAGGCCGACGTCGTCGGACTGAGCGGGCTGATCACGCCGTCACTCGACGAGATGGTGTTTGTCGCGCGCGAGATGGAACGCCGCAAACTGAATTTGCCGCTGCTCATCGGTGGCGCGACGACGTCGCGTGCGCACACCGCGGTGAAAGTGGAACCGGCCTATTCGGGCGGTCCGGTCGTGCATGTGAAAGACGCCTCGCGCGCGGTCGGTGTAACCACGACGCTGCTGAGCGATGAGTTGCGGGGCGGCTTCGCGAGCAAGATCCGTGATGAATACGCAACCGTGCGCGAGCGCCACGAGCAGCGCCAGGCCCGGGTGGACTGGCTCGACCTGCACGAGGCCCGCGAGAACAAGTTCAATACGGACTGGTTGAGCTACGAGCCGCCGACACCGCGTCGCCTCGGGCTCCAGGTGTTCAAGGATTACCCGCTCGCGGATCTGATCGATTACATCGACTGGACTCCGTTCTTCGTTGCATGGGAACTCGCGGGCCGCTTCCCGCGCATCCTCGACGACGAAATCGTGGGCACGCAGGCGCGGGAACTGTACGCGGACGCCCGCGAGATGCTCGACGAGATCGTGCGTGACGACCTGCTCCAGGCGCACGGCGTGATCGGACTGTATGCCGCGAACAGCGTCGGTGATGACGATATCGAACTGTATGCCGATGACGGACGCGATGGTGAACTCGCAGTGATCCACACGCTGCGCCAGCAGAGTCGCAAACCGGATGGCCAGCCGAATTTCGCGCTCGCCGATTTTGTCGCGCCGAAAGAGCTCGGGGTACGCGATTATCTCGGCGCGTTCGCGGTGAACGCCGGATTCGGGCTCGAAGAGATGGTCGAACGCTACGAGCGCGATCACGACGATTACCACGCGATCATGGCGAAAGCACTTGCCGATCGTCTGGCCGAAGCGTTCGCGGAACGCATGCATGCGGTCATCCGGCGCGAGTACTGGGGCTATGCGCTGGATGAGGCGCTCGACAACGACGCGCTCATTTCGGAGAAATACCAGGGTATCCGCCCCGCTCCGGGCTATCCGGCATGCCCGGATCACACCGAAAAGCCGATGCTGTGGAAGCTGCTCGACGTCGAGAAGAACATCGGCGTGCACCTGACCGAAAGCTTTGCCATGGTGCCAACGGCGGCCGTGTGCGGGTGGTATTTCTCGCACCCGGCATCGCGTTATTTCGGCGTCGGCAAGATCAACCGGGACCAGGTGCATGACTACGCGAAACGCAAAGGCATGGACACGCGCGAAGCAGAGCGCTGGCTGAGTCCTATCCTCGGCTACGACCCGGAAGCCTGAACAGATGAGTTCGCGACGCACGCTCATCCGCGCGCTGCTCGCCAGCGATACGCCGCGCGAAGACGTTGAAGTGAGCGGCTGGGTACGCACCCGCCGCGACGCGAAAGCATTCTCGTTTTTCGAGGTCAACGACGGCTCCTGCCTCGGCAGCATTCAGGCAATCGTCGATGCAACAATCGACGATTACGAGGCGATCAAATCGATCGGGACCGGCGCCGCCGTCTCATTGCGCGGAAACCTCGTCGAATCGCCGGGCAAGGGGCAGCGCTGGGAAATTCATGTGACCGGGGTGCGCCTCATCGGTGCGGCCCCGGAAGATTATCCGCTGCAGAAGAAACGCCACAGCGACGAATTTCTGCGCGGGATTGCCCATCTGCGTGGACGGACGAACAAGTACGGCGCGATGTTCCGCATCCGCTCGCGCCTGTCGTTCGCAATCCATGAATTTTTTCAGGCGCGTGATTTTCACTATATCCATACCCCGATCATTACGGGCTCGGACTGTGAGGGCGCCGGCGAGATGTTCCGGGTGACGACGCTCGACCTGGGGAATGTCGCGAAGCAGAACGACGCCGTCGACTTTGGCGCCGACTTTTTTGGCAAGGAAGCGCACCTGACGGTGTCCGGACAACTTGCGGTGGAGCCGTACTGTCTCGCGCTCGGCAACGTCTACACGTTCGGCCCGACATTTCGCTCGGAGAACTCGAATACGAGTCGCCACATGTCGGAATTCTGGATGATTGAACCGGAAATGGCGTTCGCCGACCTGAACGACGATATGGACCTTGCCGAGGAAATGGTGCGTTACCTCATCACGCGGGTGCGCGAGGATTGCGCCGAGGATCTGGCCCTGTTCGGGAATTTTGTCGACAAGACGCTGATGGCGCGACTCGAGCATGTGCAGAACGCTCCGTTCGTCCGGCTTAGCTACGGCGAGGCGATCGAGATCCTGCAATCGGCAGCGACAAATTTCGAGTTTGAGCCGGTCTGGGGTGGCGATCTGCAGAGCGAACATGAACGCTACCTGACGGAACAGCATTTCGGGCAACCCGTGTTCGTGTACGACTGGCCGCGTGATATCAAGGCGTTCTACATGCGCGAGAACGACGACGGGAAAACCGTCGCGGCGATGGATTTGCTCGTACCGCAAATCGGTGAACTCATCGGCGGCAGTCAGCGCGAAGAACGCTACGAAACGTTACGCAAGCGCCTCGATGCGGACGGACTGAGTCATGACGACTACTGGTGGTATCTCGATACGCGCCGCTTCGGCACCGCGCCGCACGCCGGATTCGGGCTCGGTTTCGAGCGTTTCCTCATGTTTGTCACCGGGGTCACGAACATCCGCGATGTGATCCCCTACCCGCGCACGCCGAAAAACCTCGAATTCTGAATACGCGGCCCGAATTCTGAAACAATCCGGGGTTGCGCCGGAACCGCGGACACTACCGGCGGCGGCGTCGCGCCCCGCCCGGGTCAGCGGCGAAGTTGCATCGGGATCCGGCGTCCCCTAATTTAGCACTCCGGTTCAAAAAGGGGTCGATAATGAATGTGATGGTCGATTTGTGCGTCGTACCGATCGGGGTCGGGGTATCGGTGTCCGAGTATGTGGCGGCCTGCGAGCGGGTTATCGCCGACGCCGGACTCGAATCACAACTGCATGCGTACGGGACCGTGATCCAGGGTGACTGGGACGCCGTCATGGCCGCGGTGAAACGGTGTCACGAAGTCGTCCACGAAATGGGCGCGCCGCGCGTCTTCACGACCCTGAAAATTGGAACCCGAACCGATCGCGAACAATCGATGGACGACAAGATCAACAGCGTTCGGGAAAAGCTCGAACGCGATAACGAGGCGGGGAACCGATAATGTCGAATCCAGCAATCAGTTATGTCCATGGCGGGTGTGCGGAACCGTTGCGCTACGCGACGATCGGGGAATCACTGGAGGCCGCGGCCCGCCGCTGGCCGAAGCACGTCGCGCTCATCGCGCGGCACCAGGGTGTGCGCTGGAACTACGCAGCCCTGAATGCTGCTGCCGACGAACTTGCGAGCGGCTTGCTGGCGCTCGGCTTCGAGCCCGGTGACCGGATCGGGATCTGGTCGCCGAACCGGGTCGAATGGGTCGTTACGCAGTTTGCGACAGCGAAGGCCGGGATCATTCTCGTTAACATCAACCCGGCTTACCGCGTGGGCGAACTCGAATACGCGCTGAACAAGGTGGAATGTCGCGGCATCGTGATCGCCGAGCAGTTCAAATCGTCGAATTACGTCGAGATGCTGAACAAGCTCGCGCCCGAACTCAGCGGCGCGGCGGCGGGCGAGCTGAACGCGGCAAAGCTGCCGCATCTGCGCTGCGTGATCTGTCTCGGCGACGACGGTCACCCCGGCATGTATCGCTACGCGGACGTGGTTAGCGCCGGCGGCGAGCCGCAGACCCGGCGACTTGCCGAGATCCGGCCGACCCTGCAGCCGGATGATGCGATCAACATTCAGTTTACGAGCGGCACAACGGGCATGCCGAAAGGCGCGACGCTGACGCATTTCAATGTCGTCAATAACGGCTATTTCGTCGGCCGGGCGATGCATTTGTCCGAGGCCGATCGGCTGTGCATACCGGTGCCGCTGTATCACTGTTTCGGCATGGTTATGGGCGTGCTGACGTGCGTCACGCACGGCGCGACGATGGTGTTTCCCGATGAGGCCTTCGAACCCGGCTCGGTTCTCGAAGCCGTCGCCGAGGAACGCTGCACGGCCCTGCACGGCGTACCGACGATGTTCATCGCCGAACTCGATCATCCGCGCTTCCGCGACTACGACTTCCGCAGTCTGCGCACCGGGATCATGGCGGGTGCGCCCTGCCCGGTCGAAGTCATGAATCGCGTGTTCGACGAAATGAACATGCACGAAGTGACGATCGCCTATGGCATGACGGAGACGAGCCCGGTGAGCTTTCAGAGCGATACGACCGATGCGCTCGACAAGCGGGTGTCGACGGTCGGCCGGATCCACCCGCACGTCGAGGTGAAAATCATCGACGACAACGGACGGGTCGTTGCCCGCGGTGACAAGGGCGAACTGTGTACCCGCGGTTACAGCGTAATGCTCGGTTACTGGAACGACGCGGAGAAAACGAACGAATCCATTGATGCCGCGGGCTGGATGCACACGGGTGATCTCGCGGTCATGGACGACGAGGGCTACGTGAATATCGTTGGCCGGGTAAAGGACATGATTATTCGCGGTGGCGAAAACGTCTATCCGCGGGAGATCGAGGAATACCTGTACCGCCACCCGCAGGTCCAGGACGTGGCGGTTTTCGGTGTGCCGGACAAGAAGTTCGGCGAACAGGTCGCCGCGTGGGTGAAATTGCGTGACGGGGAAAGCGCGAGCGAGGATCAGATCCGCGATTACTGTCGCGAGCAAATCGCCCACTACAAGGTACCGGCCTACATCCGCTTCGTCGATGACTTTCCGATGACCGTAACCGGCAAGATCCAGAAGTTCGTGATGCGCGATGTAATGGTCGAGGAGCTCGGTTTGACGATCGACAAGACCGCCTAGACGACGCGCGACCGGTTCAGGAAAACGGCGCGGACCCGGATGGCCCGCGCCGTATCAACTTGCGCTAGGCCCGTTCCGCCGCCCACTGTTCGAACGTCTTGCCGGCATTCGCCAGTTCTTCGAGCAGCGGTGCGGGAGTCCAGTACAGATCGCCGTAGCGTTTGCGATACTTCAGCATCGCATCGCGCACGTTCTTCAGTCCCACCGTATCGGCATAAAACATCGGCCCACCGCGATAGCGGGCCATGCCGTAGCCGTTTGCGTACACCACGTCGATGTCGCCGGGACGCAGTGCAATCCCTTCTTCGAGGATCAGCGCGCCTTCGTTGATCATCGAATAGAACAGGCGCTCGATGATTTCTTCATCGGATACTTCGATCTGCGCGACCCCGAGAGCCTCGGCCTCGGCCTTCGCGAGTGCGGTGACTTCCGGATCGGGAACGGCCTTGCGGCCTTCGTATTTGTAGATCCCGGCGCCGGTTTTCTGACCGAGCCGCCCCTGCTCCACGAGCTTCGTGATCATGCGGAAGAACACCGGGTCTTCCGGACGATCCTTCCACTCGGTGCGGACCTTCTCGAGTACGTCGAGGCCTGACAGGTCCGACACGCCGTTCGGACCCATCGCCATACCCCAATCGTAGGCCACCTGGTCGATCCGCTCCGGCGCTACGCCTTCGAGTATCATCAGCTGTGCTTCGCGTACGTACGGGAAAAACATCCGGTTTGCGACGAAGCCGAAGCAGCAGCCCACGAGCACCGCGACCTTGCGGATCGTTTTCGCGAGCTGCATCGAGGTGGCGATGACGTCTTTCGCGGTTTTCTCGCCACGCACGATTTCGAGCAGGGTCATGATGTTCGCGGGCGCAAAGAAGTGCAGCCCGATGACATCCTGCGGGCGGCTCGTGCTGGCCGCGATTTCATCGATGTCGAGCGTCGAGGTGTTCGAGGCGAGGATCGCACCCGCTTTGCACACCTTGTCGAGCGTCCCGAAAATTTCCTTCTTCAGCGCCATGTTTTCGAACACAGCCTCGATCACGATATCGACATCGCCGAGATCGTCGTAGTCGAGCGTCCCCGTAATCATCGACATGTTCTTTTCGAGTTGTTCCTGGGTCATACGGCCTTTTTTGACGACAACATCGTAGTTGCCGCGAATGATATTCAGGCCGCGCTCGAGCGCTTCGGCGTTCACTTCCTTCAACGTGACAGGGATGCCGACATTGACGAAGTTCATCGCGATGCCGCCGCCCATCGTGCCGCCGCCGACGATGGCGACTTTTTCGATCTTGCGCATGGGCGTGTCTTTCGGCACATCCGGGATCTTGCTGATTTCCCGATCGGCGAAAAACAGGTGGCGCTGGGCTTTCGAGTGGGTCGAGGCCATGCATTCCATGAACAGCCGGTTTTCGACCTCGACGGACTCGTCGTAACTCATGGACACGGCGGCTTCGACACATTTGACGATTTGCTCGGGGGCCAGAAAGCCGCGCGTCTGCCGTGCCATGCCCTTGCGGTATTCGTCGAAGAAGCCGTCCGGAATGGACGCCGGATCGATAACGATATCGCGCACACGCTTCACCGGGGTGTTGTCGGCGACGAGGCGTCGCGCGTAGGCGAGCGCTCCGGTGCGCAGATCACCGTCAATGATTTCATCGATGGCACCACGTTCGTGCGCGAGCGGAGCCGGCATCGGTTTGCCGGAGATCATCACGTCCAGCGCGTCTTTCACGCCGATCAGCCGCGGCAGCCGCTGGGTTCCCGTGGCGCCCGCGAGCAGGCCGAGAAGAACTTCCGGCAGTCCGACCTTCGCGCTGGGTAAGGCGCAACGGTAATGGCAGGCCATGGCGGTTTCGAAGCCGCCACCGAGGGCGGTGCCATGGATCGCGGCGACGATGATTTTTTCGCAGGCTTCCATTTGATGCACGACTTTCGGCAGCCACGGCTCTTCAATCGGCTTGTCGAATTCCGTGATATCGGCGCCGGCGATAAACGTCCGGCCGGCGCAAATCAGCACCGCGGCGCGTGCGGCGGCGTCACCTTCGAAACGGGTGAAGGCATCCGCCAGTCCGCGGCGGACCGGCAGGGAGAGTGCGTTCACCGGTGGGTTGTCGACGGTAATTACGGCAATGTCGCCGTCGAGTTCGTAGCTCACTACATCAGCCATTGATCGGTTTCCTCGTTACATGAATGGCGGGGTCTGCGGCGAGCGTGGCCCCGGCGCCCCCGAAATCAGGACCGCGCAGTATAACGAGGGTGGGTGGCTTTCGGCCAGCCGGCGGCCGCCGGGATCAGCGCTCGTCCGGCGCGCGGTGGAACAGGCTGCTCGCGACGAGCGCATCCATTTTGCGCAAGCGCCGGCTGATTTCGCGTGCGATATTCATCAGGATGATGATAAAAGCGGATTCGTGTTCCCGGAAAATATCGAACAGATCCTCGCTGCTCAGCGCGAGAATCGTCAATGGCTCGAGCGCGCGGACGGACGCCGAGCGGCTTTGCACGTCCACGAGCTCCATTTCGCCGAACGTATCGCCTTCGTGTAGCACCGCGAGGCACAGGGTTTCCTGCGTTTCCGTAGCCGTTTTAAGGACTTCCGCGGTGCCGTGGCGAATGAAGTACATGACACTGCCGTTTTCGCCCTCGCGCACGACGTAGTCGCCGGCGGCGTAGGTTTGTTCCTGCAGACGCGGGATGATCATCGCCAGATCGTCCGTGGCGACGCCCCCGAACAGGGCATGTGACTGGAGATATTCCGCTGTAACCATGTGCTGTCCCCCATCGCCCCGGGTCGGAGCTAGCTCGCGAGGCGCGCCGCGGCCTGTAATAGTCTGTCGGCATTGCGCTTGAATTCCTCCACACTCGTGTAGCGTGCCGGGTGGTCGATGCCGGTAGCGCCGGCTTCGCGGTAGGCGGCGAGCAAGTCCGCGGCGGCCCCGATGTCATCGAGCGGCAGCGTCGCGAGCGGAATGATTTCGGGGGGCGATTTGCCGGCCGCGGTCATGGCGGCGCGTAGTTCGGCCGCCGGCGCCCGCAGCGCGGCCGGGTCGAGGCCGGTCGGGATCCAGCCGTTGCCGTAGCGGATGATCCGGGGGATCGCCGTGGCGGCCGCCCCGCCGATCAGCAGCGGCGGTCGTTGCGGCCGCGGACTGAACAGAAAGTTCTGTCCGTTCAGTTCCACTTCATCGGCCGCGAAGCAGCGCTCGATGACGTCGAGTGTCTCATCGGTAAGCGCACCGCGCTGCCGCCGGTCCACGCCGAGCGCACGGAACTCCGCCGCCATCCAGCCAACGCCGAACCCGGCGCACAACCGGCCGCCCGAGAGTTCCTGGATCGCGGCGAGCCATTTCGCCGTCGGCAGCGGCGTGCGGTATGGCGCGATTAATACCGAGACGCCGAGGCGCACGCGCTCGGTAATGCCCGCGGCAAACGCCAGTGTTGCCAGGGGATCGACGTAGCGTCCTCCCGAACCCTCCGCGTCGTCGGGCGGGATCGCAATGTGGTCGAGCACCCACAAATCATCGATCCCCATCGAATCGCCGGCGCGCGCGCAAGCCGCAATCAATGAGCGGGTCGACGCCGGGCCGGAGTTGCGTAGAAACAAGCCAGTTCGCATCGTGCGGATCCTCGTTGTCGTTGTGTGCTTTGCCGTCGCGGACGTGCCATCGTCGCCGCGCTCGCGGACAACCCGTGCCAGCGTCCGCGATTGCGTGCACACTAGGGCCTGTTTAGCTTTCGTCGCCGCCTCTGTTGCCCCTGAAAAACCGTCAATCAAGGCGCAGCGAGCGCGGTTTGGTCATTCCAAATGAGCGAGCTGCAACGCCGAGTGACGGTTTTTCAGGGGCAACCCATAGGGCTGAGACCCTGTTTGCGTTCAGCTGCGTTATCGCTCGCTTATGTAGCATCGCTACACTGCGCTCTCTCTGCCTTGCTGGACCACAAACAGGGTCTCAGCAGTGGTGGCGACGAAAGCTAAACAGGCCCTAGAAGCGGTCTCAACAATAAGTCGCGTCGCGCCGGGCGTCATTGTTGCGCAATCCAGGGCGCGAAGAGCGTAGTTTAGCCGGGCTAAATAAGCGATGAGTAACGCCGGAGTGCGCAACAATGGCCCCGGCCCGGAG
>CAXBJY010000064.1:0-34766 GCA_963976285.1 uncultured Gammaproteobacteria bacterium
CGGTCGACGATTTCGTGCTCGGGGTGTACGCCATCGATCGCGCGCTCGCGGCCCAGTACGCGGAAATCAACGAATTCCCGCCCTACGAGTTCGCGCTCGACGAAGGCTCGGACCTCGCGCACGCGCCGTTCGCGAACGGGAATTCACTGCTGGCGTGCCTGCGGCTCGATGAACGCGGCGTGCATCAGTATCCGTACTTCGATACCGCGACGGCGCGGGTCGTAACGCTTGCGCTCGCGGTCAACGAGTGCCGGCAACGCAATGGCGAGCCGCCGTACAGTTACCGCGAGGGGACCCTGACGAAAATCCTTGCGCACCTGAATTTTGCCGCGCGCGGTACGCGTCGGGACGTGGCGCCGCCGGATACGCCCGCCGCGAAATCCGCGTATGCCGCCGGCAAGGCGTATTTCCTGCAGAAACGCGGCCAACTGAATTTGTCGTGTGCCGATTGCCACGTCACCGCGGCCGGTCGGCACTTGCGTGAACAGACGCTCGCGCCGCTGCTCGGCGCCGTGAACCATTACCCGGTCTACGGTCTGAGCTGGGGCGCGCTCGGGACCCTGCATCAGCGGTTCGTCGGCTGTCTCGAACAGGTGCGCGCGGATGCGGAATATCCGCAGAGCCGGGCATACCGCGAGCTCGAATATTTCCTCGCGCTCATGAGCAACGGCCTGCCCATGACCGGTCCGGGTATCCATCGCTGAAACACGGCGGCCCGGCCGGGCAGGCAAAAGTAAAAATTGTGTTAAATGCGCGGATCTGCCGGTTGAGTGCGGTGCAGTTCACAGAAATCCGCGAATGGCAGCGTATGATTGCTCCCCTCGTCAGGCAGAGGCCGGGTATAAAAACCGGCCCGCTAATAAAAACGCAAACATAAAAAAAAGTAGGGTTAGCAAGCAAAGAATGAATAATACGAGTCGCTCGTCGTCCATCCTTGACCTCATCGGTGTCGCCGCGCTCGGCGTCGCCGCCGCCGCCCTCGCCGGGATCCTGTGGTTCGCCCACGTGGTCCCCGAGAACATACTGTTCAGCACGTTTCACGGGTTTCTCGCGCTCGGACTGGGCAGTTTCGCCATCGGCCGGGTGCTCGAATTGACCCGGGTCGTCATCGACACACCCGATCCGAAGACGCTGCGTGCACAACGACAGGTCGACCAGGCCGCGGTTATGGTGTCCGCGCCGAGCAACGTCACCGAAGGGAAATTCAGCAAGGCGGCGTAGCGCGGGCATTACCTCCGCGCACGGGGCCCCGTTTCCCGTATGAAAGCCGGCCATCGTGCCGGCTTTTTATTGGCGGAAACGACAACGCGAACGGCGCCGTCAGCGTGCGCTTGCAAGATCAATGAGGCAAGGAATGGTGGGCCGTGTAGGGATCGAACCTACGACCATCGGATTAAAAGTCCGGTGCTCTACCAGCTGAGCTAACGGCCCGAAGCGGGTTTGTCGCGGGACGGTACAAACCGCCGCGATCCGCCGTGGCGGTATGCGGCGATTTGCCGGCCCGTCACGTGAAGGCCGGCGATGATAACGAAAATGCACGCGCCAGTCCAAGCCCGCCGAAACCGGCCCGCCCGCCGCGTTCGATGAGACGCCGCGCAGCGGGATAATGATCACTGGTACTTGAAATTTTTTACCGAGACCGTATTTTCCACAGGCGCTTACTGACTCACTGGAAAAACCATGCCTATTTACGAGTATCAATGTAACGAATGCGGCCACCAGTTCGAGGCCATGCGAAAAGTCTCCGACGGTCCGCCGGATGCTTGCCCCGCGTGTGGCAAGGCGGCATTACAAAAGCTCGTATCCCGGGTCGGTTTCCGGCTGAAGGGCACCGGCTGGTACGAAACCGACTTCAAAACAAAGTCCGGCGACAAGAAAACCACCGATAGCGGTGACAGTTCAAAAGGTGACAAAAAGGAGCCGGCGACAAAAACCGAGTCTTCAACCACCGAAACGAAGAAGCCCGCGGCGAGCAGCGAATCGTAGGCACAGCGCGCGCGAGCGTCAGCGCGCCGGGTACATCAGCACGTCCCCGGCGCCGATCCGCGGGTTTCGGTCGCGCGATTACCGTGCGGCCGATTGCGACGCTCAAGCGCACGCCGTATCATGCGCGCGCGGTTGAGCCACCGGAAGACCGGGGCCCCGTCCGAATTATCCCGGCCTCGACGACGGCCCCACCCACTAGCCTGCAAAAGACCCAGCCATGCGTAGTCATTACTGCGGACAAATCACCGAAGCCGAACTCGACAGCGAAATCACCGTCTGCGGTTGGGTCCACAATCGGCGCGACCACGGTGGCGTAATCTTTATCGATCTGCGTGATCGCGCCGGGATCGTCCAGATCGTGATCGACCCCGATACGCCGGAGAGTTTCGCCACGGCCGAACGCGTTCGCGGCGAATTCGTCCTGCGCGCGAAAGGCCGGGTGCGGCGGCGTCCCGAGGGCACGGAAAACACCGATATGGTGACCGGCAAGGTCGAAGTCCTGGTCAAGGATCTCGAGGTCCTGAACGCTGCCGCGACGATTCCGTTTCAAATCGACGAGCACCATATTCACGAAGATACGCGTCTGAAATACCGCTACATTGACCTGCGCACGGCGCGCATGCAGCGCAACATCGCACTGCGCGCGCAGGTCAGCCGTATGCTGCGCGACTATCTCGACGCGAACGAATTCCTCGACATCGAGACGCCGATGTTGACGAAGGCGACCCCGGAGGGCGCGCGTGATTACCTCGTGCCGAGCCGCACGCATCCGGGACGGTTTTTCGCCCTGCCGCAGTCACCGCAGCTGTTCAAGCAGTTGCTCATGATGTCCGGCTTCGACCGCTACTACCAGATCGTGCGCTGTTTTCGCGACGAGGACCTGCGCGCGGACCGGCAGCCGGAATTCACGCAGCTCGACGTCGAAATGTCGTTCGTCGAAGAAAACGATGTCATGGAGCTCATGGAAGCGATGATCCGCTCGGTCTTCGCGAATGTACTCAATGTGGCCCTGCCGGATCCGTTTCCGCGTTTGAGTTATGCCGAAGCGATAGCGCGCTACGGCAGCGACCGTCCCGATTTGCGCAATCCGCTCGAGCTCGTCGAACTCGGCGACATCATGGCCGCGGTCGAATTCAAGGTGTTCGCTGGTCCGGCAAACGATCCGGCGGGTCGCGTAGCGGCGATGCGGGCGCCTGGCGGTGGCCGCCTGACCCGCAAACAACTCGATGACTACACGGATTTCGTCGCGATTTATGGCGCGAAGGGGCTCGCCTACATCAAAGTGAATGAGCTTGGTGCGGGGCGCGACGGCCTGCAGTCGCCGATCCTGAAATTCCTGCCCGACGACGTCGTGACGGCGATTCTCGAGCGCACCGGCGCCGAGGACGGCGACGTGATCTTCTTCGGCGCGGACACCGTCGACACGGTCAACGCGGCCCTCGGAGCCCTGCGCGACCGGGTGGCGCTCGACCTCGATTTGCTCGAAGACACGTGGCGGCCCGTATGGGTCGTCGACTTCCCGATGTTCGGGTGGAGTGCCGAAGGCAAGCGCTGGGAGGCGCTGCATCATCCGTTTACCGCACCGAGTAGCTCGCTCGACGACCCCGCCACGGCCCTGTCCCGGGCCTACGACATGGTGCTCAACGGCAGCGAAATCGGCGGCGGCTCGATCCGTATTCACAATCCCGAGACCCAGAGTGCGGTTTTCGACCTGCTCGGCATCCCGGCCGATGAGGCGCGGGAGAAATTCGGCTTCCTGCTCGACGCGCTGCAATATGGTTGCCCGCCGCATGGCGGGATCGCGTTCGGGCTCGATCGCCTCGTTATGCTGATGGCGGGCGAACAGTCGATCCGCGACGTGATTCCCTTCCCGAAGACCCAAACCGCGAGTTGCCTGATGACCGCGGCGCCGGCTGCGGTCGGCGAGGCACAGCTGAAGGAACTTGGTATCCGTTTGCCGAGAGTCGGCGAAAAAGAGCGAAAGTAAGTAAGCAGTCACTTCCGTTTTTGGTTACTGTTCCAGTCATTTCCCCGGGCACTGTTATTGCTGATCGGCACGGGCAACGGGTTCGCAACTGCGGTCCGGCTGAATTTGTGCTAAACGACCCCATATAACGATTACGGGGTTGGCGCCCGCCGGCCGCCCGACTGATCTGGAGCAAACATGGCCACACCGATACAAGGCGTTATCGATATCGACCTGCCGCGATTCGACGTTCCGCCGACCCGGAAAGAACAACTATCCGCGACGGCGATCGCGTCGCTCGAAGCGGAAATCACCGAACTCCTGCGCGCGCGCGATGCCGTGCTCGTCGCGCATTACTACACCGATCCCGCGATCCAGGCACTCGCCGACGCCACCGGCGGATATGTCTCGGATTCACTCGACATGGCGCGCTTCGGCCACGAACACGCGGCGTCGACGCTCGTTGTCGCCGGGGTCCGGTTCATGGGCGAAACGGCGAAGATCCTGAATCCCGAGAAGCGCGTATTGATGCCGGATCTGAACGCGAACTGTTCGCTCGACCTCGGTTGTCCGGCCGAGCAGTTCAGTGCGTTCTGCGATGCCCACCCGGAGCGCACGGTCGTTGTCTATGCGAACACGAGCGCCGCGGTGAAAGCCCGCGCCGACTGGATGGTGACGTCCGGCAGCGCGCTCGACGTCGTGCGGCATCTCGATGCACGCGGTGAAAAGATCCTGTGGGCGCCGGACCGCTACCTCGGCGACTACATCCGCACTCAAACCGGTGCCGATATGTTGTTGTGGAACAGCGCCTGCATCGTCCACGAAGAATTCAAGGGACTCGAACTCGAACAGCTGCGCGCGAAGCACCCGCGGGCGAAAGTCCTCGTCCATCCCGAATCTCCCCCGTCCGTGATCGCGCAGGCCGATGTCGTCAGCTCAACGAGTGGCCTGATTGCGGCCGTCCGCGATCTCCCCGCCGAGGAGTTCATCGTTGCCACCGACGCCGGCATTTTCTTCAAGATGCAGGCCGCCGCCCCGCACAAGACGCTGATAGAAGCACCGACGAGCGGCCACGGTGCTACCTGCCGCAGCTGTGCGCATTGCCCGTGGATGGCGATGAACCGGCTCGAACCGCTGGCCGAGGTACTGCGCCACGGGACGAACGAAATCGAATTATCGGCGGACGTGTGCGAACGGGCGCGGATCCCGATCAAACGGCTGCTCGATTTCGCGGCCGCCGGCAACCAGACGATTTACGGTAACAACGACGCCTGATCCAGGCCTCGCATTCGCTGCAAGCGCGACGCACATCTGCGAAAATACGCGCTGCTTGAAGTAACCACCCGGGAATAGGCATGGCAGGGCACAGTAAGTGGGCGAACATCCGGCATCGCAAGAGTCGGCAGGACGCAAAGCGTGGCAAGATTTTCACCCGGCTGATTCGGGAAATTACCGTCGCCGCCCGCATGGGCGGTGGTGATCCGGGCGCGAACCCGCGTCTGCGCGCCGCGATCAACGACGCGCTCAGCAACAACATGACGAAGGACACGATCAACCGTGCCGTGACAAAAGGCGCGGGTGGTGGTGAGGGCGACACGTACGACGAGATCCGTTACGAGGGTTACGGCCCCGGCGGGATCGCGGTCATGGTCGATTGCATGACCGATAACCGCAACCGCACGGTCGCCGAGGTGCGTCACGCGTTCAGCAAAAGCGGCGGCAATCTCGGCACCGATGGTTCCGTCGCCTACCTGTTCGCGAAAGTCGGCTTACTGAGTTACCCGGCGGGCAGCGACGAGGACGCGCTCATGGAAGCCGCACTCGAAGCCGGCGCCGAGGATGTGGTCGTCAACGACGACACGTCGATAGACGTCCTCACCGCGCCCGATGATTTCAGTGACGTGTGCGAGTGCATGGTCGCGGCCGGTTTCACCGCGGAAAACGCCGAGGTTACGATGCGCGCCGAGATCAGCAGTTCGCTCGAAGCCGAAGACGCGGAGAAAATGATCCGGCTGCTCGATATGCTCGAAGAACTCGACGACACCCAGAAGGTTTACTCGAACGCAGAAATATCCGACGAAGTGCTCGCCCAGATCGACGCATGAACAAAGGCCATCCCACGGAGCCTCTGTACAACCCGTGACCCGGTATGTTGCGCCCATTCGGCCCGAATCCGGTGCAGTGAATCAGCGCAATCGCCGGTTATTGCGCGCGCTTCGAGCCTCGATTTCCGGCCGCTGGAACGTGCGCCGCGCGACCGGGTGCATTCAGAGGCTCCCGCATTGCCCGTAATCACGATCCTCGGTATCGACCCGGGTTCCAGAATCACCGGCTACGGTGTCGTACGCATGGACGGGGCGCGGGCCGTGCATATCGACAGCGGGTGTATCAAGGTGGCGGAACTCGACGTTCCGGCGCGCTTGCGGGCGATCTACGATGCAATCGCCGCGGTCGTCGCCGAACACGATCCGGATCACGCGGCGATCGAGAAAATTTTCATGAGCCGCAACCCGGACTCCGCACTGAAACTCGGGCAGGCTCGGGGTACCGCGATCGTCGCCTGCGCGAAACTGTCGCTGCCGGTATTCGAGTACAGCGCCACGCAAATCAAGCAGGCCGTCGTCGGACGCGGTCACGCGGGAAAGCAGCAGGTCCAGCATATGATCAAGGCATTACTGTGTTTACCGGAATCGCCGGCCGCGGATGCAGCCGACGCTCTCGCCACCGCGCTGTGCCACGGCCATACCGAGTATGGTCTGCGCGGGATCAAGGCCGCGAAAACCGGCCGTCGAGGACGCCCCCGATGATTGGCCGCCTCGCCGGTCGCTTGATCGAGAAGCGTGCCCCGTGGATCGTCGTCGACTGCCATGGCGTCGGTTACGAAGTCGAAGTGCCGATGACGACGATCTGGTCGTTGCCGGAGATCAACAGTGACGTCATCCTGCTCACCCACCTCGTCGTGCGCGAGGACGCGCAGTTGCTGTTCGGTTTTGCCACGGCGGCGGAACGCACGCTGTTTCGTGCCCTGATCAAAGTGAGCGGGGTTGGCGCGAAGGTCGCGCTCGCGATCCTGTCCGGCATCGAGGCGGACGAGTTCGTCCGCTGCGTGCACGAAAAAAATACCGCCCGCCTGACCGCGCTGCCAGGAATCGGCAAGAAGACCGCCGAGCGGCTGATTGTCGAAATGCGCGACCGAGTGGGTGACTGGGCGCCGGCGGCAGCCGTCCCGGCACAGCCCGCGGGTAGCACGCAGGCCGACGCGGTCAGCGACGCCATCAGCGGTCTTATCGCGCTCGGTTACAAGCCACCGGAAGCGAGCAAACTCGTGCTCGAGGTCGATACCGGCGGTAAAACGAGCGACGTGATCATTCGCGAGGTGCTGCAGCGACTGGCATGAATTGCCGTCAGCGAAAGACCCCATTCAGCCGCCGCGCGGCCATGTTCCCGCCACGATTGCGCGGTACCCTGCGCGCATGTGTCCGCCTTCACGCAATCCCCTCATCATGCTCGGTATGAAGCGCACGCTTCGGTACAATGCGGGCCACCGCGCGCGCTGCAGGTCCGAAAGCCACCCGCGCCGGGCACGATACTCCCGACAGCGAGACGACAAGCGTCACCGGCCCGACTATGGATGAAATTCGATTGATCGATGGCGAACCGGCCGGCGACGATAGCGTGGTCGAAAACGCGATCCGCCCGCGGCGCCTCGATGATTACACGGGGCAGCCCGCGGTGCGGGAGCAAATGGAGATCTTCGTCTCTGCGGCCCGCAAACGGCGTGAAGCGCTCGACCACGTCCTGATCTTCGGGCCACCCGGGCTCGGCAAGACCACGCTTGCTCACATCATTGCGAACGAACTCGACGTGAATCTGCGCCAGACCTCCGGCCCGGTGCTCGAACGGGCCGGCGACCTTGCCGCCATGCTCACGAATCTCGAGCCGCACGATGTCCTGTTTATCGACGAAATTCACCGCCTGAGCCCGGTCGTCGAGGAAATTCTGTATCCGGCGATGGAGGACTACCAGCTCGATATCATGATCGGCGAAGGCCCGGCCGCGCGCGCGATCAAACTGGATCTACCGCCGTTTACGCTCGTCGGTGCAACGACCCGCGCCGGCTTGCTGACGTCGCCCTTGCGTGATCGCTTCGGCATCGTGCAACGGCTCGAGTTCTACACGACCGAAGACCTGACCTCGATCGTCCTGCGGGCGGCAAGGATCCTCGGCGTCACCGTCGACGAGCGGGGCGCGGCGGAAATTGCGCGGCGCGCGCGGGGCACCCCGCGAATCGCGAACCGCCTGCTGCGCCGCGCGCGCGATTATGCCGAGGTGCGTGCCGACGGCGTCCTGAGCGAAGACGTCGCCGCGCGCGCACTCGACATGCTGAACGTCGATGTGAACGGCTTCGACATGATGGATCGAAAGTTGCTGTTGTCCGTGATCCAGAAGTTCGATGGCGGCCCGGTCGGCATCGACAGCATCGCGGCCGCCATCGGCGAAGAACGCGGCACGATCGAGGATGTGCTCGAACCGTTCCTGATCCAGCAGGGCTTTCTCATGCGCACACCGCGCGGGCGCATGGCGACCCGCGCGGCCTGGCTGCATTTCGGGCTCGAACCGCCAGCAACGAACGTCCACGTACAGGATTTATTCGATCAAGCCACGGATACGGATTGAACGTGGAACGCACTCACGAACGCGATGTCTATCGCTGGCCGGTACGGGTCTACTACGAAGACACGGACGCCGGCGGCATCGTCTATCACGCGAATTATCTGCGCTTCATGGAACGCGCGCGCACGGAATGGCTGCGCCGCCTCGGCTTTGAGCAGGATGAACTGAGTGAACGTGAACGGGTAATTTTCGTGGTCAAGAAAATCGACATTGATTATCGCTCCCCTGCGCGGTTCAACGATGAAATCGACGTGCTCTGTGCTATCACCCGCTGCGGGCGCGCGAGTATCGAATTCGACCAGGATATTGTTCGTGACGAGGTGATGTTGTGCCGTGCGCAGGTCAAGGTCGGCTGCGTCAGCACGACGAGCATGCGGCCATGCGCGATTCCGACTCACCTCTACGCGGAGATGCAGCATGCTGCACGCTGATCTGTCCATTGCGAGCCTGATCCTGGGCGCCAGCCTGCTCGTCAAGCTCGTTATGCTTACGCTGCTGCTGGCATCGCTGGCGTCGTGGACGCTTATTTTTACGAAACGCCGCGAACTCCGGTTCGCGAAACGCGAAGCACGGTCGTTCGAGGATCAGTTTCGCAGTGCCGACGACCTGACTGCATTGTTCAACCGGGTCAGCGCGAAACGCGTCGATCTCGACGGTCTGGAGAAAGTGTTCGAATCGGGTTTCAAGGAGTACGCGCGCCTGCGCATGCGCGACAAGATCGACCCCGGACTCGTCCTCGAAGGTACGCAGCGCGCGATGCGAATCGCGATCAGCCGCCATCTGGAAGTGCTCGAAGCCGGGCTGCCGACGCTCGCGACCGTCGGTTCGGTAAGCCCCTACATCGGCCTGTTCGGCACGGTCTGGGGCATTATGAACTCGTTCCAGGCGCTCGGTAACGTGCACCAGGCGACGCTGGCGATGGTCGCGCCCGGTATTTCCGAAGCGCTGGTCGCGACCGCGATGGGCCTGTTTGCGGCAATTCCGGCGGTCATCGCCTACAACCGCTTCTCGAGCGAAATCGACCGGCTCTACGGCCGTTACGATATTTTCGTCGAGGAGTTCTCCGCGATCCTGCAACGTCAGGTCAATACATCCAGCTGATGGCACGCCGACGCCAACGACAACGCCTCATGTCCGACATCAACGTCGTGCCCTATATCGACGTGATGCTCGTGCTGCTGATCATTTTCATGATCACCGCGCCCTTGATCACCCAGGGCGTCAAGATCGAGTTACCGCAGGCGCCGTCGGAGGTGTTACCGCCGTCGGATCGGGAACCGGTAATCGTAACCGTCGATGCGAGCGGCTCGGTGTATCTCGATTTCGGTGAGGATGCCGGTTCGCCGATCGACGAAACGACGCTCGTGACCCGGGTTGGCGGGCTGCTGAAGTACCGACCGGATACGCAGTTTCTCGTCAAAGGTGATCGCGACGTGCCGTACGGTCGAATCGTCGGCATCATGGCGCTGTTGCAGGGTGCCGGCGTCGATACGGTCGGGCTCGTCACCGAACCGCCGGACGCCTGATCGTGCGGCCCGAGACTCCACCGTTGCCGGGTAAGCGCGTGCGCTCGTTCCGGTATGTCTGCAGCGCGCTTTTTCCACCGGCGGAAGCGTAGACATGCTGGCCGGTCGGACCCGAAAATCGCGCGCGTTCATCTACGCGGTCGGAATTCATGTCGGCGTGATCCTCATATTGATCGTCGGTACGGATTTCAGCGCCGAGCCAACGCCGGTCGTGGCGCCGGACGTGCCGATCGTGAACGCTCGCGCGGTCGATAACGAAGTGCTCGAGGCGCAAGCCGCGAAGCTGCGCGAGGCCGAAGAGAAGAAACGCCGCGAAGAACAAAGTGCACGCGACGCCGCCGAGAAGAAGGCCGCGGCCTTGCGTGAGCAGCAGGCGGAACTCGAACGGCAGAAGCGGGCCGAGAAAGAACGCGTCGCGGCCGAAAAGAAAAAGCTGGCCGCACAAGTGCAGGCTGAGAAGGAACGCGTGGCGGCCGAGAAAAAGAAACTGGCCGAGGAAAAGCAGCGCGTCGCGGAACAGCAGCGCAAGGAAAAGGCTGAACTCGAACGGCAAAAACAGGTCGAGAAGGAACGCATCGCCGCGGAACAGAAAAAGCTCGCGGCCGAGAAGGAGCGTCTCGAAGCGCTCGAGAAGGAGCGACTCGCGCAGGCGAAACGCGCAGCCGAGGAGAAGAAAGCCGCGGAAGAGGCAAAACGCGCGGCCGCTTTGAGTGAGGCGCTGGCGCTCGAAGAGAAAGAGCGCGCCGCGGCGGCCCAGGAACGCGCCGACGAAACGGAGATCGCACGCTACATCGCGGCCGTACGTTCGCGGGTGGCGAACGTCTTTATCTATCCGGGCGTCGCCGATGGATTGAGCTGCACGCTGTATGTGCGCATGATCCCGGGCGGTGAAGTCGTCGAGGCGCGCGTGATCGACTCGAGCGGCAACGCTTCGTTCGATCGTCAGGCCGAGAACGCCGTGCGCAAGGCCGCGCCGTTGCCGGTACCGTCAGACCCGCGGCTGTTTCAGCGCATGCGGGAAATCAAGTTTGTATTCGACCCGGAGTAACACGTAGTGAGAGTCATGATTCGTTTGCTGGCTTTGTCCGCCCTGGTGCTCGTCGCCGGTCTGGCCCAGGCGCAATCGCGCGATCTGCTCGAAATCCGGATTACTCAGGGGGTCGAAGGCGCCCTGCCGATTGCGGTCGTGCCGTTCGACTGGCACGGTGATGGCACTCCCCCCGAGAACGTCAGCGCCGTCGTTGTCTCCGATCTGCGGCGCAGCGGGCGTTTCGCTCCGATGCCGATTGCGGATTTGCCATCGCGCCCGGCGGCGTTCAGCGACGTCAATTTCAAGGACTGGCGCCTGCTCGGAATCGACAATCTCGTGATCGGACAGGTGAAACAGATCCAGCCCGGCAATTACGCGGTCGAATTCCGCGTGATCGATGTCGTCACCGCGAAGCAACTCGCCGGGTTCCGGATCCCGACGACGGCCGAGAACCTGCGACTCACCGCGCACCACGTCAGCGATCTGATTTTCGAAGCGATCCTGAAGGTGAAAGGTGCGTTCGCCACCCGCATCGCCTACATCACGGTCGAAAAGCTCGGCAGCAAACGCTCGCGCTACCAGTTACAAATCGCGGACTCGGACGGTTACAACGCGCGCACGATACTCGAGTCGCCGGAACCGCTGCTGTCGCCGGCCTGGTCGCCAAATGGCAACCGCATTGCCTATGTCTCGTTCGAGGAGCGAAACTCCGCGATCTACGTGCAGGATATTCGCACCGGTAAACGCGAGAAGGTAGCGTTCGGGCGCGGCATCAATAGCGGGCCGTCTTTCTCGCCGGACGGGCGGCGTCTCGCGATGACGCGCTCGGCCGACGGCAACCCCGATATCTACGTGATGGATCTCGATACGCGCAAGACGCGTCGGCTCACGACCCATCCGGCGATCGATACCGAGGCACGCTGGAAACCCGACGGTCGCAGCCTCGTGTTTACGTCCGATCGGGGCGGCGGTCCGCAGATTTATGAAATCGCCGTCGACGGCGGCCAGCCCCGGCGGCTCACATTCAATATGGGCAACTACAATGCGCGAGCCAGCCTGTCGCCCGACGGCAAAAAGATGGCCGTCGTCAACGGCGGCGACAAGGGTTATCGCATCGCGCTCGTCGACCTCGAAAAGGATCGCTTCGACGTGCTGACGGATGCCCGGCTCGATGAATCGCCGAGCTTTGCACCGAACGGCGCGATGATTATTTATGCGACAATGGGATCGAAGGGCACTGAGTTGGCCGCGGTGTCCGCCGACGGCCGGGTGAAGCAGCGCCTGGCTCTCCAGAAGGGCGAAGTTCGTGAACCGGCTTGGGGACCGCTTCGACCATAACAATCCGGCCGTACACCCGGCCATTCAATCGACCTCACGACGTCCGAACAAGACGGGGAGAAGGAGAAACAAATGATGAATTCGACCAGATGGGCCGTGATGATCATACTGGCTATGGGTCTCGCCGGTTGCGGCGGGTCTGACCGAACGAAAGACGCGAATGCGGGTGCCGTGGTCGAAGACCGTGGCATCTCGAGTGACGAAATGAACGACATCGATGCCGCCGTATCCACCGGCATCGGCGATGCCGATCCGTACTCACGCAGTGCGCTCGGCGATCCGAACGATCCTGATGGCCCCTTGTCCGTCCGGGTTATTTACTTCGACTACGACAGCAGCAACATCCGCGCCGATTTTCGCGGCACGATCGAGGCGCATGCCGCCTATCTCACGGCGAACCCGGGGGTTGCGATAAACCTCGAGGGGCACGCGGACGAGCGCGGGTCACGTGAATACAACCTCGCGCTCGGCGAACGCCGCGCGCTCGCCGTGCGCAAGCAACTCGTGTTGCTGGGCGCGTCCGCGGGTCAGGTGAACGCGGTCAGTTACGGCGAGGAACGCCCGGTCATGGAAGGCCATAGCGAGCAATCCTACGCCTTGAACCGGCGCGTCGAGATTCTGTATTAAGGAGGAGGGCTGCATGGGTCGCCGAATACCGCGAGACACGCTGAGCGCAACGCTCGCCATACTGCTGAGCACAGTCGTGCTGTCGCCCGTTGCGGCGCAATCGAACACCGCAACGGTCGAAGGCCGGCTGGCAAAGCTCGAGCGGACGCTCAACAACCGGGGCTTGCTCGATCTGCTGCAAACCGTGGAACGCCTGCAGAGCGAAGTGCAACGTTTGCGCGGGCAGATCGAAGAGCAGAACTACGCGATCGATCAGCTGCGTAAAACGCAGCGCGACACCTACGTCGATATCGATCAGCGGCTGCAGAACCTCAGCGGACAGTCGGGCGGAATGCGCATTACGGATGCGAACGCGGCGCCGCCATTGACGACGGTCATGCCGGGTGAGGCGCAGGCGATAGCCGGCACCACGCCGCCGTCGAATCTCGAGCTGCGCGAAGCAGGCGGTGATGGTGAAGCCCCGCCCCGCGACGTGAATCAGATGGCGGTGGCGCCCGCAGCGGCAACGGCCGCCGCCGCCGGCACACCGGATGCCGCGGTCGACACCCAGGTCGCGGTTGTTTCACGGCCTTCGATCGCACCGCAGGGTCCGACGATTGACAACGAAGCCTCGGAAGCGGCCTACCACGACGCCTTTAATTTACTGAAGGCCGGCGAATACGACGAATCGATCGCTGCCTTCACGGATTTCCTCGTGCAGTTCCCGAACAGTCAGTACGCCGATAACGCACAATACTGGCTCGGGGAAACGTATTACGTAAAGCGCGAGTTCGAACCCGCACTCGTTGAATACCGCAAACTGATCGACACCTATCCGGCGAGCAAGAAGCGTTCGCACGCGATGTTGAAGATCGGTTACAGCTATCACGAACTCGGGCAGCTCGATCAGGCGCGCGCCGTACTCGAGGATCTGCGTAACCGTTACGCGGGGTCCACCGCCGCGCGGCTGGCCGAAGAGCGGATCCATATTCTGGCCAGTGCTGCCTCGAACTAGCGATTCCGGGGCAGCAGCCCCGAGAACCGGTACTGCCGAACATGCTGCGGATTACTGAAATATTCCTGTCGATCCAGGGTGAGTCGACATCGGTCGGTTTGCCGACGGTGTTCGTCCGGCTCACCGGCTGCCCGCTGCGCTGCCGTTACTGCGACACCGCCTATGCGTTCAGCGGCGGCGAACAGTTATCGCTCGACGAGATCCTCGCGCGCGTGCGCGCGCACGGCGTCGAACGCGTAACGGTGACCGGTGGCGAGCCGCTCGCGCAGCCGCAATGCAGGACCTTGCTCGGCAACCTGTGTGATGCGGGCTTCGCGGTGTCGCTCGAAACGAGTGGCGCGCTGTCGATCGAGGGCATCGACCGGCGGGTGACGACGGTCATGGATTTGAAAACCCCCTCGTCCGGTGAACTCGAACGCAACCGCTACGCGAACGTGGACCTGTTGCGCCCGCATGACGAGGTGAAGTTCGTCATCTCCGATCGCGCGGATTACGAATGGACGAAAGCGACTATGGCGGAGCACACTCTCACGCAGCGCGCGAATGTGCTGCTGTCGCCAGCCCACGACGAACTCCACCCGCGTGAACTCGGCGAGTGGATGCTCGCCGATCATCTTCCGGCCCGCCTGCAGGTCCAGCTCCACAAGTACCTGTGGGGCGACGAACCGGGTCGCTGAGCCGATGCGCGCGGTGGTCCTGTTATCCGGCGGACTGGATTCCGCCACCGTCCTCGCCGACGCGCGTGCGGCAGGCCATGCGTGTTACGCGCTGACGGTCGATTACGGCCAGCGACACAATGCCGAGATCGCCGCGGCCGCGCGACTGGCCGCCAGTCTGGCGGCCGTTGAACACCGGATCGTGCGCGTCGATTACGGCCAGTTTGGTGGTTCCGCGCTCACGGATGAAAATCTCGCCGTCCCGTCGGCGCCAAGTGAAGGGATCCCGATAACGTATGTGCCGGCGCGCAACACGGTGATGCTTTCGATTGCGCTCGGCTGGGCGGAAGTCGTTCAGGCCGAGGCAATTTTCATCGGGGTCAACGCGGTCGATTATTCCGGCTACCCCGATTGCCGGCCGGCGTTTATCGAAGCGTTTCAGGCGCTCGCACGCGTCGCCACGAAGGCGACCGTCGAAGGCACGCAAATTACGATTCATGCCCCGCTCATCGATCTCGGTAAAGCCGGGATCATCCGCAAGGGCATCGCGCTGGGGGTTGATTATGCCGCGACCGTGTCGTGCTATCAGGCAGACCCGGCGGGGCTGGCGTGCGGCAAGTGTGATGCCTGCCGCTTGCGCCGGGACGGTTTCGCCGCGGCGGGCGTCGCGGATCCGACGCGCTATCGCTGATCCGGTCCCGGCACTTCAGCCCGCGTTGCGGGATCTGCCACGGCCGTTGCGGGCCTCGAAGCCGTTCGGGTAAACCGGGGCGTAACTCGCGAGATGAACGTTGCGATAGGCGTAGTACAGTGAGCGAATCGCGCGCACATACATGATGGCCTGGCCACAACGGCAGCTGAAGTCGGCGCCAGGCCGGGACATCTCGCGCATCGCGACTTCGACATTGCCGAACCAGCGATCCGGATCGAGACCGCGCGTCCGCGCCAGCTCGCGCGCGCGACGGACGCGCTCGTAGCCGACGTTATAGGCGGCCAGTGCAAACCAGGTTCGCGAACTCATCGGGATTCGTTTCTCGAAGCGGTTGCGCATACGGTTCAGGTATTTCACCCCGGCGTGAATACCGGCTTCCGGGTCGTGTGGGTTCTTGAACCCGAGTGCGCGGGCGGTCGCCGGCATCAGTTGCATCAAACCGAGAGCGCCCGCGTCGGATACCGCGTCCGGATTGAAACGACTCTCCTGATACATTTGCGCCGCGATCAGGCGCCAGTCGAAGCGATAACGATTCGCGTAGTCGCGGACGAGTTCATCGAACGGGGAAATATCGTCGAACCCCGATGCGGCGGTTTTGCGCATCTGCCCGTAACGCCGCTCGAGCACGTTGTAGGTCTCCTGGCGATAGACGGACTGCATAAACGTGTCGACGGCCGCGGCGAGCGTCGGGTCGTCGCCACGCAGGGTCCAGCGGTAACGGAACGGGTTCGGTATCGACATGCCGGCAACGAGGTCCGGGTGGCTGGCGAGTACGCTGTCGAGGTGTCGTGCATCGACGACGGCGCCATCGACGGCGCCGTTTTCGATGTGTTCGAGTACGCGCTGCAGGGTGACCCGCTGGCCGATGGGTACGATCCGCGCGACGCCGCCGGCGAAGCGGCGTGCGGCTTCGAGATTCGCCGAGGCTTCGTAGGCGCCGAGTGTCGTATCAGTGAGTGCATCGGCATTAACGAGCGGGCGCTCCGCCCGGGACACGAGGACGGCGGGTTCGAACCGGTAATCGCGCGACATCGTATAACCCGGATCACCGTAGACCGCATCGGCGTCGAGCCTTGCGGTGACGATGTCGCCAACGCCGTTGCGCAGCCACTGCACGATTTGCTCATCGTCGCGCGCGACGAGAACCTCGAGCCGCAATCCGTGGCGTTTCGCGAAACGTCGCGCGAGACCCAGTTCAAGGCCAGCCGGGCGGCCGCGTTTGAGAAAGTAGTTCTGCCCGTCGAGCCGCGTGATGATGCGCAACCTGCCCTGCCGCTTCGCTTCGTCGAACGAACGCAGCCGCGCTTCGGGGTCGTTGTAAACGGTGTGAAACCGGGCGATAAACTCATTCACCTCCCCCATGAGGGCGGCATCCTCGGCGCGGGTGTACCAGGCGATAGGCTGGGGTCCGGCTACGTCGAAAAGATACTTCGTCCGCGGGAAGTCTTCGATCCCGGTGTCCCCGGCTTCCGTCGCGACGAGTGCGGCGTCGTAGATTCCGTCGGAGACCATTTGCAGTGTTTCTTCGCGGGTCAGATCGTCGGGCAATACCTGCAGCCGCAGGTCTTCGATAGCGCCGCGCAGGCGGTCGAGATAGGGCCACATCGGGGATGATAATTTCACCGCGACACTTTTGCCCGTAAGCTCAAGCGGGCTGTCCGCGGTCTCCCCCTGGCGGCCGATGACGCGATAGCGCTTCAGGCCGATCGGTTCCGACGTCAACAGGCGCGGGTCGTCGCGCCGGTCGATGGGCACGGCGCTGATACTCAGATCGGCGGCACCGCCGAGGATCAGATCGAGCGCTTCGGCTGCCCGGAAAACATTGATCCATTCGACCTCGACCCCGGCGCTACGCGCGAAATCGTTCAGCATCGTCACTTCAACTGCCGTGGCAGTCGCATCGGCGTGGGCGTAATCGTTGAATTTCACGACGCGCAGCGGCTGTTGCGCAGCGGTAACGGTGACTTGTGACGGGCTAAAGTTTGTTGTCTCGGCGGCCGAAACAAGCGGTGTGCCTGCTATCACGTGCAAAACAATCGCGCATGGTAACCACACACCGCGCGCGAAAAGGCGGTTAATCAGCATCTAATTTTTACCAGCGTCAGCGTTTATTTGCGATAAATACCCGCTCGCGCGGGTAACTGCCGGCCCACTGAAATCAGGGTGTGGGCTCACCTTCACCGGATGAGCTAAGCGCGGCAGTTGGCAGTCCTGAATGAGACCGTGCCGGATGCGCAGTGTTCCGCCGCGGCCGGGTCACCAGGTTTGCGAGCGCGCAGTATACACGAAAATTCAAACCTCTTGCTGCGTTGCAACAATCGTTTTCGCGAGCGCGAGGCGCGCCGGCGTGCCGACGTCGAGCCACAGACCCTGAAACAGCTCGCCGGACACCCGGCCGGCCGCGATTGCTGCGCGTAACAGCGGCGCCAGGGGAAAGCGTCCGCCAGGGTGGTCCGCGAACAGTTCCGGTGCATAGACGCCGATACCGGCGTACGTTGCCGACACGCCGCTCGTGTCGTCGAGTCGGCCATCACGCAGAAAAAAGTCGCCCTGCGGATGATGCGGCGGGTTTGGCACCATAATCAGGTGGGCAAGCCCGGCCGGCGGTTCGAGACGGGCAAAATCGAGATCCGTCATGACATCGCTGTTCACGACGATGAATGGCGCCGGCCCCAGCAGATCGAGCGCCGCGGCGATGCCGCCACCGGTATCGAGCGCGCCTTCGGGTTCCTGCGAATAGACAATCGTGACCCCGTAGCGCGAGCCGTCGCCGAGTCGATCCCGGATCTGATCGCCGCGGTAAGCGAGATTGACGACGAGTTCGCGCACGCCACTTTTGCCCAGGCGCGCAATCGTATGCTCGATCAGGGCCTTGCCGGCAACCTCGAGTAGCGGTTTGGGCTGCTTGTCCGTAAGTTCGCCCATCCGCTCGCCGCGTCCCGCGGCGAGGATCATTGCACGCATCATACTTATCGTTGCCCGTGTCGCATCATGGTCGTCCGGCTGCCCGGAAATCGCGCCGATCTGTGACAGCGCGGGTCTGAATCTGGCATATTGGCACCCGAATTAGCAACGGCGCGCACCGTCAGGGTATCGTCGCGCGCCGACCGGCGAGAACCGTGGTTACGGATCCTCTGTGGCGCGTGCGGTTTCCGCTGTCCCCGCGGCTCTTAACGTTGCCGTTTGTCGGCGAACCGCCGCGGCCGTGTGCCATGAATGAACACATTGAACGTATTTGAGATTGCTTCCAAACCATGACTGAAGCCTACCTGGCGGTACTGATGGGCCTCGGCTTACTCACGTTCGGCGCCGATCGGTTCGTCGAAGGCGCGGCGGCGGCGGCCAATAATCTCGGCATTCCGCCCCTGCTCGTCGGCCTGACGGTAGTCGGGTTTGCTACCTCGGCGCCGGAAATGCTCGTTGCCGCGGTCGCATCACTGAACGGCAACCCCTCGATCGCGGTCGGTAACGCGCTCGGTTCGAATATCGCAAACGTCGGGCTCGTCATCGGCGTCACCGCCCTGATCCTGCCGCTCGACGTGCGCTCGGAAGTGTTGCGACGTGAATTTCCGATCATGTTCGTCTGCATCGCGCTGTCCTATGCGCTGTGCGCCGATGGCGCGCTCGGTCTCGTCGACGGTATCGTATTGTTCGTCGGTTTGTTGGGCCTGTTCGGGACACTCGCGTGGCTGAGCCTGACGGGCGGTTCCGGTGACGCGCTCGGCGAGGAGATCACCCACCATCTCGAAAGCGGCATGTCGACGGGCCGGGCGCTGCTGTGGTTTTCGCTTGGTCTCGCGATGCTGTTATTCGGCTCGAATATGCTCGTCGAGGGCGCCGTCACCATCGCAACCCATTACGGAGTGAGCGATCTCGTTATCGGGTTGACGATCGTCGCGGTCGGAACGAGCCTGCCGGAGCTCGCGGCTTCCGTCGCCAGCGCGTGGAAGGGCGAGTCCGACATTGCGCTCGGAAACGTGATCGGTTCCAATATGTTCAACATCCTCGGCGTCATGGGGGTACCGGCATTGCTGAGTCCCGGCGCGCTCGAACCGGCGGTCATGTCACGAGACTTTCCGATCATGATTTTCCTGAGCGTGCTGCTGTTCCTGATGGCGGCCCGCCGGGGCGGTTCACGCCGTATCACGCGGGTGGAAGGGGCGACGCTGCTGCTCGGATTCGTGGCCTACCAGGTCATGCTGTTCGTTTCGAGCTGAACCGGAGCCCCACCGGTGCCCTCGCCTACCTTGATCAGCTGTTAATAACATGAGTTCACCCGATCCTTCCTTCAGTGACGGCGACATCGAGCGTCTACTCGGTGTCGCGCGGGCAGTAATTGATATCGAAGCGCGCGCGGTCGCATCACTCGGCGCCCGAATCGACGCGGCATTCGGCCGCGCGGTCACGATCATGCTTGGCTGCAGGGGCCGCATCGTCGTACTCGGCATGGGCAAGTCCGGTCATATCGGCGGCAAAGTTGCCGCGACCCTGGCAAGCACCGGTTCGCCGGCTTTCTTCGTCCATCCCGGAGAAGCGAGTCACGGTGACATGGGCATGATCACGCCGGATGATGTCGTGGTCGCGCTGTCAAACTCCGGCGAGACGAACGAACTCGTCATTCTCATTCCGCTCATTCGCCGGCTCGGCGTACCCCTGATCGCGATGACCGGCAACGCACAATCGAGCCTCGCGAAGCAGGCGACGGTGCACATCGACGTCGGGGTTGCCGAAGAAGCCTGCCCACTCGGTCTCGCGCCAACATCGAGTACGACCGCGGCGCTCGCGATGGGTGATGCGCTCGCGATTGCGATGCTCGAGGCACGCGGATTTACGGAAGAGGATTTCGCACGCTCACATCCGGGCGGTGCGCTCGGGCGTCGCCTGCTGCTGAAGATCGGCGGGCTGCTCCACACCGGTGAAGAGATGCCGACCGTGACACCAACCGCGGTGATCAGCGACGCACTCGTCGAGATGACGCGCAAGGGACTTGGCATGACCGCCGTGGTCGACAGCGCCGGACAGGTCAGGGGGATTTTCACCGACGGCGATCTTCGCCGCGTCATCGATCAGCGCGTGGATATCAATTCGACCCCGATCGAAAGCGTGATGACCCGCGACTGCACGACGGCCGACGCCGACATCCTTGCCGCCGATGCGCTCCGCATCATGCAGGACCGAAAGATCAACGCACTTCTCGTGGTCGATCATGAACAACGTCTCACCGGCGTACTGAACATGCACGACCTGCTGCGCTCCGGCGCGTTCTGAAGATGCTGACGAACGACCGCGTCATGGCTCGCGCGGCACGGATCGCGCTCGTGATTTTCGATGTCGACGGCGTGCTCACGGACGGCCGCATCATCCTCGATGCCGACGGCAACGAGACGAAACAGTTCCACGTGCGTGACGGCCTCGGGATGGTCATGTTGCGCGAGAGCGGCGTCGAGATCGCGGTGATCACCGGGCGCGAATCGGCGGCCGTTACGAGGCGCATGGACGAGTTGGGAATTGATCGCGTATTCCAGGGTCAGAGTTCAAAGACCGCGGCGTTCAATGCGGTTTGCGAGGATCTCGAAATCACCGGCGACGCGGTGTGCTACGTCGGCGACGATTTACCGGATATCCCCGTCATGGCCCGATCCGGACTGCCGATCGCGGTGGCGAACGCGAACTGGAAGGTGCGGGAATTTGCCGCTTATGTAACCGGGCTCGATGGTGGCGCCGGCGCGGCGCGCGAGGTGTGCGAATTGATCATGCGTGCCCAGGGAACGCTGGACGACAGGCTCGCCCGGTTCGCGCCGATAAGCACCACAGACCCGGCCAATGCCTAGTCCGGCCGTCCTGTCAGCAGCGTTGTTCGTCGCGCTCGGCGCGCTGACGTTCTGGCTGTGGCAGTACCTTGACGAGGACAGCGAGGTGGCGCAGCTGTCGGCGCCGCACGAACCGGATTACTACATCGAGGACATGGTGAGGAATACGCTGGATGAAACCGGCGCCCTGCAAAACGTGTTGTACGCCGATCTCGTCACGCATTATCCGGACGATGATTCGACCGAATTGGAGAACCCGCGCTTGGAAATCTACAATGGCAACCCGGATCCGTGGTATGTCATTGCGGAAACCGGGTGGGTGAGTTCCGGCAACGAGGTTGTGCTGTTGCACGGCGAAGTGGAGATCTGGCGCCTGAACGAGCAGGGCCAGCGGGAATTCGAAGTCCTGACTTCCGAGCTGCGGGTGTTGCCGCAGGAACAATACGCGGAGACGGACGACCCGGCGACGATAACGAGCGCGACAACGATAACGAAGACGATCGGCATGCGGGCGAATTTTGCCCACGACCGGCTCGAATTACTGAAACAGGTGAAAAGCCGCCATGAAGTCACTCCTCAAAGCTAGCATTCTCCTGTTTGCGGTGGCCGCGGCTTTCGACGCCGCCGCGCTCGCGACCGACTCGCAACAGCCGATCGAAATCGAGGCAGACTTCGCCGAACTCGACGACCAGGAAGGCAAGACGATCTATGTCGGTAATGTCGTCGTAACGCAAGGTTCGATCCGGATGACGGGGGACAAGCTCAAGGTAAACTTCTCGGAAGACCGCGATCTCGAAGATGTTTATCTCGAAGGCCGTCCGGCCTATTTCAAACAGACGCCCGACAACGGTGAAGACGTCGAAGGTGAAGCACTACTGATCGAGTACCACCAGCTGAAAAGTCTGCTGCATCTGATCAGCAAAGCCCGCCTCACCCAGGGCGACCGTCTGTTTGAAGGCGACAGGATCAACTACGACACCGCAAAGAGCGTGATTACGGCGCGTGCCGTACCCAAGGCGAAGCAGCAGCAGGTTACGGGTAAAGAGAAACAAACCGGCCGCGTGCGCGTGATCATTCCGCCGAGAAAACCGAAAGACGAAACGCAATGATGTTATCGCTATCCGCGTGCATGAGCTCACCGATCCGGTCGCCGGGTTGTCCGTGTGCAGCGCACCGCGGTCGCGTTGTCCGGGGCGTGTGACGTGAGCGTCCTCGCGGTGCGACATCTGTCGAAGACCTACAAGTCGCGCAAGGTCGTGCACGACGTCAGTCTCAATGTCGAGAGCGGTGAGGTGATCGGTCTGCTCGGACCAAACGGTGCCGGCAAGACGACGAGCTTCTATATGATCGTCGGCCTCGTCGCGAGCGAAGGCGGCTCGATCCAGCTGAACAGCGACGACCTGACCCATCTGCCGATGGACCTGCGTGCGCGCAAGGGCCTCGGTTATCTGCCGCAGGAAGCATCGGTGTTTCGTAAGCTTACCGTGGCCCAGAACATCGCCGCGGTACTCGAAATTGTCCCGAAAATCACCGCCGACCAGCGTGCGAGGCGACTCGAGGCCTTACTGCAGGAATTTCACATCAAGCACATCCGCGACAGTCTCGGGATGTCGTTGTCCGGCGGCGAACGGCGACGCGTTGAAATCGCGCGTGCGCTCGCGAGCCAGCCGCAGTTCGTGTTGCTCGATGAGCCGTTCGCCGGGGTCGACCCGATATCGGTCGGCGATATTCAACGCATCATCCAGCATTTGAGCCAGCTCGGTATCGGCGTGTTGATCACGGACCATAATGTCCGGGAAACGCTCGGTATTTGTGACCGGGCGTATATCGTCAACGAGGGCCGCATCATCGCGGAGGGATCGTCCGAGCAGATTCTTGTCGACGAACATGTGCGTGAAGTCTACCTTGGCGATGATTTTACGCTTTGAATCAAATCCACGAGCGACGCCCACCGTTCCCCCGCAGTCGCAATCAATACGCCGTTCACATTTCCCGTACCGGCTTGCAAATTTTTACCGGTGCCGGACTTGGCTTCAATGGAATGCGCTAAACTACGGATTGATAAGAAAAGCCCCGGTCCGGCCGATTAACGTATTGCCATGAAGCAATCTATCCAGCTCAAGTTAGGTCAGAGCCTGACCATGACGCCGCAGCTGCAGCAGGCGATCCGCCTGCTGCAGCTATCGGCGCTCGAGCTAAGCGTCGAAGTGCAGGACGCACTCGATTCGAACATGATGCTCGAACTCGACGAAGACAGCGGCGCGGGTGACGACGACAACGCGGGTTCGAGCGCGACGGACAGGGACGCCGATGGCGACGACAACCTCGGTGAACCCGACGTTGCCCAGGCCGTTGCCGACGACATCCCGGAGGATCTGCCGGTCGACAGCGATTGGGACGAGATCTACGACGCCCCGGGCCCGGCGGGCGCAACGTCGGCGCCGAGCGGTGCGCAAACGGAATTCGACAGCGTGCGCAGCGCCGATGAAACACTGCGCGACCACCTCATGTGGCAGCTCAACCTGATGCCGATGACCGACGCGGACCGCGCAATAGCGTTTGCAATCATCGACATGCTGAACGATGACGGTTACCTCGATGCGAGTCTCGAAGAGGTGTGCGAAACCGTCAATGGCAGCGACGAGATCCAGATCGAGACCGACGAGGTGGCCGCCGTGCTGAAGCAGGTGCAGGGACTCGACCCGACCGGCGTCGCCGCGCGCGATCTCGGCGAGTGCCTGTTGCTGCAGTTGCGCCAGCTCGATCCGGCCACGCCGTGGCTCGAGGCCGCGGTGGAGGTCTGTACGCAGCATCTCGAGGTCCTCGGCTCGCGTGATTTCAGTCTCGTCATGCGCCGCCTTAAGGTCTCGCAGGATGAACTGCGGAAAATTCTCGATTTGATCCAGACGCTCAATCCGCGTCCGGGCGCGGTCTACAACGAGAAGCCGCCGGAATACGTCGTCCCGGATGTCTATGTGCGCAAGGAGAAGAATCGCTGGAAAGTGGAGCTGAACAGCGAAGCGCTTCCGCAGATCCGGGTCAACCCGTACTACGCGAGCATGATCAAACGTGCCGACAACAGCCCCGACAACAGCTCCCTGAAATCGCATCTGCAGGAAGCGAAATGGTTCATCAAGAGCCTGCAGAGTCGCAGCGAAACACTGCTCCGGGTGGCCACTGCGATAGTCGAACGCCAGCAGGCATTTCTCGAGCACGGTGACGAAGCGATGAAGCCACTCGTACTCCACGATATCGCCGAGGCACTCGAGATGCACGAATCCACGATTTCGCGCGTAACGACGCACAAATATATGCATTCGCCGCGGGGTATCTACGAACTCAAGTACTTTTTCTCGAGCCACGTGGGGACCACGCTCGGCGGCGAGGCGTCGTCCACGGCAATTCGGGCGGTCATCAGGAAACTCATTTCGGCCGAAAATACTCAGAAACCCTTAAGTGATAGTAAGATTGCCAGTCTGCTGTCAGATCAGGGCGTCAAGGTGGCGCGCAGAACGGTGGCGAAATACCGCGAAGCGATGCAAATCCCGCCATCGAACGAACGAAAACAGCTCTGCTGATACCTGTTCCGACGCAGGCCCAGTTCACCCGGGAAACGCCAATCAACGCTGCGATCGTTTGCTTACCGTACGAAACGGACCCGTCACAGGCCCGACTCAACGCTGAATGTGCCCGCCGCCTCAGCGTGAACTCAATCGTTTTTACACACTCGTAGGGAGGAACCAATGCAACTAAGCATTTCAGGACATCACGTTGAAATCACCGATTCGCTGAAAGATTACATCAACACGAAGATGGAACGGGTGAAACGCCATTTCGACCACGTTATCGACGCACACGTCGTGCTGGACATCGAAAAGCAACGGAACCGGGCAGAGACGACACTGCACATCACCGGCAGCAAGATTCACGCGATGAGCGAAAACGACGACATGTATGCCGCGATCGACGACATGATCGACAAACTCGATCGCCAGGTGCGCAAGCACAAGGAAAAACTAACGGATCACCACCGACGCGAAGGCGGGATCAAACAACAGCAGGGCGCCGAGTAAACGGCCGTCGGATCATGCAAATTGCCGACATCCTGCCCGCCTCCAGGGTCGCCATCGACGTCCCTGTGCTCAGCAAGAAGGCGGTGCTCGAAGAGCTCGCGCGCCTCGTTGCGGTGGACACCCCGAACCTGACCCCCGCACAGGCATTCGATGGATTGATTGCGCGCGAGCGGCTCGGCAGTACCGGACTCGGCAACGGGATCGCAATCCCGCACGGCCGGATCCCGCACCTGCAGACAATGCAGGGTGCGTTTCTGCGCACTGCCACGGCAGTTGATTTCGATGCCATCGACGGCGAGCCCGTCGACCTGTTCTTTGCCCTGTTCGTACCCCAGGACACGACCGCCGAGCACAACGCCACGCTCGCCGAACTCGCGCGACTGTTCGTCGACGAAGCGCTCGTGCGCGAGTTGCGCGAACAGGCTGCCGCACAAACCGTCCACCGCCTGCTGGTTGGTAAGTGAATCGTCGGCTTATCATCGTTACCGGTTTATCCGGCGCAGGAAAATCGATAGCGCTGCACGCGCTCGAAGACGCCGGCTTTTATTGCGTCGACAACATGCCCGCCGGCTTGCTGCTGGACCTCGCGGAGTTCATCGATAAGGGCGATCTGCCGCACTACCGTCGCGTAGCGGTTGGTATCGATGCCCGCAACCCCTCGGGGGACCTGTCGCGTTTCCCCGAAATGCTCGATGCCCTGCACGAAATGCCGTTCGACGTAGAACTGATCTACATCGATGCAAGCGATGAGACGCTCATCAACCGATTCAGCGAAACCCGTCGCCGCCACCCACTGTCGTCGAATGAACAACGACTCGACCAGGCCATCGCGAACGAGCGTATCCTGATGGAGCCGATGTCCGACCGCGCGGATTTGCGCGTCGACACTACCCACACTCATGTCCACCAGTTTCGCGGACTGATCGCCGAACGCGTCGCGCTGCGACCGAGCGATGCCCTGTCGCTGCAGGTCTGCTCGTTCGGTTTCAAAAACGGTCTGCCGCCGGACGCCGATTTCGTGTTTGACGTTCGTTGTTTGCCGAACCCGTACTGGGATCCGGCTTTGCGGGAATTGTCCGGTCGTGACGAGAGCGTGCAGGACTTCCTCCGCACCGATCCCACGGTCGGCCGTATGGTCGACGATATCGTGGCGTTTCTCGATCACTGGATTCCGGCATTCGAGGCGGACAAGCGCAGCTACCTGACGATTGCGATAGGTTGTACCGGTGGACGGCATCGTTCCGTGTATGTCGTCGAGCGGGTCGCCGAGGCGTTCAAGCCGCGCCGGCAGATCCTGATGGTGCATCGCGACAGCTAGGGCCGGCGCCGCCCGTGCTCCGGGCAGTGCGGATTTCGTTCGCCCGTGAACCTCGATTAGGATAAGTGGAACCGGGCTTGAAACAGCTGTGCGGTCCGCGCGGCCGTTGCCGCCCGGCCGCCACTTGCCACGGGTTTTCAGCGGGTTGAGGTAAGCAGTGAATAACGCACGAACGCGACATAGCCGGCATTACCGCCGGCATCTGTCAGGAGCCGCGAAACGCCATGCCGACGCGTAAGGTAGACATCGTCAATCGCCTCGGCCTGCATGCGCGGGCGGCCGCGAAATTCGTGCAGACCGCTGGCCATTATGGTTGCGACGTGCTCGTCGCGCGGGACGGCGCTCCGGTAAACGGCAAGAGCATCATGGCCGTCATGATGCTGGCCGCTTCCCAGGGAGTCACGCTCGAAATCACGACCCGGGGACCGGAAGAGGACGAGGCGCTCGAAGCGCTGGCCGGGCTCGTCGCGGATCGCTTCGGAGAGGATTCGTGACATTTTCCCTGCACGGCATCGGTGTGTCCCGGGGCATCGCGATCGGGAAGGCGCACATTATCGTGCGCACGCAGCTGGAAATAGACGACTACCCCGTCACGCCGGGTGAAGCGGCTCGCGAGATTGAACGCTTGCGCGACGCGGTGCGCCAGGCGAAGGGGGAATTGCGCGAAGTTCGCAAGCAAATCCCCGCGACGACCTCCGCGGATATCGCCGCGTTCATCGATACGCATTTGCTCATGCTCGAGGACTCGGCATTGACATTTGATGCGGAGCGCCTGATCCGGGAGCAGGGATGTAACGCCGGCTGGGCGTTGAAACTGCAGCGCGACGCGCTCGTGCGCGCGTTCGACGCGATGGACGATCCCTACCTCAGAACGCGCAAGGATGACGTCGACCACGTCGTCAGCCGCATCCAGCGTGCGCTGCTGAACCATGCGCCGTTGCGTCACGAAGCCGCGGACAGTCGCCTGCAGGGCATGGTGATCATCGCCGACGATCTGAGCCCCGCCGATACCGTACTGATGCAGCGAAACGGGGTCGCCGCGTTCGTTACCGAATCCGGTGGACCCACCTCACACATGTCGATCCTCGCGCGCAGCCTCGGTATCCCCGGGGTTGTCGCGGTTCATGGCGTGCAGCGCTATATCAAGGAGAACGAGCTTGTCGTGATCGACGGCGACGCGGGGGTGATCGTCGGCGCGGCCGATCAGACGGTACTCGAGCACTACGAAACGCGCCGCAGTGATCATGCCCGGCTTGCGGCACGCCTCGATGCCCTGCGTAGCGATGAGGCCGTCACCCGCGACGGTATCCCCGTCGAGTTGTACGCGAATGTGGAACTTTCGAGCGATTTCGAAGCCGCCCGCGCCGTCGGCGCCGACGGGGTCGGCCTCTACCGCACGGAATTTCTCTATATGAACCGGACCGACGAACCGGACGAAGAAGAACACTTCGCGGTCTACCGTCAATTGATCGACACGCTGAACGGCATGCCGGTTACGATTCGTACGCTCGATCTCGGCGCGGACAAGGATTTTCAGGTCCGCTGGGCCGGGCCGCCCGCGGCCAATCCCGCGCTCGGCTTGCGCGCGATTCGGCTTTCGCTGCATGAGCCGAGCCTTTACTGGCCGCAGCTGCGCGCAATCGTGCGTGCGTCCGCGTTCGGGCCGGTACGTCTGATGATCCCGATGCTGTCGAACGTCGAGGAAGCGCGCCAGGTCGTGAGCAATGTACGCTCCGTGCAACAGGATTTCGCGAGCCAGGGCATTGCCTTTGATCCCGAGATGCCGATCGGAGGGATGATCGAAGTCCCGGCGGCGGCGATTTGCGCGGATTCTTTCGCGCGGTATCTCGACTTCTTTTCCATTGGAACGAACGATCTTATTCAGTACACGATCGCGATCGATCGTGTGAACGACGCCGTGAGCTACTTGTACGATCCGCTGAACCCGGCAGTGTTACGCCTGATCGCGCAGACGATAGATGCCGGCAAGGCCGCCGGTATTCGCGTCGCTATGTGCGGCGAAATGGCGGGTGACTCGCGCTACACCCGATTACTGCTCGGTCTGGGCCTGCGCGAGTTCAGTGTCCACCCCTCGCTGTTGCTTGAAATAAAGCACATCATCAGGCGCACGAGCATCGATGAGATCGCGCGACTTGCGCGACGAACGCTCGTGGCGCAGGAACCGGAAGCGCTGCACGGCCTGCTCGAAAAGCTCGCGTAAGCCGCGCTTGTCACGCGGCGCCCCGCCGCGCAGATTTGTTACACTGAACGCAGCAGCGCGCAATCGGTGAACGACTCGCCGCCGTTTCCGGTGTGAGCGGCAGCGCGAGGATTTTCGTCGCCATAGAAGGCGGGACCTCCCCCATGGTTCGTGGTTATGAGCTACTCTGAAGAAACGAATCGCAACCAGGCGTCGCTGCTTTCGATCACCGAAGCACTCGAGGCGAACGACCTCCGTGCCGTTCGTGATCAACTCGCAACGCTGCACCCGTCGGAACTCGCCGACGTACTCGAATCATTCCCGCCGGAAATTCGCGACGAACTCTGGGTTCACGTCGATGCCGAAGTCGAAGGCGATGTGCTCGCCGAAGCGAACGACCAGGTGCGCGCCGCACTGCTCGAAAACATGTTGCCTCACGAGGTGGCAGCCGCCACCGCGACGCTCGATACGGATGACGTCGCGGACATCCTGCAGGATCTGCCCGAATCGTTTGCCGACGAAGTCCTGCGTTCGATGGACGAGCAAAATCGTTCCCGTATCGCGTCGATCCTGCACTACCCGGAGGACACCGCCGGCGGCTTGATGAACGTCGATGTCGTGACGGTCCGCGCCGACGTCGAGGTGGAGACGGTGTTGCGCTATCTGCGACGGCACGGCGCGGTGCCGCAGAAGACCGACAGCCTCATGGTCGTGGACCGCGAGAACACGTATCTCGGCGTGGTTTCTCTCAGCGCTCTCGTGTGCGCACCAGCCGAGACCTATGTCGGCGATCTGATGCAGCTCGACGCCGAGGGGATCCCGGCGGATACCCCCGAAGCCGATGTCGCGCGGCAGTTCGAGCAGCGCGATCTGCTGTCCGCCGCGGTTGTCGACAGTCGCGGTACGCTGCTCGGCCGGATTACGGTGGATGACGTCATCGACGTGATTCGGGAGCAGGGCGTGCACTCGCTCATGTCCGCGGCCGGTCTCGATGAAGAGGACGATATTTTCGCGCCGGTGGTCGTCTCGACCCGACGCCGGGCCACGTGGCTCGGGATCAATCTCGCCACCGCGTTTCTCGCCGCCTGGGTGATCGGTCGTTTCGAGGGCACGATCGAGGAGATCGTCGCGCTCGCGATTCTCATGCCGGTTGTCGCGAGCATGGGTGGTGTCGCGGGCAGTCAGACCTTGACGATCGTTATTCGTGGCCTCGCGCTCGGGCAAATCGGCCGCGCGAACGCCCGCCTGTTGTTATATCGCGAGCTGGCGATCGGCGGACTCAACGGGCTGTTGTGGGCAGTCGTCGTGGCGCTGATCGGGGGCTTGTGGTTTCAGGACGCGTCGCTCGGGCTTGTGATCGGGGCCGCCGTGGTCGTCAATCTGCTCATTGCCGCGTTTGCCGGCGCCGTAATCCCGCTCGTATTGCGGCGTATCAATGTCGATCCGGCGCTCGCCGGCGGGGTCGTCCTGACGACCGTGACGGATGTCGTTGGATTCGTCGCGTTTCTCGGCCTGGCAACGGTGTTCTTGTTGTGAACACAACGAAAAATGTGTCTATTGAACGCTACAGTTTCCGTACTTTATTGTGTTATGCTTCCCACTGAAGAATAACGTACGTTGCATTTGTGCAACAAAACGGAAACGCTCAAGCGTAAGTCCACAATCGGGGAAGTCCGTGATGAATAAATTGTTCCGAACATTCGTAGTTGCGCTGACCGCTGTATTCGCGGCCGGCTGCGCTAATCAAGATATCAAACCGGTCGACGTGATCTGCCCGGTGCTCGGCGGTGTCGCCGGCGCCGCCATCGCGGCGGGCGCGTTCGACAGCGACGACAGCGAGGGCGCCATGGCGGGTGGTGCCGCGGTCGGTGCTGGCCTCGCCTGGTTCCTTTGCAAAGATCGTTCCGAGCCGCCTGCGGCTCCGGCGCCGAAGCCGCGACCGCCGGCACCGAAACCGCAGCCGCCTAAAGACAGTGATGGCGACGGCGTGTACGACAACCGCGACGAATGCCCGGGAACACCGGCTGGCGTGAAAGTCAACGCTGTGGGTTGCCCGGAAGTCGGCGAAAAAATCCTCAGCCTCGAAGGTGTCAACTTTGACCACGACAAGGCGATGATCAAGGCGGAATCACGTCCGATCCTCGACAACGCTGTGAAAGTGCTGAATGAAAACGCCAGCGTCCATGTGCGCGTTGAAGGACACACCGACAGCGACGGTACCGATGCGTACAACATGAGCTTGTCGCAGCGGCGTGCGGAAGCGGTTGCCGCTTACCTGACGGCAGCCGGAATCGACGCCAACCGCCTCTCTCCGGTGGGTTACGGTGAAAGCGCTCCGGTGGCGCCGAACGACACGAAGGAAAACAAATACAAGAACCGCCGCGTCGACCTGGTGGTAACGGAAAACTAACGCCAGGCCGTATCCGGCACGATTGAAAAGGCCCTCTTGCGAGGGCCTTTTTTTTGCCTGTGTGCCGGGCGACCACGGCGCCGGGAAAGCCGCTTGCTAATCCGCGAGTACGTCGAGCGCTTCGCCGTCGCGTTCCAGCGACACGAGGATTGCGCGAAACATGGCCGGATCTTTCGTTTGCGTCATGACCCCGTCGCGGGGAAAGTGCCGGTCGAATTCGCGCGAGAGCCAGAAGCGCAGCCCTGCCGCGCGCAACACGGCGAGCCACGCCGCGCGTTCCGCGGCGTTTGGCGGCCTGCGCCGTGCGTACCCTTCCACGATGGCCGTCGCACGCTCGCCGAGGAACGTTCCGTCAGGATTGAAACACCAGTCGGCAATGACAACCGCGAGGTCGTAAATCAATGCACCCGTGTGGGCGTAATAGAAATCGATCAGGCCGCTCGGCGAATCGTGTTCGAACAACACGTTGTCGCGGAACAGGTCGGCGTGGATCACGCCTTGTGGCAGCACCGACAGTTCGACATCAAGCGTGTTGCCGAGCGTTCGATCGAGCAGTTCACGGTCGCCCCGATCGAGGCGACCGCGTACCGCCGCGGCCGTTTCCACGTGCCAGGCCCGGCCGCGCTCGTTGACGCGTTGCCGCGGATAAGTCGCGGTGAACAAATGCATTTGTCCGAGCACATCGCCAAGCGCACGACACTGCCGCGGTGACGGCTGCGCTATGCTTTTGCCCCGCAGGTGTTCGACCAGCAGCGCCGGTTTGCTCTCGAGTGTTTGCAGGTAGCGGCCATTGCGATCCGCGACCGGCCTGGCGCTCGGAATGCCGTGGTCGGCAAGCGCGGCCATCAGCCCAACGCAGAACGGGAGGTCCTCGGCCGCTGTTTGCTCGAACAACGTGAGTACGAAACAGCCGTCGCGGGTTTGCACCCGGTAGTTCGTGTTTTCGATGCCGTCAGCGATGCCTTCGCAGGCGACCGGTTCGCCAACGGTATACGCTTGCAGGAAACGGCGCAGCGCCGTTTCGCTTACCTCAGTGTAGACGGACACCGGTGATCGTCATCCGCGCGGTCAGCCGCCGGCGCGGTATTGCGCAGGCCCGCGACCGTTACCAGCTAAAAATTACCCACTGCGGCACGCGAAACGGGTTGTAGAGGTCACTCATGCGCGATTCCATGACGCCGTCCCCGTCGCGGTCCACGAAGTAGTACGGTTTGCCGACCTTCGGGGTGACTTTCACGGAATACAGGCGCCCGTTCAGCCGGTATTCTTCAACGGTCGCGTCTTCCCGTTGAATAATGGTAACTTCCGGTTCGAGTTCTTCGTCGGGTTCCGCCATATCCGGCGGCGGGAGTGGCGCCGGAAGTTCTTCGAGCCCCGGAGGCGCTTCCGCGGCCAGCGGACCTGATACCAGGAGTGACAGTACAAACAGAACAGGGGTAATTCGCGGCATGTGCTCTCTCAATCAGGTTTCGCTCGCCACCTCGGCGGGCTCTCTAGGATAGCATCATATGCGTACCCAATTCTGCCGCCAATCGGGGTTCGCGGTCCGGTTTGCGCATCGCACAAATCGCCGCATTTTCGTCAACGGGACGGTTTCCAGAACAGCATGACCAATAAAACACTCGTCCTCGTCGATGGCTCCTCCTACCTGTTTCGCGCCTACCACGCCCTGCCCTCGCTGACGAATTCGAAACAATTCCCGACCGGCGCGATCCACGGCGTCATATCGATGCTGCGCAGCCTCTACGAGGAGTACAAGCCCGATTACTTCGGCGTCATTTTCGACCCGAAGGGAAAAACCCTGCGCGACGATTATTTCCCCGACTACAAGGCGAATCGACCGCCGATGCCCGACGATCTGCGCCAGCAGATCGAGCCGATTTTCGATATCGTCCGTGCGCTCGGATACCCGCTCGTCATTGTCGATCGGGTCGAGGCCGACGACGTGATCGGTACGCTCGCGCGCGCCGCGGCGAAGAACAATAACGCGGTCGTGATCTCGACCGGCGACAAGGATATGGCCCAGCTCGTCGACGAAAACATCACGCTCGTCAATACGATGGACAATTCCGTGCTCGACGTCGACGGGGTAGCGAAAAAGTTCGGTGTGCCCCCGGACCGCATCATCGATTACCTGACCCTGATTGGCGACAAGGTCGACAACATTCCGGGGGTCGACAAGGTCGGTCCGAAGACCGCCGTCAAATGGCTCGATCAGTACGGCACGCTCGACAGTATTGTCGCGAACGCGGACGAAATCGGCGGCAAGGTCGGCGAGAACCTGCGTAACGCGCTCGACGATATCCCGCTATCGAAAAAGCTCGTCACGATCATCGACGACGTCGAAATGGATGTCGGATTCGATGATCTCGTTCCCGGTGAACGCGATATCGAACGCCTGACGGAATTGTTCCAGGAACTCGAATTCAAGACGTGGCTGCGGCAACTCGCGCAATCCGCGCCCGCGGGCGACGACCCGGCGCCGCCAACGGAATCGTCCGTGGCCTACGAAACGATATTCACCGAGGCCGAACTCGACGCCTGGATAGCACAACTGGAAAAAGCCCCGGTTTTTGCGTTCGATACGGAGACCACGAGTCTCGACTATATGGCCGCGGAAATCGTCGGACTGTCGTTTGCCGTGGAGCCCGGCCGCGCCGCCTACGTCCCGGTCGCGCATGATTACGCGGGTGCGCCGGAACAGCTCGGGCGCGAGATCGTACTCGAACGCCTGCGACCCCTGCTCGAAAATCCACGGGTCGCGAAACTCGGCCACCATCTGAAATACGATCGCAACGTGCTGTTGAATCACGGCATCGAGTTGAACGGTATTGCCGAGGATACGATGCTCGAATCCTACGTTATCAACAGCGTCGGTTCGCGCCACGACCTCGATACGCTCGTCTTGAAGCACCTCGGACGCTCGACGATTCACTATGAAGACGTCGCCGGCAAAGGCGCGAAACAGATCGGGTTCAATGAAGTGAGCGTCGAAATCGCCACGCCGTACGCGGCCGAAGATGCCGAAGCGTGCCTGTGCCTGCATCAGAAGCTCGCCCCGGTGCTGCGCGAAACCGGACGCCTCGAGGCCATCTATCGCGACATCGAGATCCCGCTCGTGCCGGTATTGTCGCGGATCGAACGCACGGGCGTTCTGATCGACGCGGATATGCTGGCGGAGCAAAGTGCCGAAATCGCCCGCCGCCTCGACGAGATCGAGGCGCAGGCACACGATGTTGCCGGCGAAGTGTTCAATATCGGTTCACCGAAGCAAATCCAGACGATCCTGTTCGACAAGCTCGGCTTGCCGGTGAAGGCGAAAACGCCGAAGGGCCAGCCATCGACCGCTGAATCCGTACTCGCGGAACTCGCCGACGATTATCCGCTGCCGAAGCTGATCCTCGAGCACCGCGGGCTCAGCAAACTGAAATCGACGTATACGGACA
>CAXBJY010000065.1:0-33714 GCA_963976285.1 uncultured Gammaproteobacteria bacterium
TTCCTCAAAATCAAGGCCGCATTCCCCGGTTAAGTGCGAAGAACCTTTTTTTTGCCTGGCTGTCGCCGTCACGACGTCCGGGCGGACGCGTGCTGATGAAGTACGGGGTTTCCGGCTGCACGTGCCGGGAGACGGTACGTCCCCGGGCATCCGGCCTGGCCGCGATCCGCGGATTTCGCGTCATGTTACGCCGCGGCATGGACGGTCGTGTTGCGCGCAATAAGCGGTGTTTCAGCTCAGGCCGTTATCGTTGCCCAAGATAACGCGCCAGCATGTCCCGCCACTGATCATCGGCGGTATCCGCGAGCAAGGCCTGGTTGAATGTTTCCCGGTGCGGGAACCCGGGGGTGAGGCCGAACGCGTAGTACTGGCGCTCGATCGATTGCGGCAGAACCTCGATCCCGGGTGCGGCATCTTTCAGCAGGTAGCGCAAAATTGGCTCGTCGTAGACCAGCGCGTCCGCGCTGCCGTCGCGCAACAGCGCCAGCGCTTTGGCCGGTGTTGCAACGGACATCGCGCGAATACCACGCGCACACAAATAGTTCTCACCGGTGGACCCGCCCACCGCGACACACCGGACCCGCCCGAGATCGTTCGTCCCGTTCACCACGGTACTCAGCTGAGCGAGCGTAAACGAGGACGCAATCGCCGCGGTAAAGCTCGAAATCGTGATCACGCTGACGAACATCCAGATCGTCGCGAGGACGCGTCCGACGACCGTGAGCGGCGCCTTGTCGCCGTAGCCGACCGTAGTCATCGTGACCGCCGACCACCAGAAACCGCTCCCGATCCCCTGCGCCGCGGAGCCGCCGAATTGATCGGGATTGCGTTTGCGTTCGACGAGCCATAACCCGATCCCCACGCTCAGCAACAGCGCCATGAGTACCCCGACGGCGCTGAGGAACGCCGGCGACACGAGTTGTTTCGCCACCGCGAGCCAGTTGCCCTGCCGCGCCGGGGTGGCGATGGCCAGGTCCGTCGAATAAAACGGATGGCTGAAATCCACCTGCCGCTCCCGCTCCGGGGTCATCGACAATGCGCCGGCGGCGACATCGATGCTGCCCGCGGCCAGCGCTTCGATCTGCTCGCCCGTGTTTTTCATCGGCACCCATTGCGTCTGCCAGCCGAACTCGCCGGCGATACGCTGCCATAACTCGACCGAAATTCCCGTCCAGGTACCGTCCGCGTCCGTCATCGCGAACGGGGGTACGGATTTCACCCCGACGCGCAGGGTCTCGGCGGACGCAAGCGCAGACCAGAAAACCAGCACGAATAGAATAAGCGCACGTTTATGCATGAAATTCTCCCGCGAATTTATCCGGCCCGGCCCCGTGCGGCAGGCGATAAACTGATAATCTACTGCCAACCGCGCTCGCTCCCGCGCTGACATGAATGCGGCGACCGGCGTGCGTGCTTGCAGCGCTGACGGCGGTCACGAACCCCGCGGACGTCACCCTATCGAATCCAGGTGCGAACCCTTTGCCCCAACCGAACCTCTCAGGAGCGAGCAGATTGATTATGACCAGTAACACCGGCTACATCACCTCCACACGGGCCACCATCGCCGTGGCAATCGCACTGAGCGTGCTACTCGGGGGATGTGCCCAACTCGGGCCGCAGGCGATCAAGGCGACGCGCCTCGACTATAACATCGCGGTCCAGAAGACCACCGATGAACAGCTGCTGGTGAATCTCGTGCGCATGCGCTACCGCGATACCCCTTTATTCATCGATGTCAGCGCCATCGCCTCGCAACTGAATATTACCGGCGGCGCCAGCGCCAGCGGAAATCTGCTGCCGAACACAGCGGATTCCTACGAGATCGGCGGCAGCGTCGAGTTCTCCGAGACACCGACCATCAGTTACTCGCCGCTGCAGGGTGAGGACTTCGTCAAACGCCTGCTCGCGCCGGTACGCGTCGATCAGCTCATCCTGCTGTCCAACTCCGGCTGGAGCCTGTCGCGGATCCTGCGCGTGTGCGTGCAACACATAAACGGGATCGCGAACGCACCGCGCGCATCCGGACCGACCCCCGACACGCCACCGGAGTTCGCCGACTTCATCCGGCTGGCGGACCGGATCCGCGAACTGCAACTGGATAACGCACTGGAGATCGGCTACCAGACCGGTGGTGAACAGCCCGTCGCGGTGATCCGCTTCAAGCCCTCGGCGCGCACCGCAGCGCCGTTGTCCGACGTCGTGTCGCTGCTCGACCTGGAGCCGGGACAGGAAACGTTTGTCATCAACGAAAATCCGCTCGGCACAGACCGCGACGCGATTCGCCTGCGCACACGGTCGTTGCTCGGCATTTTGTATTACCTGTCGCAGTCCGTGGCGATACCCGAGGCCGATGCCGTGGCCGGCAAGGTTACCGTTACACGCAATACCGACGGCTCGCCGTTCGACTGGGCCGACGTGACGCGCGGTCTGTTCCACGTGAGCACGGCAACAAGCCGGCCGGATGCCGCCGCGGTCGCGGTGCGTTACCGCGGTCACTGGTTCTATATCGACGACACCGACCTCGATTCCAAATCGACGTTTGCGTTCCTGTCGCAGCTGTTCGCACTGCAGGCCGGATCGGCCGAATCCGTCAGTCCGGTGCTGACCTTGCCGGTGGGTAATTAAAAAGTACGTGCTCCGACTCATGCACTACCGACCTCGGTGGACCACGTAGCCATTCCCTCTAATCGAGGGTGAGGGGCAGGAATAGCGTGCAAACAGTGATTCCGGCCGCGCCGGCCGATGCGGGCTTCATACCGCACGACAGCCGGTACGGCGTTCCCTGCGTCACCTGTCCACAGGGTCAGGTTCACTTCGAGCCCCTCGCAACAGCCACGCAAGCGGGCACACCGGAATACGGGTATGGCCGGGGCCTGGCTGTCGAGCCCCGGCCGGATCGCGTTTAACCGTAATGTCGCGGACGTCGTCCCGCCCACGGCAGGGCGCTTTCCAGTTGTCCCGACAGGCTATAGAGCGTTTCTTCGTCACCGGGCCGGCCGACGAACTGCATCGCCAGCGGCAAACCGGATGCGGCCTGCCACAGGGGTAACATGATCGCAGGCTGCCCGGTCGTATTGAACAACGGGGTAAACGGGCTGTAGTTCGTAATGATCTGTCGCCACCAGCTGTCCATGCCGACATTCCCCGCGTTCTGATCGAGTTCCCCGATACGGGCGACATCACGTGCGAGGGCCGGGCTCAGCAACACGTCGAACTCGCCGATCTGCGCGGCGACCTGGCGCGAAATTGTATTCTGGGTGGCCATCGCGTCTTCCATATCGAACGCCGACAGGGAGCGACCGAATTCGTAGATAGCCAGAGTGACGGCCTCGGTATTCTCCGTGCTGATGGTCCGGCCCGTGGCCGCGGCAAAACGCTCCATGGTGTACCCGAGTGTCGCGGCCCACAGCGGCAACGATGAGCGGTCGAACGCCGCGGCATCGTATTCCAGCTGCAACGGTACACAATGATGTCCGAGGTCTTCGAGCAAACGCCTCGTATCGGCGAGGCGCGCGAGGTTCTCCGCCGCGGTGTCGCACGCGCCGGGCAGGTGTTCGATCACACCGATCCGCAACGGCTTCGGCAGGGTCACCGCGGCGCTCAGGAATCCCCTGCGCGGCTCGGGTGCCGTATAGAAATATCCGGCGTCGGGGCCCGCGAGCAGGTCGAGCATCGCGGCCGAGTCACGCACGCTGCGGGTCTCGACGAACTCAACGCCGAGCCCCCACAGCAGCATGCCGAAGTCCGGACCGCCGGGCGTACGCCCGCGCGAGACCTTCATTGCCACGGCACCGTTGCACGCGCCCGGAATGCGGATGGAACCGGCGCCGTCGTTCGCGTGCGCGATCGGCACCATGCCGCTCGCGACCGCTGCACCCGCGCCGCCGGACGAACCGCCCGCGGCGTAATCGAGGTTCCACGGGTTACGCGTCGGGCCGTAGAGCAGGGATTCCGTGCTCGCGTTGATCGCCATTTCCGGCAGTGTCGTCGTACCAACGGTAACGAGCCCGGCCGCGCGGCAGCGTTGCATCATCACCGTGTCCTGGTCATGGCGGTAACCGGACGCGAGACGCGAACCCGCCGAGGCCACCATGCCTTTGAAGTGCATGCCGAATTCCTTCACGAGAAACGGCACCCCATGGAACGGCCCGGGTGCCAGACCCGCCTCGATTTCGGCAAGCGCGTGATCGCGCAAAACCTGGACCACGCAGTTCACCTGCGGATTCAGGCGCTCGATGACATCGATCGCGCTGTCGACGAGATCCGCGGGCGAGACTTCGTGACGGCGCACGAGTTCGGCCAGTCCGATGCCGTCATAGGTACCGTATTCCGGGATGATCATGCTCGATACTCCTGGGCCTGTTGCGGCCGTTGTTACAGTCGTATCGAATAGTGGTAGCGGGAGGTGGAAACGACAATGACCCGCCTGGGTCATTTTTGAACGTGGCGAGCGAATTCCAGACATGCGCTCCGACACCGTTGCGCGAAACCGGAATCACTCCGGATTCGCAGGGCGCTCGAGCAGGCCGAGTGACATTGCACGAGCCACCGCTTGCGCGATGGTATGCGCGTTCAGTTTTTGCATCGCCGATTTACGCTGCCGACGCACAGTTTCTACCGAGCGGTGAATCGCGCGCGCCGTCGCCGGCGCGTTCAGCCCCATCGCGGCAAGTTTCAGCATCTCGGTCTCACGGCGGGTAAGGACGGGTGCCCCGCCGGTATCCGCGGCAATATGAACGTGCTGTATGACCGCGGCATGGAACGCGTGGGCGAGCACGAACAGATCCTGCACCGTGCGCGTCGCTTCGTCGCGCCAGCGCCCGCACGGGGCATGCGACAAACCGCTGACGAACGCGAAACTTTGCCCGGACAGGTGTATCGGTATGCTGACACCATCGAGAAAGCCGAGATTCTCAATGTAGCTGATCGCTTCGTGCTGGATGTCCGTGAGCCACGGCGCGCCTTTCACGTCATTCCAGTCGAGCGGAAGATTGCGTTCGTAACATCGCCACAGCAAAGGATCCTGGCTCGAATACCGCTTCCAGCCGATCGACCAGCGCGGCGGGAAATTGCGCGATTGAATATCCGGGGCATTCCACACGCCGTTGCCGTCGCGCGCGCACGGCATGAATCCATAGTCCACGGCGTCGAAACCGAGCGCACGCGCTTCATCGACGAGAACATCGAGCGCGTGCGACAGCGATCGTGTTCGGTTGAATTCGAATCCAATAGACACGTCCGTGACCTCCTGACTGACAGCGCGACTCGAACGGCACCATCCCTTCTCGGTGCTCGCGCCGCGAACCGGGTGACGAAACGACTCCCCGTCTCAACCCGGGAGGTGCTTCGTTCCGCTGTCCGGGTTCCGCCTCAGACTACCCCGTAGGCAAGCATCGCGTCGGCAACTTTGACAAACCCCGCGATGTTCGCGCCTTTGACGTAGTCGACGTAATCCGGCGTATTTGTTTCACCGTACTCGACACATCGACCGTGGATGCCGTCCATGATATCGCGCAACAGCTGCTGCAGTTCTGCTTCTTTCCACGACTGCCGGGCCGAATTCTGACTCATTTCCAGACCCGAAACGGCGACCCCGCCGGCGTTCGCCGCCTTGCTCGGACCGTAGAGAATCTTCGCGTCCTTGAAGGCCTTGATACCGGCCAGATCCGTCGGCATGTTCGCGCCCTCGGAAACGGCGATACAACCGTTTTTGATCAGTACTTTCGCGTCTTCTCCGGTCAACTCGTTCTGGGTCGCGCACGGCAGGGCAAAATCGCACGGCACACCCCAGGGTCGTTGTCCTTCGTGATACGTTGCGTTCGGGAACTCCTTCACATACTCGGAGATCCGGCCGCGCCGGACGTTCTTCAGTTCCTTGACCCATTCGAGACGTTCATGATCGAAGCCATGAGGATCGTGAATGAAGCCGCCGGAATCCGACAGAGTGACGGGTTTTGCGCCGAGATCGATCAGCTTTTCGACCGCATACGTCGCGACGTTACCGGAACCGGAGACAACGGCAGTTTTGCCGAACAGCTCCTGCTTGCAGTGAGTGAGCATCCGCTCGAGGAAATAAACCGCACCGTACCCGGTCGCCTCGGTGCGGATCAGACTGCCGCCAAACGCGAGGCCCTTGCCGGTCAGCACGCCGGTGAACTCATTCGTGATCCGCTTGTACTGGCCGAACATATAGCCGATTTCGCGCGCGCCGACCCCGATATCCCCCGCCGGAACATCAACGTCGTGTCCGACGTGCCGGTAGAGTTCCGTCATGAAGGACTGGCAAAACCGCATCACCTCGTGGTCCGACTTGCCTTGCGGATTGAAATTCGCGCCACCCTTGCCACCGCCCATGGGCAGGCCGGTGAGACTGTTCTTGAACGTTTGTTCGAACGCGAGAAATTTCAGCACGCTTTCGGTCACGGACGGATGAAAACGGATCCCGCCCTTGTACGGTCCGATCGAATTATTGTTCTGCACGCGCCAGCCGCGTTGCACCCGGATATTGCCTTTGTCGTCTTCCCAGCACACGCGAAAGCTTACGATGCGGTCGGGTTCGACGATGCGACGCAGGATCTGGTACTCGTGATAGATCTCCTTGTCGGCGATGAATTCGAAGATGTCCTCCGCGACTTCCTGCACCGCCTGCACGAACTCCGGCTGACCGGGATTGCGTTTTTTTAAGCCGGCTATAAAGCCGTCAAGATCGACGTGGTCGTTCAGCGCCATAGGAATTCCCCTTGCTGTTGTGATCGAGTGTGACCGGTGCGCCGGCCACGGGCGGCACCGCCTGCGTGTCGGCGAGCGACGCGCGGACTGTCCCGATGAATTCGTTCCCGGATTATTCGCCTGCCCGCAGATGAGTCCGTCGTCGTTGGCGCAACCCGCAAGCGCAATCCCGTTCCCGGCGTGGCCGGAGGGCGGGCGACAATCCGGATCGGCAAACCGCTTGATAACGAAGCGTGCGGATGACACCCGCGGTAGTCGGGGCCGCGTGCCCGGTCTGCGTACTGTCCGCCACGTGTCACCGGCAAATCCCGTCCTGCCCGCCACCGGACCGGGACCCCATGCCACGATGACGCTTTCAGTGACCGATCACCGTATGGCCCGGCGTCATTCGCCGCCACCACTGTCTTTCGCCGCGCCCGCCATCGGGGCCGTGGGCAGGGTTACGGTGAGGTTCCCGACGTGATAGCGATGGCACAGGATGCAATCGGCGCCGGCCTGTTCGTCCGTATGACACGTCGCGCAGGTCTCGCGCGACATCGGCGCGAAATTGCTTTCGAACTGCATCGGATCCCGTTGCTCGAACGCCGCTTCATAGTCCGCGCCGCTCGCCGGGACGTGACAGGTACGGCAACCGTCGTCGCCGGCCATGCTGAAATGCTTCATGTGCGAGAAAATCGTGAACGGCTGGTGGTCATCAACGGGCGTTCGCGCCTGCCAGTCGACGTGTTGCACGCCGTTTTCAACACTGATGCCGTGGCATTTCGTACACGCGCCGGGGTTGTCCTTGTCGAGCCAGCTTTCGATCGACGGATGGGCCGCGGCGAGATCGAGCCACGCGCGCGAAAATGTGTCGGCATGTCCCGCGGGACGATAACGCAACACGAAATCATCGAGATACCAGCCGCCAAGCCGCATGCGTTCCTCGACGCTCATCGGCGCCGCAGCGGGTTCGGGCTCGGGTTCCGTCGCGCCCCCGGTCGCGTCCGTGGCGCCGGAATCACTGAGCAGATCGTTGCCAAACAGGTCGTCGAACGCCTCTTCGTCAACGGCCGGCGCCGCGGCCGGGGGGGCCGCCTCGGCTTCCGGCGCGTCGTCGTCACCGCCGAACAGGCCGCCGCCGAACAGATCATCGAAGCCCTCCGCATCGGCCTCTGCTGCCGGCGCCGGTGCCGCGCCCGGCGACGACGCGACCGGCGCCCGAACGGCTTTTGCCGGCGGTGAATTACCACTTTCGCGGCCCGCAAGCTCCGCGTCCAGATCCGGAAACCAGCGCGCGATCGCGCTTTCGATCAGCGTTGCCGGCAGCCGCCCGGCGAGGGCACGCTGTGCGGCTTGCGTGAACGCCTGTTCCGACGCGAGACCGGCGTCGAGGCGTGCCAGCAAGGCAACCGCTCCGCCACGCTCGATTTCGTCGATGAGGCGTTTGAACGACCAGGCCAGCGCGGCCACGGCTTCGAGGTCTTCGGCGGAAGCGCTTTCAAGATCCAGCAGGTCGAGCTCGCCGAGTTTCGCGCGGGCGTCGCGATAATCCGCATCGTGGGCCAGCAGCAGATCCGCCAACGGGCTGATCCGCGCTTCCGCGAACTCCGGCCAGCCGCCGATCGCGATGCCCCGATCGATCAGCGTGGCCACATCGATACCCGGAACCTCGATGATTGCCCGCCCTTTCGCGCCCGCGAGTTTCTCACCGTCGACGTCGGCGCTGTGACAGCCGGCGCACGTCGTCGCGAACGGCCGCACGAGCATTGCGCGGTCGTTCGCGGCCGGGATATGACAGCTGCCGCACGAATCCGGTGCCGCGTCTTTCTCTTTGACAAAATGCTTGCCGATGTGGGCCGTGTGGTCGAAATTAATCCGGGTCCGACGCTGGTAGGGATAGGCGTCGAATGCGGGATGACCGTTTTCGAGACTCGCGAAGCGCACGCTGTGGCACACCTGGCAGCGGTCGTTCGAAACCGCGCGCAGGTTCGCGCGTTGCCCGGCATGTTCGACGTGGCAACTCGTACACTCCACTTCTTCGGCGGCTGGAGCGAACACGTGGTGCGCGACTTCGACCGTCCACGGCCCGTCGCCGCGCGGCGCGACGGAGGGTTCCGGTAAATCATCACTCGCCAGGCCGTGGGCCGCGAGACTCTCGGTGCCGACTTCGTGGCAGGTGAGGCAGGTTTGCTCGCCATGCGCCTTCGTGTTGCTGCCGAAGGCGGCCGCAAGCCAGCGCGAAGGTTCGTCGTGGGGGGTGTCGTGACACTGCGCGCACTCACCGATCGCTGCGTGCGCAAGCGTCAGCTTGCCCGGGTTCACGACGTGATCGACGCGCTCCGGGACGAGTCCCAGCAGCAATAATCCGACCGTTACGGCCAGGGTCGATCGGGTTACGAGTCGACGCCAGGCTTTGACGCTGCGCCGCGGCCGGCACGGCGGTGTAATACAGGCACACGTACCGTCGGGCAACGGCCCGGTCTCGCAGCGGCCGCCACGCAATTCCGAACGCGTGCAGTGCCAGCGCTCGCCGTCCTGTCGCGGACGACACTCGGGACCGGCACCGCAGCGGCCGCGTTCATCCGGCCCGCGACTGCAGGCCTGCCCCTGCGCGCTGCGACCACACACCCAATCCTGGTTCGGACGATGGTAGGGACTCGACCTGTAATCGAATTTCTGTACCGGTTCCATACCCGTGCGCCTCAGATACCGCCACTGAAAGCGTAGACGGTGACAAGATGGACGACGGCCAGCAGCAGCAGGGCTGCGGTGAACGGAACGTGAACGAACAACCAGAGCTTCAGCGCGAGTTGCAGCGCGTAATGTTCGTCGAGCAGCATCTTGCGTTGAGTCAGTTCACGCAGGCGTTCCTGGTAGGGGCGCTCGGCCTCGCTCGCGTAACGCGCCAGTGAATCGATCTTGTTCAGCCGGCTCCCGCGGGCCTTGTGACCCGCGCGACGAAAGTGTGACCATACTTCGGCCGGACCATCGAACCAGCCCGCAAGTTCATCACGGTAATGATCGCCGAGCAGGTTCGAGCCGGTGGCGCGGGCCGCCTCGGTGACGCATTGCTCGGCTTCCTCGCGCAGGGCATAAATGATCGCCGGGATGCGCTCGAATATCACTTCAATGCCGCTGCGTGCCAGGCGCTGCGGCATCACCCGCGACCAGTACATCCCGACAACACCGCTGAGCGCGACAAACACGAACGTCGCCCACAGGACCGATTCGAGCAAACCGTTCGGCAGGCTGGCACCGGTGTGCAGCAGAAATACGAACACGGCGAAGGCGCCGGTATAGGCGTGCAGTTGCAGCCATGCGGCGGCCGAACCGATGGGCCACATCGATATGCGCTTGCGCACGTTATACAACGCGGTCAGCACAACCGCGCTCAGCAATACCCAGCCCGTGAAATAGCTGATGCTGATCGGGGCCGGTCTGATCACGGCATAGCACAGTGCCAGCACGAAACCGGCCAGCCCGAGGCGCAGCAGGTTGTGCCGTAGTCTGTCGCGGTAACTTTTCAGCGGTTGAGCCACTGTGCAAGCTTCGGCAGGTCGCCCATGTCCATCCTTTGCAACGCATTGTAGGGACAGGCGCGTTCACACGCGGGTCCGCCTGGCTGGTCGATACACAGATCGCACTTCGTCGCTTTGCGAACGGGTGCCTGCGAGATTTCATCAACGATGAACCGCCCCTCGCGGTCGCGGATCTCTACCATGCGGATATTGTCGTACGGGCAGGAATTCGCACACGTCGCGCAACCGATGCAGGTGTCGTCATTGATCACCACTTCACCGGCATCGGAAGCCCGGTGGATCGCACCGGTCGGGCATCCGATCATGCAAACCGGATCGGCACAGTGCATGCACGCGTTTGCGACCATCAGTGTATCGAGCGTTTTGCCGTGGCGGTTGAAACGGGGGTTGTTGTCGTGACCGACAGCGCAGGCCTGTGTGCAGGCGTCGCAACGCACGCAGCGCTCGAGGTTGATCAGCATCGCTGCGCGGCCATTGATGAAATGGTGATCGACGAGACCTTCGACGAGACTCGAGCGTAACCCGAGCGCCTGGGCATCCGGGCTGTCCACGGGCCGGGCTCGTGTCGTCGATTTTTCCACGATACCGGCGGCACCGCGCAACTGTTTGATTTGATCCGGCGTGAGCCCGGGCATGACGTGCTCTTCGATGACTTTTGTCGGCACGCGCAACACATCGGCGTAGCCGACCGCGCGCAGGGAGTGTTCGTAGGGAACCGTCGTTCCGCCCTCCCAGCCCGCGAGGAGTTCCTCGAGACCAAACATCGCGCCCTGGCCAAGATAACGCAGCGTGCGCAATCCGTGATGGTAGTTCTGCGCGACGCGGGCAAAGCCCGATCGGATCAGCAGCAAGCCGTCGGGGTAGCCGCCCTGCTCTACGATCAGGGGTTCGCGCTCCATCCGCTGCGCTTCGGGCTCGCCGGCGAATCGCTTGTAGCTCGTGTGCCAGTCGAATTCGCCGTAGGTTTCGAACACGGTTTCGGCAACGATGATATTGATGACTTCGGGGCTCAGATGCGCAAACAACGGCGTCGCGCTCAGGTGCGTAGCGAGACTGCGCTCACGATAAACCTTTTCAACATGCTGGCGGAACGCCTCGTCGCGACGGCGGATGTCGCGCAGACCCTGCCAGCGCATTTCGAGCAGGACCGTCGATCCCACCGCGACGACCGTGGCGGTCCGGGGGGTGCGGCCGAGCGCGGCGATTTCGCCGAATATCTGGCCTTCGCCGAGCACCGCATTCTTGTGCGCGTCGAGCAGGCCCGGCACGCCCTGCAGGAACGTACGCGTCGCGTCCGGACTGGCCCCGGCATCGGTGACAACGCCGGGCCCCTGGCCGGCACTGCCGTCCGCCGACCAATCCGACTCGCCCGCGGGATCACGCGTATCGTGCAGTAGTTCACGCTGCATCCGCATCCGATGGCGGCCAATCTGGATCGTGCTGCCGGGTTCGAGCGAGTGCTTTTCGATACGCTCACCGTCGACGAGCGTGCCGTTCGTGCTGTTGCAGTCGGAAATCACCGCGTCGCCGCCGTGCAGGCGTATGACGGCGTGCTGGGCGGAACAGGCGCTGTCGTCGAGCACGAGATCGTTGTCGTTGCTGCGGCCGATCCAGATCTCGCTGAGGCCCTCGAGATCGAGCGTATCGATGCGCGCGCCGCTCTCGTCGAAAACCTCGAGCGTGTCGACGAAGCGGCCGGCGCCCGCTTCCGCGCCACCACCGTCCGGCTGCCGGAGATAACGTTTCGGATCGCGCGCCTCGGGCTGGCGCGAATTGCGCCACAGCTGCGCGATGGCCGCACCGAGGTTCTTCTTCGCCGGGCTCGCCCGACCCAGCAGGTCGCGCGACAGGCCGGGCGGCAGAATGACGCGAACCTCGCCGCGCACGACGAGAAACGCCGAGTTGCCGTAATCGTCGGCGCGAACGATGATTTCGCCCGGACGAAAACGCCGCAGGCGCATGTCGTTGCGGATAATTCCCTCGAGCGTCAGCGGTGCCGGAAACATCGCCTTGTCCATGCTCGCGAACGGCTCGATGGCGAGCACGCGCGCCACCTCGACGTCCGTCATCGATTCGTCGAACGGCGCGTTCCAGCGCTGCGGCGGCGGTATGGAAACAGGACCCGATGTCACTGTCGGCCCGCCGTAACGGCTACCGACAGTGCGTCGGGTGATGGTCTATCGCGCATCAGGGTATATAGACCTTTCCCTTGTACGCGGACGCCTTCGGCAACAAGGCATCGACCGCGGCGAGTTCGCTGCCGTCATACTTCGTTGCGAGCATTTTTGTTTGCGCCGCAACCTGATCGGCGGCGGCCAGCAGCGGCGCTTCGTTATTCAACGACACTTTCGCCGAGCCGGCGATTTTCAGCAGTTCCTTGACTTCGGGCGCGGCGACCCCGGCGTCCACGAGCGCCTTGATGCTGAGGGCGGCGCGTTTCGCGCGTTTCGCCATTTGCACGGCGTAAGTGGCTTTTGCCGATGCTTTCGCGACACCGCGCAGTGCGTACTCGAGATCGAGGCCCTGCCCGACGACGTACAGCAGACGCCGACGATTTTGCGAAGCTTCTTCGTTCGATGCGCCATCGTTGTACCAGAGGTTGTGCCGCACTTCGCCCTGTGACCAGCTGACGAGTTCAAAATTACTTCCCGCCGGGTGACCACCCGTGTTGACAAGGTTCTCGTTCGGAACGGTATGACACTGGTAACAATTCTCGGCCAGCGCGTAGAGGTTGCTCGGACGAATCATGCCGGCAGCTTCGGCTTTTTCCCAACGCTGTTTCTTGTGTTCCGGCGTTTCCGTCGCCGCCGTCGCGTCCTTGCCACCAAAATCACTGTGCACTTCGATCCATGCGCTGCCCGCACCGTGGCACGATTCACAGGTGATGCCGCCTATCGTATCGACCTTGCCATCCTCGATTGCCGAGGTGAAGTGACACGACAGGCAGTCGCTTTCGGACTTGACCCGCTTGATGCCGAGCTTGTCGGCGAATTCGCGTGCCTTTTCACTCCGCGGCATCGACTTGAAAGTCCCGAAATGGTGCGATCCGCGCCATGCTTTCACGGAATTTTCGTGACATTCGCCGCAGGCACTCGGCCCTTTAACGTTTGCCGGATCGAGGTGCAATGCCGGTTCGGCCTGTGCAGATGACAGTCCCGCGCAAACCAGGATGACGCTGGCGATTCCGCCACGAAGTATGAGTTTCAGTAAATTCATTGTTTGTCTTCCACGTTTTGCATCAAATGAATCAGGCATCCAGAACGAGGTCTGACGTCGGACGCGCCATGCAGGCAAGGCACGACCCTGACTCCGGTTGTGTATCGGGCTTGCGCAGGTATTCGACACTGCCCGATTTCACTGCCGTAAGACAGGTTCCGCAGCTGCCCGCGCGACACCCGAAGTCCATGACGACGCCATTTTCTTCGGCGAATTCGAGCAGGTTTTCACCGCCGGTCCAGCGCAGCGTTTTCCCCGAACGCGAGAACTGGATCGAGTATTCTTCGGTACCGGCGGGCGGCGGCGGTGTTTCCGTTTTCTTGACCGAAGCAGGGCCAAACGCTTCCGTGCGAATATCTTCTTCCGGCACGCCCCACGCCGCGAGGTCTTCGCTCACCCCGGCCATCATCGGCGGCGGTCCGCAGATGTAGAACACGTAATTGCTCGACGGCAGCACCCGCTTGAACAGTTCGACGCTGACGTTTTCGTCGAAATGGAATGCGTTGTTCGCACGGTCCTCGTCGCTCGGCCTGCTGTAGCAGTAGCGGAGTTTTACATTACTGTGCTGCGCCTCGCATTGCTCCATTTCTTCCCGGAACGCGTGTTCGCCACCCTGTCGCACGCCGTAGAAAAACCAGATTTCCTGACCATAATCCGCGGCACAGGCGGCCTTGAGCATGCTGAACACGGGGGTCACACCGACGCCGCCGGCGATGAGAACGACGGGGCGGCGCTGGTCGAGATCGAGGAAGAACGAACCTCCCGGCGCCTTTACATCGACGATGTCGTCTTCATTCAGATTCTGGTGAAAATGGTTCGACGACAGGCCGGGCGGAAGATCCGGTTGTTGTGGCGGCGGTCCGAGACGTTTGATGCTGACCCGGTAGTGGTCGCGTTCAAACGGACTGTCCGAGAGCGAATAGCAGCGAATCAGGGGCTGCGGACGCGCCGGCAGACGCAGGCTGAAAGTCAGGAACTGGCCGGGAGAAAACGGCGCGAGCGCCTTGCCGTCGTGCGATACGAGGTAGAAAGAGCAAATGTCCTGCGCCTCGATTTGTTTGCGCGCGATACGGAATTTGCGTGTACCGGACCAACTGCCATCGACGACCCCCTGTTCGGTGTCACGACGAACCGTTGCCGCGGCGAGGGTTTGTTCGAGCGCCTGCAGGCGCAGGCTGTGTTCCTTGCGCGCGGCGCTGATCTCGACCCGAGCACGCCACAATACCGCGATGACGTGTGCGCCGACCGCGAGTACGAGCAGCGCGCCGGTGGCCTGCACGATTACCGAGGAGAGCAATTCTCCACTCATAACTGATAGAGAATCTCGGCACGGATACCGCGGGTTTCGTCATCACCCCGGATCCCGACGAAACCGTCGAGTTGCAGCAGGACCCGGCGCCCTACCGCCTGCTGGACGATAACCGTCGCGGCGGCGGCATCATCGAAGCGGTCGCGGCGGTCATGCCGTCCGCCAACTTCGACAATGACCTGGCGTCGATTGTCGTCGAAAAACATCTGGTAGCCGACCGCCACCCCGACGGCTTCGTCGGTGCGGTTGCCGAGCGGCGCCGGGAACGTACCGATGCCGCGCGCAGCAAACGAGATACCCGTGCGTCCGAGCGGTCCGCCCGCGAGCGGGTCGCGCGCCGCCGAGGAGTAATTGTCGATGCCCCAGAAAAAGTTCGTATACACGAGGTTGTGGTTGCCAAACGGGGTGCGCGAGATCTCGCCGAACAGCAATACACCGTCGTCGGCTGCATCGTTGTCGCCGCTGTCACTGTCGAAATCGAGCGAACCCAGCACCCGGAATGTCGTGTTGTACAAACCGATCCGCTGGGTCGCGCCGAAACCTGCCACGAACAGATCCCCGCCGCGGTTCGCGTCGCCGTCGACGACGGCGACGTCAAGTTCGAATGTGCTGGCGAATTGGTTACCAAAGACTGTGTCCCACGCCGTAAACAGGCCGAACAGATTCGCGCTCGGGTCCTCGGTGTTGTTGTCGCGGTGGACTTCGTTCCACGCAAACAGCCCCGTAACGCGCAGGTTCACGAGCCAGTCCCACCCGGAGACGCGGATGTTGTTCCGCGTGATGCCGACGGAATCGAGCCTGTCGTCGATCAGCAACCCGTCCTGAAACGAAATCTGCTGGCGTCCGACCGAGAAGCCGATATCGAGGTCACGCGTATCACGGGGGTCGAGCCGCGGGAAGATTTCACCGAAGTCGCCTTCGAAGAACAGTGTCGTCAGCCGCAGGTTACCCTCATCGCGGAAACCGTCGTCACGGCCATCGGGTTTGAATTGCCAGCCCGTGAACTTGCCGTCATCGTTCAGCGGTCGCATGCCGATGAGCAGTCTCTCGCTGCCGGTCAGCTGCAGGTTCGCGAACAGATCGACCCGGTTGTACAGTTCCTCGGCGTGCGGTGTGTTGTCGCCGGTGTCATAGGTCTGGAACGCGGAACGGATCGTGCCGTAGACCCACAAGCGGGGTTGCCATACCGCGCCGGTCGGCAGCGTAAACCCCGGCCGGATGTTTCCCTGTCCGAGAAACGCATCACCGATTTCGACGATGGGCGCGGTTCGCTTCGGCAGTTGCTCGTCGGCGAGATACGGCTGCGGTTCATCCGACAGCCGACTGTCTCCGGCAGCAAACGCCGGGCCGGCGCACAGAATGAGTGTCGCGCCTACGACGTGTAGCAATAGTTTCACTGGACCTCCATGCAGGTCGGGCTTACGGCCAGACTCCCAGATATGTTTTTTCACGCTATCAGCGGGCGGTCATCGTCGCGCCGCCCACCTTGACCTTGTGTTCGTACAATACCTGGTGACCTTTCACGACAGCATCGGCTACCTCGCGCGGGCTCATGCCATAGTCGAATCCGACGCCCTGGATCTCGAAGATGAGATTGATCGGTATCATGCCGGTCTTGAGCCGCGTCGTGATCTCGTAGGGACCGTTCGCCGGATTGAGCCCGGTAACCTTGTACGTGCCCGTGCGGCGAGCCAGCGGCGGCAGTACGTAGCGGTGTTTCCGCGCACCTGCCGGCTGGCCGGTGAGGATCGTCGAACTCGTGCTCGGACGAATAAACGGCAGTGCATTGACGGAGTAGTTGACCGCGAGCACCTGCTCGCGCTCGCCACCGCGTACATTGCGGGTAATAAACTTCGATTGCAGGCTCAGCAGATCCTTGTCGAGCGGCAGGTCGCCGTTGTGCACATACAGTGAGTGGGCATCGCGCAAATCGCCGTTCGGATCGAGATCCCCCGACACATACACGACGTTACCGGCTGCGTCCGTCACGGTTACTTCGACCCAGACCACGCGTTCCGCATCGAAACCGGTCGGTACGCTGTGGCCATCCGTCTTGTTGAACACATCGACTTCGAACTTCAGCGTTTCACCGTCATCGCGCGTTACCCGGATGTCACTGAGCCCGTAGCCATTGCGCAAAACCTCGAAGCGCTTTTCCTCGGCCCACTCGAGGCGCTTGAGCTGGTCGTCGATGATCGCCCGCGCGTCGTAACGATCGTCGATCGCCTGCCAGCGCTGCGGAAATTCGTAGTCTTCCGCAACGTTGTCCTCGAACTCATCCGTACCCCAGCCCGCCTCGACGTCGAATTTCAGCCAGTCCGCGAGGGTCGCCATTTTCACCGCTTCGATATTGTGCGGGAAGATACCCGGATGCAGCAGCGAGTAGTCCGGGCCGGCGAAAAAGTGGTTCGTCAGTTTGCGCTCGGGTGTGCCCTTGCTGCCAATCATGGCCGCGGGACCCTGCTCGTAGCCGGACACCTTGCCCTGCTCCGTACCCATGTGGCAGTCCTGACAGCTCGTTCCCGCGGCGGACGCCGGGGAGCGTTTGTAATCGGAAAATGCTTCCTCGAGCCGGAACCCGTTGAACAGGTTCACGTCGTGACACACGGCACAGAATCCCGACGTGCCGATGAACGGGAAATGGCCGACATCACCGTGGATCTTGCGCCCGGATTTATCCGGATCGGTCGTCAGGGTACCGCCGGAGTTATCGATCGCCGCTTTCACGACCGAACCATCGGTGGGACCGTAGACCGGTTTTGTCAGATCGCCCTCGACGAGTGCGACACGTCCACTGACCTTGCCGTATTCCTGATCGAGACGGTGACACACGACGCAGGTGATCCCTTCGCGCGAGGCCGGGTGGCGTTCGAGATTTGAAATGTACGTCGATTCACCCTTGTTCATGCCAATTTGGGTGTGGCAGCGAATGCAGAAGTCGCCGTTCGTGTTACTCGTAATCGCGTTGATCGTATTCTGCATCGCCATGTAAACGGGCGACATCTGCGCGTAGGCGTGCTGGGATACCGACCACTGATCGAATTGTTTCGGGTGACAGCTCCCGCACGTATTGGCGGAGGGATAGCGGTCTTCGGCGAACAGGGCGAGATGCGCGGCAGCGGCTTCATCGAGCTTGACCGGCGAGTCGTCTTCGTCTGACGCCGCGGGCTCAGTGTCGGCGACGTCACCGTCGAGCAGATCACCGCCGAGGAGGTCGTCATCACCGTCGTCGAGCAGATCACCGCCAAGGAGGTCGTCATCACCGTCGTCGAGCAGATCACCGCCAAGGAGGTCGTCGTCGCTTGCGTCCGCGGGTTCGGGGCTGAGTAAATCGCCGCCGAGCAGGTCGTCCCCGGCGTTCGGCGCGCTCGCCGATTCAGCACTTAACAGGTCACCGTCGAGCAGTGCGTCGTCGGAACCCGGTTCCTCGGCATGGACGGTCATTGCGAGCGCCAACCCGGCGATCAGGTATAAAGCGATTCGACGCATCGGTTGTCTTACCTTTCTGTATCCGTTTACGGCCCGGAGGCCTGCAAGTTGCCGCCGGTCGATCCTCGAGCAGCGTATTACGCTGAGCCCCGGTAATTGTAGTGTGAGCCTACCGAACGCGATCCGCAATTACCGCGCAACATATTTACTGGCGATAAATTGTGATCAAAATCAATTTGCGTTCAAAATTTCGACGACTCGCTGACGTGCGAATGATAACGGTGCCGGAACCCGCAATCCACACCTGCGTTCATCTGTGTGACCTGCAACGCATGCGCACCGCCTGAACGCGACGGAATTTTGCACAACATCGGGGCATAAACAGTTCATCGTCAGGATTCACCGCGATCTTTATGTTCGGGTGCAGCAATTTTCGACAACGGAAACCTGAGCGTAAACGTACTGCCTGCACCCGGCTCGGAAACCACCTCGATCGACCCGCCGTGTCGGTCCAGAATGTTCTTGACGATGATCATACCGAGCCCGACGCCGAAATTTTTCGTGCTGTACAGCGGCTCGAAAATGCGCTGCAACACTTCCTCGCTCATGCCACAACCGTTGTCTTCAATCACAACGGCGAAGTGATCGTCGTGCGCGATGTGCGTCCGTAGCTGAACGCTCGGGGTAAACGCGTCGCCGGCCCCGCTTTCCTGCTTCGCGAGGACTGCGTGGCACGCGTTTTCGATCACATTGACGAGTGCCCGACGCACGCTGTCAACGTCCAGCGCAACCGCAACCGGAGCCGGGTCTAGCCGCAGCGCCAAAGCAACTCCGTGCGGGGGCTGATAATCGGACAATTGCTCGCGGATGCAGGCATTCCCGTCCGTCAGCCGGGGCGAGAGTTCGCGCTGGCGCGCGAAATCCAGCATGTCGGAGATGATGTGGTCGCAGCGGCCGACGTTGCGCTCGATGCGGTCGATGATCCCGCTCACGCGCGTGTCGGCGTCGGGAATGAGGGTTCTCAGCACGTAGAGAGACGGGCCGATCGTCGCGAGCGGATTACGCAGCTCATGGCTGACCGTTGCGGTTAATTGACCGAGCGTCGACAGACGCTCGCGCCTGATAAGTTCGGCTTGCGCGTCGCGCAGATTCCGTGTGCGCTCCTCGACGAGGTTTTCGAGTTCCCGCTGATGCTGTTCCTGCGCCAGCTGCGCGTTCTTTCGTTCGGTGATGTCGCGCGCGATTGACACGACGCGCGGTGCACGCCCGTCGAGGTGGAGCAATTGGGTCGCGACCTCTACCGGTACCAGGGTGCCGTCCTTGCGACGGAGAAACACCTCGATGACCACCCGGTCGCTCGTCCCCGCGCGCAATTCTTCGAGCACGGCCCCGACCCCCGCCGCGTCGTAACCGTCACTCACGTCGTGGGGACCCAGGTGCAACAGCTCTTCGTACGTATAACCGAGGCAGGCACACGCGCCTTCGTTCACGTAAAGAAAGCGCAGTTCGTCCGGGTCATACATGAAGACGCCGTCGCTGACACGGTCGAGACTGAGTTTGAGCTCGCGAATTCGCGCCTCATTCGCCACCCGTTTCGTAATGTCGCGCGCCACCGCGATGAACGCGGGCGGAGCATCCGGCGTGGTGACATATTGCGTGATGACTTCAACGGGGATGAGACGACCGTCCTTGTGGCGATGATAACCGGTACGGATCGTGGGCTCGCGTTTGCCCTCCCGAAGATCCCGGAACACTTCCCGGATCTTGCTCTCGTCGAGGTCGGGATTCAGATCGTAGGCTTTCATTCCCAGCAACTCGTCCTTGCTGTAGCCCGTGTAGGCGACGGCACCGGCATTCACGTAGAAATGCTCCAGGGTGTCCGCTTCGTAAAGAAACACGCCATCGATCGTGGCTTCGAGCGCCGACCTGAAACGACGGATCTCACTCGAAGCGGCATGTGCCTCGCTGACGTCACGCAACATGCCCACGATGATCCGCCCGCTGGTTTCCGGATCGGGAACGAAACGGCCGAGGCTGTGCAGGAAACGCTGCCCGCCGCCGGGCAGGTCTACCCGATACTCCATTTCGAACGTACCTTCGCGGCTCTGTGCGATCTCCTGGAACCAGTTGCGCACGTCCTCGCGGTCGGCGTCCGACACCGCGTTGAAGACATCTTCAGTTGTCGGTGGCCTGCCGTTCGGCGCGATGCCCAGCAGGCGGTAGATTTCATCACTCCAGCTGATTTCACCGCTCGCCGGATCCCACAGCCACGACCCGACCCGGGCGACGCTTTCCGCCAGCGTTACGCGCAGCTGGTTGCGCTGCGTCTGCAGTTCCAGGTGCCGGTGTTCCTCGATATCCTGGGTGGAGCCGGTCATGCGCGTGCGTCCGCTGATCGGATCGCGCGCCACCGAACCGCGTCCCCGACACCAGCGGTAACCGCGATGGCGGGTGAGAATGCGGAATTCGGCGGTGAAACCGGATTCGTGGGCGATCGCCGAATCGATGGCCGCGTGCACCTGCGCGACGTCGTCGGGGTGAATCAGCGCCATCACCCGATCGAGCGTAAACGCGAGTTCCTCGGCCGCATAGCCGAGCAAATCGAGCAGGCGGGTCGACAGCCACAGCTCGGGGCGCGCGACATCGGGCCAATCCCACATGCCGTCGATCGTGCCACTCGCGGCGAGTTCCAGGCGCTCGCGCATCGTGCGTTCGGCGTCGCGCGCCAGACGCAGCTCGTTGACATCGGTAACGACTCCGCAGTAACCACTGAACGCGCCGTCGGCATCGAAAAGCGCAGCACCCTGTGACTTGACCCAGAAGTACTCACCGTCGTGCCTGCGCAAACGAAACGTACTCGTGAAAGGCTCGCGGGCAGTGACGGCCTGTGTGACGCCCCGGATGTGCAAGTTAACATCATCGGGGTGCACGGTTTCGCGCCAACCCTCGCCCAGCACCTCGGCGCTCGCGCGCCCGGTAAAGTCGAGCGCCGCTTTGTTGCAATACGTGATGTTGTAATGCTCGTCGGTTAACCAGACGAACGCCGGCAAGGTGTCGAGGAGCGCGCGAAACCCCTGCGCGGCGGGCGCGGTGAGGTCGAGCGTCGACGCAACATTGAGTACCGCGTCACCGTCCGTTCCGGATTCATTGCAGTCGATATTCATTCGATGCATCCTAGAATTAAATCACGTCAGCCGGGTCTGGCCGTCGTGCGTAACGGCCTGCAGACCGAATCGCCGCGGCCATGTTGCGCCACGGCGTCAGCGATGTTCCGGCGCGCGTCGCACAAGCGGGGAAAACTATGCGCAAACTCGACATACAAATCGTGGATGACGATCCTGATCTCGCGGAAAGTCTCGCCGAATTCATGGAGCTCAGCGGACACTATGTTCGCCGTGCTCACAGCGGTACGGAAGCGATCGAACAATTCCGCAATTCCCGTTTCGATCTCGTGTTCATGGATATCAAGATGCCTGGCATCGACGGGGTCGACGCGCTGATCGAAATGAAGTCCATCCGCCCGCACGCCGATGTCGTCCTGATGAGCGGATACTCCGTCCAGGATCGCATCGACAAAGCGCTCGCGGTAGGGGCGCAACAGGTCCTGAGCAAACCTCTCGACCTGGCCCGGATCAGTTCGATCCTGGATGCCGAAACCGCCCGGCAGCTCGTACTGATCATCGACGACGATAGTGATTTTGTCGACAGCGTCAGCGAAATCCTGAAGCTCAAGGGCCATGCGGTGGCCACCGCCAGCAACGGAGAAGAGGGTTTCAGGCAAATTATGGATAAAGTGCAGCGCGATTCGGCCGCTAGAGATATAGGCGTCGTCATCCTGGATCTGCGCATGGATCCGATGAGCGGTACCGCATTACTAAAGGCGCTGGACAACGTGGCGCTGGCGCTACCGGTGATCATCGTAACCGCCTATCCGGAGGATGAAAGCGCCGCCCTGGGCCAGCTCGAGCATTCAACCGTGACAGCGTTACTACAAAAGCCGGTAAACCCCGATGAGTTATTCCAGGCCATCCAGAACGCTGGCCGAACATTACAGTAGACCCGCAGCGCAAGTGGCCAGGGAGCTACCCGATAACCGACTGCTCATCGTCGACGACGATGTTGATTTTGCACAATCCTTGTGCGAACTCGCGGAAACCGCCGGATATGTCACGCAAATCCTCGCCTCGGCCCGCGCCTTCGATGACACGATCGAAGCATTCGCCCCGCACGTTGTCATTCTCGACGTCAGACTCGCCGAGGTCGATGGCGTCGATTTGCTGAAATCGCTCAATGCCGGGCACCCCGAAATCATCGCCATCATGATGAGCGCTTATGCCGGCACCGACTCGACCGTGGAGGCCCTGCGGCATCACGCTTACGACTTCCTGCGCAAACCGGTCAGCACGGACGAGTTTTTCGGTGCGCTCAAGCGCGCTTTCGAACGAACACATCTCGTCGACGAGATGCGGCAGGCCGAACGCGCGATGCGCCTGTCGGAGGAGAAGTTCTCGAAAGCGTTCCTGTGTAACCCGGATCCGATCTCCATTACCGCGCTCGACGACGGCGTCATGCTCGATATCAACGACGCCTACGAAGTCGTAACCGGGTATTCGCGCGAGGAAATCGTGGGCCGGGTATCGAACGAATTCGGCCTTTGGGTCGATCCGGAACAGCGACGCGCGATGTTCGAGCGCCTGCAAGCCGGCGAACCCGTCAGCCGGCACGACAGCGTGTTCCGACGCAAGAACGGTGAATTGATCTTCGCCCAGGTATCGGCGGAGGTGGTCGAGATCAGCGGTCGCCGCTGCGCTATCGTGCACGCGCGCGACACGACCGCGGAAAAGCAGGCGACAATGGCACTGGCCGAGAGCGAGGAGCGATTCCGCTCCCTGTACCACTCGACACCGTCGATATTCTTCACGCTCACCGAGGATTGTACGATCAAGTCCGTGAACTCGTACGGCGCCGGTCACCTCGGTTACGGGATTGATGATCTGACCGGCAAATCCATCCTCGATCTGATCGCACCGGAAAACCGCGCGGCGATCCGGCGTTCCGTTGCCGAGTGCTTCGCGCGGCCCGGAAGCGTGCGTGACTGGGAGATACAGATCCTGCATCGCAACGGCAAGCTGCGCTGGTTGCGCCAGAGCGCGAACGCCGTACGCGACGCCAGCGGGCTCAGGGAACTGTTGCTCGCAAGCGAAGACATCACGAACGCTAAACACCTGTCGGAGCAACTGAGCTATCAGGCCAGCCACGACAGTCTCACCGGGCTCGTCAACCGGCGCGAATTCGAGCGGCGTCTTGAACGCGTCCTGCTGACGGCGACACGCGAGAACACGGAAAGCGTGCTGTGTTATCTCGATCTGGATCAGTTCAAGGTGATCAACGATACGTGCGGACACATCGCCGGGGACGACCTGCTGCGCCAGCTTACCGCGGTGCTGCAATCGGTTGTGCGCAAACGCGACACGCTGGCGCGGCTCGGCGGCGACGAATTCGCGATCCTGCTCGAGGACTGTGACATCGAAAAAGGCATGCGGGTCGCCCAGTCGATCCTGTCGCAGATCAACAATTTTCGCTTCGCGTGGTCCGACAAGTATTTCAGTCTCGGCGTCAGTATCGGCATGGTATCCCTCGATGCATCGTGCGACGGAATTATCGACGCGCTCGGCGCCGCGGATTCCGCGTGCTATACGGCCAAGGAATCCGGTCGCAACCGCGTGCATATCTACCACGCCGAAGATTTGCGCATTGCGCGGCGCCATGGCGAGATGCAGTGGGTCGCGCGCCTGCGCGCCGCACTCGACGAGGATCGTCTCACCCTGTATCGCCAGCGCATCCTGCCGCTGTCCGAGGACGCAACGGAACCGCATTACGAGTATCTTGTGCGCCTGCTCGACGAACAGGGCGACGTCGTGTTGCCGGGCGCGTTCCTGCCGGCCGCCGAGCGTTACAACCTGATCTCGCAGATCGACCGCTGGGTGATCCGTAAGGTGTTTGAAACAATCGCCTGCGCGTACAGCCCGCTCGATGCGAACGCGGTCGCGAACATCAACATTTCGGGCCAGTCGATTGGCGAAGAAGATTTTCTCGATTTTGTTGAAGCGGCTTTGCGCGAATTCAATGTTCGTCCCGAGAGAATCTGCTTCGAGATCACCGAGACGGTGGCAATTGCGAATATCGCGAGTGCGAACCGGATCATCGAGTCGCTGAAGGAAAAGGGATGCCGCTTCGCACTCGACGACTTCGGCAGCGGGTTCGCCTCATTCGCCTATCTGAACACGCTCAGTGTCGACTTCCTCAAGATCGACGGGCAGTTCATCGTCGGCATAGACAACGATCCGATCAAACGCGCGATGGCGCGTTCGATCAATGAAATCGCGCATGTCATGGGCAAACGCACGATCGCCGAAGTCGTGGAGAACGAGGCGGCGCTCGAGGAAATCCGCAAGCTCGGCATCGATTACGCACAGGGCTTCTGGATCGCGCTGCCCGAACCTGTCCCGCAGGCCGCCCCGGCCCGCGAAGCGGTGACGAACTAAAACGCACCATACGGATCCACGAGCAACCGGGCTGCGGGCCGGAATCATCGTCTGCCCCACACGGCCCGCGGCCGGTCCCGTCGACGGATTTCACCCGCCGCCCCGATGTCCCGGCCAAATCAGCAGTGACCGCGACCGGACCGGAGTGGTCACCCGCGATCGTGAAGCGAGCGGCGCCGCCGTCGCACTACACGATTTTTCGAAAGCAGCGTATTCTTGCGCGTCCCGAAATTGAGCCGGCCCCGTCATGACCACTACCGAGTTGATTAGCGCTTACTACGCGTCGTTTAACGCCGGCGATATGCCGCGCTTTCTTGATCTTTTACACGACGACGTGGTGCATGACATTAATCAGGGAGAACGCGAAATCGGCAAGGACGCGTTTGCACGCTTCATGGACGTAATGGACGGCAGTTATCGCGAAACGATCGCCGATATCGTCATCCTCACCACGCCCGACGGAACACGCGCGGCAGCGGAATTCGTCGTCAACGGCGAATACCTCGTCGGTGGCGAAGGGTTGCCGCCGGCGCACGGCCAGACGTACACGCTACCGGCCGGCGCATTCTTCGAGGTGCGCGACGGACGTATCGCGCGCGTGACGAACTACTACAACCTGCAGGACTGGCTGCGCCAGGTTCGTAGCGCTACGGCGTAGGTACCGCTGTGGCTGACGTAGTGACGCAGACGGTTGCAGGCGAGGCGTTGCGACGCCATATCGATGACCTCGCGCGCCTGCGGATCCGCGTATTTCGCGAATTCCCCTATCTGTACGCCGGTACGGAAACCTACGAACGCAGGTACCTCGACACCTATATCGCCGCGGGCGATGCGATGGCGGTGCTCGTGTTCGACGGCAACGACGTCGTCGGCGCCTCCACCGGGATACCGCTCGCGAATGAGTCCGACGAGTTCAGACAGCCGTTCATCGAACAGGGCATCGATCCACAGCGCGTATTTTATTGCGGCGAGTCGGTCCTGCTGCCGGCCTACCGCGGCCACGGGCTTTACAAACATTTCTTCACCGCCCGGGAAGCGTGTGCGCTGCGTGGCGGTTTCGAATTGATCGCGTTCTGCGGCGTCGTGCGCGCGCCGGACCACCCGTTGTGTCCGCCGGATTACGCGCCGCTCGATCCCGTGTGGCGGCATTTCGGCTATACCGCCCACCCGGAACTCGTCGCCCACTTCGCGTGGAAAGATATCGATTGCGACAGCGAAACTTCGCACCCGATGATGTTCTGGCTGAAAAAACTGCACGGACCGGCGCGTTGAGCAACCGCCGGCTCCGGATCGCGACGGCCGCCTACGACGTGGGTTATTTCGCCGGGTGGCCGGACTACGTCGCGAAACTCGACGCCTGGGTCAGTCGCGCCAGCGACAACGGCGCGGATCTGCTCGTATTCCCCGAGTATGCCGCGATGGAGCTCGTGTCGCTGTTCGAGCGTGACATCCGGCAATCGCTGTCACGGCAACTCGCGGCGCTGCAGGAACTCACCGCGCCGTATGCCGATTTGCATGCCGAGCTCGCGCGCGCGCACGGGGTGTATATCGTCGCCGGTTCGTTTCCGTGGGCGCTTGCCGGCAATCGTTATCACAACCGCGCCTGCCTGTTTTCGCCCGACGGCGCGCGTGCGCACCAGGACAAGATCCAGATGACCCGGTTCGAGAACGAACAGTGGTTGATCAGCGGGGGATCCACCCTGAACGTATTCGATACCCGACTCGGCAAGCTCGCGATCAACATCTGTTACGACGCCGAGTTTCCCCTGTTCGCGCGCCAGCAAGTTGCCGCCGGCGCGGATCTGATCGTGGTCCCGAGTTGCACGGATACGCAGGCCGGTTTCGAACGCGTGCGGATCGGGTGCCGCGCCCGCGCGCTTGAGAATCAGGTCTTCGTGGCGCAGTCCTCGCTCGTCGCCGACGCCGCGTGGTCGCCCGCGGTCGATGTGAACGTCGGCGCCGCCGGCGTATTCGCACCGGTCGATCGCGGCTTTCCGCCTGACGGCATTATCGAACCCGGCGTCATGAACGTGCCGCAATGGACTTACGCGAACCTGGATCTCGATGAACTCGCGCACGTCCGCGCGAGCGGACAGGTGTTCAACTATCGCGACTGGGACGGGCAACTCGGCGTGAACGTCGCCAGCGTCGCGCTGTGATCCCCTGGCAGGCGATCCGGGAATACCGCCGGTTCAGGGTCCGTGGCCGCGCCCCCCGGGGTTCGCTCGCGCGGTCCGCTCACTGCGGCCGCTGAATCGAACTCAGGCTGTCCTCGTAGGCCTGTTCGGTAACAAACGTGCGTGACGTCCCGGTAATGATCCGTTCGCGGTCGAAGTCGAGAATCAGTACGTGGCCGTGCGGAAAATAGGCGCGTTCGATTTCGTTCGCGGCGGCGATCGCGCGCCTGTCCACGGGCCAGAATTTCCGGTACCCGCTGCCATCGCCACGGGTCAGCGTCGCGTTAGCGTGCGTGTCCCTGAGCCGTTGCGTCACATCATCGAGCGGCATCCCGATCCGGATCTCGTCCCACGCGGCGGGCGCCGCGTCTTCGGCGTGCGCCACCGCGCCAACGACGCAACATATAACGACCGACAGTAGCAATTTCATGATTCGCTGACCCCGGTTCGCGCGGTCAGGCTTCAGGCCGACCACTGCGCGCGCAAGAATTCCCCGACCCGTGCCACCCCGTCGCGTCCCGCGGCCAGCAACGGATGAAACGCATGCCAGACATGGATCATGTCGTCCCACACCTCGAGCGTCGTCGCGACCCCCGCGGCTTCGGCACGCGCATGCAACTGCACGGCGTCGTCGAGCAGGATTTCGTCGCGCCCGACATGGATCAACAGCGGCGGCAGCGCGCGCAGATCGGCGAAATTCGGTGACGCGAGCGGTGATTCCGGATCCGCGCCCTGCAGGTAATGAGCGGCCATTTCCGCGACGTCCTCCGGCGCGATCATCGGATCGGCCGCGGCGCGCGCCCGGTACGAGTCGGCATTGCGCGTGAGGTCGGACCACGGGCTGATGCACACGGCGGCCGCCGGTAACGGCAACGATTTATCGCGCAGCGCGACCAGCGTAGCAGCCGTCAGGCCGCCGCCGGCGGAATCCCCGGCGATGGCCAGCTGCGCCGGTGCGTGCCCCTCGGCGAGCAGCCATTCATAGACCGCAACCGCATCTTCCACCGCGGCCGGGAACGGCGCTTCCGGGGCGAGACGGTATTCCGGCAACAAGACGGTCGCACCGGCGGCGCGGGAAATCGCCCCGGCCAGCGCGCGATGCGTGTTGCACGAGCCCATCACGTAGCCGCCGCCGTGCAGGTACAGCACGGTCTGCGGTCCGGTGAGACCGGGTGCACGCAGCCACTGTGCCGGCAACCCGCCCACCGTTACGGATTGCACGTCGATATCCGGCGCGACGCGAAAGGCGACGGCTTCCATCGCGGCGCGCCGTTTCGCGACGCTGACTTCCGCGCCCGGTGGCAGGCGGTTCGCGCGGATCCGTTGCTTCAGTTCATCGATCGCCATATCAGCCATGCATGATTCTCCCGTGTGCCCGATCCCGGTTTCCCCGGTTTCCCTGCCGCGCGGCGTCTGCCCGTGCGCCCGTCCCGTCAGCGGAGCACCGCGCCGCGGGCCCGCAACAACTCACGCAGCAGCGAGCGGTGGCAAAATCGTTCCTGCTCGCAATAACAGCCAAGTGAGAAGTTCACATGGTGAGACAGCGCCGCGAGCAGGTCGAGATCTTTCGCCGGACCGGGTTGTTTCATCTCCGCGGTGTAGGCCCGCGCGAATCGGCGCCAGACGGTCTCGTCCGTGATCGGCAATACGCTCTTCAGCAGTTCGCTGCTCGGGGCGAGGTTCGGAAACCAGACGTCATAATAATTCTTCGTTGCGAATTCTTCCTTGCGCACGCCGCGCGGCGGACGGCGGACCGTGCCGAGCCGCAGGCCTTCGTCGGGGTCGCGATCGCTGCCGAGGCGTTTGATGCTGATTGCCATGAATTTCGCTCCGACTGCTTAGCTAACGAGCATCGCGAGCGATGTTGCGGCGAGCCATTGCCGTACACGCGCCTGATCCGCGACGGTCAGTTGGTCGTGATAATGCCGGGAGAGCATCGCGCGCGACAACTCCGGATAGGCGCGCGCCATGAAACTGACGGCTTCACCGTACACCGTGATCTCGAAGGCCTTGTCACCCGCTGCCCGCGCGCACCGGTTTGCTTCGATAAACGGCGCATAGCAATCCGCTGCCAGGCGTAACACGTGTTGCGCGAACGCGGTGGACGCCGGGAACGGTGCGAGTTCGCCGGTACCGTCCCAGTGATCCCGCGCCCCTTCGGCGTAGGCGACGACGGCGGGAAATTCACGCAGATCCGGCAACGGGTCGTGATGGGTATGCGCACGCAAGCCCCCGAGCACAGCGGCATCGACGGCGCACGGACGCTCGCCGAGCAGGTACGCCGTGCGGTTCAGCTGGGCCTCGGCCGCGACCATGAGCGCGCGATACTCGGACTCCGCGAACGCGCGTTGCGATACGGGTTCGGTTCCGGTGGCGCGACACGATCGTTGCCCCCAATCCGTTAACGTCGCCGGGTCATCGAGGATCTCGCCGCCGAGTCGCGCGAGCGCGAAGCGCGTGTTTTCAGGGTAATGCCAGCGATAATGCACATATACGCGCGACACCCACTCGTCGAGCACGTCCTCGAGCACGTGCGCGAGGAAACCGACCGCACCGTCCGGAAACAAGCGCCGACGGGGAAAACGACCGTCGAGGAGCGCCATGATCGGGGTGGTGTCGGCAAGCACCCAGTTTTCCGGCGTCCTGAGCACGGGCACCTGGTGCGTGCCCGCGCGTATCTGCAACTGCGCGCGTTCCTCGCCGATTTCTCTGACCCGGGCGAACGGCGCGCCGTAGAACACGAGCGCAGCCTCGAGTTTGCGCGTGAATGCACTCGGATCCGGGCCGTAAAGCACGTAGGACATGGATTGCCTCAGTCCGGCGCGAACACCGGCACCGTTATATGAGCGCTTGCCGGGCGTCGCGCACACGAGGCGATAACGTACTGTTTTCCCCGGAGCCGGACAAGCAAGCCGCGAGCCCGGCGAACTCGCTGCGTTTTCAAACGGCGTCTGCCCCCGTCGTCTCCGGGCCGCACTTCCGGGAGTCATCGCACGTGCGCAGCGGTAAAGTCGTATAGTGACGCCACGCTCATGACGAGCGGATCGGCGGTGATAGCGCCGCCGGGCACCGGGCGCGGGACATGCCAGGACAGCACGAGAGCAGACGACCCCACGCGTACCCCGCGCTTGCCGCAGGCCTCGTCGTGCTCATGCTCGCGGCCTGTCCCGGCACGCAGCCCGGTCTGCTCGTGCCGAAACCGCTCGGATTGAACCCGTTCGACGGTAACCAGGGCGGCACGCAACGGCTCGCGCCACCCACCCCCGCGAGCTTTTCGATCTGCCATGGCCACACATGCCGTTTTATCGCGCCGGCAGGTTTCTCGGTGACCGAATGGCAATCCATCGAGACCGCGTTCGCGGACGGTGCTGCAAGCGCCGAACGGGAACGCGACATCCTGCCTTCGATTATCGGCATGATGGAAACGATCGTCGGCGCGCAAACCGGCACCGGCGGTGATCTCGCCGAGAACCATGCACGGCATGGTGAATCCGGCCAGATGGATTGTATCGACGAATCGAGCAATACACTGACTTACCTGACGCTGCTCGATAACGCGAAGTTGCTGCGCTGGCACCGGGTGGGCGCGCGCCTGAACCGCGGCCCCTACACGCTCGTCATGCAGGCGCCGCATTCCGCCGGGGAAATGATCGAGCGCGCCACCGGCACGCGTTACGCCGTCGATTCCTGGTTCGGCGCGAACGGCGAACCGGCCATCGTCGTGTCGCGGGCAGCGTGGTCGCGCGGTTATCGGCCGCCGCGCAAGCGTTTGCCGGTCACCCCGGCGCAACGGGATGCGACGGACGGTCGCCCGCGCGGCTGGTAGCGCGACGCAAGCCGGGAACGGATGAAATTTTATCGCCGGATGGCGGTCCCGTCGGCGCGCGCGGCTTGCAGTGACGTCGGGATTGACCTCAATCAACGCAAAGCAGCGAAATTCCGTACCATACTGCGGCTATGAAACAGCAGCCCAGCCTTTGCCGCATGCGCTCGCGCTATCGCCGCAGCGCAACGTCGCGCGCGAAAGCATCGCCGGGGCCGGGCTACGGTGCGCGGTCCTGGCCCGTCGTGTTCGCCGCGATGCTCGCGCTACGCGCGCTGGTCCCGGTCGGTTACATGCTGTCACTGCCGGGCGACGGGTCCATCGACTGGGCGCTGCATCTGTGTCCGGTCCAGAATCGAACGCTTGATGTCAGCGCGCTGCAATCGCTTGCCGCCGGTGACCATCACGGGCATGCGGATCCCGGTGATCCCGGCGCCGCCGGCGAACGCACCCGCCTCGCCGTATCCGGCGACTGCACCGTGTGGCTCGACAGTGCGACCCCGGCGCTCGCCGCGAGCCTGGCACTACCCGACCGCACCCGGCTCACAACCGCACCGTTCGCTGATCCCAATCTTCCCGTTGCCGGCCGCCTGTGCCGGCACCCCGGCCAGGCACGCGCCCCGCCCGTCACCGTCTGATCCGTTCCCGTCGGTATTACGACCGGCGAGCGCGCCGGCTTGTCCGTCGCGCTGATTTCCGCAACCCGACCGACAGTAAGGCGCTGTCCCCGCGCACGAACGCATTCGTTGCGCGGGACAGCGCGCTGCTCCCGGGTGTGATGACCGTGCGCTCGCGTGTGAACAAGCCGCGGCGGCGCACAGATGAATTCTGGAGAATACGATGACTACGTCCGATTGCGGCCCCGCGGCCGCGCAAGCCTTATCCCGTACCCGCCGCGCCGCGCCGTGCGCCCTTCGACGCAGCGCGATCGGCCTGGCGATAACGGTTGCCTGCAACGCCGCTTACGCCGGCCACCTCGAAGAAATCACCGTCACCGGGGTACCGCTGACCCCGTTCGCGGACAACACCGGTCTCGCGCCGCTCGCCGAGACGAACACGGCGCTGCTGCTGCGTCGCGTCGCCGGCGCGAACGTAAACTTCAACGGCACGCTGGCGGGCATTCCGCAGTATCGCGGCATGTTCGGCTCGCGGGTCAACACGGACATCGATGGCATGGACATCGGTAACGCGTGCTCGAACAACATGGATTCGCCGCTGCACTATCTGCCGCGCACGTTTGTCGATCACCTCGAGGTGATCCGCGGGATCGCGCCGGTATCGGGCGGGCTGGAAACGATCGGCGGCACCGTCGTCGCCCGCAGCCGCGCGGCCGAATTCGGCGACAGTGAAACGTTCGACTATTCGGGCCGCCTCGCGGGCGGCGGGCAGAGCGTCGATAACGGCTACTCGGCCAGCGGCGACTTCACGGCCGCGAACGACCGCCTGCGTCTGCGCGGCGCCGCGAGCCGTGAAGCGGGCAGTCACCGGGATTTCGGCGATGGCACGATCCGGCCAACCCGCTATGAACGCACCGCGTTCGACGCCGGCGCGGCGCTGCGCGTGGGCGACGGCTCGCTCGGGGTCGATTACCGGCGCAACGATACGACGAAAGCCGGCACCCCGGCGCTGCCGATGGACGATATCTACTCCGACGCGGACTTCGTGCGCGGCGCCTACGACGCGGTGTTCGGCAATGTCGCGCTCGACGCGAATATCTACTGGAACAATGTCGATCATCTGATGAACAACTACAGCCTGCGGCAGGCGCCGGCCGGACGCAGCCGCGCGAACCTCGCGGCGGCGGACACGCTCGGCTGGCGTGTCGGCGCGGCGGTGCCCTGGGCCGGCGCGGAACTGCGCTTCGGCACGGACGGGCACTTGTTCGACTATGAATCGAATATCAGTGATCCGAACAACGCCGCGTTCTTCGTGCGTAACTTCAACGATGTCGAACGACACCGGTACGGGATCTACGTCGAATGGGAGCACGAGAATCTCGGCCCCTGGAACGTCGAACTGGGCCTGCGCTGGACGCATGTCGCGATGGATGCCGGGCGCGTCGACGCTTCCGCCACGGCGACCGCCCCGCCACTGGCGATGTTGCGCGACCGGTTCAACAACGCGGATCGGTCCCAAAACGATGACCACATCGACATGGCGGCCGTCGCTACGTACGCGGTCAGCGATGCGCTTGCACTTGAAGCCGGGGTGGCGCGCAAGAACCGCTCGCCGTCGCACCAGGAGCGCTTTCTGTGGTTGCCGCTAGAGGCGACCGCCGGTCTCGCCGACGGCAACCTGTACATCGGTGACGTTCGTCTCGATCCGGAAACCGCGTGGCAATTCGAGCTCGGGTTTGACTGGCGCACGGCGTTGTTCACGTTCGCGCCGCGCGCTTTCTACCACCATGTGGACGACTACATCCAGGGCGTTGCCGCAAGCGATCCCGTCGTGATCATGATCGCGACGATGAACGGCGATCCAACCCCGTTGACGTACGCGAACGTCGACGCGCGACTGTGGGGCGTTGATGCCGAATGGGCGTACTCGCTGTCCGAGCGGTGGCACCTCGGCGGCATCGTCAGCTGGGTCCGTGGCGAACGGCGCGATGTGAACGACAACCTGTTCCGGATCGCGCCGTTGAATACGCTCGTCGATCTGAGCTACGAGCGCGACCAGTGGTCACTAACCCTGGAAGGGGAGTTCTACGCGTCGCAAAACAAGGTATCGGCCACGAACGGCGAACAACGCAGCGCGGGTTACGGCCTGCTGAACCTGTACGGCCAGTACGCGTTTCGCAACGCCGGCATCAATGTTTCCGCCGGGGTGGAAAACGTGCTGGACAAGACGTACCGGCCGCACCTGAACGGTATCAACCGGGTTGCACGCAGCGACGTCGCCGTTGGCGCGCGCATACCGGGTGACGGTATCAACGCGTTCATCCAGGCCGAGTGGGCGTTCTGATCCCGGA
>CAXBJY010000066.1:0-33531 GCA_963976285.1 uncultured Gammaproteobacteria bacterium
ACTGCCTTCGGGAGGCAGGGGTCGTAGGTTCAAATCCTGTCACCCCGACCATTTAAATCAAGTAGTTATGGATTACTACCCGTCACGGTACGGAACTGGTACGGAAACAGTAGCCGCAAACGGAGCCCCCTAATACGACGCGCCCGCAACGGGCTGCAGGGGGTACCCAACCGGCGAAACTCGCAGATCGGAAGCCCGAACGGATGCAATAAGGCTTCGGGAGGCGTGAATGAAACGCTTAATCCTCTTGCTCTTCCTTATCGGCGGTTCTAACGCCAACAGCCACGCCACACGAATCGATTTCGAAGCTGCGAAGGGAGCGGACATCGCCCGCGGATTCTTCGAGTGGATGGCTGCGGCTCCCATCTCATCCTCGATATTCAACAGCGCAGGCGACGGGAAGATCCTCTGGGAAATTTCGGGTGGAATTTCCTTGAATAGCACGATGATTTTTCCGATGACCCGAGTAATCCTTGAGGTGATGGATAACTGGTCTATCGATGCTCCGGCGCCGGGCACGTTAATAGGAGACCAAATAACCCTGTTCGGCACCGCGCACGCAAGCTCAGGGATTCGCTCAGTCGCAAACTTCATCTTCCGGGACGAAACTGGGCTGTTATTTTCGTCCGTCAGCCTGCCGACACACCAGTCAGATTTCGATCAATTTGCTGATGCTCGAGCCGATTTAATTCTGGTATCCGATCCCTCTATGGCTACCACGTTCCGCATCACAAAGTGGCAGGTGCAACCCGCCAACGACGCCGATTCCATTCCTGAGCCCGGTACCTTCGGTTTAGCGCTACTGGGCCTTGTTGGGTCCGCGTTCTTCACGCGCCGCAGTCAGTCGATCTCCATCGCGACTGGGGAGTAACCGGCCCGTTGTCGGGGCATAATCCCCGCTGATTACCGTCGCCGAGCAGTACCCCATGACGAACGACGAAGATCAGCGCGAACGTTTGGCCCGCCTCGAGGCCGCGATGAAGCAGCACCGCGAGGTGCAGGAGTCGTGGCTGGCGATGCTCGATTTCGACTGGACGACGGCGCCTCGGGTTGACCACGGGGAAGTCGCCGGCAACCCGCTCGGAGTTCAACAACCGTTCTCGATCGAACTGCGCAACGGCCGAACTATCGAATTGCGCGAGTGGCACCAGTACGAGACCTACGCAGGGGCGCTCGCCGGGGTGCCGCCAACACCGGAAGGGCAACTCATAGCCGCACTGAAGACCGCCCGACGGGTGTTTCCAGAATTCGACGGGCAACCGGTCGTCCTGGAACCCGTGTTTCACGGCGGGCAGATTCCAAGGTCTCCGAAGAATGCTCTCTACCCGATCATCTGGCTACCGGCAGTCACCACGGTCGCGCGCTTCGAATCGGATGCTGCGGCGAGCGATCCAGACGAACCGTATTCAACGCTCGTTATCGCCTGGTTCCAGGATGCTTTCGGGTTACCGAAAGAGCCGCGAACACTCGATCAACTGGCTCGGATCGATTGGGATTCAAGCGCATCAGGGTGGTCGACGTGATTGTGGCGAATACGGCTCCATCGTTGGGCATCAGAGCAGAGTATGTTGGTACCCGCCCCTTCAGCGAATCGTTGAGGGAGGTAGGGAGCATGCGATGACGGAGTTTGTAATTTTCTACTTAGGAGTAGGTGTGATCTGTGCGTTCGTACATATTATTCAGAAACGCCTATATCGCCATTTTCCAAGTGATTCGGATTTTTGGCTATCCATCATTGTAGAGCCGTTGATTTGGCCCTTAGTTTTCTTCGCCCGTAATTGGTTTTATTTTCAGCGAGACAGATCCCAACAACCGAAGCGGAAACCGTTTATTCCGGATAAAATTTGGCTAACGAAACGCATCTCGGCGCGAGAAGCAGAAGATACCGAGAACGTTCAGGGCGTCCCATTTGGGTCCAAGAATCGAGACTGGGAAGAAATCAAAATTCAGCTGCGACCCGGAGATGAAATCTGGAGATTTGAAAGCCCAAGGCCATTACAGACGGGGCACGTTTGGATTGGGTATTCGCTGATTCGAAACGGAGAACCCATCGACGGATTATTTACAGGCCGACTTTTGCAAAGCCGACGAGGACGGGATGACAGCTAAATTTTCCGATTTCGTCATTTCGAGGGATTTCCTCGATGTCGTAAACAAAATGAATCAAGAGGCAGGACGATTCGCCCGCCAATCGAGGCAGCTTAGTAGCGATTTCGCAAGAGCGGCCTCGGCAGTTTCGTCCTTGCTCGTCGAAGTGCTTGCCGACCATCGCCGTGACGAAAGGATTGCCGGCTCCGGATGGTTCCCACATCCGGCTTTGCCGTTAAATGATATTGACGAACAATTGACTTCGGACGCTCAGAACGTTGACCGATTCGTTCGCGATCATGTCGAAAAAGAATGGCAATCGATCCGTGCGACTCTGTTAGAAAGCAGCGCGTTCCAATCGATAGATGCGAGCCACCGGGAAACAATGCGTCAAACAATCGTTGCACATGAAGCAGCGCTATATCGTTGCATTCCGCGAACTCTGTTCGGTGAGATAGAGATGGCCGCCCGGATCGTCCTTATTGGATTGCCACTGAATAACGCAATAAACGCCAGTTTAAAGCCCGTCCTCAATCTGATAGGGGATCTTCCGGTGACTGCTTTCCCCGCGGATATACGAGCGGGCGCGATCTACGCCCTTGTGATTGAGCAGATATATTTAGATTCCCGTCGACTCCCAACGGGTGCCGCTCTTCCGAACCGACACAATCACATCCATGGATACAGTCGTTCACACGCCGACTTCAAAGACAGCTTGAACATGCTTCTCATTTCCGAAGTCATGTTTCGAATTCTCGCGATTGTTTCGAAAATAGTCGACGACTCGATCGAGTAGCAACCATAGCGATCCGTCTGTCGACCTGAATTATTCACCTTTTCACATTCGCGCACCGTTATCCAACCCACGAACAGTCGATACGGCAGACCATCATCGCAAATTGCCGGTAATGTAACCGCAGACCTGCTACTTCTGCGCCTTCGGTAGGTCTTTCAACATATCCGCCTTGGTCGCGTACTGCTTCCCCGCGTTCTCTCCGCGATGGCAGTGGTAACCACCCTGCTTGCGGTTGTGATGGCATCCATAACCATCGAGCCCACCTCCGTGAGCAACTGCGCAAAGCGGCATGAGTGCCCCCATGAAGAGGATAATTCGGGAGACTTTCATATCAGGCTCTCCGATGGGTACGAAGCATCGCAACGACGCCACCGGCCAAGAGCCATATTCCGCCGGGGAGCGGAACGATCGCGCCAACATCGCCGTCGTGTACGGCCCATGCGTGCAGTGGAAATGAAACTTCGTTGCCGATCCTCGCGCCGTTACTAAACGCGAAGATCCACGCGCTATTCGCGTCTGCGGCAAGTTCTTTGTCGCTCCAGTAAGCGAATGTCTGGATGTTTTCGAAAGGTCCTGTACTCGGAAGTCCCCAACCCGGCTGTTCATTGCAACTCGTTGACGAGCCGCCGCCATTTGGTGTGCAGAAGTACAGGCCACCGAGTGTTACGTAGAACAGGTGTCCCATTTCTGACGCTGGCAGCCCCATATGGTCTACCCAACCCGCACCTGCGGCCCCGCCGGCATCCGTAGTCCCGTTGTTACTGAAGTTGATGTCATAGATCGACCCATTAATTGGCCGGTTTGACGGCAGGCGCCAGCCATCTGTGCCTTCTACTACTAAATTTTCTGCCCAAGCCAGAGCGCTCGCCCAGGTAAGCCGACCATCTTGAGTATCGAATCCGTTGTCGAATACAGAGCCCGCGGCGGCGTTCGCGTCGGCGAGCCACGTTATATCCAGAACGGTGTCGTAGTACGCGAGACCGCCGAATCGGGATTCCAGCGCCGCGTGAGCAGACGGTAGGGTGGAAACGAAAAGCGACGCTGCGAGAGCGGCGTGTAGTAGCAATCGACTCATTCGGGCCTCCTTTCGATTCAGCCGAGATGGCTTACGAGCCTAAAACCGAAGTATTACAGTTTCGAAATAAATCGAGTTCGAGCTACGAACCGGGCACCTGCAATGTCTGTGCGGGCCGAAATCCAGCCAACTGCGCCTCCGATATGGACTGAAAGCACTTGTCACCCTCCTCGGCTTTCAACCGAACCTTCGCATGATCCCGCCAGCCCTTCACATGGTAAATCCGATTGCCCTTGCTGTTCACGTTGCCCTTCACTGGGCAGTCGGCGTCGGGCAGTTCGTTACCGGGTAAACGGAGACCCTGGCGCCAGTCCCACGGGGGTATGAATAACCCTGCCCAGAGACCTTTCCGTTTCGCTTTAGCGTCGTCCTCGTCCAATGCGTATTTCCACGTGTACTTTCGATACGCCAGAGCAACGCCGTTATCTACCATTAGCTCGGCGATGTCGTGTCCTCCCCGCGTACACGTCGCCAGTGCACGCTTGTAGCGATCCAGGTCGTTCCACGTGCAACGGATGGCCGCATCACCAACGATAAGCTGCAGAGCCTCAGTCGCAGTCTCACCGCAAGCCCAGTCTTCGCCCTGTTGAATACAGGATTGTTTCCCTTCCGGAGCGTCGATTCCGTACAAGCGGATTTCCGTATCGGCTATGCGGATGCTATCACCGTCGATGACGTGGGCTTTCCCTGTGATCTCGGCTGCATCGACACAAACGTGCCAGGCGACCGCTAGAATTATCAGTAACCGAATCATGTCGGTATTCTACCCGGGCAGAATTCAGGAGTGAGACGATGCCAGATGAAACCGACACGCCGGGTCTGAGTGCGATGCAGCAATCAATGGTCGATGCCGCCGAGATTCTGATGAGCTTCATCAGCACTGCTCGAGGAGGCGAGCAGCCTACTGCTGCGATGATCGAAGCGGCTGAGACATCGATCAAGGAACTGCTCGCGTGGTGCGATGCGATCGATGGCGCTGATGAGTCCGACGATACGCGGCACTGAATCGTGTCGCTTGAACAATTACGGCGTGTAGATCGTGCCCGGACTCAATACCGATGGGCAATTGCCAATATTGCGGTGGCTCTACTATGCACCGTATTGGCTGCTGCCGCTTTCATCCACGGCTATGTCGGAGCAGGACTGTTGATTCTCGCCACTAGCGGAGCTGCGGTGTGGAATGCGATCTACCACCAGCGCCAGGGTGACGACATTCGAAATGACTCGTCAGTCAACAGGTAGAAGCCAATTCAGCCGAGCAACGTTTCCACGTTAGTCGTCTGCTTCAAAGATACCCCGGAGATTTTCCGGTATCGGCGCCTTCATGGTCCGAATCAATTCGGAAAGTTCGTCGTACTGCGCTCGTAGCCAATCTCTCGCACGGTCGCCGGTTATTAAATCCCGCATTGCCTGCCTATCTTCGTCAGACCAATCACATTGCTCCGTTTCCAACGCGGACAACGTCAGGCCCGATAGGCGTGGCGCGCCTGGCGGTGGCTCACCTTCGATAGGCTCGTAGTAAACAATGTCGATAAGCGGCGCGAGATCATTCGGGGATTTGACGTTGGTCGCATAGTCCAACGAAAGCGCGAGGTTGCCTTCCCGCGCAAGCCCTAGCGCCCGCTCCATCGAAAGACCCACATGTCGCCCACTCGGCAGTTGAGGCATGAACCTGTCCTCAGTTTCCGTTCTCAGTGCGGGCCCGCCGAATACCGGTACTGCCCGCCGCATACTGCAGTGTAAGTCGGTGAAGCCCAATCAGCGTCGTCCTTGGCATTCCATCTCCATGGTATCCGCCGCCAATTCCGAAGGCGATCGGTACCCGATGTGTCGCACCCCATTCAAATACAAGCCGTTCGCGCGCATCTAGCATAGCTTCATCAATACCGGGGAGGCCTCCGATGTGGCAACCCTCGAATGGATCCATTCCGGAGTAGTAGATGCAGAGATCGATGGGGCATGTCTTTGTGACGATAGCATCAAGGCGACGTTTGAGAAGTGGCAGATAGTCCTCGGCGGCAGTCACCATGTCGTGAGAAGACGGAGAACCCGTTTCATAGGGCTCAAACGAGTTGACTGCAATATCCAGAAGAACAATCCGGCTGTCGCTGTGTACAAGCGAATGTGTTCCTCCCGCTCCGTGGGCATCAACGTCAAGGATAAGGACGCGCTTTGCGCCAGCCCGCAGAACTCGCGTTGCTGCCAAGGCAACTCCGTTGAAAGTGCAAAACCCCATTCCCTCGTCGAACGATGCGTGATGCAGTCCGCTTGAGAGAGACCCAGAGTTCTCGTTGAATCGATGGGCATGCAGGGCCGCAGCGACGAGACCGCTCGCGTGAGCGCACGCCATAATCCACAGCCCCGGATCCCATCGAAACCCCTGAGACTCTGCGAGGCCGCGCGGTTCACCGGTTTGAACGGCCGTTACGTAGCCCGGATCGTGGACGCCGTAGAGCTCGTGAGCCGTCAGGATCGGTGGTGCTTCAATGCGGATCCCGGGGATCGGATCGGCCGCTATGGACTCGACGATCTCGCCCGATTTCCGGCTGGTATCGAAATCATCTGCGGCGGCAACGTAATCGGAATTCCAGAAAACAAGGGTCATAACTGCGTCCGCTTTCATCAGGGACCATCTGACGTTCACACTACAGTACGGATCACATTCCGAACAACGCCAGCTGCCCCGCCTCGATCTGCAGCGCTCGCTGCTGGTAGGCCTGAAACGCCGCGGTGTGATGGATCCGATCGCCCATATCCCTGTGGCAGCGTTTGCAAATCAACCAAGTCTCCGTGAAGTCCCGGCGCTCCCGGCTATAGAAATGGTCGTATTCGGCGTCCAGAACGGCCCCTGTGTCGCCCAGGACCGCGTTCACGCCGCAGCAAGGGCAACGTCCGCCAAGCGCGCTGACAACGTCCCTGTGTCGGCGCTTAGTCGAATCAGTTACGGGGCGCCGCGGTACATGCGCCGCGATTCGCTTCTCGACGGCATCGAGTTTCGTTTCAATACGGCTGAGGTGAGGGGTAATTGCCTCGTGGATGGCGTCGATTAAAGTTTCCATTGGGCGCTTCCTTTCTGGATTCCAGATGTCGGCGCCACGTCCCTGTGGCGTAGAACAGTACGTTTATGGCGACGCTGTCTAGGCCGACGCGCCATCTCCTCTATTGCGGTGAATCGCGCTATCGCAGCTCCGCTCGTATCGCGCTTGATCGTGCCGATTCACGTTGTCGTACAACTCTCGCAGTGTTGGCGAGTCGGCCAGCCTCGGCAGGTGCTCATTGATTATCCCGCAGATGGCTGCCTTCATCGGCGGCGGTAGCAGCGTCCAGCCTTCGGCAACTTCGATCGCCTGCTTGCTCAGGTACGAGCGTTTTCCCGGCTGTGGGGCCTCGCGTACACTCTCACGGCGCGCGTTCAGCATCTTGTCGCGCATCACTGCGATCTCAACGCCTTCCTCGATCGATGGTCGTTCGATTATTTCCTTGAACAAGGCGACACGCCACAGACCATCTTTTCGCAATGTCGTGCTAAACCAGCCCGGTTCGCTGTCGCTCACCCCGTCAGCCCACCGACGTTTACCACCTTTTTTAGGAAACATTTTCGCTTCAATGCCTGGAACTTTGAGTAACGCATTCCGCGGCCCCACGTGGCAGCTAACGCGCGACCGGTAACGTTCTTCGATGAATGATTTAACGACTGCCATCTAAACGCCCTCCGGATCGCCTATGGAAAACCCGAGACCGCGCATACGCTCGATCGTAGCCGCAAGAATGCGCACGCCTGCCGCCTGCTCAGTTGCGATATTCTTTGCGTACCAGCCATCGCACATGAGCTGCTGCAGCGCGCAATCCAGCAGCCACGGTAGTGACTCCAGGAACTTATCTCGATCGAGGACTTTCCCGTCGGCGGTATTCAAAAGCAGCTCGTCCGCCTTCCTCCGCGAGTCGCCGTCGCCGCAACCGCGATGAATCGTCATCGCCGCCGCAAGTTGCCCCGTAACTACCGTGGCAATACCCGCAGCGAATGAACAGATAGGAATCTGCGCAGCGTCTGCCGCTTCGTCGTCAGTCAGCTTGGGGTTGACGGCCTTGGCGACATCAAAAAGCACGGCATCTAGTCCGTCCTTCTCGTCCTCGAAATTGTCACTCTCAAACAAGCGAAAGAATTGCATCAAGCCCTGAGTGAGCTGGTGAACGCGGATCAATTCGTTTTCATATACCGAAAGGGTTGTGTTGGAGCTTGGCATAGCTGCCTCCTATGAATTCGTTTGGGGAGTCGTGGCTTCGGTTCGGAATTAGCTGATCAATTCAGCTGCATCGCCGCGCGCACCTTCGTTCGGTTTCTGTGTCGAACCCGATAGCCACAGCTCGTGCAGCGCTTTCGCTTCTTGCGCCATATCGACAAGGATCCCGGCCACACTTTTCGCTTCGTCCGAATCGTCGCTAACCGTGCTCAGCATGAGCCAGCCGATACCATCGATACGATTGAAGAATTCCTCCGCTGCGTCGGAGTAGATCGAATCGGTAACAAGATCGCCCGGATTGATATTCCACCAGCGCGGGCAGATGTAGTCCGGTTCGGCGGGATCGGAGGGGGCATCTGCGGAGGCCTCAGTAACTGACAATGCCGCAGCGGCATGGTCTGCCGCGCCTGCCGCTTCGCGCTGCTGTTTCTGCGCTTTCAGGCGTGCTGTCTCACACTCAATGGCAAAGGTTTCTGCCTCGTCGATGGCCTCGAGCATCGTGCGACCTAGGTGGAATAACGTACCGTCGGCGTAGTTCTGCTCGCCAGAGCACAACACATCGGCCAAGGCCCGGATCCGGGGAAGGAATGCTTCGAGATGGTTTTGAAGGTCCCGCGGATAAAATTCGTCCGCACCGTCGTGTTTTGTTTCTTGCATGGCTAACGCCTCCTGACAATTAGGGTGTCGGGCGCTAATAAACCGCTACAAGACGGCCGGGCTTATTTCCCTTTCGGGTCTTTTATTCACCCACACCCGACGTCGAGGAGGCGCCGGCGCTGCATGGAACGCAGGCAAAAAAATACCGCGAGACTGTCGGGTGCGGTGTCCGCTTGTAGTTGGGTTTATTAGGCCCGTGAATTCAAGATAGCGCACTTTTCAAAATATGCAAAGGTTCCGTTCGGGATAGTTGTTGCTACGCCCATACACGGGCCGGTGGCTACGATAGATTCGATTCACGCCGCCTTCGTCGGAATCGGTCGCCGAAGGCACAGGATTGTCATTGATTTACGGTATCGAAAACCTCGTCTACCATGACTGACACAGTCCTGCGATTAAGCACACGCGCCAGGATTTCGCGGACGGGCAGCAATTTCATGCGGCCCCGGAGCCATTACAAGCGAGGGTGGGCGGTATGACCGAGCTTCACGGAAGTTGTCTCTGCGGTGGGATCGCCTACGTCATCACCGCCCCCCTGAAAGGCGTGCTGAATTGCCACTGCTCGATGTGCCGGAAGGCGCACGGCGCTGCGTTTCGAACGCGCGCTTCGGTGAAAGTGGCAGATTTTCGTTTCGTTTCCGGCGAAGAGTTGCTCACGTTTTACGAATCGTCTCCCGGGGAAAGGCGATCGTTTTGTGAGATATGTGGCTCTGTGATCATCACGAAATTCGATAGCAACCCTGCGATCTATGGATTCGCACTTGGGACGCTCGACTCGGATCCGGGTATCGAAATAAAACGACACATCTTTACGAAGTACAAAGCGCCCTGGTTCGAAATTACCGATGACATTCCGCAGATTCCGGACGTGACGGACGAAGAGTTGAGGGCTGCGAAAAGCAAAAAGTAAAGTTCACCGGAAGAGCAGAGTGGAGATCGACAACCTGCAAGGTTGCAGCCTAAATCCACCCGAACCGAAACAGCATTTGTCAGTTCGCAAACCTGAATCCGCAAATTTTCGGAATCACAAAAGCCAAAGCGACCCCGACGAATTACTCAACGTTTCGGAGCGCGCCTCAAAGACTGTGAAGAGGATAAACGAGGCTCATTCTCGGAATTTTAATCATCAGTCCAGTTGAATCGATTGCGAGTACATGTGCATTAGACCCGCGCAAGACACGGGTTCTAACCTAATCGCCTCGGGCAGGATCCCTAGCTGCATGCGGATCCTGTGACGGATAACATCTTGGTCGGGACCCGAAAACCCAAGGGCCGAGCCGAAACAAGCCACATCGTTTTTGTCGTCGCTAGTTTGCGCACGTAGAACTTGCATATTCCGAGGGTTGAAGCTGAATCCTAAAAATACGATTCGTTTCGCACCTGCTATCGCCTTGCGAATTCCGCGAACCTGGCCAGTTGCCGGATCCATCCCTTCGGTAAATGTTTTCAATTCTCCCGCAACATCGGCGAGCTGTGGCGGTGCAAGATTCGCTCCGAACGAGATATCAACTAGATCACCGCATTTCCCGTACACGTGGTGGATCTCAGTGGAGGACACTAGTCTTTCTGCATCCTGGTAAGATAGCGCACGCGTGTAGTACGCGCGCAATGCGCTAACCAATACGTGCTCGACGCAGCGGTCGTAGTTGAATACTACGATCGCAATCGAGTTTAATCGTTTCTCGATCTGCTCTTTTGTCCGACAACCAGTTCGAATCATCCTCCAAAGTTCGACATACCATGTATCTCGCAACGCAGATCCGTCAAACAAGCCGCCATTGCGGCTCTGATCTATGTATGCCGCGCTACTTCGCTCCGCTTTAAGGATTGTGTACACGATAGCCATTTTCCCCGCGAACTCGATCGCATCATCGGCTTGCTCGTCGATAAATTCATCGATAGAAGTGCTAAGTGGCAAGCTTTGGAAAACGCGAGCAGCGATATCTCGTGAATTTGTAGAGTAGTTTCGGCGGCCAGGACTTCCTGCAAAGCTGAACCCATTCAAAAACGAGTGATCGCCGTTTCTGAACAGATTTACTATGCTGTCCCGCAATTCTGAGCCAATCGGAAGCCCAAGCTCTTTGCTTGCTCCGGCCCCTACGACGAATACCGTTTTTGTAGTCACATGCTGTTCCGCAGATTTTCAATCCGTCATTCTGTTGCCGCGCCAAAACTAACGCCGCTCGGCCTCGATTTGCATCAAATCATCTTCGTAGTACGCCTTTTCGGCACAAGCCTTATTAAATACGTTGACGGCTTGGCTATGCGTTTCGATCTTTTCGTTGACCAGCGGTAGCTTGGCGTTGTGCTGGTCGACCAATACTCCGTGTTCATCAACGAGCCTATTGAAACGGTCGACTGAGTCTTGGCTGCGTAGGTTTACGTAGCGCTCTGCCGTCTTCAATTCCGCCTCGATCTGTTCAAGCTGAGTTTGGCTCTGGCTGATTGCTTGTTCATGGGCAGATATTTCTTTCTCGAGGCCTTTTAGGTGCTCCTCCTGAATAACGCACGAGCGGAGTTCTCCACGCGTCATGACAGGCCCGGAATAATTACTTCCGCGCCCTATTCCTCTTCCCCGAAACGTAAATCCACGGCGCGCAGAAACATCCGAACAAATGAGCGCGACCGATGTAGCGAGCAGGCCCTGGACGACTAAGCGACGTGAAATCATGCTGCCCCCTGACTACTAAGCGTTTCGCTCTCAAAACGGCACTGACCGGTATCGCGCGGCCATGGATGAGGTAATGTGTATTTGCCCCGCCCCGTGATTCCGGCAGGCGGAAACGATAGCAAGGATTGCGATTCGTAAAAACCGCCAACCGACCCAACAAGGCTGTCCACTGCGGCAGGCTCTACGCGGGTCCGCGCTGATGCCGCGGATCTCGTCTACAATTTCAGCACACAGCAGATCGAGAGCAAGAAACATGGAACCCGACTTTCTCAGGCTGATCTCCAGCTTACCGCCGCTTCCGCAAGAGGAGCTCGACAGGCAAGAGCGGGCCGCCGAACGCTTACGCGAGCGGCACTGTACGCAGGCCTTCTATCGCGAGAGGGACAAGCGGCTCGGAATGAACTGCTGGCGACACATGCAGTCGAGCGCGGCGCTGGCGGACTAGACGCTGGACCAGTTGCCCATTGGGATACTGAAAACCGCTATGACGACCTCGAGCGCGATGCGGCGGTAGCTCGGGTCCGAGCGGAGCGTCGCTGCGGGGAGTTGCTCGCGTCGATGGAGAAGCCAAAAGGGACAGCCGGCCAACTAAACGGGCGGGATTCCTCTGGCGGTCGATGCAGACGACCGCCAGAAAAAACCACGAAAACCCTCGCTGAAATGGGCGTCACGAAGGACCAGTCGTCGCAATGGCAGAAGTTCTGCCGCAGTAGGGTAAGAAAAAGCCCGCACATGGCGGGCTCAACTCTTGCGTGCGCTCGCGCTAAGCCTCGCAGGCCTGCTCGTAAGCGTCTGCGTATGCGTCCTTGTACGTTTCCTCGTAAACGTCCTTGTGCGCTTCTTCTGCATGCACGCTCGTGCGCTGAATCGCGCATCATTTCGTGTCGGGATGAGTGTGGCATAGCGATGCCCTCCATTCTGATGAATTGAGGGTGACGATTGCCTCGGACTCGCTCGCAATCGTCTACCAGTGCCGTGCCGCGCCTGTTGCCTCCGCGCATCTCGGTCCGAGTCGATGCGTGGCTGTGGTATATCTTGTACTCTGAAATTTACGCGCTTTCAAGCGCGGCGGCCTCTGCGAAACCCCGGCGGTTGTTCACAACAAATGATGGTCGGCCAAGCGAAACTGCTTCAATTGAGGCAGTATCACAAAATCGTCCCGCCGAGATGCGCAGACGTAATTATTCATCGCTCCGCTTCGAGCTGCCGTCGAAGTAACTCAATTTCGAGTTTCTGTCGTTCAATTTGTAGTCTTTGATTCTCAATCGCCATTATTCCCTGAACGGCGTTTTGTTGATCTTGCAGAAACTCACGCCGCCGATGCTGTTGCTGATCCATTTGGTCGGTAAACATCTTGCTCACACCAATTGGATCGAGCCCCGGCCGCCTCGGTGCCGGCGGCGGAGGCAGTTGCATCGTAGATGTGCTGCATTGCACCGATCCGTCCGGCATGGGGACGCAATTAGTAGTACTTTGGCCTAACGATGGCGCCGCCCAGATGAGCAGCAAGGCTGTGACAACCGAGTAGATCATATCGTACCCTCCACGCAAATTTTCGACAGGCCTCATTCGAGCTTCCCGCTACAATCGGCCCCCATCAGTCTCCCATTGGGCGACTCAGGCCACAACCAGATGGAGGGAAATTGGACACAAACATTTTTCTTGCCACCGGCGGCTGCCTCTGCGGCGCCATACGCTACGCCATTACCGACGAACCCGAGCAGGTAGTCATCTGCCATTGCCCGGACTGCAGGCGCGCGGCAGGGGCCCATGCGGTGGCCTATTTTTTCGTTTCGGTCGACAAGTTCGGATTCACGGATGGAACCCCTGCGGAGTACGCGTCATCGCCTGGCGTCGTTCGTAAGTTCTGCTCGAGGTGCGGCACGACGTTGAGTTGGCAGGGTGAAAAGCAGCCTGGGCGGATTGATGTCACCGTCGGCAGTCTCGATGACCCGGAGCAGTTTCCGCCGAGTCGGGCGGTTTATCGGCGGCATCGGTTGGGGTGGGCTCCGGACTATTAGCGCTGCACGCGGGCCCGCCGGAACGACGTATCGACCACGTTGTCACAATCTCGACTCGCTACGGACCCAGAATTCAAGGGGATTCCCTGATTTCCGCTATAATCTACCAATATGTCCATCCGCTTCGAATTCGATCCCGATAAGCTAATCGAAATTCTCCTGTACGTGGCGCCGCGCGTCGGTGGCGACATGTACCGATGCTTGAAGATCCTGTACCTGGCCGACAAATGCCATTTAGAACGGTACGGCAACGTGATCACCGGCGACGAATACTTCGCGCTCGATTACGGCCCCACGCCCTCGAAGAGCTACGACATCATCAAATATGCCGCAGGCAGACAATCCGGGTACCATCACGGCGCGACGGGCGCCCGCGATGCTTTTTCTGTAACCGGCAACAGTATCACCGTATTACGGGACGCGGATGTCCGACACCTCAGCGCTTCCGATATCGAGTGTCTGGATGCGACAATTCAGAAACATAAGTCAAAGGATTTCGGATCCCTAAAGAAAATCGTTCACGACGACGCCTATCACGCAACGAATCGCAACCAGAAAATTTCGATCCAAGCGATCGCCTCTACCCTCCCTAACCACAGCGACATCGTTCAGCATCTAGAAGATCCGTATCCTGGGCCTTCCGAAAGACCGGATTGACGTAGTGACCCCGGGCGACGTGGCAAGATTGTACATCCCCGTTTTGTCCGGCCGCCCGAAGGACAAATATTGTGTAATTGCCAGTACCGCACCGAGAGTCATTCTTTTACTTATCAGCTCCGAAGTAAGCCAGTTAAAGCGCCAACAGCCTGATCAATGGCATAGCCAAGTCGTGATCGACAAAGCCTCGCATCCGTTTCTCAAACGAGATTCGTACATTGATTGCGGCGATCTGTTTGGTTACCCACCGGGACCCGGCGGACTCGCGAACGATTTGAACAACGACCCGAGCAGGATGCTTGGAAAGCTTTCGAGCGACACGCTCGCGCGGGTCCGAGCCGTCGTGCAGCGGAGCAGGCTGTTATCGCCTATTCAAATCGATCAGATACTCTCTTCGCTTCCCATGGTTGCCGAAACGCGTTGACATGACAGTGCGATAACACCTCATACAGAAAACCCCTTGAATTTGAGGTTACCGTTACCACCGCCTCCCGCGGATTATCGAGGCCGCATTTTCGCGTACAAAAACCACCCGTTTCTTGAACGCCTGACTCCGTCGGACTACGCTGATTGAACGGGCCGCCGGGTGCGGTAACACCCGAGCGGCCCTGACCACCATCAACTGCGAGGAATTGACGATGGCTACCAGCAATTCTAACCGCCGAGCAGCAATCTATGCCCGGGTGTCCACCGATGACCAAACCGCTGAGAACCAGCTCCGAGAACTCCGCCAGGTCGCGGAGCGATGCGGCTGGACCGTAACCGCCGAATACGTCGATCACGGCATTTCAGGCGCCAAGGGGCGAGATAAGCGCCCTGCGTTCGATAACCTCCTGAAAGGAGCCACACGTCGCGAATTCGACGTAGTAATGGCGTGGAGCGTCGACAGGCTCGGTCGTAGCCTTCAACACCTCGTAGGGTTCCTCAGCGAGTTACAGGCGAAAGACGTCGATCTGTATCTGAATCAACAAGGGATCGATACGACAACCCCGTCCGGCAAGATGATGTTCCAAGTCTGCGGCGTCTTCGCAGAATTCGAGCGATCAGTGATCCAGGAACGCGTAAAGGCCGGACTCGCCCGGGCCCGTGCCAGCGGCAAGAAACTGGGCAGGCCGCGGATCTCGGTACAGACAGAGAACGCGATCCGGTTTCAGCGCAGCAAAGGCCTATCGATCCATGCCATCGCGAAACACGTCGGGGTCGGCGTGGGAACGGTTCAACGCGTCCTCAAAGCCGCCACAGAGCACGGGCCGGTCAAGTTGAGCAGCACCGCAGTGGTGCCTTCCAGCGGTCGCGAATCGGCGAACACCGGCTCTCAGGCTGCCTTTCGCTGATCGAGCCAGGCATCGACGTATTCGTGCAGACCGTGCTTACGCGCCCATGTCTCGGCCTGGCGTAGCGCATCGTCCCCAATGGCCGCAGCGGCTCGAAGGTAGTCATCAACACACCAGCGAGGCGTGGTGCGGCCGCTGATCCGCTGTTTCAGCCGGGCAAGCTCGGACTGCAGGTCGTTGTACTGCTTGTCCGCGGCGCGTCGCTCCCGGTTGAGGGCGTCGATTCGATCCGTGTAGGTCGTCTGAAGCTCCACCCGAGCCGCCTCGATACCGGCGGTCATGGTTCTTCGGACAAGCTCAGCCTGCGCAGCCTTGAGCAAATCCGGCGCTTCGCGGTCGTCGACGAAGAGATATTCTCGGATCTCACCGGCAACCGTACTCGCTGCCGGAATCTGCTGCTCGAGCTGTTTCAACTTGTTGAACTTCGCATCGAATTCGTTATGCACGTCGCGTGCGCGTTGTTCAATATCGTCTGTCATCGGTTTATCTCCTTTGTGGGATTTTGCTGTTTGTTCGTCATATCGACATCCACGACCCCGGGCGGGACCGCGACGATCTGGTTTTCAATTTCTTTCCCGCATTTTGCGCCGGGAATTTCATCAGCTTCGCGTCGATCAATTCCTCGATGCGAGCCATCATGTCGAGGAAATCATCGAAGCGGGCCACTGGAAATGCGGCGACCTCTTCCGTGAGAATCAACTCCATGACATCGACGTTCTTGCCATTTGTCAGCGTGGCCATCATGGATTCCGGGAAGTAGATACCGCCTCGCTCTAGGCGGGGAATAATCCCGCGGATCCGATCCTCTTTCCGGATCGCACCACCAAGTTCCACGATTCGAAACCGGTACTGCTCGCGCTCCATGCGGTCCTTGATATGCGCGATATCGGACTGCATACCGTATTCTTCGTAGGCGACAAGCTGCGGCTTGTACTTCGCGTGCCACTCGAACAGCCGATCGGTACGCTCGGTGAGACCGATGCGATCCCTCACACCCTCCAGCAAATAGATATTGCCGTCGGCGCGGGTCTCCCACACACCCATAGCGGTGTTGTCTTTCTTGCCGCGACGGCCTTTCTTCCGCTCGCCGGCGGGATCGACAATGATGTAACGCAGGCCCTTCCCATCGCTCGGGCGCCGCGTATAGCGGAGAAACCAGTCAACCTGTATTTCACCGCCGCCCCGGGGTGCGGGTCGCTGCTGATGTTGCGCTGCCGTGCCGTAGCTGCCCAAGTCTTCCTCGGTTTCGTTCACTGCGTGCTCCGGAAATCGCTCGGGGAAAAACAGATCGCCCAAATCATCACGCGGGTCATTCAACTCGGGACGATCGATATCAGTACCGGCATCGAACATAGGTCCTTCGTAACGCATCGGGATAATGACTTTCTTCCAGTCCTGCAGTTGCTTCTCTTCGACGTGGCCGACAATGTCGTGAGCATGGGTGCGCTGCATGATAATTAACTGCCCCGAAAGGTCCGGGTCGTTTTTCCGGGTAGACCAGGCCTCGTCCCAGGCGCGCAACGTCTCGCCGCGGATCTGATCCGATTCAACCTGGCGCGCATCATGTGGGTCGTCCCAGATGGTCGTATCGCCGCGTTTTCCGATGATCGAAGCCCTGACGCCCTGCGACTGTCTGAAACCGCCGGCCGTGTTCTCCCAGTAGGTTTTCTCCTTTTGGTCGATCGTCAGCTGTACAGCATCACCCCAACGCTCCTGATACCAGTCACTGAGTATCAGGCGGCGCATCTTCACACTGTCCCGGGTGGCGAGTTCGGCATCGTTCGAGCCACAAAGGAAACGGTGCGAAGGCTCCCATGTCCAGACCCATGCCGGTGCAATCACCGACGCCAACATTGACTTCGTCGCACCGGGCGGCACGTTGAGGATCAATCGGATTAGTCGGCGCGTCTTTCGTTCGCGGTAGAACGACTCCAGGTATCCGCAGAGCGTGTCGAGGTGCCAGTTCCACACGAGTGCCCTCGTCGGTTCGAGCACCGGCCATGCCGCTTTGAAGAAAGCCGACAGCGACGCCTCGGCCTCGCGCTTCTCGATCCGGCTCGCGACCTCAGTGCGTAGTACGGTCGCTTGATCCGGCGTCAGCGCTTTCAGCGTCGCTTTGAGTGCCGGGCTCAGGGCTAATGCCACCAAGTTCCTCCTGGAGTGCGTACAGTGCTGATTCCGGTAACGAATCGAGCAGCGCGATGATGGGCGCCTTCTGACGGTTGTCCTTTTCATACAGGCCGCGGTACCGGAATAGCTGATCGCGTGCCACGGACCGCGAGGAAAACTTCAGTTTCGAAATTCGTCCGGTCGCTGGCTTTCGTGTCCCGTCCTCGTACTCTTCCTTCACGTCGATCGCATCAATTGCCAATGCAATCTCGTCAGGCCATTCCTGTGGCGGCACAAGGGTCCCATCCGCTTTCAGGATCCGACGCGGGTCGCACTGCATTGCCCAGGCAGCGCTTTGCAGGATTTCCGCCTCGCCAACCTCAACGCGTCGAGCCACGTTCTGCCGGGATTTATCGATCCTTGCCCGGATCTTGTCCTGAGCGAGCAGGCGACTGGCTTTCTCGTTGACGGTCTTGGAGCTCATATTTTTTGCGTTGTAAGCAACCCGGTAAGCGTCAGATCCGTTGCCGCCGTTACGCAGATACTCGATACAGAAATCTTCCTGTCGCAGGGTTAGTCGGTTCGCCACGTTAGTGCACCGCCGGAGCCGGTTCGGTCTCTGCCTCAATGATTCGTTGAACCTGAGCGCGGATACGCAACAGGGCCTCCGAGTCATCGACGTGGAGCAGATCCGCCAGCGTAGCGAGCGCTTCTGTTTTCTCATGCATCCCGCACGCCACGACGCGGCTGTGACCGTCCCTTTCCTCGATTTCGACGGACTGCACCGCGGCGGCGGTATCGGTGTCGACCCGATCGAACGCGAACAACTGGCCGTTGGCGTCGATCAGTTTGCGCGGATCAGAGAACGCGACTCGCATCAGCTCTGTGAGCAGGGCGACCACAGGGGCCTCGTCAACCTCCTGCCGCTCATCGGCGGAAATGAGCTGCGCCAACGACGTCCAAGCCTGAACACGGGCCTCTGCCGGTGTTTTCGTGTCCTTGGCGAGCGCGAGCAGTGCCGATAACACGGCGTCTCGAGTTAGCGTCATCATTCGGATTCCTCCTCTCGTTCGCGGCAACGAGCGCTCAGACCACGCAGCATCGCGCGGCCCTCGGATTTCAGTTCCTCAATCGATTGAAAGCCCATCTCTCGGGCCGCGTCGTCTGCACAAGCCACGTCCGCCCGGGCTGCGAGCGAGTTGAAGAACAAGCGCCGTTCCTCGTCGCTGAGGCAGTCGAGGCCGGCACTCTGCTCATATCTAGCAATCCATCGCGTGATTTCCTCAGCGCTTCGGCACCGGGCTTCCCGGATATCGTGGAGCGCTTCCGCTTGCGCAACGTTCAGCAGCGACTCGCGCGCCGCGGCGCCATCGAAGTAAACAGGACCAATAGGGGTCATCGTGAGTGGCATCAGGAGCCCTCCTTCTGTGCGGCTTCTATTTCCGTCATAACCTGCTTCAAATGAGCGTTTTTTTCCGCCTGAAGCTCATCGAGGCGACGACGTTTTTCTTTCGGGGGCATTCCTTCCGTGTCGTAGAGTTCGTTCATTTCCCCGCGGATCCCCTTCAGTTCCTTGTTCGCTTGGTTCAATGCCCGGTAACGCAATGCCGCCGGCGACTCATCCAGCTCATCAGCGATTTCCGTGCGGCCCTGTTTGTCGAGCCATCGCAGCGTCCGCCGAGCCTCTGTAGCCTCCCGCAGCATGTTGTAAAATTCGGTTTCGTACCGCGTGTGGCGCGCCGGCTCCGCAGCGTAGAACCGTTTAAAAACCGGATACTGATCGATCCGCATCTCGGGTTGGTCGTCGAAGAAGATGGCGTCCGAAAGCATGAGACCGTAAGCGCCCCAGGTATTCAGGTAACCCCGGATCAACGCCTCTGCCCGGGCGGGCGATACCTGGAATTCTCGTGGCAGGTTCCGTGTGGCCATGCCGAGCTCCTGCAACGTTTCCGACGTGTACGGCTTTGCGCGTGCGAAGGGCTCGAGGTTTTGCTCGGCAAGGCCTTCAATGGGCCGCTCCGTGAAGCGGCTGCGATTCATTGCCTGTTCATAGAGGGGACCCAGCGCTTGTGGAACGAAGTCGAGCTTGAATAAATCCGTCGAGATCCGGAACACGTCCTCTGCGAACTCTTTCGGCTCGTCATCAAGGACACGCTCCATTGAGCGCTCTGCGATCGAGGCCACCGCGCCCATTTCCCAAATCTTCGGGTACCGGAAATGGTGATACCGCTCCTCGATCGGCGTGTCTTCAGTCGACCCGGCTTTCGGCACGAAGAAGTGCCACGACGTGTCACGGTCCCAATCCTCGAGCTGTTCGTACAATGGGTTCCCGCGGTTCAAGGCATAGAGCCCTGTCGACATCAGGGCCAGCATGGCAGTCTTGCCCGCGATGGCGGCACGGTTTGGATCGTGGACAACGCCGCGGTACAGGCGGTCCATGCCGTTAATACCCGCCTTCAGAAACATGACCGAGTCGTAGAGGAAGCCGACGGCTTCGGAATCGCCACGCATCGCAAAGTCCGTGCTGACCTCCCGAGCTTCATACGCCGCACGCCGTGGAGGCTCTCCGCGCGCCCTGGCGCGTTTGTATTCCCCGAGTCGTGTCGACATTTCAAAGGCATCGACCATCGACTCAACGGCGTGGAGCAGTTTCGCGGGTGTGTCCAGTACGGTGCGGTAATCGATATTCTTTTTCGCGTAAAAACGCTCCAGGTGACGCTTGAATGCGCCTTCATCGACCAAGTAAGAGGAGAAGCCGCCCCCGTTCGCGATAAATTCTCGGTACGCGGGGTCTTTGGTCAGCCGGGATTTGAAGCCCCGGACCGAATCCACGAACGGGCGGAACCCATGCTTCGATATAATCGCGCCCATCAAAGTGTCTCTCGCGAGGTTAGCCGCCATAAAATCTGCGGAGAGCGTGATCGAGCTCTGCCCGACCCGACGAAAAGCGCCGAAGAAGCGAGTTACCAGCCCCTTTGCTGGCCGGCTCAGGGATTCGATGGAGCGGTAGAGCAGCGGATCTGCGACTTCGTAGTAGTCCGGTTTGCCATTGCGCAGGACTGCGATCACGTTGTCCCCTTTCGGCGCCTGACCATGCGCCCAGAACTGCATGAAGTCCGGCTGCTCCGAGAACTCCTGCGTCAACTTGGCAGCCGCCTCCATCATGTCGGCCGGCACGGCACCGGTTGCCATCAACCGTTGGTCGATCCCGAGCATCTCGTAGACGAGTTTCTCGATCTGGCGCTTGTCGACACTGACGGGTTTCGTGTCCTTCGGGATTTTCACCATGAACCGGCCACCACCGCCGGCGGCATCAGCGATGTCCGCAACCGCGACTCGCGCCTCGTTACGCAGCGCCTCGGTAATCAGGTGCCCCGCGTTAGAAATCATGTTGTGCAGCGGATCCCGGATGTTTGAAGTTCCACCGGTGAGCTTGCGAATGCCGCGCCAATCGCCTTCGGTCCCGCCGGCCCGTTTCGTCGGCGCCTCCTGTCCCGAGCGATGGAACGGCAGGTACTGGGTCCGGCGCCAGAGCTTGCGCGATTCGGGGTTGATCAAGCCCTTCGCTTCCGCGAAATCTAGTACCGCGGCGTTCCATTGCTGGTAATTATCAAACGCTTTCGCGAATGCCGGTGTCTCGAGTTCGACCATAGCGTCGATCTCGGTTTTCGTGAAGAGGTTTTCTCGACCCTGCTCGAGCAGTTCGCGTGCGGACCGGCCCACCGCATACAGCGTGAAGTCATCGAGTTCCTTTGCGACCGGATCGAGAACGTCCTGCAGGCTCTTCCCCACGAACTCGTGAGAGCCGTTGGCCGTGACTCGCGGCGCCCCGATGGTCAGTGCACCTTCCACCACGGAGTACGCGGAGCGCGTTAACCGCGCCGTCTCATACGCCCCGAGCGGCTGCGGCTGACCGAAGAGGTCGCGCTCCATGCGCAGGACGCCGTGCAAGTCATCTGCGACGGACTGCCGGAAGTCGTCGAGTGGTCCATCCAGCGCGACGTTCAGCGCCTTTTGCTCGCCGATTTTCGAGGCGGCCCGGGACAATGCGTCCTGGTCGAACCAGGCGGTCATACCGCGCTGTGCTTCTCGTAACGCGGGCCCGTACTCGTGCGTGTCAGCCCAATTCTCAAACCACCGGTAGAAGTTCGGTGCGGCCTCCTTCGCCTTCCCCGTCTGTGTCGCCCAGAGCCGCACGAATTCGGCGTAGCCCTCATAGACCTTTTTCTCGTCGTAGCTCAGTCCACGCAACTCCTGAGCGTACACTTTGGCGCCAGGCCCTTTGAGCCAGGGTCGGGAATTCGGCACGCCCGATTGATTTCCAAAGCCGTTGAAAACGCGGTCATCGACGAGATGCGCGAGTTCGTGCGCAACGACCTCCAGGTCCGACTTTTTCTTGATCCGAACGGACTCCTTGGACGGCAAGTAATACCCGAGCATCCGGGCATTTTTCTTGATCCGACCCTCGTACAGTGGGACCTTCAAAGCCTTCAGTAACGGGATCAGCACTTCTTCTCGTCGGATCGGCTTCTTGCGATTTCCTCCGCTACCCGATGAACTCGGCCGCGGCTCCGCATCATCCACGAGGCCTACGTAGTTCACACCCGGCTGCATCGCCGCGCGCTCTGAGTTCACGCGATCAAGCGCGGCCCGCACTTTCGATGCCTGATCGCGCGGGTAGAGAACCCCGCCGGCTTTACGCTGCGGTATTCCCTTGAGCGATGGATCGATCGACGCCACCGCACCCTGAATGTCATCGATGTCCCCGCGAACGATCGACATCTTCCCATGAGGTTCCAGCGTGAGCGGAGTCGCCTCAGTACCTTTCACACCAGCGCTGGCTCTCGGCGCTTGAGTCACTCCTGCGGCAGGCTTCTTCAGTCGCTTCGCATCGGCGAGCCATGCCTTGAACTCGTCGCGAGACATCGACGTGATCGCACCCAACCCGTTCCAACCGCGCTTGTAATTCGACAGATACACGTCTCGGGCTTCCTGCTCGGACGCCGCACCCATCACAACTTTATGCTCATCGAATTTACCGTTCGCATCGACCTGGTCGATCACATGCACAGTAGGCGAGGAGTCCGCGCCCTTCTCCACGAAGACATCAACCTGATCGCCGTCTTTTCCCTCCGTGCGCTTGAAGTAACCGTAATGGTGCTTCATCACTCGGGACCAGCGCTTACCCTGTCGATTCGTCCCGACCCTTGCCGAGCCCGCCGGGTTCTCGATCGTCACATCGAAACCGTCGATTTTGGCGTGGCCTTTTTTGAAGTTCCCGGCCTCACGTTGCGCATCCGTCGGCTCGGGACGGGCATTCGTAGGGCTGGTGGCGGCCTCGTCTGCCGCCGCGTCGATATCCGACCCTCGGGTCACCTTGGTGGGTCCGTGGTTCTCAGCCGTTCGGTTCGGTTTCCGCGTATTACTGAACGCTCGCAGCACTTCCTCCGCATCGGCGCGGGAATAGCCGCGCGCTTCCATTGCGCGGAAGATGTGCTCTTCGAGATCCGCTTGCGAAAGGTTTCTCTTTGCTGCTTCAAGTAAGCTACCTTCGATTCGTATGTAGGCCTCCTGGACACGAGGCGCTGCATCGCCCGTATCTCTCAGAGAGATCAATTCTTCAGGCGTAACCTCCTTCATGCCGAGCGTCAGCAAGCGGCCTATCTCATCAATCGGCGCATCTCTCAGCGCCTCCACGGATTCCGCCGCATCAACAAGTCGGCGAATTTCGTCGGCGTTCATGCCGTCTTCGCCGATCCCGTAAATCAAGCGCTCCTGATCAGGAGAGAGATCCCCGAATTGCCGGTCGAACTCCGCTGAAGCACGATCCGCCACATCTGGCATACTGCTATTTCGTAGGCGATCAAGTCTGTTGAACGTTTCTGCAGATTCCGGCCCGAGCGCAGCGATCAGCTTTTCATTTTCTGACATCGTCTCCTCGCGAAGGCGCGCACGAAGATCGTCTGCGGAGTATTCGAGATTCGGTCGATGCGTCGGATCAGCGAGTGTCGATGCTGGACGATTCGGCTCCGGGGCCGTGTCACCGACAACGTTGTCCCAAGGCTGCGTTATCGCTTTAACTGACGATTCGGGCGCAACTTCCAGTTTCGCGCGCAAGCGGGCCTCAGCCGGCGTCAGCGGCAAATCCGCGGGGTCTACGGGCATGCCGGCCTTTGCGGCTTCAGCCTGCGCCGGCGTCACAATCCCCCGACGAACGGCTTCATCCGCGGCCCGCGCCATGTCCGGTGAAACATCGGGTACAACCTCGCCCTCGATCGTCACCGGGTCTCGCTGTGTGAACCGTCGTCGAACGGGCCCCGTGACCTTACTGACGGCCTTCCCGGTGACGGTGAGCGCTTTGTCCAGCACCGGCGCCGCAACCGCACCAATAGCCGCGCGTTTCGCAATCTTACCGGCGTCCGTAATTTCGCCACGGCCGGCAATCTGCTCAGCTGTACCGGCCGCGCCCTCGTATACGCCACCGACCGCAGCCATCGTGCCGGCTCGTGCGAGGCCTCTTTGCGTGCCGCCAATTGGTGCAGTAGCCAATGCCGAGGGCGACACAACTTCTTTTGCCGCAATACCCGCGAAATCACCGACGTGCTCCGCCACGCCTTCCGCGGGCTCGGCCCCTGCGGTGAGATAACGCTCCCGTTCACGTTCGTCCTGATGCTCTGCGAGTAGGTCGTCTTCAGTCTTTGTCTCACCGGTCGCGGGGTCGATCACCTTGTCACCGAACATTTTTCGATAAGCGATCGAAGCGAGATTCTCATCGAGGCTCGCATGCTCGCTGAACGTCTGTTTCGCTCGGTCCCAAAAGCCTTCGTAAGGCACCGCCTCCGCGATGTCTTCGCCACGAGCGCGACGACCCGCTACCTCGGCGTCAGTCAGCGACGACAGCAAGCCACGGCGACGTGCCTCGTCTGCAACGGGGTCGGTATCGATCAACCCACGGCCAATCGCTTCCGTAACCTGCGCATCGCGACTCATTACGGGGCGCCAATCCCGAGTGACTGCAGCAGTTGGGCGTCCGACATGGCCTGCGGATTAGCCTGCGCCGCGGGGCCCTGCGAACCGGGGTTATGGAATTGCCCTGTGATCCGGGCGAAATCGGGATCGTCACCGACTTTTCTATCAAGTGCTCGTTTTACGGTTGAGGCGAGGTAGGGATCGTAATCCGGATTCTCGCGGCCAGTCGCGGTCTGTGGCTGGGTCCGCCGGATGATCTCGTCGCGAGTCAGGCCGAGAATCGCCTGGCGCGCTGCGTCGATCTCAGCGTTGTTCGCCTGCTGGGCCTGCGTGATTTGTTGGCCACCACCGGCGGAGCGCGGTGATACGATGGTCTCCACTTTGCCGGACGAGTTGATCCGATACGCGCCACCAGCGGGCAGCCCGGCGCCGGCAACTTCTGGCGGCGTCAGTGCGCGCCATCGCTCTGCAGGTTTCTCCGGTTTGATGTGCGAGTATTCGTTGCCCTGCCGGAAAAATTCGTGCCCTCCGATTTTCTCAATAGCAGGCTTCAACCGCTCGCGCGCCTCTGCGACGAACGCTTCGTCGTACTCCGTCGGGATCTCACTGACGTCTTCGCCCAACATCTCCGCATATCGGGCAATTTGAGACCGCCACGGTTTATAAGTCTCAGGCGTCACGCCGGGCAGTCCCCGCATGACCCCGACAAACGCTTCGCCGATCTTTGCGTCATCGAGGCGCTGAGACCGTCGGCGCTCCTTTTGCTTTTCGCCGCGCTCGCGGAGATCGAGCCCGACGTTGGGATCTCCACCTTCGTTGAGGTACTGTTTTGATGCTTCGTCGTAGTCATCCGTCTCAAGGACGGCCCGGCGCAACGCGTCCTCGCGTCGTTGATCCTCCAGACTCTCTGCGACTTCAACCTGGGCTCCGAGAACCCGCGATCGCAGGTTCGGATCCGGCATTTGGTCAGTGAACATTTTCGATACGGCGATAGGATCAAGGCGTGGCATAGCGTTATCTCGGCAACGTTTTCAGGCGAGTGATGAGTGCGTCCTCGAAGGGTTTGATGGTGTACGCATCTGCTGCGCTTTTCAGAGCGTTGGTCCAACTATTCGCAGCACCAACCGAACCAGCGACACCAGCTTCGATGCCGGCACCCTTCGCATTCGCGGCTTCAGCGTTGTAGGCCGCAGTTTTCAGCGCGTTGTTCGTGCCATAACTGGCTATCGAATTCGTCGCGCTGGGCCCGTAACCGGACAACGTGCGAAGGTCGTTTTTGTATGACTCATACGCGGGCTTTGCGAGCCGGTCGGAATTCCAGCGAAACGCCTCTTTCATGACGCGACCGTTCATCATGCCGCCCGGGCCGCCGGAGCGTTTCGAATACAGGTTGGTGAACGCCTGCTCGTTTTCGCCGCGCTCGAAGTCGTAGCCAGGCAGGCTCGTGATGTGCTGACGCAGTTCTTCCGGATCAACCGCCCCCGGGATCGTCAGGTCTTCGTAGCGTTTCAAGGCATTGACCCCGGCCTCGCGCCACGGCTCAAAGTCTTCGCGGGTCTGCGCGTACTGCGCATCGGAGCGGGCCGCGGCCTCCTTCAGTGCATTTGCTTCGAGCCTCGCCGCTTCTTCCCCGGCCTTCCCTGCCTTTTTCGCCTGACTCGCGCCGACCGCCGCAGTGATTATCGGGACACCAGTTCTCACACCGACGTCGAGCAGCTTTCCCCAGTTGATAGCCATCGCTTACTGCTCCGTCGGCGCGGACGATCCGCTTTCGTCGTCAAATAGAAAATCGGCTCGCTCTTCTGAAGCGATTTTTCGAAATGCACACCGGGATAAGTCTGCGGCGAGCAACAGCGCTTCGTCCGCTTCCAGCGTCACCGCATACGGGCCGACCGAGAGCGACAACGCATCGTCAATCAGAACGTTTTCGTTCATAAATGAATCCTCGTTTTTGAAATGAAAACACGGGCCCCGTGACAACTGGTAACGGATCAGTTGTCACAAGCCGCAGCACGCGCGAGCGTCCGCGGCGATCCCGGCACTTGACCATTCGTCGCATCGAGAAACTCGCGAGCCGCTTCGCATATCGAATCCTCTGAATGGGCAGGGATCTTCGCGTGCCTTCCGCGACCGTGTGCGAATCGACTGAGGTGTTGCAGTGCCGATTCTGGATCACCAACCGCAGCCACTAATTTCTGAGCCGCAGCGATGACGCGATCGCGCTTTTCAATGCGCCACCAGGGCCACTGACCTTTTCGCGGAGCAACACTAAATACTTCACCCAGCGACAAGGCGCCGGCGCTATCGAGGTAGGTTTGAAACCGACTCGCAATCAATGCCGCGTCGCTTCCGGGCGGGTGATCCGCGGCTGCGAATCGGCGCATCAACGTGATTGCTTCCAGGGATTCACTCATGCGGAAGGCACCGCTCGTTGGGAAATCGGCCGGTTTTGATACGACGAATCACGCCGCGCCCTGCTTCCGAGATTTCATGAAACGGATCAGCCGATGTTTCGCGAATCCCAGCGACTCCCGACTTGGCTCGATTGCGCCAAGGTTTCGCCATGACCACGGTGGTTTTGCACCAACTTTTTCAAGGTACAGGTGGTATGCCCAGCCGCGAGACTTGCCCATCAACTCCGCAGCCCCAAGGAATTCCTGATACAACCGACGACCGTTACGTTTCAGCGCGGCGTCGGTCAGAGGCACAATGTCAGCGTCGATCGTTTCGACGTCGCTCTGGCGCTCCGGAGCAAAACCGCACTTCGGGCACTCGTGGACGCGCGGCGGTTTAATGAAGGCGCATTTCGAACATGGCTTCGGAAGCGGATCTGATTTGTCCTGCGTTGTCCCCCACGTTTTCGAACCGTGGTCGAGCGCACCGATTTCAATATCAGCGGGCAGTCCGTGGGACTCGATGTTGCCCGCGTGATCGATCACGATGCAGTCTTCTTTGCCCTCGAACGGGCGCAACCCTCGCCCGATCTGCTGCAAGTGCATAGTCAGTGACTTTGTGGATCGCGCCAAAACCAGACATGACGCATTCGGCGCGTCGAAACCCACGGCCAAGCAGGCCACCGAGCATAAAACTTTCGTCTGTCCGGACTTGAATCGCGCAATGGATTGTTGCCGATCCTCGCTGTCCGTGTATCCATCGACGTGTTCGGCAACAACCCCCGCGGCGTCAAACGAAGCGGCGAGTGCCTTGCTGTGCGCAATGTCGACAGCGAACACCAGCGTCGATCGCTCTTCGCTGAGCCTCTTCCAGGTCGATACAACGTCAGCATGTATTTCAACTCGATTAACCGCGGCAGAGAGGTCGCCCACCGCGTAATCGCCTGCGCGAGATTTGACGCCATCGACGTTGAATTTCGCCGGGCCGTATGGCGTGACCGGGACCAGAAAGCCGTCGTCCGTTAGTTCGCGAATCGACGTGGGCACGACCAGCCGCGAGAAATATTGCCCGAGACCTTGCGCGAACGGTGTCGCCGTTAACCCTACGGCCGGTACAGCACTCCAGCGCTCTAAAATGTTCGCATGGGCTCGGTGCAGAATATGGCACTCGTCCACAATCAGTAGATTCGCGTCAGGTAGGTGGCGCCGCCGGTTGAGTGTCTGGATAGATGCCACGATGACATCATGGCCGGAGACAATATCCGTTTCTGCACCTCGGATAACGCTCGTCGTGAGCCCGACACGCCGCATGGTTTCCACTGCCTGATCGGCGAGCGCGATTCGGTCGACGAGGAAGAGAGCCACGTTCCCTTTCTCGCGAGCACTGATTGCGATCTGCGCCGCCGTGATCGTTTTCCCAGCACCGGTCGGCATCACGAGTATTTGCCGACGATGACCTACGGCAAATCCCTCGCGTAGTTGCTCGAGTGCGCGCTCTTGGTGGGGTCGCAGAGCAATCATGCCGATGCCCTCTGTTCGGCCCACACGCGTTGCGCATCGTTGAAATCTGTCGCCCATGGGGGACGGTCGGTGGGGAACTCGGGCTTGAACCAGCGGCATCCGATTTTCTCGGCGACGACCTTCGCGGCGGATACGCCAGGGTTGCCATCCGTTTGCCAATCATCATCCGCCATCACGACGATCTCACCAGGGCGCCAGGCGTACTTCACCGCCTTAGCGACGTTCAACAGATTTCCTGCGGAAAATGCGACAACAACGCATTCGCCGGTGTCGATATGCAAACTGACGGCCGTTGCGTAGCCCTCGCAGAGCCAGATCCGGTTCGTTCGCTGCCCCACCGTGTGGAACAGCCCCGATACGCGACCGCCGCGCAAGAAGCGCTTCGTTCCATCGCCCCGGATCGTCTGCAGGCTGATGAGATGGCCATCGGCGTCACGCATCGGCACGAGCAACATCGGACCGAGCTGGCGAACGTCATAAGCGCCGATCTGCTTCGACCGCAGGTATGGGTGCGCAGGGCTGGGCTTGGTCGCTCGTGCCCACATGTCGGCCGCACGATCTGCCGCTGCTCGCTGTGCATCACGACGATCGGTCTGCCGTCGCTGCTTTGCTCTCCGGATCTCGTCGTAGTTCGACCGCTCGGTCGCCGGGATAGCATCGCGATCCGCGTGCCAAGTGAATTGTTCGCCCGTCTTCCATGATCCGAACACCGCGGTCGGTCTGGCGTCGGCATGCACAACGTACCAGCCAGACTTTCGCCCGCGCTTTTCACCGTCAACATCGAAGCGGTGAATCACGCCGTCGGTGATCAGAGGATCGTCCGGCGCCAATCCGTGAGCAGCCATTTCGTCATGGAGTTCGTTCAGCCAGTTCATTGACCGCCCTCCACAACTCGTAGCACAGTGCCGAAGTTTGACTCCGGGTCTATAGGCCAATTCTCCCTTGGTGTAGATCCAGTAACTACGCGTTCTTTACCAATAGGGGGCACGCTGTGCCGGGTTGGGATACCTGTCGTGCCGGGTTGAGGTACCTGACGTGCCGGGTTGGGATTTTCGAACCCTGCACGCTGTGCCGGGTTGCCCGCATCAAATTCACTGTCTTTCAGCGGCGCAGGTGTCAGCAAATAGATATTGGTTCGCCGTCCCTTGCTTCGTAAAACTTGGATGTGGCCGACATCTTCGAGGCTCCTGACAATTGCCCGGGCCTTTCGCTCAGACATCCCGGCTTCGCGAGCAATCCGACCCAGTGACGGCCAACATTCACCATTCTCGTCGGCGTACTGAACAAGGACATGGAGGGCCGATTTCTCATATGCGTCGCCTTCGATATCCAAAATCCAGCGACGCCAGCGCTTCACTTCATCGCTACGCCGGCTCATGACTGCGACTCCTTCACCATTTCGACCAGTAAGGCGACGACTTCGACTAGTTCCGTGACGGCTGCCAAGGCGTCATTGCCTGGGCGATAGAGCCCCGCGCTCGCGGAACGCTTCAATGCATCGATGGCATCATCAATATTGCGACAATCGCGGCTAATTGCTCGCTTCACGGTCGCGACGGCGGCATTCAGGGATACGAGTTCTGGCTCTGAGTCGGCACTGCCCGGGCGTATGCTCGCCCCCAGCCCTGCAGGATCGGGTTTCGTGAGGGACGAATTCTGCTTTTGCTGCTGGACGACCTTGCGCACGTGTCCCGCCGTTAGTTTGACGCCGCCAGACGAGCCGACAGGCGCAGTCGCGACCGCTTTGGAGCAGGTTTCGCGAAGCGTGCGAGGGTCATCGAGGAGGGGCGCAAATTCGCGGGCAACTCTCTCGTTCGGGATCGTTGAGTCGCCCATGGGCAACTCGGCGACCTCTATAACCCGAGCGGCCTGAAGAAGACGGTAAGATCGGGTCTTATCGAAGTCGAATTCTTTCGAGCAGTAGTCGGCCCACGATGTGTAGCCGAGAGAACCGTGCGCGTTGCCCTCGTAGGCGCGCAGCAGCTTCGACCACAATATTTTTGCATCTGTGCGAATAACGTCAGTGAGCGCACGAGCGTCCTGTTCAGAAAGCTGCGCAACTGTCGGAACGGTTGGCGCGCTCATGCTTCCACCTCGCTGTCGAGCAAGCCGACGCAGCGGGAAAGGCCCGGAGTGAATTCGTCGCGCTCGGCTTCTTCGGCGGCCATCGCGCGCAGCATAGTCTCGTGGTCGCGGAGGAATGCGCGTAACGGAACGCTAATGTGCATGGGCCCGAGGATGTAATCCGGGGCTTGAATTACCCGCGCTACGGGAGAATAATCGGAGCCGTTCCCGCCAAGGACGTCTTCAATTTTCCTCTCGTCGCGCCGGCTTATTGCCGGCGCGCCCATTTACGCTGCAGCCTTCTCGGTGGTCGCGCTGCGAATGAACGCTTCGGCGCGCGCGACAATCGCTTCCGCCGAAATCCCTTCGCGGCGAGCCGCATGGAGCATGTCGACGAGATTGCGACGCTGACTATCCGTCAAGCCAGCGATGGTACCGCGATCCTCGATTTCGGATTCGTGCTCCGGCTTCCCTGCGGCACGACCGTTCGAGACTTTTAAAAACGTCGTCCGGGTCCCAGCCTTGATGTCGCTGTAATATTGGGTTTTACCGCACGGCGCGCGGCGTATAACTTCTTCAGCTCGCAATATGCGCATGATCTTCTCCGAGCCCCGTCCGCCTTCAGGCTGTGGGTAAGTGAACTTGCCGCCAAGGTTCAGCGGCGTTTGCGGACGGACAGAGTGTCGGGGAGGAGTGAAAGGCTTAACAGCACCCTCATTTAGAACAACTTTTTCGAAAGTAATGCAGGGTGCTGAATCGAAAGAGATGTTAACCAGATGAGTCGAATTGGGCGAATGTCGGGCGATATATGGTCGCGGGCCAATTTCGAATGCGAGGCAGAACATCTACTTCAAGCGCGCGCCCTATAGCCTTTCGATCGGCATCAATACTGTATAGACGAAAAATCGCCATTGTGAATTTCAAGAAAGGTCCTGTGTATCTGTCGCTAGACTCGATAGCGTCTTGCTTCGGCGCATTATTCGATTTTGAGCACCGCGGTGTTTTCCCGGTGCCGGTCTGGTAAATCATTGCGATATCGACCAGAAACTCGTAGGGAAACTGTTTCTTTCGGCCGGGATTCTTAGCCCTGTACACCGCACCGTAGATGCCGCCCTTAAGAGCATTGTGCTTTCCTTGAGGGAATTTCGCGTGCAATTGTTTTGACGAGAGTGACTTTGCCGGAACGTCGGACAATTTGCGCAGAATGTTTAGCAACGTTGATATATCGTGCCCCTCTAGTTTCGTGAGATCAGAGAGTACAAACGACGAATCCCATCCGCAGCCTTCGATTTCGTTAACCAACTTGTTCGCTGATTTCGCGACGCGCCCTAACTCCTTTCTCGCACTGCGAAAAGAGCAGTCCTTATCACCTCGTTCTGATGCACCAGACGCATTCCACTGATAACGTTCAAAGGCTCGCGCAAGCGCTCCCTGGAGGTCGAAAGTTGCCTTGAACCCAAACTCGTTCGCGAGATTCAAGGCAGCCTTTTTCGAAATTCGATCGAGTGCCTCCCGCTTAGACTTCTTTCGCGTCATGGATTCAAGTCAAATCGACATTTTTGAAGGCGCGGGCGGTGTGCTTTTCGACAAGCTTTCCGTAGGTCTTGGAAATCATTTCAAGTGATGTTCCAACGATTAACGCTACGGTCAAGGGGTCAACGCCTCCGTTGAGCGCTTCCGTAATGAACGAGTGTCTCAGATCGTAGGCCGTCATAGTCTCGATACCAGCCCGATCGCGGGCTTCGCGAACGAGACCGTCCCAATCACTGTGCCCCCATGGGCCACCATCATCTCTCGTAAAAATCGGTGCCGCAGGCAACTTGTTACGACACAGGCGCTCAATGAATTTCGAAGCGCGGAGCGCCCTGGCTGGGACATCTCGGGTTCTAGGTTCGCCGGATCGTCCTTTGTACGATAGAAGCGCCAAAGTCCCGGACTGAGCGTCGTAGTCGCGAACCCGCGCGCGAGCAAGCTCGATTGGTCGTGCTCCGGTTAGCATTAATCCCTCGAGTAAATCCCGAACGGCCCCGCCTCCGACTTTGGCGGCAGCGTCCAATAGCGCCCGTCGATCCTCTGGCGACACATAGCGACGATGATTGCGGGCTTGTACATCCTTGAATTTCTTAACGGCGCTCCACGCCAAATCACTCGGAGCCATGCGACGGCTATGCGCATAGTTCAATGCCGCGATCAGCGCGGACATTTCGCGATTGGCAGACGCCCTTGCTTTCCGCAATGCTTCCCCTTCCAAATTATCTGGCACCAGATTGTCCCGCCATTTTTCGATGTGATCAGGTCGCAGTTTCGCGAGGCGGGTACGAGCGATGGGGTTAGCGGCGATTTTCCGAGATTTGAAGTTACGGCCGAGTACACTCCGTTGTAACCGTGTTCGGGCCTCGCTTGTTGCGCGTTCGCTTTTTTCCTTCTGTAGATTGCGGAGGTAGGCGTCGCACGCGTCTGCAACGGTCGCATCGTGGTTGACCACGCCTTGGTTTGACGCCTTGACCCACGCGCGAGCTTCCCGAATTGCAGCGCGGTGGTCCTCGAATCTTCCGAGTGCGTGGTAGGTGTAAGCGGAGTTGTCCCAAAGGCGAGCGACCCAAGTGTCGGGACCTTTTCGAAAACCTACACTGGCGCCCTCAAGATCGCCGAGAGCCATCCAGTACGGTTCACGCCGTGGTGCCAGCTTTCGTCGCGCCGCAACCGTGTCGATTCGATGCTTCAACCATAGACCCTGTACGGAACTGGTACGGAAAGACTAGCGCGAACGTACCCGAACTTCAACGCACCAATTCTTCGCAATTTCAGCCAGTTAACGAACGTCCCCGAACAGTGCCGAATCGCGTTTCCGACCTTCGGGAGGCAGGGGTCGTAGGTTCAAATCCTGTCACCCCGACCATTTAAAACAACGCGTTAACCCCCTCTTGCGCGTTCT
>CAXBJY010000067.1:0-33309 GCA_963976285.1 uncultured Gammaproteobacteria bacterium
TCCGTCGTGGTTGCCGGCAGCATGCCTGCAGCCGACGGCAGCCACAGCCTCTATTGCGCCGTGATCGTGAAGCGGGTGGATGCGAAAACGCGCGCCAAGGTTGGCATTAACGAGCTGTTACGCGATATCTGAGTCCGGCATCGTCGGGTGGGTGGGTATACACCCCACCCGATGGAAGCAGGCGGCCGGGCGGCAGGCGCTACGCGGCCTGTCCCTCATCCGCTGCCGCTTGCCCGTCGCCGCCGTTGACGGCGTCACGCACGACGCCGGCAAGGTGTTCCGCGAGTTCATCGACAAGCGTTGCGTCCTGGCCTTCCACCATGACACGCAGCAAGGGTTCGGTCCCGGACGGGCGCAGCAGCACTCGGCCGGTATCGCCGAGTCGCTGTTCCGCTTCGGTAACGGCCTCGCGGATCTTCGCGATATTCGTCACATCCTGACGTTCGGCCATACGAACGTTAACCAGCCGTTGCGGAAATTTGCTCATGCCGGATTTCAGCGCGCTTAATTTGTGTCCGCTGCGGACCATCGCTTCAAGCACCTGCAGCGCCGAGATCAAGCCGTCGCCCGTCGTCGTGAGATCGAGACAGATGATATGTCCACTCGTCTCACCGCCGAGGACCCAGCCGTTGGCCTGGAGCATTTCGAGGATGTAGCGGTCGCCGACTTTCGCGCGCTTGAATTCGAGGCCGAGCGTTTGCACAGCGCGTTCGAATCCGAGATTGCTCATCTGCGTCCCGACGACGGCCCCGGTCAGCAAACCTCTCTGGTACCGCTGCCGCGCAATGATGAACGTAATTTCATCACCATCCACGACGGCGCCGTTGTGGTCGACCATGATGAGACGATCGCCGTCACCATCCAGCGCGATGCCGAGATCCGCACCTTCGGCCAGCACAGCCTGCTGCAGGGCCTCGGGCGAAGTCGCACCGACACCCTCGTTGATGTTGAACCCGTCAGGTTGATTGCCGAGCGCAATGACGGTCGCACCCAGCTCCGCCATTACCGCGGGCGCGATGTGGTACGTCGCGCCATGTGCGCAGTCCACGACAATTTTCAGATCGCGCAGATTGATATCACTGGAGAACGTGCTTTTGCAGAATTCGATGTAGCGTCCGGCAGCATCGGTCACCCGGTGCGCCTTGCCGAGCTCGCGCGAGGTGACGGATTCCATCGGCTTTTCGAGTTCTTTCTCGATTTCGAACTCCATTTCATCGGGCAATTTGGAGCCGTTACCGCAGAAGAATTTGATCCCGTTGTCTTCGAAGCCGTTGTGCGAGGCGCTGATCACGATCCCGGCGTTCGCATTGAACGTGCGCGTGAGATAAGCAATCCCGGGGGTTGGCATCGGCCCCAACAGGTGGCTGTCCACTCCCGCGGCGGCAAGGCCCGCTTCAAGCGCGGATTCAAACATGTAACCGGAAACCCGCGTGTCCTTGCCGATGAGAACCTTGCGTCGACTCGATCCACCGCGTGTGAAGACGCGCCCCGCGGCCCAACCGAGTTTCATGACGAAATCCGGCGTAATCGGTGCCTGCCCGACGGTGCCGCGAATTCCGTCGGTGCCGAAATACTTGCGTTCTTTATCAGCCATCTGCCGCCCTTAACTTGTTTTTATTACGAAGCTAAAGCGTAGACGCGATCGCGCTTCGGATCCGGACCTGTTCGTGGTGCGAAACACATTTTCACGAGCCGGAGCGCAATTTTGTGATCGCGTTCCGGCTTCGCTACTCAGTGAGAACTCGCGGGACCTCCAATCGGGCCTTCCGCATCGGTTTTCGGCTCGTCACCATCATCCGTCGCGGCTTTCGGGCTGTTTCCGTCATCGTCCATCCAGTCGCTCGGCGGCCCCGGTTCCTTGCCGGCCATGATTGCATCGATCTGCTCGCTGTCGATGGTTTCGAACTTGATCAGTGCCTCGGCCATTGCGTGCAGTTTGTCCGTCTGTTCTTCGAGGATTCGCTTCGCGCGAGCGTAGTTTCGATCCACGATCGAGCGCACTTCTTCATCGATCGTATGTGCGGTTTCGTCCGACACGGACTTGTGCTGGGTGACGGAGTGGCCGAGGAACACTTCGCCTTCGTCGTCGCTGTAGCTCATCGGGCCAAGCTTTTGTGACAACCCCCACTTCGTGACCATATTGCGTGCAATCTCGGTCGCCCGCTCGATATCGTTCGACGCGCCCGTCGTCACCATGTCCGCACCGAATATCAGTTCTTCCGCGATACGTCCGCCGAACAGGCTCGAGACCTGGCTTTCCAGTCGCTCGCGACTGTAGCTGAGGCGGTCTTCCTCGGGCAGGAACATCGTGACCCCAAGCGCCCGGCCACGCGGGATGATCGAAACCTTGTACACCGGGTCGTGAGACGGAACACTGCGCCCGACAATCGCGTGGCCGGCCTCGTGGTACGCCGTGAGCTTCTTCTCGTTTTCGCTCATGACCATCGAGCGCCGCTCGGCACCCATCATGATTTTGTCTTTCGCCTTCTCGAACTCGTCCATGTCGACGAGACGCTTGTTGCTGCGCGCGGCAAACAGCGCGGCCTCGTTCACGAGGTTCGCGAGATCGGCGCCGGAAAATCCGGGGGTGCCGCGTGCGAGCAGCGCCGGCTTCACGTTGTCGTCGATCGGCACTTTGCGCATGTGCACTTTCAGAATTTGCTCGCGGCCGCGGATGTCCGGCAGCGGGACGACCACCTGCCGATCGAAGCGACCGGGGCGCAGCAGCGCCGGGTCAAGTACATCGGGACGGTTCGTCGCCGCGATCACAATGACGCCTTCGTTGCCGTCGAAACCATCCATTTCAACGAGCAGCTGGTTCAGCGTCTGCTCGCGTTCGTCATGACCGCCGCCCAGCCCGGCGCCACGGTGGCGGCCGACGGCGTCGATTTCGTCGATGAAGATGATGCACGGCGCATGCTTTTTCGCCTGTTCGAACATGTCGCGCACGCGCGACGCACCAACACCGACGAACATTTCGACGAAATCGGACCCGGAGATGGTGAAGAACGGGACTTTCGCCTCGCCGGCGATCGCTTTCGCCAGCAGCGTCTTACCCGTGCCGGGCGAGCCCACCATGAGCACGCCGCGCGGAATCTTGCCACCGAGCTTCTGGAATTTACCGGGATCGCGCAGAAAATCGACGAGTTCCTTCACTTCCTCTTTCGCCTCGTCAACGCCTGCGACGTCGTTGAACGTGACCCGGACCTGATCTTCACCGAGCATGCGCGCGCGGCTCTTGCCGAACGACAGCGCGCCGCGGCCGTTGCCGCCGCCCTGCATCTGCCGCATCAGGTAGATCCACACGGCAATCAGCAACAGGAACGGGAACCAGGAAATGAAGATCTGCATGAGGATGCCCTGGCGATCCGGCGGCTGCGCTTCGATGCGAACGTTATTGTCGAGCAGCATGCCGATCAGCGGGCCGTTATCTGTTTCCGGGCTGTAGGAGTACAGCCGCGAGCCATCGTGCGTTTCGAGTTCGATCGTCGGGCCATCGAGCAGGACTTTCGCGACGCGGCCGGATTTCACTTCCTTGACGAAATCCGAATACTCGAGTTCCTGCGAGGTACCATGCTTCGGCGTGAAGTTCTGGAACACGAGCATCAAGACGAGGGCGATCACCACCCACAAAACCATATTCCGTGCCATATCGTTCACTTGCTCCGCATCATCCCGGCTTCGTTGAAAAACATTCGTACAATCAATTGACTATATCCTAAACCCAGTGGCAACGACATAGAACTCCCGCGACGCCTTGCGCGAAGAATCGGGTTTTCTTCGCGCAACCGACCCGAATATTGTTTTTAGGTCCCGGATGTAGTCATCGGTTCCGGGAAATTGAAACAATTTGATCACAAGGGCGCCATTCGTTCCGAGTACCTGTTCTACGAACGAGCGGACATTTTCGGCCAACTCGAGGAAATTCGCTTCGTCGAGATCGCGTATACCCGTTATATTGGGGGCGATATCGGAAATAACAAGATCAACCCCCCGATCGCCGAGCGCTTCGCGCATGCGCGCAATGATCGCGGGATCGCGCGCATCGCCGTGAATAAACTCCACCCCGTCAAGTGGTTCCATTGGCAACAGGTCGACGGCTACGACCTTGCCGCCGCGACCGACGGCCGCCGCCGCCACCTGGCTCCAGCCGCCCGGGCTCGCGCCAAAATCGACAACCGTCGAGCCCTGTTTCAGAAGTCGGTCGCGGGCGAGAATTTCTTTAAGTTTGAATGCGGCACGCGAGCGCAATCCGGCGGCTTCGCGTTGTTTGACATAGGGATCGGCGGCCTGTCGGCGGACCCACTGCTTCGTTTTCGAGCGTCGCGTGGCCATCAGGCCGATCGTGGCCAGAGCGCGTTAGACGTAACGCACGTCGACGATTTCGTATTCGATCTCACCACCAGGCGCCTGTACGACAACCTCATCCCCGGCTTTCTTGCCGATCAACGCGCGTGCGATCGGCGATCCCACCGAGACCATGCCGGCTTTGATGTTCGCTTCGTCCTCGCCGACGATTTTGTAGGTGACCTCCGCTTCTGTTTCGAGGTTCAGCAGATCGACCGTTGCCCCGAAAATAACCTTGCCGCCGGCGTCGACCTTCGTTACGTCGATGATTTCAGCGTTCGACAACTTGCCTTCGATATCACGGATCCGGCCCTCGGCGAAGCTCTGTTGCTCGCGCGCGGCATGATATTCGGCGTTTTCCTTCAAATCGCCGTGTGCGCGCGCTTCCGCGATCGCCGCCGTGATTCTCGGACGCTCGACGGTCTTGAGGTGATGCAATTCGTCGCGTAGTGCCTGCGCGCCGGTTTCCGTCATCGGTGATTTACTCATTAGGAAAACTCCTTGTGCAGGTCCTGGAGGCGGTGCACGGAACTACTGTCGGATGTTGTGATCGCCATCACCGCGGCAGTCGCACCGGCAATTGTCGTGGTGTAGGCAATCCGGCGATGCAGCGCCTCACGACGAATTTCATAGGAATCCGCGATCGCCTGCTCGCCGTCCGTTGTATTCACGATCAGATCAATCTCCTCGTTTTTGATCATATCAACGACATGAGGTTGCCCCTCGAGGACCTTGTTGATGGCGCGGCATGTCACCCCGGCCGCGTTGATTGCCTTCGCGGTACCCCGCGTTGCAATGAGTTCGAACCCCGCGGCCGCGAGGTCGCGTGCGAGCTTCACGCACGCAGCCTTGTCCTGGTCACGCACGCTGATGAACGCGAGGCCACTCTCGGGCAGGACCATGCCCGCGCCCTGCTGAGACTTGCTGAAACCTTCGCCAAACGTCGCGCCGACACCCATGACTTCGCCGGTCGATTTCATTTCCGGGCCCAACAATGGATCGACGCCGGGGAATTTGACGAACGGGAAGACCGCTTCCTTGACCGAGTAGTAGCTCGGCACGCGTTCGTGCAGAAATCCGAGGTCCGCAAGTTTCTCCCCAACCATGCAGCGGGCGGCAATCTTCGCCAGCGGAACGCCGATCGCCTTCGACACGAACGGGATCGTGCGCGACGCGCGCGGATTGACTTCGATGACAAAAATCTCCTCGCCCTGGATCGCGAACTGCGTATTCATGAGCCCGACAACCTTGAGGCCGCGGGCCATCGCGGTCACCTGCTCCCGCAGACGGTCCTGAATCGCTTCGGACAGCGTGTGCGGCGGCAAGGCGCACGCCGAGTCACCGGAGTGCACGCCTGCCTGCTCGATATGTTCCATGATCCCGCCGATCACGACGTCATCCCCGTCGGCCACGGCGTCGACATCAACTTCGATAGCAGCCTCGAGGAAGCGGTCGAGTAATACCGGTGATTCGTTGGATACGGCCACGGCTTCGCGCATGTATTTGTCGAGCGCTTTCTCGCTGTACACGATCTCCATCGCTCGCCCGCCCAGTACGTAAGACGGCCGCACAACGAGCGGATAGCCGATCTCGGCCGCTGCGGCCCGTGCCGCCTCGGCGGAACGCACCGTACGGTTGGGCGGCTGGCGTAGACCGATTTCCTGCAGGAATTGCTGAAAGCGTTCGCGATCTTCGGCCAGATCGATCGAGTCCGGGGTCGTGCCGATAATCGGTACGCCTTCCGCTTCGAGCGCTCGCGCGAGTTTCAGCGGAGTCTGGCCGCCGAATTGAACGATGACGCCTTCCGGTTTCTCGAGTGCGACGATTTCGAGCACATCCTCGAGTGTCAGCGGCTCGAAATACAGCCGGTCGGACGTGTCGTAATCCGTGGAAACGGTTTCCGGGTTGCAGTTGACCATGATCGACTCATAGCCTGCTTCGTGCATCGCCATCGACGCATGGACGCAGCAATAGTCGAATTCTATGCCTTGTCCGATCCGGTTCGGCCCGCCACCGAGAACGACAATTTTCCTGCGATCCGTCGGCATCGCCTCGCACTCTTCTTCATACGTCGAGTACATGTAGGCGGTACTCGAGTCGAACTCGGCGGCACACGAGTCAACCCGCTTGTACACCGGCCGCACCCCGAACTCGACGCGTCGCGCGCGCACTTCATGCTGTTCGCGCCCGATAATCGTCGCGATCCGTGCATCCGAAAAGCCCTTGCGTTTCAGGGTCCGCAGACGCTCCGCATCGAGCGCGGCAAAGCCGCCGGCCCTGATTTCGGCTTCGATCTCCACCAACTCGGCGATCTGGGTGAGGAACCACGGATCGATGTGCGTGCGCGACTGAACTTCGTCAAACGACATGCCGTCACGCAGTGCCTGGGCGACGAACCAGATCCGCTCGGCGCCGGCAACGTTCAGTTCACGGTGCAGCGCGGCTTCGCTCGGCACGGCGATTTCGTCAAGACCGGTCATGCCGGTTTCGAGGCCACGCAGGGCTTTCTGGAACGACTCCTGAAACGTCCGGCCGATCGCCATGACTTCGCCGACGGATTTCATTTGCGTCGTCAGGCGATCATCGGCCTGAGGGAATTTTTCGAACGTGAAACGCGGCACCTTCGTCACGACGTAATCGATCGACGGCTCGAACGATGCCGGGGTCGCGCCGCCCGTGATCTCGTTCTCGAGTTCGTCGAGCGTATAACCCACCGCGAGTTTCGCCGCGACTTTCGCAATCGGGAAGCCGGTCGCCTTCGATGCGAGCGCGGAACTGCGCGACACGCGCGGATTCATCTCGATCACGATGAGGCTGCCGTCTTCCGGATTCACCGCAAACTGCACGTTCGAACCGCCGGTATCGACGCCGATCTCGCGCAACACGGCGATCGACGCGTTACGCATGATTTGATATTCCTTGTCCGTCAGCGTTTGCGCCGGCGCGACGGTAATCGAGTCGCCCGTGTGGACGCCCATCGGATCGAGGTTCTCGATCGAACAGATGATGATGCAGTTGTCCTTGCGGTCCCGCACGACCTCCATTTCGTATTCTTTCCAGCCGAGCACGGAGCGTTCGAGCAGAATTTCCGTGGTCGGCGATGCGTCGAGTCCGCGACGACAGATTTCAGCGAGCTCCGTCCGGTTGAACGCGATACCGCCGCCGCTGCCGCCCATCGTGAACGACGGCCGGATGATGACCGGGAAACCGATCTTCTGCTGCGCTTCCTCGGCCTCCTCCATCGAGTGCGCAATGAACGATTGCGGGGTATCGAGCCCGATTTTCGTCATTGCCTCGCGGAATTTCTGTCGATCTTCTGCCTTGTCGATCGCTTCTTCCGTCGCCCCGATCAGTTCGATGCCGAATTCCTCGAGGACCCCGTGTCGCGACAGGTCGAGCGCGCAGTTCAATGCGGTCTGCCCACCCATCGTCGGCAGTACGGCGTCCGGACGTTCGCGCTCGATAATTTCGCGCACGGTCTGCCAGCGGATCGGTTCGATGTACGTCGAATCGGCGATCTCCGGATCCGTCATGATCGTCGCCGGGTTCGAGTTCACGAGAATCGTGCGGTAGCCCTCCTCACGTAACGCCTTGCACGCCTGCGTCCCCGAGTAGTCGAACTCGCACGCTTGCCCGATGACGATCGGTCCGGCGCCAATGATGAGTATGGATTTCAGATCTTCGCGCTTTGGCATGATGAATCAGGAACGATAAGCGTCGATCGCGGCAATGAAGCGGTCGAACAGGGGTTGGATATCGTGCGGTCCCGGGCTCGCTTCGGGATGCCCCTGAAAACCGAACGCGGGCACATCAGTGCACTCGATTCCCTGCAGCGTTCCGTCGAACAGGGAGCGGTGCGTAGCGACGATGTTGGCCGGCAACGTGCTTTCGTCGATCGCGAAGCCATGGTTCTGGCTCGTGATCAGGACGTTCCCGTGCTTCAGATCCTGCACCGGATGGTTCGCGCCGTGGTGGCCGAATTTCATTTTTTGCGATTTCGCACCGCACGCCAGCGCGAGCAGCTGGTGACCGAGGCAGATGCCGAACGTCGGGATCCCGTGTGCCAGGATCCGTTTCACTGCAGTGATCGCATAATCACAGGGTTCCGGATCGCCCGGACCGTTCGACAGGAACACACCGTCCGGCTCGCGCGCAATGACTTCGTCGGCCGGGGTCTTTGCCGGTACGACTTCAATGTCGCAACCGCGGTCGGCGAGCAGTCGCAGGATATTGCGCTTCACCCCGAAATCGTAGGCGACGACGCGCCGACCCGGTTTGCTCACTGCGGCACGATGCCGGTTGCCTTCGAGGGTCCAGCTGCCCTCGTTCCAGCGGTAGGGCGAATCGGTCGACACGACTTGCGCGAGATCGGCTCCGGCGAGTCCGGCGAACGCACGTGCCTGCACCAGGGCCGCATCGACGTCAGGATTTTCGCCAGCGCTGAGACAACCGTTCTGGGCGCCCTTGTCGCGCAGCAGACGCGTAAGGCGACGCGTGTCGATGTCCGCAATCGCAACGATGCCGTTCGTCTCGAGATATTCTCCCAGGCTCCCGGTCGAGCGAAAATTGCTCACCACGCTCGAGGCGTCGCGGATGATCAAGCCGGCAGCGAATACCCGCCCGGCTTCTTCGTCGAGCGGATTCACGCCGACGTTGCCGATATGGGGATACGTCAGGGTGACGAGTTGATGGCTGTAGGACGGATCCGTGAGGATTTCCTGATATCCCGTCATCGCCGTATTGAACACGACCTCGCCAACCGCAGACCCGTGCGCGCCGATAGCGCGGCCGCGGAAGACGCTCCCGTCCGCCAACGCCAGAATCGCTGTAATAGACACTGAATATTTGCCCACATAAGAACGGGAGCACCCAAACAGGTGCTCCCGTGTAAGAAGTCCGCGGCATTGTACTTTAGGCCCGACAAGCAAGGAAGGCCGCAACCGTGAATCGCGGCCGTTACGCGGTCCGGATTTTCACCCCGAGGCGAGGGGCTGCGGTACAGGCTCCCGGCGCCGGCCCCGGCGCGTCTCAGTCGACCGGCGACGCGAACGCAGCCCCGTTTTTGCCCGTGCGGGCCATTTCGTCATTGATATGCCGGGAAATCTCCACCGCCACTTCGAGCGCGCGCTTGCCGTCCTCGCCGGTCACCTGCGGTCGCAGTCCGTCGGCGACGGCACCGACGAACGAGCGAATCTCGGCCATCAATACGTCTGTTCCTGTGAGTTTGTGCGTTTCGAACGAAATTTCCTTATGTTCGTCGGTGTTGCCCTCGGCGTCGATTTCACCCACGAGCAGCGTGTGATGCATGTAGTCGACGGAGATATAGGAATCCGCCTCCCGTATCGTCATCGCACGCACCTGATCGCTGTCGGCCCGACTCGCGGCAAGTTCCGCGACACAGCCGTTCGCGAACTCGAGCCGGGCATGGGCGATGTCGATGTCGCCGGTGACCACGGACCGCCCCGACGAGGAGACGGCAACGAGGTCGGCGGCGACGAGACTCAACACGATATCGATGTCGTGGATCATCAGATCGAGCACGACGTTCACTTCCGTGCCGCGGGCCTTGAACGGCGCGAAACGCTGCGCGTTGATGTAACGCGGCGCGGTGACCCGCTCGCGCAACTCGATGACCGCCGGGTTGAAGCGTTCGAGATGGCCCACCTGGAACAGGCATTGCCGTTGCTCCGCAAGCCCGATCAGAATCTCGGCTTCGGCAACCGTTTCGGTTACGGGCTTTTCCACGAGCACATGGATCCCGGCGTCGATGCAGGCCTGTGCCACTTCGAAGTGCCGATCCGGCGGTACGACAATCGATACGAGGTCGACGGCGTTGAGGATGTCACGGTAGTCGGCGTACCCGCGTACCCCGTATTTCTGCTCGATTTCGGCACGCCTGAGCGGATCCGTTTCGACGATGGCAGTCAGTTCGACGCCATCGAGCGCGAGATACTTCTGGACATGAAAGTTGCCGAGATATCCGACCCCGATGACGGCGGCACGTAGTGTTTTCATAGTCACTGGTGAGACAGCTTGTGGGCCCGGTCGATTCGTCGCGCGGCGGGATCGTTATTGCTTGTAATCAGGCGGCGAAGCTCGTGCAAGCACGATATCAACGATCCCGCGCGCTGTACAGGCCAGCGGGCGAAATTTACGGCGGCGGTGGCCGGCAGTTCTCCGCTCCGGTCACCGTTCCGAGCGCGGTACACGCATCGATCGTCACATCCCAGTTCGCGATTCTGAGACTGCTGCGCAACACCGCGCGCACCGTGTGCGCATCGATATCCGGGACGGGTTCGGCGAGCAGCGCCACGATGCCGGCGACGTGCGCACTCGCGAACGACGAACCGGAAACGAAGTCGTAAGTGTTGTCCGGCATCGTCGTGAGGACCTCTTCGCCGGGGGCAACGAAGACTTTGCCGGCATTGCGCGTGTAGTCCATCGTTCGCAGCGGGTCGTGGTAACTGACCGCGATTACTTCGCGCATCGAGGCGGGGAACGACAGCGCTTCGTCGCCGAGATCCGTCGCCGCGACGACGACGAGCCCGCGCTGTATTGCCCGCGTGATGAGCCGGGAAACGAGCGGATCGTACTGCCCCTGCAAACTCATATTGACGACTTTCATATCGTTCGTGATGGCCCAGTCGAGTGCCCGCGCCAGGCTGAAGCTAGAGCATTGACCGCGGCTCGTCCCCGGGATCGATTCCCAGCAGGCGCGTAACGAATACAGACGGGCATCCGGAGCGATACCGACGATACCGCGCCCGTTGTGGGCGGCGGCGCCAATGATCCCGGCCACGGCGGTGGCATGGAATTCGACGATTTCGATCGTCTGGTCCGCATCGACGAAATTGAGCGCCGTCTCGACCCGGCCGCGCAGATCGTAATGCGTCCGATCGAGACCCGTGTCGATAATCGCCACTTTCACGCCGGCCCCGGTGCTCAGCTGTTGCGCTTCGTCGATACGCGCCGACACGAGCGAGTGCTGCAGGTTCACATACGGGTCGATGATTTGCCCGGGCGCGCCGGCAACGTGAAACACGCGGGTGGTTTGCACACTTTCGACGGCCTGATCGGCCGCAAGCGGTTCAAGTGCGGCGGCGAGTTCGGCGGCGCCGCCGCTGAATACGTAACAGTCGCGATCGAGCGAGACGATGCGCCAGCTGTCGCTCAGGGTGAGCGCGTGCCGTTCCGCGAGCGCCGCCGCGGCCACCGCGCTCACGTCGGCGTTCACGATGACGAGCAGTTCTGCGGGTGTCGGCGGCGGTAACGGGGCGGTGCGCGGACCGGAAATCTGTGCGAGCTGCGAGTTCAGCCACGCCAGCGCGATGAACACGATCGCAAGACAGAATTTCGCCATGCCCGCGTTCGCCGGCGTGGTGACCGGGGCCCCTAGCAGCCTGTCGGACTTAGGAACAATCTGCTGCGCCGGCGGGACAGCGGCGCAAAAACGCGCGATTTTTCGTCACGTAGCACCACTATGCTCCTCAAAATCGCACGTTTTTGCACTCGCTCTCCCACCTTGCTCGCTACGATTGCCTAAGTCCGACAGGCTGCTAATTCGCGCGCCGCCGCTGGCGGACCGAGACGATCGGTTCAACAAACAGCACCCGATCCGAGGCGCGCAATGCGGCGACGGCCTGCTGCAGATCACCTCCGCGTGACGCCCGCGGCAGCGCAATCGTGTAAGCCCCGCGCGGGGTTGGTCCGTCAATGAGTTCTGCTTCCGCGTCGAGCAACAGTTCGCGCAACTGGCGTTCCGTCGTGCCGTGCCCGAAAACGATGCGCGCGGTGACGTGCGACATATCCATCGCGTCAACGGAACGCGCACCCAGGGTCAGGTAACCGTGATTATCGGTGCCGCCGAGCAGCCCGGCGTTGATCCCGATAAAGCCCGCGAGACCCGCGACAATAATAAGTGCGGCCGCTGCCGCCCAGGGGAACAAGCGTCGCCCGGTCGGTCCGCGGTCGAGGCGCGCATGGATTCTCGCAAGCGCAGCCTCCGCCCGCGGCTCGCGGGTGCGGCTGGCGACCTCATCGCCGAGTGTCGTCAGTACCGCGAGATCGCGCCGGCACACGAGGCAACGGGCAAGGTGGGCACGAACCGCGGCATGTTCGTTCGCCGGCAGCGTCCCGTTCACGTACCACGGCAAATCGAGCGCCGCACGCGCATGTTCGGCGTCATACGCTGACATTGAATCGGGGGGACCGGGGTTCATAGTCATTCACCCTCGCGTTTCGCGAGTATCTCCAGAATTCGTCGCAGGTGCGTCCGCGCATGATGCATGCGGGTTTTCACCGTGTTTTCCGGGCAGCCAACGATCTCGGCAATCTCGGCGTACGAGTAGCCAAACTGGTACGTCAGCTCAACCACGCTGCGGTGCGAGGGACTCAGCCGCTGCATCGCCTTGTCGAGCATATCCTGCAGCTGCAGGGTCGGAATTGCGCTGTCGACGCTGAGTTGCCGCGCGTCCGGCTCCCAGTCGTCGGGCAGTTTGTCGAGGCGCGCCCGGCCTTCCCGTTCGAGCCGCTTCATGGCCTGTTTGTAGGCAATGCCGAAAATCCAGGTCGATACTCGCGAACGGCCGCCGAACGTATCCGCGCGCGTCCACACGACGTACATCGTGTCGTTGATAACCTCCTCGGCGAGTCCGCCGTGGCCGACGAGCCGGGCGAGGAAGTCCATCAGGCGCGGAAAATATTCCCGGTACAGGGCGTCGAACGCGTCGCGGTCGTTCGAGGCTATAGCCTCGAGCCGCGCGATTTCGCGGCGTTCAGACGCGATCGCCGCATCAGTCCCGGCCGGCTCCCGCGACTTACCGCGCCGCCGCATCACACGGGACTCGGTGTCATGAAAGGCGTTCTGTTCGATGCCCTGGTCATACCTGTTAGTACGGCAACGACGGGATTCGGTTCAATCCGGAGCGAGCGCTCAGGCGCGCAAGGCGTGGCGGCGGTGGTTCATCGCAGTCCGAGCACGTCCTGCATGTCATAGACCCCGTGCTCGTGGCGCATGATCCAGGCCGCCGCGCGCAGCGCGCCGCCGGCGAACGTCATCCGGCTCGAAGCACGGTGGGTGATTTCGATCCGCTCGCCGGCACCGGCGAACATAACGGTGTGGTCGCCGACAATATCGCCGGCGCGGATCGTCTCGAAACCAATCGTCTTGCGGTCGCGTACCCCGGTGTGGCCTTCGCGACCGTAAACCGCGGTTTCGGCCAGATCGCGGTCGAGCGCGGCGGCGACGATTTCGCCCAGCCGCACTGCGGTGCCCGATGGGGCGTCGACCTTGTTGCGGTGATGGGCTTCGATGATCTCGACGTCGAAATCATCGCCGAGCGCTTGCGCCGCGAGTTCGGCGAGTTTGAAACACAGGTTAACCCCGACGCTCATATTCGGCGCGAACATGATGGCGATATCCGCGCCGGCCGCATCAATCACCGCGCGCCGCTCGCCGAGGCCGGTCGTACCGATGACCATGCGCTTGCCAAGGGTGCGGCAATGCCGCACGTTCGCGAGCGTCGAGTCCGGCAGCGTGAAGTCGATCAGCACATCGAAACCGTCGCCGAGATCCTCGATGCTGCGGTGAATCGGCATGCCGAGCGCCGCCACCCCGGCGGCAAGCCCGAGATCGGTGCCGCAGATCGGCGCTTCAGGGTGATCGAATCCCCCGTACAGTTCGATCCCCGGCTCCGCCTGGCCGAGTTCGACGAGCGCGCGGCCCATTCGGCCTCCCGCTCCCGCGATCGCGACTTTCGTTACGGTTGTCATGCGTTCCCCTTTTCCCGGCCGGCGCGAAAAAATGCACGGCTTGTTGTCAAGAGAACTTCATGTCCTCAAAGAATTTCTTCACCCCGTCGAGCCAGGAGTCCGCTCGCGGACTGTTGCTCTTGCCTTCGGCCAGCGTCGCACCGAAGTCACGCAAGGCATCCTTCTGCGCCTTGCTCAGATTGACGGGCGTTTCGACGACGACCCGACAGATCAGATCGCCGATCCCGCCGCCGCGCACGGAGCGCACGCCCTTGCCGCGCATGCGGAACATCTTGCCGGTCTGGGTTTCGGGCGGAACCTTCAGCATGACCCGGCCTTCGAGCGTCGGCACTTCGAGTTCACCGCCAAGCGCCGCGACCACGAAGTCGATGGGTACTTCGCAGTAGAGATTGTTGTCTTCGCGTGAAAATATCGGGTGTTCCGCGACGACGACGTTCACGTAGAGATCGCCCGCGGGCCCGCCGCCCTGCCCCGCTTCACCTTCTCCGGAGAGACGGATCCGATCGCCGTTATCGACCCCGGCCGGCACCTTCACCGCAATCGTCTTGTTGCCGCGGGCCTTGCCGGTACCGGAGCAGCTCGCGCAGGGGTCCGTGACGGTCTGCCCCTGGCCGCGACATTTCGGGCAAGTCTGTTGCACTGAAAAGAAGCCCTGCTGCATCCGCACCTGGCCGACCCCGCCGCAGGTATCACAGGTTTTCGGCGCCGCGCCGGTACGACTGCCGCTACCGCTGCAGGTGTCGCAGTTGACGAGCGTCGGTACGCGGATTTTGACTTCCGTACCGCGCACCGCGTCTTCGAGTGACAGCGAGAGGTCGTAGCGCAAGTCGCTACCGCGGTAAGCCCGGTTGCCGCCCCCGCGCCCGCCACCCTGGCCGAAAATGTCGCCGAAGACCGTGTCGAAAATATCGCCGAACCCCGCGCCGCCGCCGAAACCGCCGGCGCCCGCGCTCTGGTCCACCCCGGCATGGCCGAATTGATCATAAGCCGAGCGCTTGTTCGGATTGCTCAGCACCTCGAACGCTTCTTTTGCTTCCTTGAACTTCGCCTCGGCGCTGTCGTCCCCTTCATTGCGATCGGGGTGGTGCTTCATGGCCAGGCGACGGTATGCCTTTTTGATTTCGGCGTCGCTCGCCGAGCGATCGACCCCGAGGACTTCGTAATAATCACGCTTCGCCATAGTTAACCGGTATCACCTGCCGAGTACTCTTTTCCTGAACCCACACACAACGAAGCGGCCCCACCGGGAGACCGCTTCGAGCTCTCCTCCAGACGCAGCGCGAATGGAGGAGAAGACGCCATTATAGAGCGCCCGTTTACTTGTCGTCTTTGACTTCCTCGAAGTCGGCATCGACGACGTTGTCATCCCCTGCGTCAGCCGTCGCTTCCGCCTCGGGCTTTTGCTCACCACCGGCGTCGGCCGAGGCCTTCTCATACGCACGTTGGGCGATCTGACCCGACAACTCGCCGAGCTTTTCGGTTTTTGCCGTAATCTCCGCGACATCGTCCTTTTCCATCGCGGCTTTCAGATCCTCGATCGCGGACTCGATGTTCTTCTTCTCGTCATCGCTGACCTGGTCGGCGAGTTCCTCCACCGACTTCTGCGTCGCGTGGATGAGGCCGTCCGCCTGGTTACGCGCATTGACGAGTTCGTGAAACTTCTTGTCCTCTTCGGCGTGCGCTTCAGCATCCTTGACCATCTGGTCGATTTCTTCGTCGGACAGCCCGCTCGAAGCCTTGATGACGATCGACTGCTCCTTGCCGGTGGCCTTGTCCTGGGCCGACACGTTCAGGATCCCGTTCGCGTCGATGTCGAACGTGACCTCGATTTGCGGCATTCCGCGCGGCGCCGGCGGGATGTCGGCGAGGTCGAAGCGTCCCAGCGACTTGTTGCCCGAGGCCTGCTCACGCTCGCCCTGGAGCACGTGTACCGTCACCGCGGTCTGGTTGTCGTCGGCGGTGGAGAACACCTGGTTCGCTTTCGTCGGGATCGTCGTGTTCTTGTCGATCAGTTTCGTCATGACGCCACCGAGCGTTTCGATACCGAGCGACAGCGGGGTCACGTCGAGCAGCAGCACGTCCTTGACGTCGCCGCCGAGCACCCCGGCCTGGATCGCGGCGCCAACGGCAACTGCCTCGTCCGGATTCACGTCCTTGCGCGGGTCGCGTCCGAAGAATCCCTTCACGACTTCCTGGACTTTCGGCATGCGGGTCTGACCACCAACGAGAATGACATCATTGATGTCGCTGGCTTTCAGGCCGGCATCATCAAGCGCCATGCGGCACGGTGCGATCGTGCGTTCGATGAGGTCTTCGACGAGCGATTCGAGTTTCGAACGCGTAATCTTCACGTTCAGGTGTTTCGGGCCGGACGCATCGGCCGTGATGTACGGCAGGTTCACGTCCGTCTGATTGCTCGACGACAACTCGATCTTGGCCTTCTCCGCGCCTTCCTTCAGGCGCTGCAGTGCCAGCGGATCGGTGTGCAGGTCGATGCCCTGCTCCTTCTTGAATTCATCGGCGAGATAATCGATCAGACGCAAATCGAAGTCCTCACCACCGAGGAACGTATCGCCGTTCGTCGACAGCACTTCGAACTGGTGCTCGCCGTCGATTTCCGCGATCTCGATGATCGACACGTCAAACGTGCCGCCACCAAGGTCATAAACCGCGATCTTCGCGTCACCGCTGCGTTTGTCCATACCGTAGGCCAGCGCCGCCGCGGTCGGCTCGTTGATAATGCGCTTTACCTCGAGGCCGGCAATACGGCCCGCGTCTTTCGTCGCCTGACGCTGCGAATCATTGAAATAGGCCGGTACGGTGATCACCGCCTCGGAGACGGATTCGCCGAGGTAATCTTCCGCCGTTTTCTTCATCTTCATGAGCACGCGCGCGGAGATCTCCGGCGGCGCCATCTTTTCGCCATTTGCCTCGACCCAGGCATCGCCGTTGTCGGCCTTGACGATTTTGTACGGCACCATATCGCGGTCGCGTGCGACGACGTCATCGTCATAGCGGCGCCCGATCAATCGCTTTACGGCGAACAGCGTGTTCGCCGGATTCGTCACCGCCTGGCGCTTTGCGGACTGCCCGACGAGGACTTCGTTATCAGCCGAAAATGCAACCACCGAAGGGGTCGTGCGCGCACCCTCCGAATTCTCGATCACACGCGGTTTGCCACCTTCGAGTATCGCCACACACGAGTTCGTGGTGCCGAGGTCGATTCCAATAATTTTACCCATCGCAAGCCTCTCTCAATTCCTGGTTGGCGAATCGGGTGATTCGCTGTTGTCATTGCCTAGTTAAGTGGGTCCGTAAACCGCATTTTCAAGGCCCGGATATGCATTCGGGCCGCAATTCTCAGTCTGCATCCGGCGCTTTCGCGACGACGACCATCGCCGGGCGGATCAAACGCTCGTTCAGCAGATAGCCTTTCTGCATCACGGCGAGCACGGTGCCCGGCGCCACATCCGTCGATGGCTGCATCGTCATCGCCTGGTGGAATTCCGGATTGAATGCCTCACCGACCGGGTCGAGTGCCACCACTCCCGCTTTCTCGAGCGCGGTATCGAACATCTTCGCCGTCAGGGTCATACCTTCGCGGATTGCTTCGATATCCGTCGTCGTGTCGAGGGCGCTGTAGCCGAGATCCATGCTGTCCTTGATCGGCAGCAGGTCGCCCACAAAGCGTTCGAGGCCATACTTGTGCGCGGCGGAGACGTCGCGCTCGGCCCGTTTGCGAATGTTCTCGACCTCGGCCCGCGCCCGCAGCACCTCGTCGCGTGCCTCGGCGGCAGCGCTGAGCGCGCCATCGAGTTCCGCCCTCAAGCTGTCCAGTTCCGACAATTCGGGCGACTCTTCAACGACGTCGCCGTGAGCGGGGTCCGCGTCGGATACATCGGGTTCAAGTGAAATTTTCTCATCGTGACTCACACCTGCTACCTCTCGGTACGGGCCGCACTCGGCGACCACCGGCACTGCCGGTTACATTTAGATCTGGTTGGTATTTCAACCCCGTGTCGGGGAGATGGGGACGTTTATCTCGAATTCAAGGCCGCGCTGAGCATTTTCGCCGTAACGTCGACGATGGGGATGACGCGCTCGTATTCCATCCGGGTGGGCCCGATGACCGCGAGCACGCCGAGCGTTTCGCCGTCCCCGTAAGGTGAGGTGACGACGCTGCAGTCGTCGAGTACGTCGTAACCCGATTCCTCGCCGATGAAAATCTGCACCCCGCTGGCATTCAGCGCCTGGTCGAGCAGGTGCAGAATGTCACGCTTCTGACTGAACGCTTCAAACAGGTTGCGCAGCTTCTCGATGTCCGATAATTCGTTCACGTCCATCAGGTTCGTCTGCCCGGCCAGGACGTAATCGTTCGCCGATTCCTTCTCGACGAAGACCTTCTGGGTCATTTCGACGACGGCCTGCATCATCGAATTCATTTCCTGGCGGGTCGCGCTCATTTCCCGCAGCAGGTCGTTTTTGACCGTGTTGATGTTCTTGCCCGCGAACGCGCGGTTCAGGTAGTTCGCCGCCTGGGTCAGTTCCGCCGGCCCGTAGCGCCGCTCGGTATGGATCACGCGATTCTGAACTTCGCGATCGTTGACGACGAGGATCACGAGCACCCGGTTGTCGTTCAGCGGCAGAAACTCGACCTGGCGCAGCGCCTGGTGGTCCGTTTTCGGCATCATGACGAGGCCGGCGAGCTTCGTGACATCCGACAGCAGCGACGAGGTCTTCTCCATGAGCTGGCGGACGTCGGTCTCGGAACTGACCTCGTCGTTCAGCCGCATCAGCTCACCGGGAGCCGGATCCTTGAACGTCACCATGCAATCGACGAAGCGGCGATAACCGCGCACCGTGGGGATACGGCCGGCGGACGTGTGCGGTGAACTGATCAGCCCGCAATCCTCGAGGTCGGCCATGACATTGCGTATCGTCGCGGGACTCAGCTCCAGCTTCGCGTCGCGCGCCAGCGTTCGCGAGCCGACCGGTTGTCCGTCCGAAATATACCGCTCCATCAGACACTTGAACAAGTACTGGGCGCGTTCGCTTAGCTCGATTTCCTGTCCTCGGTCGGCCATGATTTGAGTATCGATCGACGTCCTGTAAACGGTCTGTTCGAATTTAGCATTCTCCCTCGTTGATTGCCAAGATTGCTGCCGCTTGCGCCGGACAAGTTTTAATTGCTTCACGATTTCGCTCAATGCTAACGTGGCAGGTTAACGGGGAGAGTGTCACTGGCGGCCTATGTTCGAGCGTATCGGGATTATTGCGAAGTCCGCCGATGAGGACGTGCGCGCCGCCGTGACCGCGACGCTCGCGGTGCTGGCCCGGCGCAAGCTGAGCGTCGCGATCGACGAAAACTGCGCCGAGGTCGCCGGCGACGCAGACGCTGAAGTCGTACCTGAACCCGGCGTCGCCCACGGTCGCGATCTCGTCATCGCGATTGGCGGCGACGGCACGCTGCTACGCGCGGCGAAACTCGCGTTTCCCGGTGATGCGTCGGTTTTGGGCGTAAACCTCGGCCGGCTCGGCTTTCTCACGGATCTGAACCCCGAACAGGTACCCGATTCGCTCGACGGCGTACTCGACGGTCACTACACGATCGAGGAACGCTGTGTGCTGCGCGCGGAAATCGTCCGCGACGGCGAAGCCATCCACAGCAGCGATGGCCTGAACGACATCGTGATCCAGAAATGGAACACCGCGCGCCTGATCGCGTTCGATACCTACGTCGACGGCCGCTTCGTGCTCTCGCAACGTTCCGATGGCATGATCATCTCCACCCCGACCGGCTCCACCGCGTATTCACTGTCCGGCGGCGGCCCGATCATGCACCCCCAATTACGCGCCGTCGTGCTCGTCCCGATCTGCCCCCACGCGCTGTCGAATCGCCCGATCGTGCTCGAGGACACGGCGCGGATCGAAATCGAAATCGGCGACGAATATGCGATGGAGGTGCGGGTAACGTGTGATGGCGAGCCGATGCCCGCACTCGGGCCCGGTGACCGGATCCGGATCAGCCGCCACGATGAAACCGTGCACCTGATCCACCCGGCCGACCACGATCATTTCGCGAACCTGCGGGCGAAGTTGCACTGGGGCCGCGCACCGTGCTGAAAGCCCTGACAATTCAGGATCTTGCCGTAATACGCCAGCTCGACGTCGAATTCGAATCGGGTCTCACCATCCTCACCGGCGAAACCGGCGCCGGCAAATCGATCCTGATCGAGGCACTCGGCCTCGCGCTCGGGGATCGCGCCGATTCCGCGATGGTGCGCAACCCGGCGGAGCGCGCGTCAGTGACCGCAACGTTCGAGATCCACGCGATCCCCGCGTTGAAGACGTTTCTGCGCGCGAACGACCTCGAAGATGGCGACGATTGCATCCTCCGGCGCGTGATGAACGCGGACGGACGCTCCCGGGCGTTCTGTAATGCGCAGCCCGTACCGGTGCAATTGCTGAAGCAAATCGGTGAATTTCTCGTCGATATCCACGGCCAGCACGCACACCACTCGCTGCTGCGCCGACCGGTTATGCGTGCCGTGCTCGACGAGTACGGCAAGGCCGGCAAAGTGGCCGCGAACGTCGCCGCGACCTACGAAGCCTGGCGCCGCCTCGTGCGGCGACGCGAGGAACTGACCCAGGGCGCGGACGATGTACCGAGCCGCATCGACCTGCTGCGGTTCCAGGCGGATGAAATTGCCGCCCTCGAACTGAGTGAAGACAGCCTCGCCGCGTTGACGGCGGAACACCGACGTGTCGCGCACGCGGCGCGCCTGATCGAGGCCTGCGAGCGGGCCGCGGAAGCAGCGTTCAACGCCGACGGCAGCGCGCTCGACAGCACCGTGCGCGCGGCGGCGTTATTGCGCGCGGTGGCCGACATCGACCCACGTATCGAGGCCGTTGCCGAGTTGCTCGATACCGCCGCAATCAACCTCGAGGAAGCGGAACGCGAACTCGCCCACGCACGCGATGCGATGGAAACCGATCCCGTACGTTTGCAGGAAATCGACCGCGAATTGCAGACGATCCAGGATCTTGCCCGCAAACACCGCTGCGAGGCACGTGACATTCCGGCCCGGCTGCGCGCGATCGAGGAGGAATTGAGCACGCTCGTGAACCGCGAAGGCGAACTTGCGACGCTCGATGAGGCCATCGCCGGCGCACTCGCCGACTACGAACAGGCAGCCACCGAACTGAGCAAAATGCGCAAGCGCGCGGCGAAAAAAATGAACAGCGAGATCACGACCCGCCTGCGCGAACTCGGGATCCCCCACGGTTCGTTCAGCGTCGATCTCGCGCGTGCGGCCGGCGGGCCCGGTCCGCACGGTATCGACGAGGTGGATTTTCTCGTCACCGCGAACCCCGATCAGCCACTCGCGCCGTTACGCAAGGTTGCGTCCGGCGGCGAATTATCGCGCGTGAGCCTTGCGATCCAGGTTGCGACAACCGGTACGTCCGGGATCCCGATCCTCGTGTTCGACGAAGTCGACACCGGGATCGGCGGGCCGACGGCTGATGTCGTGAGCCGATACCTCGGCGAACTCGCCCGGCACCGCCAGATCCTGTGCATCACCCACCTGCCGCAGGTTGCGTCAGCGGGCGACCATCATTTGTCGATTGGAAAAATCGTCGCCGGCGGAATTACGCAAACGACGGTCCGGGATCTTGACCCCGACGAGCGGGTCGAGGAAATCGCGCGGATGCTCGGCGGACAGAAAGTCACGCAGAAGGCACGCGAACACGCGCGCGAATTGCTCACACACTAAAAAAACCGGCTCAGGCCGGTTTTTTCTTCACGTACAGCACGAGACTGTGGTCTTCGAGTTGATAGCCGTGTTGTTCGACGATCTGGCGCTGGCGATTTTCGATTTCCTCGTCGAAGAACTCAATCACTTCGCCGGTGTCTACACACACCATATGGTCATGATGATCGTTTCCGGCAATTTCAAACACGGCATGTCCGCCGTCGAAGTTATGCCGCTGCACGATGCCCGCTGCTTCGAATTGCGTGAGCACGCGGTAGATCGTGGCCAGCCCGACGTCCTCGCCGCTGTCGATGAGCGCCTTGTACACGTCCTCGGCGCTCAGATGGGCCTCGCCGCTGTTGTCGAGGATTTCGAGGATCCGCAGGCGCGGCAGCGTCGCTTTCAGTCCCGCTTTCTTCAGATCGTTCGTATTCACTTGAGCGTATTTCCGTATCGTTCAGTAGCGCGCAGGATTCGTAGCGGCAGTTCGGAATCGGCTATACTCCCGGCCCGAAAGTGCTGCCGCCGACGCTGGCGATCTTAGCACTAATTGCGCCATTACCACGGCGGTACCGGAGAATCCTCATAGAAATCATGCGTTCGACCCGCCTCACCCCAATCCTGCTCGCGGCGCTGCTCCTCGGCGGATGCAGCCACTCGCCATTGCCTTACATTCCCCGGCCCGGCGTCCCGTTTGTACACAAGATCGACGTTCAGCAGGGTAATGTGGTCACGCAGGACATGGTTGCGCAGCTGCGCCTCGGTATGAACAAGAAGAAGGTCCGCTTCGTCATGGGCACGCCGATCATCCAGGATACGTTCCATTCCTCGCGCTGGGACTATGTCTACACGTTCCACGAAGGCGGCGGCGGCACTGAACGGCGCCGGATTACGGCCGTATTCAACGAGGACGGCAAGCTCATCGCGCTCGAAGGCGACGTCAAGGCAGCGCTCGGTCGCCTCGTCGTCGACCGCCACCAGGATACTTCCGTGCAGGTGCCCGGCGAGTACCGCAAGAGTCTGCTCGGCCGCCTTGCCGATTCGATGCCGTTCACCGGCGATGATGCCGGGACACCCGGTGCGGACAAGGACGAGGAAAGCGACAAGACCACCGCGGCGTCGGCGGATGACGAAAGCGACGACGACCTGCTCGGGGAAGACGCGGAAGAAGACGAGCTGCTCGCGGATGCGGAGACGGTTACGGTCCCCGAAGGCGCGCCGCCGAAGAAAAAGAAAGGCTTTTTCAGGCGCATTGTCGACTCCGTGGGCCTGGGCGCCGAAGACGACGACGAAGACGAAGACGACGAGGTCAACCAGGACGATCGCCGCTACCGCGATCCGACGGATCCCGACAACGTGAACCGCCCGTACTGATCGCCGCTAGCGACCCCGTGCGGCCGCCGCCTTGCGGCGCCGCGCTTCTTTCGGATCAAGCTGCAGCGGGCGGTAGATCTCCACCCGATCACCGCCCTGTACGGTATCGCCGAGTTCGCGCAGCGTGCCGAAAATACCGACCCGATTGACTGCCAGGTCGATTTCCGCCCAGCGCTCGAGGATCCGCGAGCGCTCGATCGTCGCGCGGATGGTCGCGCCGCGCGGCACCCGCACCGGGATGATTTCCTGCCTGTCCGGGCGCGCGTACACCACCTCGACCTCCAGCTGCGGATCCGCCTCAGCCATACAAGTGGCGCGCGCGGTCACGGAACGCCTCGACCATCGAGGCGGTGAGCAGTTTGAACACTTTCGACAACGCGCGCGCGAGCAGACCGCTGGAAAACTCGAAATCGAGGTCGAGCGAGACATTGCATCCGCCCGGCATCTCGTCGAAGCGCCACACACCGTGAAAGCGCTTGAACGGCCCTTCGAGCAGCGCCATTTCGATGCGTTCGTGCCCCGTGTTGCGATTCTCGGTCGTGAACGAGTGCTGTAGCGGTCCCTTCGAGACCGTCAGGGTCGCGACGATGCCGTGCTCGAGACGTCGCTCCACCCGGGCAGCACTGCACCACGGCAAAAATTGCGGATAGGCGTTGACGTCGTTCACGAGTTCGAACATTTGTTCTTTGCTGTACGGAATGAACTCCGCGGTCCTCACTTCAGGCATAGGGAGACCGGACTCACGGCTGGCTAAACACGCCGAGCGCGTTCAGGAAAATCACGAGAACCCCGGCCGGCGCGATGAAACGGACAAGAAAGCGCCACGTCGCATACAACGCGCCGTCAGGCAGTTGCAGTTCGTCGCGCGTGGTTGAGCGCGACATGCGCCAGCCGGCGAACACGGCAATCAGCAGCCCGCCAAGCGGCAGCATGATGTTCGTGCTCAGGAATTCGCACAGATCGAAAAAGTTCATACCCCACAGCGTTGCATCCGCCCACTCATTGAACGACAGCAGCGAGCCCACCCCGAGCAACCACGCGCCAATGCCGCCGACGGTAGCCGCGCGGCGCCGCGACATTCCGAACGACTCCACGAGCCAGGCCGCGACCGGTTCGAGCAGGGAGATGGCGGACGTCCATGCCGCCACGGTGAGCAGAACGAAAAACAGCGCGCCGAAAATCTGCCCGCCGGGCATGTGGCCGAACGCGATTGTCAACGTGATGAACACAAGACCGGGTCCGCTGCCGGGTTCCAGTCCGAATCCGAACACGATGGGAAAGATCGCGAGTCCCGCGAGCAGTGCGACAAGCGTGTCGCATATCGCGACGGTGCCAATCGTGCGCGGGATCGAGGCGCCCGCGGGCAGGTAGGAGCCGTAAATCATGATCGCGCCCATACCGAGGCTCAGACTGAAGAACGCCTGCCCGAGCGCAGCAAGCACGGAATTTGCGCTGACCTCGCTGAAATCAGGTTCGAACAGATAAGTGACGGCACCGGCGAAATCTCCCGTCCCCATGGCATAGCCAACGACGACGATGAGCAAGATGAACAACGCCGGCATGAGCCACTTTACGGCGAGCTCGAGCCCGCCACTGACCCCGCGCGCAACAATCGTCGTGGTGAGCACGATAAACGCCGTATGCCAGCCGAGCAGCCGCCACGGAGAACCGGTCAGCGCATCGAACTGCGCCGCGGATGCGTCCGCCGAGATGCCGTCGAACACGCCGCCAGCGACATAAAAGATGTAAGCGACCGACCACCCGGCCACAACGGAATAAAACGACAGGATGATGAAACCGGCGACAACGCCGAGCCAACCAAGGAAACGCCAGTGCTCGCTGAGCCCTTCGTCCTCGGCGAGCGAGCGCATCGAATTGATTGGACTCTGACGGCCGCGTCGCCCAATCAGGGTTTCCGCGATCATGATGGGCAGGCCGACGAGCACGACGCAGGCGAGGTAAATGAGGACGAATGCGCCACCGCCGTTTTCGCCGGTGACGTACGGAAAGCGCCAGATATTGCCGAGACCGACGGCCGAGCCCGTGGCCGCGAGGATAAAAATCCAGCGGGACGACCATTGGCCGTGTATCGATTCCCTTGCACCCGCCATCGTCCATTCCCCAAGAACACTTGCCGCGATCATTTTGCGGGATTGAATTTTGCCGCACAAGCGAACGCCGCGACGGGCACCGGCGCGGCGATCCGTCCTGTTATAATCCCGCCCCCTCCGCTTCGCGCACGTGGACGACCCGTCGATGGCCAACAAGAAAAAATCCGGCAAAACGCCCAGCGCGACGATCGCGCTGAACAAGAAAGCGCGCTTCGATTATCACATCGAGGAGCGGATCGAGGCGGGGATCGCGCTCGAAGGCTGGGAAGTGAAAAGTCTGCGCGCCGGCAAAGTACAAATCGTCGATGCCTACGTCCTGCTGAAAGACGGCGAAGCGTTCCTGCTCGGGGTGCACATCACGCCGATGCTCGCGGCGTCGACCCATGTCGACGCGGATCCGAAACGGACGCGTAAATTGCTGCTGCACCGTCAGGAAATCGCCCGTCTCATCGGCGCCGTCGAGCGCAAGGGGTTTACTGTTGTGTGCACGGCGCTGTACTGGAAACGGGGTCGCGCGAAAGCGGAACTCGGCCTCGCGAAGGGCAAAAAGCAGCACGATAAACGCGCAACGGAAAAAGCCCGCGACTGGAGTCGCGAAAAGCAGCGCATTCTCAAGTCCGGCTAGCAGCCGAAGCGAATCGCGCGCGTGGCACCGCACGTTCCGCGCGATGCGGACGCCGCCGCATCGATTGCAGTGGAACTGCCGACCCGAATAATGGTCTACTACGCATGTTGAATCTCACGCGCGCCATAGCGGGCGCAACGTGAACAAACCAGTTTCGGGGGTGACCTGGATTCGACGCGGGTCGCGAAACCGAAGGGGCATGTCGAGGGGCAGAGCACCTCGTAAATCCAACTGCAAACAATTTAGTTGCCAACGACGACAACTACGCACTCGCTGCTTAAAACCCAGTAGGGTGCCGTCTGGCTGGAGCCGTGCTTGTGCGTCCAGTACCAGGCGTCATATCTCACAAGATCGTGCTGAAGCCTGTCCGGAGCGGATGCACTAAAACCTTACGGACTCGCGATTTGTTTTCCCTGCCGTTCGGGTAGCAAGTCGTTAAATCAATAGAGTCGGCTAAACATGTAGAACCGACGGCAGAGGGCTTGCGGACGCGGGTTCGATTCCCGCCACCTCCACCAAAAATAGAAAAAGGGGCCCATGGCCCCTTTTTCTATTTTCGGTTCCGGTGACGGGATGAGACCCCGCGTTCCGGGTTCACAAGCGTTGCGCGCTAAGCGCAATGCGCAGGACGACCGAAGGTCGGTCCCGGCGAAAGCCGGGATTTTATTTCGCGAAGGCAGCGCGAAATAAAACCATTCCCGCCACGGCCGCAGGCCGTTTCCTATCAAAGCTCGCAGCCAGTGACGGGACCCTCCGGTAAGAGACCTCACGTTCCGGATTCGACAAGCATCGCGCGCTAAGTACGATGCGCAGGACGCACGCAGTGCGGTCCCGACCAAAGGGAGGGATGAGGGTTGCGCCCAAGCGCAAACCGAACCTTCCCGCCGCGGCCGCAGGCCGTTTTGCCTCCAAGCTTCTTGTCTATGTGAATTTCGGTCGATTCTCCACTTTATACAACCTGTCGATGGCGAATTCGCAGTCACCCCAACAGCAGCCTTTGAAACCGTCTGCAGCAATTATTTCGCCAGGGGTGATGTTCGAACCCGGCTGGCGTGCGAGTTCATAAACTAGCGCAGTGATCGGGAGCGACACGGCCAAGCGGCCGATACACGCGATCCGTATTGTAATAATCCAGGAATGCCGTCAAGTTTCGGGTCAGGTCGACTGAGTTCCAAAAGAACACCCAATCGAAGTGTTCGCGTCGAACGGTCCCGATCAATCGTTCGACGAACGGATGTGAAGTCGGGACCTACGGTACTGACTTGACCTCATCTATCTCACTGACTCGCAAATTTTCACGCCATCAGTGAAAACGAAATGACGGGTCATGATCGGTGCTGATGTAACCCCGTGTGGGCTAACCGGAATAGATCTCTAAGAGATTTCGGGAGCCGCACCAACGGTTACTTCCGGCATCTTGATTAGAGACCATAATAAGTCTAAATTTGGTCTTATCATATTTCAGGAGCCACCACCATGCGCTACTCATCTCAAGTCAAACCGATCAGCTACCTCAAGGCCAACGCCGCCGAAGTGTTGACGCGCCTGACGGAGCAGCGAGAACCATTGGTCATTACGCAAAACGGTGAAGCCAAAGCCGTACTGCAAGACGTGGCCTCGTTCGAGGAAACCCAGGAAACCCTCGCTTTGCTGAAGATCCTCGCGCTGGGTAATCAGGACGTGGCGGCCGGCAAGGTCAAGCCTGTAGCGGACGTTGTCGCCCGGCTGCGGGGCAAGAGGGCATCCGACTGATGGCAGGCGGACCTGCCAGGTTCGAAGTCCTCCTCACCGAGGGCGCGGAGCAGGACCTGGAAGCTATCCACGACTACATCGCGGCATTCGACAGTGCGACCAATGCCAACTACGTGCTCGACCAATTGATGAAGGCCGTGAAACGTTTGTCGAGATTCCCTGAGCGTGGAAGCTACCCGAAAGAACTGGTCGCACTCGGGATAAAGGAATATCGGCAAACCACGCTCAAGCCCTACCGGGTGATCTACCGCGTCGCGGGCAGCCAAGTCATCATTTATTTGATTGCAGATGGCCGCAGAGAACTGCAGTCCGTGCTCGCTCGCAGGCTGCTGGGGACGTAACGCGGCATCCCTTCGCCACAGGCGGCGACCCTAAATGGGTCCGGCTTTCCTACTTTCCAAAAGCCGCATGAATATTCGGGACCCGCAGGTGTTAGCAAGTCGGCTCTGCCCGGGCAGCATTCGGACAACATCAATAAGCAACTTATTGTTCTATTAGGGAGTCGCCAGGTTCAATTCCCGCCACCTCCACCAACCAAAACAACCGGCCTCGTGCCGGTTTTTTGTTTGGGGAGATGGCGCGGATGAGAACGTGCGTTCCGGGTTTACCAGCATCGCGACAGGGGTTCGCAGGACCCGCGTCGCGCGGTCCCGGCAGAGCGCCGGGGTTCTGTTTCGCGAAAACAGCGCGATGTACTTATGAGTTCGAAGGCGTCCCTTCAGTTGCTTGACGCGAGCATTACCTGCGGCACATCGCTCAGCGCGACGATGCCAGCGAACTTCGGCCAAGCCAACGGTTGAACGTTCGTACGAGAGCCTGTTTTCCGCTGACTCGCAGCGCGTTGTCTCTGCGCAAAGCGGAGAAGGAACGTCGGCCAAACCAGAGATCCACGAGCGCGTTCAATTCGGAATCCACGTAGACGTCGATGTCATGGCCGGGATCGGTGTCACACAGATCCGCGCCATCGTTGTTGAGCAATTACCACCACGTTTGCACCGAGTCTTCGTGTCTCAGGTCGATCCGGATAGCACAGCGTTCGGTCTGCAGCATTTTCACGTCGAGATTTCGTCGAATGTCTTCCATGAGTATGTAGCCATCGGATTCGTCCGGTGCGATGTGGCGGTCAGCCCAGCGGATTCCCCAGATGCCGAGGCGCTCGATAATCGGCGCGATTTCCTTGCCCGCCTCAGTGAGCATATAGGCCGCGTGCAATCCGGACGCCGCCAGTTCGCGGCGCACGATACCCGCCGATTCGAGTTGTTTCAGCCGCTTGGCCAGGAGTCCCGGCGAGATCTTCGGCAGTCCGCGTTGCAGTTCATTGAAGCGGGACCGTCCCTGCAGCAGTTCCCGGATGATCAGCAGGGTCCATTTTTCACCCAGTTGCTCGAGTGCCTTCGAAATCGGGCAGTACTGACCATAACGGTACATGTTGCCTATTCGCAAAAATTCAACTTCACAAACTGCAGTAGTTCCGCCCGATCCCGCTGGCTAGCATGAACGCCGGATTTACTCCCAATCACCCGGAGGATACTTCAATGGCAACAGTATTCAACAACGTGCCGGCAGCCGGTTCGTTACGCGAGATTTGCGGTCTCGACCTCGATGATCGCAACAACCTTGACGACGAAATGAAGCTCATGGTCGCGGGCATCAGGAAAAAGTACGGGTTCATGCCGAATTTTGTTCGCGTGTTCGCATCCGACAACAAGCGCTTGCGAGCCTTCATGACACCGTACATGGAACTCATGCGGGCCGATTCCGGATTGAGCCCGCTCGACCACGAACTGATAGCGCTGGTCTGCGCACAAACGAATGGCTGCGCATACTGCTGCGCTCACCACGGCGCCCGACTTCGCGGATTGTGTGATGACCCGGTATTCGTGGAATACATCGGGCGCAATTACCGGCTTGCGAAGCTCGGATCGCGCGAACGCGCGATGCTCGATTTTACCCTTCTCGTACTCAACGATCCCGAGACTATCGGTGACCCGGAACGGGATCGCCTTCGCGACGAGGGCTTTTCGGATGAGGCAATCTGGTATGTCGCCGCGACGGCTTCGTTTTACGCCGGAACAAACCGGCTCGCGGTAGCGGCCGGATTGGAAATCACACCGGAATATCTCACCATGAATCGCTGAGGTCGTGGGGCGATGTCAGGCGAAGAGAAAGAATCACCCGGTGCCAATTGCTGGAACGACACCACAGCGTACGATTACGGCGCAATCGTGGACGCGCTGGTCCGCTATCTCAGGATTCGTACGCTGCCGGTCGGTATGAAGCGCTTTCGAACGGAAGCGGAAATGTTGGCAGTACCGCGCATTCGGCGGCCGGATCGGAACGAAAAACTCGCTACCGATCAGGTCGTGGCGCAGGCCCGCTGGCTGGGCTGGACGTTGGGAATCACGATGGAAAACCTCATGGGCGACCAGTGTGGCGTCGTAGTCGGTTTGCATCCCCGCAGCCGCGATTGGCTGAGTGGGAGGGAAATGCACGGCGTGTGGTTTGGCACCCTTGAAGACAGTGCCGCGCACCAGGCCGCCATGACGTGTGCACCGTACGGTGATTATGTGGCGCTGGCCGTGTCACCTCTCGCTTCCGGTCGACTGGACAATCCGGACATCTGCCTGATCTATGCGACACCGGGGCAGATGCTCACTCTGATCAACGGTCTGCAGTACACCGATTATCGCAAGTACACATTCACCGCCGCAGGCGAAAGCGCCTGCGCCGACTCATGGGGGCGTGCGCTGGCCACCGGGGAACCGTGCGTATCGATCCCCTGCTATGCCGAACGGAAATTCGGTGGCGTGCTGGACGACGAATTGCTGATCGCGCTGCCACCGGCCTATCTGCCGGGACTCATCGAGGGTTTGACAGCACTCGATCGCAACGGGCTGCGCTATCCGATCGCGAATCACGGTATTCAGAAATCGCCGCTCGACAGCATCCAGAAGAGCTACGGAAGCTGATGAACCTCGGCCCGGCGAGCCCTGACTGAATTCGATGTCGAGGCGCGCGCCGGACGGATGCGGATCGCTACGCGCCGGGTTATGGGGACGTCAGCGCAGGCCCCCTTGGTTGCCGTATTTGCCCGGGCGTGCGCTAATCCGCTTGCAGCGTCATGTGAAGTTGACGCGGGAACGCATGTGCCCGTGGCGGCGGCATAGTCGAGGGGCGAGAACAGAGGAATCCTGATGGCCCGAAATACCAAATCAAACGAATTCGTCCCCACGGCGGAGGCGGTTGCCGCGATGACCACCTCGCGCCCGCCCGGAAACGGTCCGGTACGCGCATACGACTGGATCACGCACCACGCCGCAAATCGGCCGCGCAAGGAAGCCATCCGCGACCTCGGATCCGGGCGCAGTTTTACTTATGCGGACCTCGATGCCCGGGCCGACGCGCTCGCAGCCTGGTTCGCCGCCCGCGGGATAACACGCGGCGACCGCGTCGCGGTTCTGGCTCATAACGGCGTCGAGTATTTTGATATCCAGTTTGCCTGTGCTCGCACCGGTGCGATCTGCGTTTTGCTGAACTGGCGTCTTACCGCGAGTGAACTCGAGTACATCATCAATGACAGTGCGCCGAACCTGCTCGTATGCGACGTCGAATTCGCTGCAACGGCAGAAGCACTGGGGCGGCGCTGTCAGATCGAGACGACCCTTCGGATCGACCGCGACGCGCCCGACTGTCCGTACGAAGCGGCGTTGCTCGAAACGCGGGACCGGACTGCTCCGCGTGAAATACTCACCCACGATGACGTCGTCACGATCATGTACACGTCGGGGACGACCGGTCGACCCAAGGGCGCGATGATCACGCACGGCATGAACTTCTGGAATTGCGTGAACCTGGGAATACCCGCGGGCATCGGTCTCGATACGGTGCACCTGAACGTGCTGCCGCTGTTTCACACCGGCGGTTTGAACTGTTACAGCAACCCGGTGCTGCACGCGGGCGGGACGGTGGTGCTGTTAAAGCAATTCGATGCGGGCGAGACACTCAGAATCCTGGGCGATCCGCAGCAGGGTATAACGCATTTTTTCGCCGTACCGGCCCCGTACCAGTTCATGATGCAGCATCCGGCGTTTGCCGGGACGGACCTGTCGCGACTGCGCGTCGCTGGTGTCGGTGGTGCGCCCTGTGCATTGACGATCATGGAGGCCTGGACGGCGCGGGGAGTACAACTGGCCCAGGGTTACGGCATGACTGAAACGAGCCCGGGTGCGATCTTTCTCGATCCGGATGACGCTTTACGCAAGATTGGCTCGACCGGCAAGGCGCTGCTGCATACCGAGTTCCGGATCGTCGACGACAACGGCGTCGACTGTGGCCCCGACGAGGTTGGTGAACTGTGGCTTGCCGGCCCGCACATCACACCGGGTTACTGGAACAAGCCGGACGCCACTGCCGACTCGTTCGAGGGCCGGTGGCTGAAGACCGGTGATGCGGCGCGACAGGATGCAGAAGGATTCGTCTACATCGTCGACCGCTGGAAGGATATGTATATCTCCGGCGGAGAAAACGTCTACCCGGCGGAGGTCGAGAATGTGCTCTACCAGCTGCCGGAAATCGCGGAAGCTGCCGTCATCGGGGTCCCTGATGAACGCTGGGGAGAAACCGGGCTTGCGGTCATCGTGCTCAAGGACGGGCGCGAGATCGATCGACTCAGGGTCGTGGAGCATTGCCTCGAGCGGCTGGCGAAGTTCAAGGTGCCGAACGATATCGCCATTGTCGATGAGCTTCCGCGAAACGCCACAGGCAAAGTGTTGAAGCGTGAATTGCGTGCGCGTTTTGTCGGCAACAATGCGCCGCAAATCACGTGAGCGCCCCGGCTTCTCCGGAGGGCTTTTGGTTTGAAGCAGATCGCCAGGGCCGAACCGTCGAGCCGTTGCTTACCGTACAAACGTCAAGGGGACGGAGGGATAAAATTTTAACCACTGGATAAAATTTAATACGTCGGTCCCCTTTTTCTTCTATCGGGCAATGGCCGACGTAGTTGCACGTGGTCCGTAGATTGGAGGATACCGACGAACGCCCTGATACGCGTTGCGGTCTCATAATCGGCCATCGCCGATTGGAGGGCCTCGACCGGGGGGCAGTTCCGTTTCTTGGGCCGCGCGGTGGCGCGCAATCTACAGGCGGCTTTTTTTTGCATGGCAGCGCCCGGCGACGCGTGCCGCGGGTCAACGGCAGGCCCCGGAATTCGCCAGCTACTTTGCGCGGTAGATGCCGAATGCGATCAACCCGACGAAGGCGAGACCGACGCTCCACAGAATCGCACGCCCCCAGCCGCGCTGACTCAAATAGCCACCGAGAAACCCGCCGACGAGAAATCCGAACGTGCCGCCGAAAAACCAGTCCCAGTTCAGGGGCGGGTTCAAGCCACCGAACAGCGCGCCGATCCCGCCGAAGAACCACACCACGAACGGCGCGCCCCCGCGCGGCTGCGGAGGTCGCTCGTGGTCCTCTTTGAGCAGCCTGTCGAAGTGACGATTCTGCTGCTTCATATAGAAGCGGTCTCAACAATAAGTAGCGTCGCGTTGAGTCCTGAAATCGGTGGTGACAAGGCGCC
>CAXBJY010000068.1:0-33135 GCA_963976285.1 uncultured Gammaproteobacteria bacterium
AATGTCCTGGCAGCGCCGATCAGGAACCCGTCCACTAATGTTTCCAGGTCATGATCGGCCGGAGGTTGGCCGTTTCCGTTCCAGGCATACGCAAGGATTCTGCCCGGAAAGACGAATGCGCCAGGCAGTGACGCGACTTCAATCAATAGGTCGTTGTTTTCAGCAAGCTCTTGCAGAACAGGCAGATCAATTCGCTGGATGTAGCCAATTGTCGGCGCGGTTATGGAGACTGCCGATGAGGGATGGCCGCTCACTGCTTTCCCCCCGAGGGTAGGAGACTCGGTTCGCCGCTCGACCGCTTTCATAGTGGCCGCTTCAACCTTGTCGATAGTGGTTCCGAGGCGACCCAGTCGGGCAATCTGGTCCACCCATTTGACGAACGTTGCAATCACCACCGCAAAGACGACGATGGTCAGAAAAAATAATGCGAACCGCCCGGCGACACCGTAAAAACCGTTCTCCAGTGCAATGAGCGACACGATGCTGAAAATAAACGCGCCGATGAACGTCGATAGCGCGTTCTGAGATACGTCGTCAGCGAGGACGAGAGAGAAGGCACGGGGCGTCGCACTACTGCTGGCGGAAGCATAGGCGGATACCATTGAGGCAACCGAGAACGTCGCAATAACCAGCATGCTTGCAGACAAAATTGTCAGCAGCGTATCGATCGAACCGCGAGCAATTTCGGGAGCAAGTTTCCCGAGAGAGGTTTCGTCCGCGAGCCGCGCCGCAAAAGCCCCGCCGATCGAGAGGGCACAAAACACCAGCGGGCGGACCCAGAGTTTCTCTCTGATCCTGTTGAGCAGAAACATCAGGCGCTCTTTCATCCCATCCTCCTCGGTAATTTGATCGACTAAGGCTGATCGCGACCGGGCACCGGCACGTCAGTTTTAGATACCCCCTCTGACCGGATCTTCTCTCGTGCATGTACCCGATCGTCGACGGTACTGTCGATTCCGTCTTGTTTTGACACTCTATGGGGCTCAAAGGACAGTTCCGTTACCAGCGCAAAATGGTCTGAGCCGAACGGTGGCAGTCGTTCGATGCTTGCAAGGGCGAAATGATCACTGTGGAACAGATGATCCAGTGGCCAACGCAGGAGAAAGTGATCGGCGTGGAACGTGTTAAACATGCCGCGGCCAATACGAGGATCCAGTAGTCCGCTGATTTTTCTGAACAGGCGCGTCGTGTGCGACCACGCGACATCGTTCAGATCTCCCGTAACGATAACCGGTTTTACCGCTTCAGCGACACTCCTGGCCACTACAAGCAGTTCCGCATCTCGCTCTGATGACTCTTCATTTTCCGTCGGGCTAGGAGGAGCGGGATGAAGAAAATGTACCCGAACGCTCTGCCCGCAACGTAGCCGGACTGCCGCGTGTATGGATGGAACGTCGTCCTCGACCAGAAATTTGATTGACTCATTCGAGAGCGGAAGTCTCGAGTACACATGCATTCCGTACAGGTTATCGAGCGGGCATTTGATCGTGTGCACATAGTCATTTTCGAGTTCTGCCAGTTGCTCCTCCCACCAGGTGTCGGATTCCAGTGTTACGAGTACATCGGGTCTTCGAGACCTGACCAGGCGGATAAGCGCAGCGGCATTGCGGTTTGGCGTCAGTACATTCGCCGTCATGATCTTGATCGATCGATCCTGGTCCTGGTGCCGCGCACGGTGCACTTCGGCGGGAAAGGCAGCGGTATAGGGCATGATCCACCAGGCCTGGCAAGCGAGGCACAGAGCGGTAACGAGAATCAATGCCAAGGTCCATGCGTCGCTCAGGGGTAACACCAAGAACTCGACGACCAGCAGGATCAGCGCGAGGATCGCAAACTGCATCCGCGGAAAATCGAAGCCGCGGACCCACCATCCCTCGTGGCGGAGCAACGGAATCGCCGTGGCGGCAGCCAGTATGAGGGTCACTGCGGACAACATAATCGTCACGTTACAGCTCCGCGTAAAATCCGGAAAGCAGCCCGCATTGGCAGCGCCGAACCGACGCGCTCCTTCGTGCCGACTCCGGCGTTTGTTGTTGCTCAGGGACCATTCGGGGACACATCTGGCGCGTCAAATACAGGCTGCTGCTTCGCAATAATCCATACCGCGTGAACGATTCCCGGAATGTAGCCAGGTAGCGTCAGCAGTACGTTAAGCCGGAAATGTTTCCCCGGACCGACCTGCAGAAAAACGCCGGGTGGCGGTAACAGGATTGCAACTACAACTCTTATCAAGTCCACGCAGATGCTCTCGTTTCGGATAATCAAATGGCGGACGAAGAAAAATCCGCCGCCGCCCGCAGATCAACAGTGGGACCAGGAGGCGGGCAGGTTCAGCATACCCATATTCGGCAAAGCGCACGAACTTGTTGCACGGGTTACGCTGGCTGATTCCGGCAAGTTCGCCGGACGATTGTTCCGCTCAGGGTGACTCGTCTTTAGCGCAAGCGCCACGGCCTCCTTACTGTTCGACAGCGACTCGTCATGCGGTATTGAGGGGCGCGCAGGACCAGCGTGTGGCGTGCGGGTGTGGTGCAACGGTACGACCCAGCGTTGAACGCTGACCCGTGCCGCATCGCCGGAAAGTGGACCTCGGGTCCTGAGATACGCACGTACTGAGCGGGTACAAATCAGACGTCGGGTTCGTGGATGCCCGGGGGACGGGACGGCCGCGCGCAAGGCGACGGCCGTGGTGCGTTCCCGGCCGCCGCTCTGTGCGTTTTCAGGACGCCGGCGGCAGGATCTTCCGGTCGATCAGATCCTGCAACCAGTAGCAGAAACTCTCTTCCGTGTTCCAGGCTTTCGTATAGCCGGCTTCGCGGATCTTCACGGTGCTGACGAATACGGGTGACGGCGTCTCGTCCGCACTGTAGGCGAGGCACATGTCGGCGTAGTAGTGCGATTCGCCGAGCAGGGCGTCGAGCGGGATGCGGCGCAGATCGTGGCGTTCGACCACGCGCTCCCATACGTCCGCGTGCGCGGGGATGTATTCGGCGAGCGAGACGCGATCATCGGGTCCGGTGTCGACCCCGAGCGTGCGCGCGAGCGCCGGCCACATGTCGCGGAACGAAAACACTTCGCCGTTCGTCAGGTTGAACGTTTCACCGGCCGCGGCCGGCGCGTCGGTCGCCCAGCGCAAGGCGCCGGCGACGAGGCGCGCATCGGCGGCCTCCCAGACCCAGGTCGCCCCGCCCGGAAATGCGAACGGTTCACCGAGTTCACGCCGGATCGCGGCATAGACGCCGATCACCGGCGGCAAATTCATCACGACACCATGGTTTGGCCCGACGATCAGCTGCGGACGAAATATCGAATACGCGAAACCGTCTTTCGTCGCCGCTTCACGTAAATAGTCTTCCTGCACCCAGTAAAAATTCGGATGCTCCACCCGCGGCTGCGATTCGCGTCCCGGAACGCGCATCTCGCCGACCGTGATGCCGTAGGCTTTCGTGCCCTGCAGCAGCGAGACATGTTTCAGTGCGGCGTGCTCGCGCAAGGGGTCGAGCAGGTTCCTCAGCATGCGGCCGTTCGTCTCGATCTGCACCGGATCGGTCCAGCCGTCGATCAAACCGGGCAGTTCGAACACGGCCGTGTAGATGACGTGTGTGACGTCGGTGAGCTCAGCGGCCGCTTCGCGGCAGGCCGCGGCATCCGTCAGGTCGAGCGCGAGGTGACGGCAGTCGCGACCCTCGAGCAACTCCGGCACGCGCCGCGACAACGCGATCACATTCCATCCGGCATCCGCGAATTCGATCGCGGCGGCCGTGCCGACGAGGCCGCTCGCGCCGGCAATCAATACTGTCCCGGTCATCTCATACTCCGTAATACTGAATCAGCCCGGCAGTGTAACCGAGCTTGTGCGGGTGTCGTCAGCGGACTTCGAACAGGGACACGAAATCCGTACTGCAGTCGAGTTTACGCACGCTCGTGAAACCCGCCTGCGTACACAGTTCGCGCACCACTTTCTCCGGCATGCCGAGCGTGCCGAGGCCTTCGCCGTGGTTCGCGAGGCAAGTCGTCATGCAGTACGTGAGGCTCATGCCGTACTTGATCGTCGCGGCGCTGCCGCGGTTCTCGTGGCGTTCGTCCGCCGCGGTGATCTCCTGCAGCACGTAGATGCCGCCCGGTTTCAGGTGACGGCGGATATTCGCGAGCCCGTCAGCCGGTTTCGTCATATCGTGAACGACATCGAACGTGAAGATGAGGTCGAAATCACGCGGGATCTCCGCGCAGGCGTCGAGCACTTCGAATGTCGTGTTCGCGGTGACCCCGTGCTGCTCGGCGCATTGCCGCGCGCCGTCGATTTGCGGCGCGAACGCGTCGTAGCCGACGAAGCGCGAGTTCGGAAACGCTTTCGCCATGAGCGCGAGCGCCGTGCCGCGGCCGCAGCCGATGTCCGCGACATCGACCCCGCGTTCGAGCATGGCAACGACATCCGGCATATCCTGCAGCCACGTATCGAGCAGCAAATTGTCGTAGCGCAAACCGCTCGAACGTTGCATCGTCGCGTAGTATTCCGGCGGGAACGCGGACTGGCTCACGCCGCCGCCGGATCGGAACGCCGCGATCAGTTGCTCGATTGGACCCATGCCGTAGGCCAGCATGTTCAGCAGATTGCCCTGATACATCGGGTGGGTATCTTCGGCGAGCGGCCGCACGTGTTCCGCCGGCAGGCTGAACTGCCCGCTTGCCGGATCGAATTCGATGTAGGACGCGGCGGCCATCGCTTCGAGCCACTCGCGCGCGTAACGCGGTTCGATGCCCGTGCGCGCGGCGAACGTTGCCGGATCGGCGGGACCGTTCGCGGCGAAATCCCGGAACAGACCGAGTCGCACGCCGATTACGCACAGGTGGAGTTTTACCGCGCCGGCCATGTCGTCGATCACGCGGTGGGTAAACGCTTTCGCGCGTGCCTTATCGAACGCAGCGGGTTGCGCCATCGTCGTATCCTCTGGATTAATCGGACCCCCGTGATCATACGGGATCCGTCGCGCGAGCGAGGGCGTGACCGTTGTGCCCGCCGGGCGCTGCGGCAATCGCGGCGTGGATCGGTTAATTTTCACGTGATGATATCGGGGGCAACGGCTCGCGCACGCGCGAAGTCCGGTGCCCGGGCGTGTGCCGGTAAATCACCGCGCTGGGAGAACGACGATGAGTCTGGCAACAATCGAACGGTTTTACGCCGGTGCGTACCTGCCCCGGACCTGCGGATCGGAACAGGCCTATTACGATTTGTGGCACGCATGCGCGCTGCATACGATGTCGCCCGGTGACAGTGCGATTGCCGGCGCGCTGCTCGCGGACCGCCTGCCGTGGGTGTTCGCGGCCGGTTACCAGGCGACGTTGAGAAACGCGTTCCCGGCCTTGCCGTCGCGCGGCTGGGCCGCATTCGCGGCGACCGAGGATCGCGACGATCCGGTGAGCCATCCGCCCGTAACGCTGGACGGGACCGCGCCCGCCTGCACCCTGAACGGTTGCAAGGCGTGGGTCGCGCACTCAAGGCTCGTCGATCACCTGATCGTCACGATCAACGATCCGGGCGGCGACAAACGGGCGGCGCGCGGGATCGTCATCGAGCGTGAACGTTCCGGGGTCAGTCTCGGTCACCGCGAGTCACCGGCTTTCCTCGCCGCAATGAGCCAGGGCTTCGTCCGTTTCGAGCACACCCCGGTTGATCCCGACACGGTGTTCGCGTTCGAGGCGATTCGCCAGTTCGGCCGTACCGAAGCAAAATTCGTCATGCTCGCGGCGGCGGCATTTCTGCTCGCCCGTACCGCACGCGACTCGCCCCTGCACGACCGGCTCGTCACGCTCGCGGCCGCACTTCTGGCCCTGCTCGACGAGCGCGACACGTCGCGCCAGGTGTATGCGGCGATCGATCGCGAGTTCCAGCGCTGCGTCGACGATTTCGAACTGACGGCGGCGACGGATCAGATCCCTGGCTACGCCGCCGACCGTCGCCTGTTCCGCATGTACACCGATCGTATCCAGCGACGCCAGGCGTATGCGCAGGCCGAAGTGGACGCGCGATGACCCGGGCGCGAACGGAATTGCCCCGGCCGTCTGTTGATGATGCGGCCGCCGCGCGGATCGCGCGCAGGGGATACGGGGCGATCCGGGGCCCGCGGTTGCGATCGGCTGCGACCATTGCGACAAACGCCGGGGTCGCACCGCTGCCGCTCATGTGCGTGCTACTGTACCGCGTGCCTGATGCGGCGAGTCGGAGCGGCGGGACCGCCGGATTCGCCACGAGCGCGAGGAGTCATCATGTCGTTTAGTTTCACCGCGGAACACGATCAGTTCCGCGCCGCGCTGCGGCGCTTTCTCGCGGATCACGCCGATCCCGCGGCCGTACGCACCGCGATGGCGTCCGCGCACGGCATCGACCGTGCCGCGTGGCAGCGCGCGTGCGCGGATCTCGGCCTTGCCGGGATCCGTATCCCGGAGCAGTACGGCGGCGCCGGCTTCGGTTACGTCGAACTCGGCATTGCGGTCGAAGAGTTGGGCCGGCATTTATTTTGCGCGCCGTTCTTCACCTCGGTCGTCTTGGCCGCCGAAGCGATACTCGCGGCGGCGACGCCGCCGTTTCGCGAATCCTTGTTGCCGTCGATCGCGGACGGCACGACGATCGCGACGCTCGCGCTGGCCGAAGCGGGCGGGGTGTGGGATCCGGCCGCGGTCGCGATGATCGCAACGACCGACGGCGACGGCGTGCGGCTCAGTGGCACGAAGCATTACGTCCTCGATGGCGCGAGCGCGGATGTCGTGCTCGTCGTCGCGCGCGCAGCGGGTACGCAGGGCAGCGCAGGGGTGTCGTTGTATCTTGTCGATCCGGCGAGCGACGGTCTCGCGCGACGCGCCGTCGCCACCCTCGATCCGACGCGCCGCCTCGCGGTACTCGAATTCGACAATGTCCGCGCCGAGTGCATCAGCGTCCCCGGTGACGCCGGCGCCGCGCTCGCCCGCGCGCTCGATCGCGCCACGATCATGCTCGCGAATGAAATGGCCGGTGGCTGCCAGGTGATGCTCGACATGGCGGTCGAGTACGCGCAACTGCGTATGCAGTTCGGCCGTCCGATCGGTTCGTTCCAGGCCATCAAGCACAAATGCGCGGACATGCTGCTCGAGGTCGAACACGCGAAGTCGGCGGCGTACTACGCGGCAGCCGCGATCGACGCCGATGACGCGCGCATCCCGGCGCTCGCCGCACTCGCGAAAGCGACCGCGGCCGAGGCTTACGTGCACGCGGCGACGGAGTGCATCCAGGTCCACGGCGGGATCGGTTTTACCTGGGATCACGATACGCACCTGTGGTTCAAACGGGCGAAGAGTTCGGAAATGCTGCTCGGCTCGCCGGCGTGGCATCGCGAACGTTATCTCCGCGCGGTCGAGGTGGCGGCATGAGCGCGCCGGAAGCGGCATTGGTGCTGGCGGAAGTTCGCGCGTGGCTCGATGCGCACTGGGACCCGGACCGCGATCTCGTCGCCTGGCGCACGCTGCTCGCGGATTCCGGCTGGGGCATGCCGCACTGGCCGCGCGAGTGGTACGGGCGCGGATTGCCGGTGAGTCTGAGCGCTGCCATCGAAGCCGAGTTCGAGCGCTTCGGCGCGGTCGGAGTGGCGCGGATCGGGATCCGCATGCTGGCCGCCGCCACCCTGCTCGAACACGGTACGCACGCGCAGAAGTCGCGCTACCTGAAGCCCATCCTCACCGGTGAGGAGACCTGGTGCCAGTTGTTCAGCGAACCCGGCAGCGGGTCCGATCTCGCCGGCGCGACGACCCGCGCGACGTTCGACGGTGAACGCTGGATCGTCAATGGCCAGAAAGTGTGGACGACGAGCGCGCACCACGCCGAGTGGGGCCTGTTGCTCGCGCGCACGGACTGGGACGCGCCGAAACACGCGGGGCTGTCGTTTTTCATTATCGACATGACGCAGTCCGCGATCGAGGTACAGCCGCTGAAACAGATGAACGGCCATGCCTCGTTCAACCAGGTATTTTTCACCGATGCCGTGATCCCGCCGGAAAACCTCGTGGCCGGGATCGGCGAAGGCTGGAAAGTCGCGTTGACGACGCTCGCGCACGAACGTCGCGGCGCCGACGCGCTGCGGCGCTGGGGACGGTTGTCGAGTGCCGTCGGCCGGATCCATGATCAGGAACGTGCCGAAATCGCGACCGTCATGGAACCGTACAAGTGGTATGCGCAACGCGCCGGCCGGGTGGACCTCGTGTTGCCACGCGCACGCGAGACCGGTGCTATCGACGATCCGCTCGTGCGTCAGGACATCGCGCGCGTGCTGATGCTGAACGAGGCCGCGCAATGGACCGCGGAGCGCGCGAAAGCGGCGCAGCGCGAAGGTCGCGCGCAGGGCCCGGAGGGATCGCTCGGCAAGCTTGCCGCGAGCCTCATCGCGCGTGCCGCGAGTCACGTGCATACGCAAATCAGCGGTGCCGAAACCCTGCTTGCCGGCACCGACGGCCCGCACGACGGGACGATCGCGGAGATCCTGCTGTCCGTGCCGGCGACCTCGATCGCGGGTGGCACGGACGAGATCCAGCGCAATATCATCGCCGAGCGCGTGCTCGGTCTGCCGAAAGAGCCGCGCATGGACCGTGGTCCGTTTCGCGATGTACCGCGGAACCCGGACCGCAAGTGAGCCGACATCCGCACGCGGGGCTTCGGGTACCATCACGGGCAGGCGCGCATTCGCACACAAAAGATAAGGTTCCGGGGAGAACACGATGCCTGACAACAATTATTACAGCGAGGAACAACACGGACCGCACGCGTATCTCGAACTCGGCGAGATCGATCTGATCGCGGGCGGTACGCTGCCGGGCGCCCGGCTCGCGTATAAGACGCAGGGCACGCTGAACGCGGCGAAGGACAATGCGATCCTGTTTCCGCACATGTGGTCCGGGACGTCCGCATCGATGGAGATGTTCATTGGCGAAGGCCGTCCGCTCAATCCGTCGAAATACTTCATCATTCTGCCCGGGCAGTTCGGTAACGGGTTTTCCTCGTCACCGAGCAACACGCCGGCGCCGCACAACGGCGGCGCGTTCCCGAACATGACGATTGGCGACGACGTCGTCGCACAGCACCGCCTCGTGACGGAACAGTTCGGGATCAGCGAACTGCAACTCGTCACGGGCTGGTCGATGGGCGCGGAGCAGACCTACGAATGGTGCGTGCGCTATCCCGACATGGTGAAGCGCGCGGCGCCGTTTGCCGGCACGGCGAAAACCACCCCGCACGACTACCTGTTCGTACGCGCGCACGAGAACGCGCTGAAATCCGACCCGGCGTGGGCCGACGGGTTCTATGCGCACGCGAGCGACGTTGCCGTCGGTTTGAAGCGTCATGCCGAGATCTGGTCCGTCATGGGCCTGTGCGCCGAATTCTACAAACGCGAAACGTGGCGCGAGATCGGCTTCGATTCGCTCGACGCTTTCATCACCGGGTTCTGGGAGGCCTACTTCGCGCCGATGGATCCGAACAACCTGATCTGCATGGGCTGGAAATGGCGGCACGGCGATGTGAGTGCGCATACCGGTGGCGATCTCGCCGCGGCGCTCGCGCGCATCAGTGCGAAAATGACGGTCGTCGCGTTTGCGAACGACATGTTCTTCCCCGCGGCCGATATCGAGGAGGAAGCGCGCCTGATCCCGCAGGCCCGCTACACGCTGATCGATTCGCTGTGGGCGCATTTCACGATGTTCTGCATGAACGATCGCGACAAAGCGGCTATCGATGCCGTGTTCGCGGACCTGCTGGCCGACTGAGGCGCGGGTCGGGCAATGAAACTCGAAGGCGTACGCGTGCTCGACCTGTCACGGTTTTTGCCGGGCCCGTACATGGGCCTCGTGATGGCGGACCACGGCGCCGAAGTGATCAAGATCGAGAGCTTCGACGGCGAACCGACCCGCGCACTCGGCCCGCCGATCGAGGGTTTTTCCGCCTATTTCCGCAACACCCAGCGCGGCAAGCTGAGTCTGCGCCTGAACCTGAAGACCGCTGCCGGGGTGAAGATCTTCCTGCAACTCGCCGCCGAGTCCGATGTGATCATCGACTCGTTCCGTCCCGGGGTCGTCGATCGACTCGGAATCGGTTATGAAGACGTGCGCGCGCGCAACCCGGGGATCGTGTACTGCGCGTTGTCCGCGTTCGGCCAGGACGGCGCGCTCGCCGGGCGGCCGTCGCACGACCTCGGCGCGCAGGCGATCACCGGAACCCTGAGTCTCGGCCAGACGGACGGCGCGGCGCCCACGCTGCCACCGACCCCGACCGCCGACGTCGCGCTCGGTTCGCTCGCGCTCGTCGGGATCATGATGGCGCTGTACCGGCGGTCGCAAACCGGTGACGGTGATTACCTCGACATGTCGATGACAGACAGCCTTATGTCGTGGAATCCGCACATCGTCAGCGAGGTCCTCGCGCATGCACGGCCGCCGGGCCTCGCCCGGGAACGCCTGTATGGCGGGGCCGCGTTTTACAATATTTATGCCACGGCCGACGAGCGTTACATCGTGCTGTCGGGAGCGGAAATGAATTTCGCGGAAAACCTGCTGTCGGCGCTCGGGCGCACGGATCTGATCGAGCTTTGCCGCGCGCCATGGGGGCCGGCGCAGGATCCGGTGAAACAGTTTTTACGCGAGACGTTCGCCACCCGCACGCTCGCCGAGTGGGACGCCTGGCTCGCGGACAAGGGCGTGTGTTACGCGCCGGTGCTCAATCTGCACGAGGCCTGGCAACAGGGTTTTCTGCGTGAGCGCGGCATGATCGAACCCGGTATCGACGGGGTCGAGCGGCTCGGTACCCCGATCCGCTACCGCGCGGAACCGGGTCGCCCATCGGAGTATCTCGCCGCCCACGGCGCGGATACGGACCGCGTACTCGAGCGGATCGGCTATGCGGCCGACGCGCGCAAGCGCCTGTCTGACGATGGTGTGTGTTGATGGAAAACTGTCGGTGACCATGAACCTGGGTTCAAAACGCTACGTCGTCGATGATCCGGCCGCGGCGCAGGAATGGTTCCATGCGCGTGGCTGGAGCGACGGTCTGCCGATCGTCGTGCCGACGGAAGCGCTCGTGCGCGCGTGTCTCGACTGGGCGCTGATGACCCCGGATCAGCTGATCGGTATCGAACCCGTGCGTGAACGCGTCATCACGGCGGAGAAAGTCGCGATCAACGCGGTCATGGCCGGCTGCCTGCCGATGCATTTCCCGGTTGTCGTCGCCGCGCTGACGGCGATGCTGCGCGAACCGTTCGTCCTGCACGGGGCGACATCGAGCACGGGTGGTTGCGCCGTGCTGATCGTCGTGAACGGACCGATCCGGCGCGAACTCGGCATGGACGCGACGTTCAGCGTGCTCGGTCCGGGCGATCGCGCGGCGATGACGATCGGGCGCGCCGTGCGTCTCGTGCTCATGAATCTGCTCGACGTGCGTCCCGGTGAAGTCGATCGCTCGACGCTCGGTCATCCCGGCAAGCTCAGCTACTGCTTCGCCGAAGACGAAGAGGCAAGCCCCTGGTTACCCCTCGCCGAGGAGCGCGGCGTGCCGCAACACGCCTCCGCGGTTACCGTCATGGCGGCCGGCGCGCCACGCCAAATCATGAACGAATGGACCACGGACCCGGCCGCGCTGCTCGATACCTACGTCGCCGAGATCAAGGCGAGCATGCGGCACTATTCGATCTGGCCGGGGAACTACGCCATCGTTGTTCCGCCGCAACTGCGTGCGCACTTCGACGCGGCCGGCTGGTCGAAAGCGGATATCCGCGAGTACGTATTTCGCCATGCGCGCGTGCGCCGCGACGAGTGGGCCACGTGCGGCAAGGGCGCGGTCGTCGGCGACAAGGGCGAACGCGAACACGCGGCCCTGCCCGATCCGGAGCACCTGCTCGTGATCGCGGCCGGCGGTCCCGCGGGCGGCTTCGGCGCGGTGATCCCGCCGTGGTTCGGCAAGACGAGCCAGGCCGTCACGATGGCGATCGGCGCGTGCGTCGACTGTGAAGGTTGACGAGGCAGTTGCAGCGATGAGTATCGAATTCCTCGACCCGACGCATGAAAACGCCACGGCCGGATTTACCCTCGCGCCGCGCATGACGACACTCGAAGGCGCGGTCATTGCGATCATTTCGAACGGCAAGAAGGGCACGCTGCCGTTTTTCGACGCGTTCGAACGCGAGCTCGTCGACGCCTTCGGGGTGGCTGAAGTCGTGCGCATCACGAAAGGCAATTACAGCACGCCGGTCGAAGCGGCCTTGCTGAATGACGCGCAACGCTGGAATGCCCTCGTCGCCGGGATCGGTGACTGAGGCAGCTGTTCGTCGTGCAGTCTGCATGACGCGATTATCGGTGAAGGCCTCGGCTTGCCGTCCGTTGGTGTACTCACGCGCGCATTCGTCAGTGCCGGTGATTTGATGGCGCGGGTGCTCGGCGCCGAAGGCTATCGTTTCGTGGCGATCGATCACCCGATCTCGAGCGCGACGACGGACGAACTCGCGCGTCGTGCGCGCGCGGCCGCGGTGGAAAGTCGCGCGCTGCTCCTCGCCTAGGTGCAACCCCGCGTGCCGCCGCGTTTGTGTCGCATAGGGGTGCAAGCAATTGACTGATGTTCGACAACGCAGTTCGTCACTGCGCAAACTGATCAAGCGTACGCTGGCGATCGCGGTACTGGTCCTGCTCGGACCCTGTCTCGTCGTCGCCTGCGGCAAGGTCAACCTCGCCCGCGACTGGCGCACGGCCGATCGATCGCCGCAGCATATTGCGCCGACCCCGGCGGCCGCGCCGGAGGCCGTCGTGCAGGTCTACGCCGCACGGGCGTTCAGCTGGCGCGGGATTTTCGCGGTCCACACGTGGATCGCAACGAAACCCGCGGGCGCGACGCAATACACCGTGCACCAGGTCGTCGGCTGGCGGGAATGGGGACAGCAACGTGTCGTCGTGTCGACGCAGGATTACCCGGATCGTTCGTGGTACGGGAACCCGCCGGAATTGCTCGCCGACATCCGCGGCGAGGCGGCGGCGGCCCTGATCCCGGCGATCATCACGGCAACCGAGACCTATCCCTACCAGTACACGTATACGCTGTGGCCCGGACCGAACAGCAACACGTTCGTCGCGCACATCGCGCGCGCAGTACCGGCACTGCGGCTCGAACTGCCGACGACCGCAATCGGCAAGGATTATCTCGTCAACGGTGCCGTGTTCGATCGCGCACCGAGCGGGACCGGCTGGCAGCTGTCGCTCTATGGCCTCGCGGGTTTCACGCTCGCGCGCGACGAAGGCTTCGAACTGAACGTGATGAGCGCGAATTTCGGGTTCGATCCGCTCGATCTCGCGATCAAGCTGCCGGGCTACGGCCGGCTCGGATTCTAGGGGAACGCTTCGCGGCCCCGACGTCAACGACAACAGGAGACGCAATATGAGTAGTGATCTGGCCCCGATCGCCACGCAGGTGATCTACGAAGACGACCACGTACGGGTCTGGAACCAGGTTGTGCCGGCCGGCGCGACGATCGAAAAGCACGTGCACGAACACGACTACGTGCTCCTGAACGTCGCCGGCGAGGGACCGATAGACGTGCGGTTTCACGCCGGAACAGGGGGTGAACTCGGCGATCGGCTCACGTTCAGCCCGCAGCCGCGCTCGGCGGATTTTGTCCGCAAAGGGCACATTGAAACGGCGCGCAACGACGGCGACGAGTACCGCGCGATACTCGTCGAGTTCAAACGGGACGGGGCCGGATAGCGACCCCGGCGCGCAGCGGCTACACTGCGCGGACCTTAACCAACCGAGGACGACGCGATGAGTCTCGAAACGAAGCTCGCGGAAATCCGGGACGCGAGCGTGACCCGGATCCCCGAGGAGAAGCGTGAAGTCATGCACGCGGAAACTGTGAAATTGCGCGATTCCGGCACTGTCGGCAACGCGGTCAAGGTGGGCGATCCCCTGCCGCCGTTCGCGCTCGAAAACCAGGACGGCGACATGATTTCCTCCGTGGCCTTGCTGAACCAGGGCGCGGTCGTGCTCACGGTGTTTCGCGGCCACTGGTGACCCTACTGCATGGTGGAGCTGTATGCTCTGCAGGAAATCAACCGCGACATTGAAAACCTCGGCGCGACGCTCGTCGCCATTACCCCGCAAATTCCCGCGAAAAGCCTCGAGATGCTGAGCAGGCAGCCGCTCGACTTCAATCTCCTGAGCGACCCCGGCAACGAATACGCCGCGACGCTCGGGCTGCGACATGAAGTGCGCGGTGAACTCCAGGCGATTTACAAGGGTTTCGGCATCGATTTACCCACCTCGAACGGTGACCCGAGCTGGACCCTGCCGGTGCCGGCGCGGATCGTCGTCGACAGCGGCGGCATCGTCCGCGCGATCGACGCCGATCCGGACTACACGCGCAGGCCGGAACCGTCGAAGACGCTCGCGGATCTGCAGGCGCTCGCGAAGTAGACACGAGACGACGTCCCGCCCGGGCCGCAGGATCCACCTGCGCCCGGGCGATTCCCGCGAAGTACGAAACCCGCTATGTCGGCTCGCGGTCGAACGTGATGCCGACGACGGTAATGTCGTCCGACGGCGCCGCGGCGCCGACGAAACGCCGCACGTCGTCGAAGATACCGTCGACGAGACTTTTTGAATCACCGCCCCCGGTGCGGTTTACGCACGCGCTGAGTCCCGTGGCGCGGTAGAACAGGCGCTCGCGATTGCGCGCTTCCGTTACCCCGTCGGTATACAGAACGAGGCGGTCGCGATCGCCGAGCGCGAGCGTCGCGGTTGTATAGGCGGTGTCGCTGAGGACGCCGGCGATCAGGCCACGTGAGTCGTCGATCTCGACGAATGCGCCGCCCGCGCGTGACAGCAGGAGCGGCATATGACCGGCGTTCACGTACGTCACGGTGCCGTCGTGGGTGTCGATCGTCAGCACGAGCAGACTGACGAACATGTGCGAAATATTCGTCTCGCACAACGCCCGGTTGAAGCGGGACACGTTCACGCCGAGATCGTCGGGTTTGAGCAATTCCGCGCGCAGCAGGGTCAGCGCGCGCACCATGAACAGTGCGGCCGGCATGCCCTTGCCGGATACATCGCCGATGGCGATGCAGGCGCGCCGCTCGTCGAGCGCGAACGCATCGAAAAAGTCACCGCCCACGGATTTCACGACATCCATGCGCGCATGGACGTCGATTTGCGGCAGTTCCGGCACGAGCGTCGGACCGCGCGGCAGCATGCCGGTCTGGATTTCGTAAGCCGCGAGCAGTTCCTTTTGCAATTGTTCGAGGCGCATTTCCTGTTCGAACGCGCGTAGCGCGGCGGCATTGCGTTTGCGCATGCGCTCGGCGAGTACCTGCGACAAATTACGCACCATGCGCTGATTCGTCGCGAGCTTCGACCAGAAAATATTCTCGTGTACCGCGATCAGGGTCGCGGGGGTCGTCGCAATGACGTAGGCCGAGGTTGGTTGGCCGTCGATGATCGACATTTCACCGATACATTCACCGCGATGGATCGTGTCGGTGACGGGTGAGTCGGTCGATCTCAGACGCACGTTCAGTTCGCCTTCAACGAGGAAGAACAGGTAATGATTCGCCTGGCCGGGTTCGAGCAGGATTTCGCCGGCCGCGAGACGCCGCACCGGACAGATCTCGAGGATCGCCTCGACGTCGTTGTAGGGCAGGCCGCGGCACAAATCGAGCGTCGAAACCCAGCCGTTGCGCCGGCGCTCCGTGCCGCCCCGGCGTTCGTCGGCTGCGCGCCCGTCCGCGCCCGACGCAGCATGCGCTCGGCGACGTTCGGGTCCACGCTTGGAATCGGACATAAAGGCTCCGGGAGGGGACGCTGCCGGTCGTTGCGGGTGCGTCGCGTCGTGTGATCATAAAGGATCCGGCGTGCGGCATGCGAGCCATGGGCGGGGTTCGCGTGGTCCCGCGCTTTACGCACGTGCCCGCAGTCGTTATAAATCATGCAATGCCTGATACCCACCGAGATACGATCGATCCGGCGATGCCGGTGACGAATGCCTACCCCGAACTCGGCACCGGCCCGATCGATGTCGCGCCCCTGATCAGCGAGGCGCTGTTCGAAACCGAGCGCGAGGCCGTGTTCGGGCGCACCTGGCTCATGGTCGCCCGCGTCGAGGAACTCGCCGCGCCCGGCGATTACAAGGTGCGTCAGCTCGACGTCGCGAACACCTCGGTCATCCTCGTCCGTGATCGCGACGGATCGGTGAACGCGTTTCACAACATCTGCACGCATCGTGGCAACAAGCTGATCAGCGACCACGGCGATCAGATGCTCGGCCATGCACGCAACCACAGCTTCACATGCCGCTTCCATGCCTGGACATTCGCCACCGATGGCCGCCTGCATGGCGTACCGCGCGCGGATCGCTTCGCGAATTTCGATCGCGACTGTCTCGGCCTGAAGCGGATCCATTGCGAGCAATGGGAAGGTTTCGTCTTCATCAACCTCGCGGCCGAACCGGCCACCGATCTGCGGACCTACCTCGACGGTATGGCGCCGCACTTCGCCGGCTACCCGTATCATGAATCGACGGCCCGGTATCGCTACTCCACGGTGCTCAACTGCAACTGGAAGGTTGCGCTGTACGCGTTTTCAGAGGCTTACCACGTGCGCACGATCCACGCCGCGACGTTTCCGAGTCTCGCCACGCTCGAACACACGGAGTTCCACTGCTTCGGCCCGCACAGCACGTCGGGACTTTACGTGCCCCCGGTCCCGGGGCTGAGCCCGACCCCGGCCACCGCCGCGTTCGGCAAGCGACTGCACGATTCCGGCACACACGCGCCACATCTCGAAGAGTTGCCGGCAGCCGTCAATCCGCGGCGGCGGGAAGATTTTCAGTTCGAATTCGCGTGTTTCTTTCCGAACACGGTATTCCATTTGTGCGCCGGCAACGGTTATCCCGGCATGACGTATTTCATCCACCAGTTCTGGCCGATCAGCGTGGATCGCACGCTGTGGGAAGGGACGAACTTCTTCCGCGCCCCCGGCAGTCCCGGTGAACGCATCGCGATCGCGCATACGACGGCACTGCATCGTAACGCCTGGCTCGAAGACACCTCGACGATGGAAGAAACGCACGCGGCGCTGAAGTCCGGCGTGCTCGACGAACTCGTGCTGATGGACGAGGAAATCATGATCCGCAATACGCACAAGCACTGGCACGATTACATGGGCACGTGATGAACGACAATCTGCAACAGCAATTCGCCGACCTCGTGCCGTTTTTAGCGACATGGGCGCACCCGTGCGAGCACGAGCGTTCGCAAGTGCGCCGGGAGATGGACAGCGAAGGCTTCGAGGCGTTCTATGCCGCGATGTTGCCGCGACTCGATGATCTGCTCGCCGTCGTCGATCGCTACGAACTCGGCGCGCTGCCGCCCGCGGTATTGCCGTTTTTCCATTTACTGCTCGCGTTCGCGGAAGCGGCGCCGCATTGCGAACTGTACGGCGGCAGCAACCGGGTCCCGAACAGTTTCGATGCGGCACGTTTCGTCGCCGCGCACGGTTTCGAGTACGACGCGTGAACGCGATGGAGCTGACGACCGAGCAGCGGCTTACGCGCCTCGAAGACACGGAAAAAATCCGCGCCCTGATCACGGGTTTCGCGCGCGGTGCCGATGCGGACTGCGACCCGGCGTTGTTGCGGCCCCTGTTCACGGACGACGCCGTGTTCGACGTCGGGCAGTTCGGTACGCTCGAAGGCGGGGACCACATCTGCCGGCAAATGCATGACAACGTCGATCTCGGGTTTCGTTCGACGCTGCATTTCCTCGTCTCGCCGACGATAACGATCAACCCCGATCTCGTCACCGCGACATGCTTTTATTACCTGTGGGAAAGCGCGACGCACCGCCGGCGGGACGGATGTGACGTTGCCTACTGGATCGGCGGCTGGTACGACGCGCATGTGGTGAAAGGTGGTGACGGCGGCTGGCGCTTTCGTCGTCTCGCGCTCACGCTGAAACTGTTGTCGCCGAATACGGATGGCTGGCAGGACCTGCCGCAATCGTTCGACGACCTCGGCTAGCCGGATAGCGGCGCGCGCCCCCACAGCCGGGTGAATTAACGGGACGCCGGGTCTCGACGCAGCCCGCGCGTGCCGGCTGCCCGGACCCGCGGTCAGCGGTCCCAGATCACGTAGTCGCCCGCGGCGCGCGCTTTTTCCAGCATTTCGACCAGTGGCAACGCGCGATGCGCGAGGCTCACCGCCGGACCGTCTTCGCGCTCGTCATCGCCGGGCGCATCGGCGCCCGTCGCCGCGGCGGCGCGCGCGAGCGCCGCATTCAGCTTGTCGAGCGCGGCGGCGACGTCGTCCGCGGCGAGGGAACCCGGCACGCTGCCGCTGTGGCCCATTTTTTTGATCAATTCAAGCGCGACGGAATCGAGCATGAGTATGTTCGGTGAATGTTTGCTCCGGAACGTGATCGGCATGAGAGTGCAACCTTCAAAAATTGAACCGTAATCCACGCCGCGATCGGCGACGTCGTTGTCGTCCGGCGCGTCGAAACCGTACACTGGTGCGCCGAGCCGGCCGGATCACATAAGGTACCACCATGCAGCATGAAGACGCCCCTGAAGGTTACGATGTCCCCCGGGTCGAGGAGTGGATTCAGAAAAACATCCCTTCGCTCGCGCCGCCATTCAAGTGGAAGCGGCTCGAGGGCGGGCATTCGAACCTGACGTATCTGCTCACCGATACGGCCGGCACCGTGGCCGTGATCCGGCGGCCGCCGCGCGGCGAGCTGTTACCGAAAGCGCACGATATGGGACGTGAATGGGCGATCATTTCGGCGCTCGGCCCGACCGCGGTCCCGGTTGCGCCCGCGCTCGGCTTTTGCGAATCACCCGAGGTGACCGGCGCGCATTTCTATGTGATGGGGCATGTCGAGGGCAAAGCGCTGTATACGGCCGAAGACACGCTCGCGTGGGTACCGGCGGAGCGGCGCGAGATCCTGGCGTGGTCATTTTTCGACGTACTCGCGGATCTGCACGCGCTCGACCCCGATGCGATCGGCCTCGGTGATCTCGGCAAGAAAGAGAATTACATCGGTCGCCAGCTGAAGACGTGGTACCGCTCGTGGACGTCGTCGTGCGAGGCGGCTGAATTCGACGATCCCCGCGCGCACGAACTGCAGCGATTTCTTGCCGAAAACATTCCGGAACAGGGGCCGGCGCGGGTCGTGCACGGTGATTACGGTCTGCACAACTGTCTCATTGGCGCGGACTCCCGGATCGCCGCCGTGCTCGACTGGGAAATTTCGACGCTCGGCGATCCGCTCGCGGATCTCGCCTACGCGTTGAACCAGTGGGTGCTGCCGGACGATGAAAACCCGGTAAAGCCCGGCACCGGCAGCGCCGTGCCGGGCATGCCTGATCGGGAAACACTCGCCGCGCGTTACGCGGCCCGTACCGGGCGCGACATTGCCGGACTCGATTTCTACATCGGCTTCAACTGGTGGAAGAGCGCGATGATCATCCACGGCGTGTACGCGCGTTACCTGGCCGGCAAGAAAAGCACGGACGGTGTCGACCTCGACGACATCCGCGCGCGCATCGAACGCTCACTCGACCAGGCGGAAGCGGCGATCAACCGGATCCGCTGAGCGCCGGTAACCGGGAAGTCGCGCCGCTTCCCGATCCGCGGCACCCCGGACGGGTAATCAGGCGCCGTCGCCTTCCATCAATTTCTCGACCCACTCGTCCATCGTGATGGCGCCGCCGGCCGCGGCCGTTTTGCCGTGATCCTTGGCCGGCAGCGCGTCCTGCACGACGTCGATCCGTTTCCATTGCGCGAACGGTGCGTCGCCATTCGCCGCGGGCACGTTGTGCGACATTTCAACGCGTTTCATCCGGTGGATATATCGCGGGCAATTCACGATCACGTCGGTGACGTGCACGCGCACGATCAATTCGGCACCCGGGTAATCCGCAAGCAGCGGGTCGTCGGCACTGACCGAGGCTTCGCCCTGCAGGCGCAGGCGGTTTGGCACTTCGAAATCGAGAAACAGCATGCCGATGTTAGAGGTGGCGCCGATGTTGCCCATCGAATGGTAACGGCCGTTACCGTCGTAGCTCGGAAACACGAGCGTTTTCGGATCGATGACCCGGATGAATCCGGGTTCGCCGCCCTTGTACTGGCATTGTGGCCGGCCCTCGCTGTCGACGGTGGCAAGCCAGAACATGTCGCGTGATTCGATGAACGGCTTGTGTTGCTCCTCGATCTGGTCCGTGTCCATTTCTTCGAGCAGCGCCGCCATGCGGGTCGTGTCGAATTGTTCGTGCAGGGCGCGGTGTGTATCGCCGTAGAGTTTGCTCATAATTTTTTGTCCTCGCGATCGGCAGGGATAATCCTCGAACCGCGAATCTAGCGCAGATCCGCCGGGGTGTCTGCGCCAATGCTGCCCGTTACCCCGCATACGCGGACGTACGGGCGGCGGCTCATGCGGATTGCGCGACCACGCGGGACAATCTCGCGGGCGCGAACCGGCGATGTTGCGTCGGCTCACGCCCGCGGGCGAAACGGGTGGGCTCAGGCGGGCCGGAACACCGGGGTCGGCTGACCGTCGCGTTCCTCGAACGCAAGGCGCACAGGTTGATCAATCGCGAGCGCGTCGAGGTCGCAGTCGACGAGCGCGGTGAGCATAGTCGGGCCTTCGCTCAGCGTGACGAACGCGATCGCGTAGGGGGGATCCGCGCGCCGCTGTACGCTCCACGAATACACGGTACCGGTACCGGCGGCCTCCACCCACGAGGTTTCGTCGCTCATGCAGAACGGACACAGCGGCCGCGGGTAATAATGGGTCTTGCCGCACGCCGCGCAATGTTTCAACAGCAGGCGACCGTCGCGGGCCGCTTCCCAGTAAGGTTCGAGCGCAATGTCTGCGATCGGATTCGTTTTTGCGTCGCTCATGATCTGAATACGTGCTCCAGGTTATGTAACACCGGTTTCGATGGACCAGGTACCCTTCCCCTAAAATCGAGGGGAAGGGACGGGGATGGGGTGTAGACAGTGGCTCCGGTCCCGAAGCCGCAGCGTCTCAGGTATACGCTCACCTGTTCACACCCTTTCCAGAATGACGGTGGCGCTGCCGTGGCGCGTACCGAGAAGACCGCCGGTGCCGTGGGCGAGCGCGAGATCGCAGTTCGCAACCTGCACCGCCGGGTGTGCTTCGCCGCGCAACTGACGCACCGCTTCGAGCACTTTCGTCATGCCGCCCCGGTTGCCCGGGTGGTTGCTGCACAGGCCACCGCCGTCCGTGTTGAACGGCAGACGTCCCTGTCCGGAGATCAGGTTGCCGTCCGCGACGAACGCACCGCCTTTGCCCTTTTCGCAGAAGCCGATGTCTTCGAGTTGCATCAGCACGGTGATCGTAAAGCTGTCGTACAGCGATGCGTACTTGATGTCGTCGCGGCTGATCCGGGCCTCCTCGAACGCCTTCTCCGCCGACCATACGCCGGCGGAATAAGTGAGATCGACTTCACCGCCGCGCATGTGCTTGATCGCTTCGCCGGCGCCGAGGATGCGTACCTGCGGGCGCTTCAAGGTTGCCGCGATTTCCGGCGCGACGACGACGAGCGCGCCACCCCCGTCGGAAATCACGCAGCAATCGAGCCGGTGCAGCGGGTCGGCGACGAGCGGAGAATTCACGACGTCCTCGACGGTGACGACATCACGCAGCATCGCGTGCGGATTGTGCTGCGCGTGGTGTGAGGCCGCGACCTTGATCCAGGCGAGCTGTTCCGCCGTCGTGCCGAATTCATGCATGTGCCGTTGCGCGCACATCGCGTAGATGTTCAGGACGGTCGGATTGTATGGCGCTTCGAACGGCACGTCGGGTGGCTGTACCGACATCGGTGCGCGCCCCGGCTGCGCCCCGCCGGTGCGTGGTTTGCCGGCGAGCGTGATCAGCGCGACCTTGCACTTGCCGGCCGCGATCGCCTGCGCCGCGTGATTCACATGCACGATGTACGACGAGCCGCCGGTTTCCGTCGTGTCGGTGTGGCGCACGTTCAGGCCGAGGTAGTCGGCCATCGCGAGGGCGCCGAGGCCCGGCGCGTCGCCGGCGCAGAAATACGCGTCGACGTCCGCGAGGCCAAGCCCGGCGTCGGCGAGGGCGCCGCGCGCGACTTCGGCGTGGAGCTGGGCGATGGGGATCCCTTCGGCCTTGCGCGTGGGATGTTCGTAAATGCCTGCGATACAGGCCTTGCCATTAATACTCAAAGTGAAATTCCGTGGTCTGGATCAGCCCCCTAATCTACAACGCGGGAGCACGCGAGCCCAGCCGGTGCCGGTTACCGGGCCGCGGGGCGGGTGTCGTGCGGTTCGATCAGGCGAGCATGCGGTGCGTTGGCGCGCACAATTCGGCGATCGGAATGTCATGCGTGCAGGCATTGCGACACGGCGCGCCCGAGCACGACAGGCAGGCGGCCGCGTTGTGCTCGATGGCGGCGTATTCCGCACGCGCGAACGGCACGTCTTCGTAGTCCGTCGCGTACATGCGCGTGCGCAGGACGTCGGCGATATCCACGCCGTACGGGCAGGCGCCGCTGCAGTCGTTACACGCATGGCGGCAATACGTCGCGCCGTTGGCCGCGGCGTAGCGGATCAATAGCCCCATATCGCCGACTGCGAGTTCGCTCGCGCCGGAGGCGCCGAGATACTCGTCGATCCGTTCGCGGCTCGTCATCGAAATGATCAGCGCGTCGACGTCCGCATTCGACAATACCCAGCGGAACGCGGCCTGGGCAAACGTTGCCTCGCCATATTCGTAGGGCCGCATGTCGTTCAGGCGTGCGCCCATGAGCGTTTTCATCGCGATCACGCCGACGTTGCGGGCCCTGGCCTTCGCGAGTACACGCGGCAGGTCGGGCTGGTTCGCGACGAAATTGAACGACTTCGTGAAGCGTTCATAGAACTTCGGATCCTGGCCGAAGTTGTAGGCGCACAGGATCACGTCGACCATGTCCTCGTCGAGCGCATAGTCGAGACACGGGATCAGCTGCCCGGCGTGGCCGGACATGCCGGCAAAGCGAATCTTGCCGGCGGCCTTCGCGTGATCGACGAACGCAAACCACTCGTCGCTCTGCAGCCGTTCGATGTCGTTCACGGCGTGCGCCATGTAGATATCGATGTAATCGGTGCGCAAGCGTTGCAGCGAGGTGTCGAGCTCCTCCATGAACTGCGCCTCGCGCCACGACGCGGTGCCTTCCACTTTTGATACAAGCACGACGTCATCGCGGATGCCGCGAATCACGTTGCCGATGACGACCTCGGAATCACCGCCCGAGTAGCCGTAAGCCGAATCGAAATAATTAATCCCGCGATCGAGCGCATGGCGCACGAGATCTTCCTGACCGCTGCGCAGGCGGCTCGAGCCGAACGAGATATCGGACACCCGCAAGCCCGTGCGCCCGAGCGTACGGTAGGCGCGGACTCGCGGTGTGGTGGCCGGGGACTCGGCGCGTGCGCCGAGCGCGAGGCCGACTCCCGCGCCCGCGGCGACGGATTGCTTGACGAAATTGCGGCGGTTGGTCGGGCGATAGTCCGTCATCGTGATGTCTCCTGCGAAGGGGCGGGCGGTGCCGGGATTCACGTCGGGGTGAGGCGCGGTTGCAGCATCCACGACCGGACGCCGGGCGCGAATCGCCGCACGGCGGCTGTCAGTTTACCCCCGGCGCGAGTTCGCCGGCCAGTGATCCGTGCGGCATCACCGCCGAATTGCCGACGGGGGTGGCGCCGTCGGCGCAGCGGTCAATACCCGCCGCCGTGGAGCGAGCCGGGCGGCGGCAAATCGCAGCGCTGAACTACGGCGCGAAAGGAATCAGCGGGAGCCCGACGCGGCGCCCCGACCCGTGCAGGTGGACGGAGGGAAGCACAGGGGGGAGCCATCGTGCCAGGCCGCAGCCCGGCGATTGCACAATCCTGCACGCGTTCAGAAGTAGCGCGCGAGTTCCACCTGGATATAGTCGTCACGCCGGATCGAGAAGAACGGGTCGCTGCCTTCGACATCCCAGAACACGCGCATCTCGGCTTCGATTTTCCACGTCGAGCCGAGTCGCCGGCTCGCTTCGACGTTGAAGAATTTCGAGCGGCCGTCGAGGTCGGCGAAAATCCCGGCCAGCACGGCCGTGTCCTGGACGTCGTTGAACGCGAGGCGCGAACCGGTGAACACGTCGTTATTGAACGGTGACAGCGCGTCTTCCCCGCGGTCATCGAAGTGATATTCGCCGAGCACCCCGACATCCATCGCGGTATCGAACACGCCGACGAACGTGTACTCGAAGCCGCCGACGGTGGCGTAATACGTCTTGCCCTGACCGGAGCGGCGCAAGCCTTCGAATTTGAACAGCCAGTTGCCTTTCGTCGCCTGCACGTCGGTCGCCGTCTGGTGAATGATGTCGTAATGCGGTGCGAGCACGAGTTCGTTCGACGACGTCAGCTGCGGCCGGAAGCGCGGATCGCGGCTCGTGCCCCAGAAGTGATACAGGCCAATGTCGAAATCGCCGATGAAATGGGAGTAACGCGCGGCCCAGTCGATATGCGTGTTCTCGGCTGCGGAGTCGTAGGTTGCCGCACTGCGGTCGATCCGCGGTTGCGTGCGCAGACGACCCTTTTTGCCCGGAAAGGTCCGCTCACGGAAACCGATCAGCGCGAACACGTCGATCGTGCCCCAGTCCTGGATGAACGCAACATTGATCATCGGCTGGCCGAGCTTGTCTTCGATGTCGATGTTTTCGACCAGGTCGAACTGATTGATCACATCGACGAGATGGTTCGATTCCGCGACCCCCCAGAACACCTTGCGCACACCGGCGCGCAGCTCCCACGTGCTCGCGGATTTGATGTAGGAGAATTCGCGTAAATCGATATGCGTGCGGCTCGGATCACCCTTGTCCCAGCGCGCGAACGGCACGATCAGCAGACTCTGGTAGCCGTCGTCCCACTCGCGGTAGAACTCGGGCTGGATCGCGAACGACAGATTCGCCTCGTGTTGCCGCGGATACTGCGCTTCGTGTACGAAGCCGCGGAATTCCGCGGCATAGAAGCCGCTGATGTCCCACGCGCCGGTATCACCGGCAGCGCCGATCGTGTTCCGAAACAGCGTACCCGCGCGTTGCATGACGCCGGGTTTCGACACCGGGGCCGGGGCGTCGCCCGTGACCGAGGCGTCGCCCGTGACCGGGGCGAGGTCGAGCAATGGCGGTTCGTCCGCGTGCGCTGCGCTGACCGCAGTCGCGCTGACGTCCGGTTCGAGCGGCGCGGCCGGTTGCGCACCCGTCGCGCCGGCCGCCGCCGGTGCGATCGTCAGCAGCAGGCGGTCGCCATAGCGTTCGAGCGCGGGCAGCAGCAGATCGTCGACGCCGACGTTGCCACCGAGGTCGAGGACGACGCGCAACACCTCACCGTCGCGGGGGGCATAACGCAGACCCCGCACCGGGGTGTCGGCAACGGCGGGCAGCCGCAGGGATTTCGGAACCTGCATGCGGTCGAAATCGACGACGAGCCGCGCGGGGCTCGCGAGCCGGGTGAGGCGATAGCTGACGGGCTCGCTCAGGTCGAACACGACGTTCGTGCCGGACGGCTGTTGCCACATGCGCACACCGAGGATTTCGGCCGCGCCGGCGATGTCGGCGTACAGCGCGAGCGCGAGCAGCCCTGGCAGGATGCGGCTCATACCGTTGGGAAGTGCTTGTTCATAATTGTGGTTATAACATTAACCGTTAATTATGAACAGGTTATATCTTTATTGTAATAATTTACATTATATTTTTTGCTTGCCGTGCAAGCGACCAGCCGGCCGGCCGGTCGTCGGGTGCCAGCGCGAACGACGGGCGGCCTGGATTGCGCGGGAGTCGCGGCGACAAGCGTGCCGCGGTGACGGGGAAACGCCTGCGGGCCTAGTCGGCGCGCGACTCGACGAGGCTGATCGCCTCGTCATACGGTTCGAGGTCCCCTTGCGCGAGCGCTTCGTTTTCGACCTCCACGATCCGCAACACCTCGGACAGAAATTGCTCCCGCCACCGTGCGCGCTCTTCGAGGACCTTCTTGCCGGGTTTGTAATTTTCGATATCGCGGCGCTTGATCCCGGCTTTCTTCGCGAGCAGTCGCTCCAGCGTGTCCATGCGGTCGTGCATGACCGCGACTTCGCCGGCGAGCCCCATGACCATCGCGATCACCTTGTCGACGTTCGGATCGGCGAAGAACGCGGGGCGCTCCCCCCTGGCTTTACGTTGCAGTTTTGTCATGGCGAGGATCTATTTCCCGTTACCGTAAATGAACCAGAAGCCACCGCCGCCGAAATCACCGCCCTGGAACGTATGCGAACGTTTCGCCTCGGCGATCTGAAAAGCGCTCGGGATCAGCGTTTCGAATTCCTTGTCCGGGTCAAAACCCGCATCGACGGACAGTTGCCGGTAGTCGAGTTCGTGCGAACGTGACCAGAAAGGTTCGTTGTTGTTGCGCGTGTCCCAGTCGAGCATGAACGCATCGAACGGGGACATGTCCCGGTACGGCGGCGTTTCCGCGTGAATCATCATGCCGCCCTTGCGCAGCAGTCGCTGACATTCGCCGATGATGTTGCGGATCGCTTTGTCGGACGTTTCGTGCAGCAGGATGTGCGAGACGATCAGGTCGAAACTCCCGTCTTCGAAATCCATGTATTCGGCGTTCTGTTGCGAAAAATGGATTTTCTTGCCGAGGTCTTCGGCGCGCGCATGCGCGTAGCGCAGCATCGGCGCGGCGACGTCGACCGCGTGCACTTCAGCGCGCGGAAACGCATCGCAATACGGCACCGTGCTGTGCCCGACGGAGCAGCCGAGATCGAGGATCCGCTGTGGTTTGAACCCGGGATGGTTCTCCTGCAGCCACAGCACGATGCTCGCGCCCATGTCGTTGTTGTAGGGCCCCATCTGGCCCATCGCATAGATATGCACGGCGCGGTCGTAGACCATGCCGGCGGACGCGTCATCGGAGGCGAATTCACTGTGATAGCCCCCGGGCTGGCAGTGGATATCCACCGCGCGGTGATATTTCGGCGTTGGCAGCGCGGGATTCAGCTTCAGGGATCCGAGTTTTTTCTTGCGCTTGCGGTTGACCTTGCGGTTCAGTGCGTCGAGTTCGCGGGCCACCGGGATCTGGCACGACGACCACATCATTTCCTGGCTCGTGCGCAGCAGGGCGCTGAACATCTGGTAGTACGGATCGCCGACCATCGCATCGCGCACCTCGAAGCGATCGGCGGGCGGGCGCTGCAGCGCGCGTTCGATTTGCGGTTTCACGCGCTTCTCGTAGGCTGTCGCGTTGCCGCCGTGGACATGCGCCACGAGGTATTGCTTGTAGGCGCGCACGAATTCCTGGCGGGCGAATTCATCGTGCGTGGTCTGCGGGAGTGCGGCGTGCGCCGCCTGACTCGTCGGATTGGCCATGGATTTCCCTCCGGTGGTCGCTGGCAAACGTGCGGACGTATCAGGGCTATCATAACCCGTTATTTGCAGGTACTTTAATTACGTCGCGCAGGCGTAAATACGCATAAAAAAGCACAGAGGACTCTGCCAAATGCCCTATACCCTGGGAGTGGACGTCGGCGGTACGTTCACCGACATATTCTTGGTCAACGAGGACGACGGGCGGATCTTTACGGCGAAAGTCCCCTCGACCCCGGACGACTCATCGATCGGCGTATTGCACGGCATCGAACGTGTGTGCGAAACCTCGGGCATCGCTCCGAGCGATATCGCCCATGTCATGCACGGCACGACCGTGGCGACGAATACCGTGTTGACCGGCACCGGCGCGCTCGTCGGACTCGTCACGACACAGGGGTTCCGGCAGGTGTTGCAGATCGCGCGCTCCTACGTACCCGGCGGACTCGGCGGCTGGGTGATCTACAACAAGAGCGAGCCCATGGCGCCGCTCGAACTGACGGTCGAGGCGAACGAACGGATCGCGGCCGATGGTGCGGTGGTGCGGGAGCTCGACGAAGCGGCGCTCGTCGAGCAGCTCGAATTCCTGCGCGCGCGTGGCATCGAGGCGCTCACGGTGTGCCTGATCAATTCCTTCGCGAATCGCACGCACGAAGACCGCGTTCGCGCTATCGCCGCCGAGGTGATGCCGGACATACCGGTTTCACTGTCGGTCGACGTGATCCCGGAGATGCAGGAGTACGAGCGCGCCGTGACGACGGTGGCGAATTCCTACGTGCGGCCCCGGGTGCAGAGCTACATCGAGAACCTCACCCGCGAACTGAGGGCGCGCATGGACGATGTGAAACTGCACGTGCTGCGCTCCGATGGCGGGCTCGCCTCGTCGCTGTCGGCGGCGGAATACCCGGTGAACCTGCTTATGAGCGGGCCAGCCGGCGGGGTCGCCGGCGCCGTATGGATTGCGCAGCAGGCCGGTTACCGGAACCTGCTCACGCTAGACATGGGCGGTACGTCGACCGATGTCGCCCTGGTCCAGAACGGTGAGGCGCAGATCCGCCGCGAGACGACGGTCGGCGATGTGACCGTGCGGGCATCGTCCGTCGATGTGCGTACCGTCGGCGCGGGCGGCGGTTCGATCGCGCATGTGCCGGAATTGACCGGCGCACTGCGGGTGGGTCCGCAAAGCGCCGGCGCGGAACCGGGACCGGCCGCCTACGGCAAGGGCGGTGAAGAACCGACGGTTACGGACGCGAACGTTGTACTCGGTTATCTGCCCTCGAGCGCGCTGCTCGGCGGCGACATGCAACTCGACGGCGCGGCGGCGGCGAAAGCCGTGCAGAAAGTCGCCGACGCGCTCGGACTCGATCTCGAAACGGCCGCCGCCGGGATCATCGATATCGTGAACGAAAACATGTTCGGGGCACTGCGCCTCGTCTCGATCGAGCAGGGTTACGATCCGCGCGATTTCGCGCTGATCGCGTTTGGCGGTGCGGGACCCCTGCATGCGAATGCGCTCGGCCGCCTCATGGGCAGCTGGCCGGTGATAATCCCGCCCGGGCCCGGGGTCCTGTGTGCCTCGGGGGATGCGACGACGCGCGTGCGCGATGAAGCATCGCGTACGTTCATCCGACGCTTCAGCGACACGACGGCCGCGGAGATCATCGAGATCCTCGACGGCCTGGCCGAAACGGCCGCGTCCGCACTCGATGCCGAGAACGTGCCGCGCGCCGATCAGAGCGTCACGTTCCAGGTTGATTTGCGCTACCACGGTCAGGGTCTGCAGCTCACGGTCAATGCCGACACCGAAGCGCTCCGAACCCGCGGACTCGACAGCATCGGCGACGAGTTCGACGACATTCACCGCCAGCTGTTCACGTTTGCGCTCGATGTCGACAAGGAAGTCGTGAACCTGCGTGCGGTGGTGCAGGGCAAGGCGACGCTGGTGAACGCGGAGCGACTCCCGGCCGGTGGCGCCGATGCCGCGGCCGCGATCCTGTCGACGCAGAGCGTATACATGGACGGCGCGCGCCACGACGCGAATATCTACGACCGCGGCAAACTCACCGCCGGCAACGAGATCGACGGCCCCGCCATCGTGACCGAGATGGATTCGACGAGCGTCATCCTCACAGGCTATCGCGGGGTAATCGACGACTTCGGCAACATCATCATCAATCCGCTGACGAACGCTTAGGAAACCTCATGGCTGCAAAACTGATCCAGACCAATCAGACGCCGTTCGAGCGCAAGGAGCTTGATCCAATCACGCTCGACATCATCGAGAACGCGCTGAAGAACGCGCGTTTCGAGATGGACGCCGTGCTGTTTCGTACTGCGATGTCGCCGGGTATACGCGAGCAACACGATGCATTTCCGATGATCGCGAATTGCGAAGGCAAAATGGTCGTCGGCCAGTTCGGCTCGTTCATCCACGGCTTCACCGAGGGCTACGAGGGCACGATCGAGGACGGCGATGTATTTCTCACGAACGATCCCTACTCGTGCCGCGGTGCGATCTCGCACGCGAACGACTGGCTCGTGCTCATGCCGATCTTCAAAGATGGCCGCTTGATCGCGTGGGCGTCGATGTTCGGGCACATGACGGACATCGGCGGCAAGGTTCCCGGCAGCCTGCCCACGGACGCCAGGCAGATCTACGAGGAAGGGATCGTCGTGCCGCCGACGAAAATCTACCGCAACCACGAGCTGCAGTCGGACATCCTGCGCATCATCCTGCACAACTGTCGCTTGCCGCACTGGAACCGCAGCGACTTCAACGCGATCATCGCTGCCTGTCGCCTCGCCGCGAAACGCTGCGGAGAACTCGCGGATCGCTTCGGCGACGATGAGTTCTATTCCGCGATGGACGAACTGCTCGAACGCAACAAACGCGCGATGGCGCAACTGATCGCGAACACGATCCCCGAGCAGAAGCAGTACTTCGAAGACTACCTGTGCGACGACGGTATGGGCATGGGGCCGTACAAGATCGCGTGCACGATGTGGCGTGACGGGGACAAGGTGATCTTCGACTTCGACGGTACGGACCCGCAGTCGGTCGGCTCGATCAATTTTTATCTGAACGAAGAAATGTTCAAGATGTTCGCCGGCGTATTCATGATCATGGTGTTCGACCCGCAGATCATGTTCAACGACGGGTTCTACGAGTTGATGGACGTGCGCATCCCGCAAGGATGTTTGCTGAAACCGAATCATCCCGCGGCCCTGTCATGCCGTACGCATGCGCTCGGGCGGATCTTCGACGTGCTCAGCGGGCTGCTCGGCCAGGGTAGTCCCGATTTTCTCTGCGCCGCCGGGTTTTCCGACTCGCCGCACTTCATGTACTCGGGCTACACGAGGAAAGGCGAGTGGTACCAGCTCTACCAGATCGGCTTCGGTGGCGTACCGGGCCGGCCGGCGGGGGACGGTCCGGACGGCCACTCGCTGTGGCCGAGTTTCACGAACGTACCGAACGAGTTTCTCGAGTGCAATTTCCCGCTGCGCATCGAACATTACGTGACGTTGCCGGACACCGGCGGTCCGGGCAGGCACCGCGGCGGCAACGCGCTGCGAATCAGCTACGGTTTCCTCGAAGACGGTGAAATCTCGATCCACGACGACCGCTGGCTCACGTATCCCTGGGGTGTGAACGGTGGTCTGCCGGGCACGCGCAGCAAGAAAATTCTCGTGCGCGCCGACGGCAGCGAAGAGCTGATGGATTCGAAGCGCGACCGGATCAAGGTTTACGCCGGCGATGTGCTGCATTTCGACACCTGGGGCGGCGGCGGCTGGGGCAAGCCGTATGAGCGCGATCCGGCGGCGGTCGCGAAAGACGTCGATCGCGGGCTCGTCACCCGCGAGGGCGCGCGCCGCTATGGCGTCGTCATGCGCGACCGCGAGTCATTCGATGCGGCGGCAACGGAAAAGCTGCGCGCGGAAATGGCGGCTGCCGATGTTCAGCGGGATGCGATCTTCAATCGCGGTGGTACGATTGAGGAGCTGAAAGCGCGCTGTCTCGCGGAGACCGGACTCGAGCCGCCTGCGCCGCCGGTCTTTCAGTTGCGCAAATCGGCCTAGATGCCTGACCCCACCACACTGGAGGCTTGAGACTATGAGCAATCGTTATGACGGCGCCGGTTACGGCGAGATGCAGATCGGCTTCGGCGAACGCCCGGCCGTGGTCAACGTCGACTTCCAGCTCGGCTTCACCGATCCGCAGTATCCAACCGGGCGTTCCCCGCACGTGCATACGGCGGTCGAGAATACCGCGACCCTGTTGCGCCACGCCCGCGCGAAGGGCGTGCCGGTAGCCTCGTGCAACGTCGGCTGGTGTGGCCCGGAAGACATGGGCTACTGGAAAGTCAGTTCACTGTACGACGGCACGTTTTTCTCCGGCCACCCGTCGATGGCGCTCGACCCGCGGATCTACGAGCCCGGTTATGACGTCGTGTTCACGAAATCCGCACCATCGATATTCTTCCAGACGCCACTCGTGCTGTTCCTGACGAAGCAGCGCGTCGATACCGTCATCATCACGGGCTGCACGACGAGCGGTTGCGTGCGCGCGTCGATCAATGACAGCTTTTCCTATGGCTACCGGACGATCGTGCCGGAGGAATGCGTCGGTGACATGGAGGAAGGTCCGCACCAGGACAACCTGCGCGACGTCGGCCGTCGTTACGCCGATGTCATGCAACTCGCCGATGTCATCGCCTATCTCGACGGACTCGAAGCGCGGCCCGCGCCGGCGCCGCTCGCCGCCGTATCGGGCGGCTGACGAGCCCCCGCCGTTGCCCCGCGGGCTCCGTCCCGCGTGCGGCGCGGCGACACGCTGTTCTACTACCGCGGCGCGTCCGCGCGCAACTTCGACCGAGGTTCTTCAAGGTGCCAATAGCGCAGATCAACGATCACGACATGTACTACGAAATCCACGGCACCGGCGAGCCCGCGATCTGCATCGGCGGCTGGGGCACGTTCTGCCACGGCGGCGAACGTAACCTCGCGCGCGGTCTCACGGATGCGTATGCCGTGCTGTGCATCGATTACCGCGGGGTGGGCGAATCAACCGACGACGTTGCGATCGCGCCGACGATCGGGCTGCACGCCGACGATGTGATTGGCCTGCTCGATCATCTCGGCTGGACGAACGTGCGTTTCGTCGGTCTCGTCGGCATGGGCGCCTGCATTGCGCAGGAAGTTGCGTTGCGGCGTCCGGATCTCGTGCGCTGCATGGTGAACATGGGTTGCTGGGTGAAAATGGACCCGCTGCTCAGCGATCAACTGGAAATGTTCGTCACGGTGCATCGCGAGGCCGGCTTCCTCGAATTTCAGCGCCTCGTCGTCATGATGTCGTTCCTGCCGGACTACTACAACGAAAACCGCGACAAACTGCTCGGCTATGACGGTGGCTGGAAGGAACTGAACAACAATCTCGTCACCCATACCCGGCTCGTGCAGGCCTGCATCGGCCACGATACCTCGACCCGGCTGCACCAGATCACGTGCCCTGCGCTGATCGTGCATGCCGGCCAGGATTTCGTGACCGGCCCGCGCACGACCCTGCCGCTCGAACACGGCCTGCCGAACGCGACCGGGGTGATGATGGAAGACGTGGCCCACGTCGTTGCCGGGCGTGATCAGAAAAAACGCTTCTGCGAGATTCTGTTGCCTTTTCT
>CAXBJY010000069.1:0-33085 GCA_963976285.1 uncultured Gammaproteobacteria bacterium
ACTGGCGGTCAATTACGCGGATGGTTGCACGAGTGTGGTGCACGACGCACGGGGGCCAACACATTAACGTGGGATGTTCCAATATTCCCCCACAGTGTGGTCCACGATCCGCGCGGTTCAACGCTTTAATGCGGGATGTCCCCCTGTGTCATTTCGACCGCGAATTCACCACTTCAGGAAGTGAAGGAGATTTAAATGAGAGAGACGCGCGACGACATCATCGAGCGCCGCAGCAGGGTTCCGCTGTTTGATCCGGGGCAGAAACTCAAACTCGGATTATTCAGTTTCAACGTGAGTGGCGGCATGATGGCGACGACCGTGCCGAGTACCTACGAGTTGTCCTGGCAGCACACGCGAGACATCGCCCGGAAAGCGGATGCCATGGGCTTCGAAGCGCTCGTTCCGGTTGGGCGCTGGCGCGGGTTTGGCGGCAAGACGAACTTCGCCGGCGCATCGTTCGAAACCTACTCGTGGGCCGCCGGACTCGCCGAGGCGACTGAACGCATCATGGTCTTCGCGACATCGCACGTACCGACGGTCCATCCCGTCGTCGCGGCGAAACAGGCGGCGACGATCGACCACATTTCCGGCGGCCGCTTCGGGCTCAATCTCGTCATGGGATGGTATGCCGCGGAAATGGAAATGTTTGGCGGCTCGCAACGGGAACACGACGCGCGCTACGAGTTAGGCAGCGAATGGGTGGAAATCGTCCGCCGGCTGTGGACGGAGCCGGATCCGTTCGACTTCGAAGGAGAATTTTTCGAACTTCGTGGCGCCGTCGCGGAGCCAAAGCCGATCCAGCAGCCCTACCCGGTACTCGTGAACGCGGGCAGCTCCGCCACCGGGATCGATTTCTCCGCCCGCAGCTGCGACGTCAACTTTGTCGGCATGGGCACGTTCGAGATGGGCAAAGCGGCCGCGAGCGCTGTTCGCAAGCGTGCTCATGAAGCCTACGGACGCGACATTTCGACGATGACCTATGCGACGATCGTGTGCCGCGATACGGAGCGGGAAGCGCAACGTGATTACCAGGCCATGGTCGACAGTATCGATTGGGAAGCCATCGACAATCTGACGAGCATTTTTGGTGTCGAGGGTCAGTCGTACGGTGACGCCGAGTCCGTCAGGAAACTGAAGACGCAATTCGCGCTCGGCTGGGGCGGAATGACATTCGTGGGCTCGCCGGAACAGATCGTCGATCAGTTACAACAAACCTCGGCTGCCGGCATCGACGGCATCGTGCTTGGATTCAACGACTACCTGGTGGAGCTGGATCACTTCGATCGCGCGGTACTGCCATTGTTGAAGGAGGCGGGCCTGCGACAATAGCGCGACCGGGCACCGCGAACCTCAGAGTATGATGGGGACGTCCCACATTTCCGCATCGCGCAAAACGCCGGCCGGGCCGAAGCGGCGCCGTATGTACAGCGGAAGCTAATCAGGCTGCACTGTCCCGTACTTCGATTAGCCGAATCGAGCGCAGTGGTATACCGAGAATTCGCTGGTCCGGAGGTGAAATAAATGTGTCGCTTACTAATTCGATACGTAATCTCGGAGATCCGCGGTGTTCGGCAAGTGGCACGCGGATTTCGAGCGGGGTGCCGTTCAATTCGGAGCGATGGACTTCCCTGTTGCCGACCAGAACGGAAAAAGGCGTTCCATGCTCAGGAGCTAATCCCCATATCGAGATAATGGCATGGTCAAGTAAAGGCAGGGAACGCGTGTCCAGCACGAATACTGCTCGTCCGTTCGTCCATCTCAGGCGCCCATTCCCATAATGTTCTATGCCGTATGTTCCTGTGCTGACGCCGTGTCGACGATCAATAACAGCGATTTCATAGCCACCCTGGTCTGTCGGGAAATAGTCAGCGTTCGGTCTGGTTATCCAGCGTTTCAAAGCGGTGGTTATCTGCCCGGTAGCCATAAAATGCCGCGCGAGTAATTTGCTCCGGTAGGGGCTCAATGCGAAGTGACTGTACAGGTTGAGTTTGTATAAGGCTTTTAGGCTTCTGCCGGACCAGGGAGCGATCCGGCGGGACAGCAGATACCACGTCATTTTCAATACCGGGAAAAGCCGGTACAAAGGAAAAGTATGGTCGGCTATAACACCCTTTTCATACGCACTGATATCGCTGGAGTCCCGGATCATGAGGATACCGTCCAGCTCGGCATGCTTGCCATAGCGCAGCGTACTCGCGGACACCGCCCAGTCTAGCGCGTGAAAGCGAGTGCGCGGAAAGCACGCCTGTAACGGCCGGGTTCTGAAAATTCCGTAATAACGGCTGTTGTCCGACGGGTTGTCCAGGAATTGAATTACATTTTCACTGGCCGACTCATGCTCTATCGCGAATGTCCCGCCTGCCAGATGACTTGGGCGACCACGATCGGTAAACAGCACTCGCGATTGGCAACTAACATAGTCCTGGTTTGCGTCGAGAAATTCGATGCATTTTTGAACGAACCCGGGAGCCCATAGATCATCCGCAGCCGCCCACATGAAATATTCCGCTTGTGCTGATTCCAGCAGGTAATGAAAATTGGCAACGGCTCCGAGATTTTCTGGCTGGCGATAATATTCTATTCGGGAGTCCGCTGCGGCGAGCCGCTTACAAATCGCCTCTGTGTCATCGGTTGATCCATTATCGGAAATCAGGATATTGAAATTTCTGTAAGTTTGATTGGTGAGCGAGCTCAGGGCCCTTTCGATTGTCGCAGCACCGTTATATACCGGCATGCCAATCGTCAAGTCCGGTGACTCGATTTTCTCATTCATTATCTTATTTGTGATTGCGCGCCGTATGTGTGGGTAACGTGTGCGTCTTCGTCAGGTATACAACTCAAACGTAAAACTCCGGCACCGCGACTTTCGCTGGATAAGTCGACAATCTGGTTTCAGAAATTGTCTGTGCAAGAGGCCGGCGAGTAGTCGCGCTGAACCAAACTCCAGCCTTGGTGGCATCAGGCCAAAAGCGTTTCAAGTCGCCTTATAATGAACACGAGGTATCCACTCACCGGTGTATGTCCAAACATGGTCAATACCTCTTCATTTTTCTGAAAACAGGATTATATAAAACTATCGTCGACTAAATCTAAAGTTACCGTTTTCCTCTGCGTCAACTATTACCCGTGTATGAGGCGATAAACTTCCTCTACATAACCGCGACGTATCCAGTTTGGCACACGAGATATTCGCTCATACTGCGACGCTCGTCCGCGCATCAGTTTGGGCACGGACAAATGACTTACGGTATTTGATATTTCATGTTCGACCTCATGGTTAATGCTCAAAAAGTAACGCCGGGTCGTCGAATGAATAAGGTCCAAATACGCGTCGACCACTGCCTGATCGATCTCCGGGAACGAATCCTGGTTAAGTGAAAGTTCGAACCGCTTCCCGGCCAGTTGTGCGTCTGCGAAATAGCTGCTTCGGATTTTGATTTGATCGACTCGTTCCGGCTCGCCTTCCAGCGAGACCGCATCCTCCCCCAACAGCCCCATAAGCAAATTTCCCGAAAAGACATTGGTAACTGGCAAATCGACCAGGGTTAAATCCCGATAACCAAACTGCCACAGATAATAAGCGACGAAGCCGAGCCCACCGCCATATTCGCAAACTGGAGCAGGTGCGCTTACGAGTTCCTTAACACGCAAGGCGGCATAAAGTGCATTGATATGACGGTAGTGAACAATACCGTTTTCGGTCAGAAGTCCGGTAACGGAGATCACATTTTGTTGTGGCGCAATACTAATCCCAAGTTCGGCTTCAATTTTCGCAGCGACGTCCGCAGGCTTATACGCAACATTCCGTTCCCAGTTTCCCCGCAAGCCTGGATTAGGAAGCTCCGCGGGCAAGACACCCAGTGAAACGGCCAGGTTGAGTAAGTGGTCGAAATAAGTTCGGGTAGCGACCGCTTCTTCTCTGTTCCAGTGATTAAAGCCGTCCAGGCCGGTGCTGAGACCGCCGAACCACATATACTCAAAGCCAAACGACGCAAGATACTCTGCCAGTTTTTTTTCATCGGATGCGCGTATCAGATCAATCGCCGGCAACAGTTCCTTTGCAACGATGGCGGTCCAAAGGTCCTGTTCATCCGCTTTTCGATTGAGTTGCTCGCGCCTGCGTTGCACATGATGAAATGAGTCGATTGCGCGTGCGGCACGACGAATTCCGGCTGTTGTCGCCTCGGGTTGATGGCAGGTAAACCGCAGGGTTCCCGAGTTGTCTTCCGTTTGATGCGTGATTGAGAATCTGAAGGGATAATCCTTCATACGGAAACCTTGGACATTCAGACGCGCTTAACAGACCAGAATTCCCGCAGTTTACAGCACGACTCTGCGATCAATCCACGATTGCATTCGTTCAATCAGGGAAAACCCATCCGCCAACGTCCCCGGGGTCCCTGACCAAGTCATAGTATTGAGGGCCGTGGTACGGGTCCATGATGGCATTAACCGAACATCTCCATCGCGGACGTTATGGTCGTTACCGTAGCTGCAGGGGCATGAATCACCGTGCTACGGCTGTCGACACCGACGCATGCTTTCGTGCCAAAGGACCGCTGAATGCTTTTCTTTGGCCTCGTGCATGGCGGGATCCCGCTTGCTGAATTTGTGCTTCATCGGATACGGTGCGCCGATGAACGACACCCTGACAACGTTACGCTTGCGCACGTTGATACCCGCGGGTCCCCGGCTACCCCGTGGACGTGCCGGCACAGGGGCTCGCCGGGTTCCCCGCGCTCCGGCACATGACGGAAGCGACAGTTCATGGTCCGGTTCGGCGCAAGGTTTCCCCGGAGTTCGGGCCAACGAAACGTCGCATCGAGACCAGATTCCCGGTGCATTGCCCCGGCAGCCGGGGATGAGATGAGATCCTTCGGTCATGACGCCCCACGGGAATGCGTGACCCACTCGCGTCGATACCCCGATGCGCAGGACCTCCGGCGGTTCCCGCGCTGTCACGTTTGGCACCGGCGACCACGGAAACGTCACGACGGCAATTCGTCTCGCAAATTTCGAGCGGGACTTTTTCTGGCACCGCGTCGACCGGGAACGCCCTGCGAAACGTTCGCCCGAAAGCAGGCGCGAGTCATGATCGCTGCGATATACTTCATGCAGGCAGATGCTATTATTATTCGGTCTGCCGTGAGGAGTACGGTTGTGTTGCACGACTAACCTGTATTCTCATCGATGATGTCCACATCCAGCGGGACTTCGCGATTCGTCACAGGATGGGGTTTCAGTCTGAAGGTTCTCTATTTTTCGTTGGTACAGGTTGCCGGTACGCCAAACGGGGGAATGATCGCCTGCCGTTCGCATATTTCGCGGCTCGCGAACATCAACGGATGCAATGTTCACGTTGCGATACCTGTAGCACCGGCACAAATCGACGAGCACCGTGAAGTAATTGAATGTCTGGGAGCCAAATACCATCCCATAATCCTGAAACATTCTGCCGATGATATCGGTAATCGAAAACGATACGACTCCAGTACGACACACCCCATACCATGGGAGCTGTGGTCCCGTCACCAGGCACATACGGACACAGAATTCAGGTCCATCGTTGATGAACTGGGGCCTGATGTCCTGGTTGTAGATCACCTCTACTCTTACCTGTGTGTCAGGAGTGTTGTGGAGCGGCCCGTCAGCAGGGTTATCGTTATACACAATAACGAAACGCGCCATTTCACTGACCAGTGTCAAAAGCACCAACCTCCGCCCGGCAGTGTTTGTACCGGTCTTGCCCGCAGGCGGCTGGAAAAATTCGAGCGCGCTGCCTACCACAGTTTTGATTGTGCAATAGCGCTTTCGGACAGGGACATTCCAGATAACATCGAACAAAGTGCCCGGGTTGAGCGCCTTCCCCCGGTGTTGGTCGGCAGTGAAGTAAAGTGGGCATCAAACGGCAGTAAAACAATTTTCTACGTCGGCAATGTGGCGCATCATCCCAACAAAGAAGCGATGCGATGGATCATAGAAGAACTCAATCCGGTACTCGCAGCCCGACTGCCGGAGGTTAAAATTGCGCTTATCGGTGCAACGAGTGACGATTTCGGTGAACACACGCTCCCGCGTAATATTCAGTTTTTGGGTAACGGCGACGCCAGCACGGTTAGAGACCAATATTTGAATTCGGGCCTGTTGATTGCCCCAATCCGTAATATGATCGGGACCAAGATGAAAATCCTCGAAGCCCTGTCATACGGAACTCCATTTCTCGCCAGCGCCGGAGCCTTGTCCGGGCTGGGCGATCAGAAGACGTTCTCTACTATTGACCTCGAAGCACCGTCCGACGTTGTCGACAGAATTGAAACTTTGCTGTACGAAGCCAATAAGGCGAATGAAATGCATCGCGCCATAGTTGCTTACAACAACAAACTTGAATCCATTAATCAAGATGCGTGGAAGCAAATACTGGATTCGCTGGCCGCGAAACATCGCACGGCAGGAAATATTTTATTTCGCAAAGGATTATTGGGTGATCTGATTGTGCAGGAGCCGTCGGCTATCGTGACGATTAAGGCTTCATGGCCATTCCGGAAAATCCTGAAAAAGAGCTTCGATATCGCACTCGACGACTGGTCATTCGTGAAAGCAACCGGCTTTTACGGAGTTGAGGTTTTTCGCGGCAAAGCGTTGAGATGGACGGACGGCGCGGCGCGGCTGATCGTAAAGCTTCCGCAACTGTGGAAACCACACACTCTTGTAATCGAACTTGGAGAGCATTCACCGGTCGGAGATGCCCGGTATCAGGTTCTGATCAACGATCGTCTGGTGACAAGTGACAAGCTGTCGAAGCGCAGGATAATCAAGGTACAGCTCCGTAAATTCGTAACCGAACGTGCAATTTTCGGGATTGATATTCGATCAAACTCGAAATCGTCCGAAGCCGATCCGAGAAGGCTGGGTGTCCAGGTTACCGCAATGAAGCTGCGGTGGAATTATGCGTAAACATCCGCGAAGCACGCGGCTTTGATGATCGCTTCTGCAATACCGCCGACCTCCTTCATGCTCCGAACTATTAATTCCATGCCGAACAGGCAGTTCAGGAAATAGCGATGCGTGTACTCGTAACCGGGGCGAAAGGTTTCATCGGCCGTGAAGTAGTTGTCGCGCTGGCGAGATTAGGACACGACGTACACGCAATCTCACGCTCCGGCTTCGCCGGCGGGAGACGCGATTTCTCCGGACACACAGCCGATTTACATGACCCGGTAAAAACCGCAGAGGTGATCGCGGCGGTTAAACCCGAGGCAGTAATCAATCTTGCCTGGTATGTGGAACACGGTAAGTTTTGGACTGCCGACGAAAACATCACCTGGTTATCGACGAGTTTACAGCTCGCTCGATTGTCGGTAGGAGCGGGTGTAAGGCGGTTTATAGGTATCGGGACATGTTACGAATATGACTGGCCCGACGATAAATCCTGCACCGAGGGGGTAACGCCGACTGCCAACCACACGCTGTATGACACTACGAAGGACAGTTGTCGCCGGACTTTATCCAGCTTTTTTTCGCAAAACGACACTGACTTCGTCTGGGCGCGGGTGTTTTCCCCCTACGGTCCGTCGGAGCCTTCGGGTCGACTCGTGGCGAGCGTTGCCCGCGCGCTCATAAATGGAGAACGAGCGCGGTGTTCGTCGGGATCTGCCGTGCGGGATTTCGTCGAAGTGCGCGATGTGGGTGAGGCAATTGCTTCGATAGCGGAAAGCGATGTCACCGGTGTGATTAATGTCGGTTCCGGACAGGGCGTGTCGGTGAGCCAGATTGCCGTCAAGCTCGGCGAATTAGCTGGCCGTCCGGATCTTGTCGAACTGGGCGCCCTCCCGGATCGAGCCGGGGAACCGCCCTATATTGTTGCCGACACAACGAAGCTCTTTGCCACAACCGGATTTCGCCCGCGCATCGGTTTGGACAGCGGCCTGCGGTACGTACTTGATTACTGGCGTAGGCGTAGCTCGGAGAGCCCAAGATAATGGACCAACCAGGTTCTTAGGCGCTATTACCGCGGTAGTGCGCCACAATTCGTAGAAAGGAATTGCGTCGATGAAATTCATGATTGATACAGATGCTAAATTGCTAACCATTGGAGACGAGAAGATCGATCTTTTCAGTGACGAGGCATTCCACATCGTTTCTGACCTGTGGTTGAAAGTCGGCTGGAACCAGAAATATACCTATACGTTTTCCTGGTTCGACGTACCAATGATCCAGCTTCCGGCTGATATGCTTCGATATCAGGAAGTTGTATTTCGCCTCAAGCCCGACGTCATAGTTGAAACGGGGATCGCCCACGGGGGGAGCGCGGTTTTTTCGGCGAGTTTGTGCAAACTAATCGGCAAAGGTCGTGTTGTCGCTGTCGACATCGATATCCGACCACACGCTCGCGAGCGGCTGCGGAACCATCCCATGAAGCCTCTCATCACGTTAATCGAGGGGTCTTCGACAGCCCCTGAAATTGTCGAACAGATCCGCAATGAAATACGTGACGCCGAGACAGTGCTCGTCATGCTCGATAGCGATCATTCCTACGCGCATGTGACAAACGAACTAAACGCATACGCCCCTATGGTAACGGCTGGTTCGTACATTATTTGCACGGATGGATATATGCGTTCGTTAACGGACGTTCCACGCGGCAGTCCCGACTGGCTTACTGATAACCCGGCAAACGCCGCGATCGATTTTGTCGCTAATAATCACGGTTTCGTTATCGAAGAGCCAACGTGGCCATTCAATGAATCTGACCTGAAAGGTAACACTACTCACTGGCCCGAAGCGTGGATCAAACGCGTGGGATAATTCGTTTCGGTTGCGTACCGAAGTAGTGATTGAACGAAAATGCGGAATAAGGAATTTCGGAGTGATCAAAGTTGAAGACATGTCGGTGGTACTACTGGCGGGAGGCCTAGGCACGCGTATTTCCGAAGAGTCCCATCTGAAGCCGAAACCGATGATCGAGATCGGCGGCCGGCCGATCCTTTGGCATATCATGAAGCTCTTCAGCCACTACAACTGTCGCAATTTCGTAATTTGCCTGGGCTACAGGGGGTATGTGGTAAAGGAGTATTTTTCCAACTATTTTCTGCACAGCTCGGACTTGACGATCGATGCCTTGTCGAACGACGTGACTTACCACAGCTCCGAAGCGGAACCGTGGCGAATAACTATGATCGACACCGGCCTCGACTCCATGACGGGAGGTCGTTTACGCCGAGTCGCGGATTACCTTCCCGACGACCGCCCGTTTTTCATGACCTACGGGGACGGCGTCGCCGACGTGGATATCGAGAGCCTTTTCAAGTTCCACATAGCGCACAATCGAGAGGCAACACTCACGGCCGTCATACCGCCGGGCCGCTTCGGTGCCCTCACGCTCGAAGGCGACCGAGTCAGGAGTTTCAACGAGAAGCCGCCCGGGGACAGCGGCCTGATCAATGGCGGCTATTTCATCCTTGAAAAATCCGTTATTAACCGCATCGGTGGTGATGACACGGTATGGGAAAAAGGTCCGCTGGAAGGTTTGGCGGGTGATGGTGAGCTCATGGCCTATCACCACAATGGGTTTTGGCAGCCAATGGATACGCTACGGGACAAAATCCAGCTCGAGTCCATGTGGGATGAGGGTTCTCCGCCGTGGAAGGTTTGGCCGTAACGCGACGTGTACCTGAGCAATCATTCCGGGCCGGGATGCGCCTACCTGTCACCGCTCGACCCGATTTCAGGGATGCAGGGGCGAGGCGCAAATGTTATCGGCGGCAGCGATGATCCTGCAGACCGCATCGCGCCGGATGGTGTCCGTGCCGTGCGCAAAGGCGAGAGAACGATGCTGCTAAATACCCTTCGCAGTCAGACCCGGGCAACACGTGCTAAACTGCCGCGGTAGTAATCTGTGCTGTCCGCGGGACTTGGGCAGGCGCGTGGATATGCAAGAAAGTTTGTTTTTTACACTGCAGAATCAACGTTCGCAACGGTCGGCGAGTCAACCAGCACAATCCTCGAAGCCCTCCAAGTCGGAGGCCGGCTCCACGGGGCCGCAACAAACTGTCTGGTAGCAACGGGGGGGGGCTTTACCGATGCGAGCAATGCCGGGAAACCATCGGCTGACGTCAGGAGTTTGATTTAGCGACGACCATCGAGTCGACCTCGCCCGGATTCTGCGGCGGCGCCACCGCATGCAGATTGCGGCCAGCTGCCCCTGTTGCAGATTGATGATTATTATTCCCCCAGCGGAAGATTGACGTGAAATGCCTGGAACCTGTCGTTTTTGCAACGGCCACCTTGAGTGGCCTTTTATTGACCTCGGGCGTACGCCTCTAGCCAGCGATTACCTGACCGAAGCACGAATGCGGGATAACAGCTACGCGCGGCTGCCGTTCCATGTGAAGGTCTGCTCGCGGAATCTTCACGGAGGTTCTTCTTGATGATCGAACTCGAGAAGAGCAGTAAATGGTTTGTCGATTGTCCTGGAGGGGACGAGCCCCCTAAATTCTCGGTGGTCTTGCTCGCTTCGCGAGGAGCCCTGGAGACCATTAGGGTGCTCGACGCAGTTTTGCGTAGTACCCACGATACTCCGATCGAAATCATCATCCTGAACAAGAATGCGCTCGATGTGACGGCGCTGGCGCTGTCCACCGCTGAAAACCTGAAACTACTCCCGGCCAAAGTCGGTGCCAGCATCCGATTCAACACCGCACAGTTGCCCGGCTTGATTGAAAGCGAGTACCTGGTTTTCATGGAAGATAACGTCGTTGCTCTGCCGGGCATGCTCGACCATCTGCGTACGGTTCTGGACACCGCCGACATGGTTGGTGTCAAAATTCTGGACCCCTTCGATCAGAACCGCATTGTTTCTTTCGGCGGTCGATTCGATCAACTGCCGGAAAATCGTTACAACAGCTGCGACAGTGAATTCGGACGCTCCCGCTGCCGTAATCTGCGTTATCCGCATTTCTGCCCGACACTCTTCGCGGTGTCGCGACAGGTATTTGAGGAAGTGGGCGGATTTCGGGAGCCGTATACGACGCTCGAGGTAGCCGGAGCAGATTTATCAACACGAATCCTGCTGGCCGGAAAGAAAGTGAAGATAGCAACGGATGCCGAGGCTCTCCTTTCACCAGACTTTATGCGGGATGAGAACGCAAAATCATGTCTCGCCAGCGAATGGAACGTATTCTTGTCTCGCCCGGGCTTCGATCGTGATCTCAAGCAGCTCTGTCGATGGATCCCTGCGACACCGGAAAAAGCTTCGCCCAAAGTACTTTTCGTCGATGAGGTCACGCCGGAACCGGATCGCAACTCCGGGTCACTCGATGCCGTCAATCTAATGCGGATCCTGATGAATCTTGGCTATGACGTGCTTTTTGTTCCAAATCATAACTTTACATACGATGTTAAATACACCGAAGAATTGAAGTCGCTGGGCGTGAACGTTCTGCATTCGCCGGAATACGTCTGCACGTTGAGCGTACTGCAGGAATTCGGCGCGGAACTCGATATTATCGTGCTGTCGCGTGCTCCCCTCGCAGCCCGGTATATGGGGCCGTGCCGGCACTATGCACCCAATGCAAAATTGGTTTTTAACACTGTTGATCTCCATTATTTGCGTTTACAGCGTGAGGCCGAACTCAATAACGATGACGTCATCGCGGGCGAAGCTTTGTCGATGAAAAATTTCGAGCTGGCCGCCATTCGCGAAGCCGACGCAAGTATCGTTTTGAGCATCTATGAGCGCGACCTCCTGCATCGGGAGATTACCGACCAGCAATTGAAAATTCATACGATTCCACTGATACGCGACGCGCCCGACGTACTCGAAACAACGGCGTTTTCAGATCGGCACGGAGTGGTTTTCATCGGCACTTATCAGCACCCGCCGAATGTCGATGCCGCAATCTTTCTGGTTAGGGAGGTGTGGCCTCTTCTGCGACCGAAGCTTCCGGACAAAGCCCGGCTATATCTCGTCGGTAGCTCGCTGACTGCCGAAATAGAAGCACTACAGGGAAATGGCGTAGAAGTCACAGGGTATGTAGAGGATCTGCATGCGCTTGTCTCGATGGTACGAGTCGCCGTTGCACCGCTTCGTTTCGGCGCGGGACTCAAGGGAAAAATTGCCAGCTCATTGCAGGCCGGCCTGCCGACGGTTGCGACGCCAATCGCGGTAGAGGGGGCGGGACTAAAAAACGGCGAAGAAATACTCGTTACGGAAGGAGCGGAGCCGTTTGCCGATGCTGTGGCAAACCTGTATCACAGCGAGGATTTGTGGAATCGGCTGTCGTTGGCAGGTTTTCGCTATTTTCAACGTGAATATTCATTGTCCGTAAACCAGGAGCGCATCGCTGCCCTGGTGGCCGATCTCGAATGCAAGGCCGGGGTTACGAGCGAATAGGTATGTTCGCGGTTAACCCTCATTGCAATGTCAAATTCGCAGAAAGCAGATAATATGACGGACGATTCGCCGACAATTTATTACAACGATGGCGGCGAAGTCGTGCCTCTGTTCACTCTACCGCCTACGTTCCGCGCCGACCAAGCGAGTTGTTTCGCCTTTGCACTGCCGAAATCAGGCTCAGTTCTCCTGCACAATCTGCTGAGTGCGGCCTGCGCGAAAATTGGGCTTACTTACGTTTCGATTATGGAAGAATTCTTCAAACTTGGACTTGCCGACCCGATGGTGCCGGCCGAAACCACGAAGATATTCCTGCGACAGGGTTATTGTTACGGGGGATTTCGCAATGTGCCGCCCCAGGTCGACATACCGCTTATTGGTGAATGCGCTGCAGTAGTCCTCGTACGGGATCCGCGCGACATGCTTGTCTCTCATTTCTTTTCATCGGCGTACAGCCACCCAGATCGGGGCAATAAGCTCAAAACTAGCAAGCCGGGAGTTGCTATGCGGGATTTCGCGGCGAACAGTGATATCGACGCGTATGTACTGCGCATTGCGCGCGGATACAGAACTATGTTCACGAGATATCGCAACCTTCTCTCTGGTCAGGAACGGGTGGCCGTGTACCGTTACGAGGACGTGATATATCGAAAAGCAGAATGGCTCAAGGACATACGCAGCCATTTCGGATGGAAGGAACTGACTGATCAGCAAACCATCGACATCGCGTCACGCTACGATGTTTTTCCGGAGAACGAAGAGGTGACCAGTCACATCAGATCTGTTCACCCGGGGGACTATCGGAGCAAACTGAAGCGAGAAACAGTCGCAGAACTCAATGGTTTTCTGGAACGCGAATTGACCGAGTTCGGATATCTCGAGGGTCGTGAAAATGCCGGTTTGAAATGGCGCGGCTGGGAGGAACGCCAAACCTGATGGTTCTTTCCCAGGACACGCAGACGCGCATCGATCAAACACGAACCCCTGCGTTATTCATTGCCGTTGAAAACAGATCGCCGATTTCCGCATCCCTGGAGACCAACTCATCGAGGATCGCCTGTCTAAACGGTATGTCCATTACTTCATAATCGCGATCCAGGCACGGTGCTTCGGACTTTTGCGACAGGTTCGACATGCTGAAACGGCTGCCGTTCTCGACCGGGAAGTTGGCAAAAAATTCACGATTCTGCTCGGAATAATGTTGCCTGATAGCGTGTGCGCCTTCCCGGGTTATTTGTGGCGCCGCGCTCATTTCCGGATGTTCCCGGGCGATCGCACGCAGATGAGTGACGATTTTTGCACGATACTTTGTTTCATCATAGCCCGTGCGGTTGAGGAGTATCTTCATTTTCAAAAGATCTCCGCAAACATTATCGGTGTCACGGGAGGCAGTGAAATCAAACCCACTACTGCCGGGATCGATACCGAGCATTTCAAGAAAATCTCTACGAATATCGCTCCCCACCATCTGTTCCCGGTCGTAGATCCGAATTCTGAGATTATCCAAACCGAACTCGCCTGACCAATCGCTCATGCTCTCAGGGTAGTTGACAGACTGGTAGAAATTACTCACGAAGTCATTGAAGTCACCGGCATAAAGCGTGCCTACGATATGCTGACTGTAAGCACTGACGGCGTAACTCGCCTGCTCGCGGAAATAGGCAATGATTTTAGTTGGCCTGGATCCAACAAGTTCCCTCGCCCTGCGCGCGGGAATATTTTGAAGACCTTCACTGCTTATTATTGAAATGTTCTGCGTTGCATCGAAACCAGCCTGAACCGTGCGGATGTCCTCAGCGCCCGGCAATGAAGCGGCATCGGAATCGTGTTCGGTAGCCGGATCCATTAAATAAAGCGCGATCGTGTGGTGGGCAATCTCGTTCTTGCGCAGGATTGGATAATCAAAACCATACTCGGCAAGATGCTGCTGGTTCTGGGTCAAAAATTCCTGCAGCCGGGTTGTGCCGGTTTTGTGTCGCCCGATGTGCAAGTAGATCAAAAAAACTTCTCCCTAATTACTATCACTCAACGATTGCAATTATCCGATTTCAATTCGCTATCACTTGAGTCGTACGAACATATTTATAAAACGATTCCACAGGGATTCTCTCGTTTTCATCCGGGTTCGGCGCGCCATATCGCTTCCCCGTTTCGGGCGTCGCTGCTACTGCGTATTTGTTCCAGGTCCGGGATTTATAACAGGAGTTGCCTGACGTCGTGGCCTGCCAGGCTAGTGGGATGACAACGCGCAGCCCGGAGAATTGTCCTGTCATTGTGGGTTGCGCAGTGCGTGTTTCGCAGTATCGGACCAGTGACAGCACGGCTAAGCCTTGTCACGAAACCGCCGTCCCACCGGGCGCCTCACAATCGTCGCCGACGGAAGTCGCCAGTCGCCACGGTCATCAACGCTTTTTCTCCAGCCACAAAGCGCCACCTGAGTTGTTGAAGAATTCCGGATAAGTGCATTTGACGAGATCGCCTTCTATACAACGCATGTAGTCGTTAAAGAAAACGACCCGCCACGCGTCGTTGTTCGTCAGGAATGCGCGCACTGCGTAAAGCTCGTTCCAGGAACGATTTTCGATAATGGCCCAGTTTTTAGGGTACTCGAACGGCCAGAACATATCGTGAAAGTGAACCAGTACGCCTGGAGCAAGACGCGGCAGAATTTCGAACAGCTCGAAGACAACGTCAGAACCTGTTCGCATCACATGCGTGCTGTCAATAAAGAGAATATCCCCTGCCGCTAAATTCTCGTACATGGCAATGGGTGTTTTCTGCACCGGGGTCTCGAGTATCTCCAGCTTCCGATAGTCGTCTCCCATGACATCGTTGAGTATTTGGGTATAGGGCTCGACGAACGTGAGCTTCGTATCAAGTTTTGCTATTCGTTGTACGGTGTCGAACGCGCAGGCAGACGACCATCCGCTGCCAATCTCGATGATGCGTTTCGGCTTGTAGACGCTGATCATGGCGGACAATACGGAGCCGTCACCCCAGCCATACATGGTATTGTCAAACTGGTACCGGTACGGATGCTTTTGCCCGGCCTCGAACGGAAGTGCTTTCATGTACGGCACAAGCGTGTGCCAGGTGTCAACGATATCGTGTCGCCGCAAAGGTATGCCGATTAGCTCATCCGCGTCGAAATCGCCGCTCCTGGCGTCGAGATAGGCCTCGGCTTCCTCCGGGTCGACTACGGGTGAATAGAAATGTCCGGCAGGAACGAACGTCTTCACCCTGGTCTGATTGGCGAATTCCTGTCCATTCACCATGATTTCCAACAAGCGCTCGATGGTTAGACCGTTTTGAAACTGCCGCAGCAGGCTCTCCAACTCTTCCGGAGAACAATCGCGCCGCAAAACCCCTTTAAAGAGCCTCGTTATTGCTGCCCTGTTGTCGTCCATCAAATTGGATACCTCATCGGCCATATTGTTCCCGGTCTCTGTAAACGTGGTTTGCATCGCGCGTCCTGCGGCGCAATATAACGGCCCACCAGCAGTAATCCAAATTGATTCCAGTGGGCGCCTGAGCGTTCGAACCTGGAACGTAATCAAGAGCAACTGTTCCGCCGCCGGCCAATCTGGATCCTTCGGGCTACCGCAAACTGGTGCTCGGGGGACCAGCCACCCCAGTTCCTGTGGAGCGCGAATGATCGCGCAACTTTTGCAACGTAGCAATGATGGAGACTGTGGAGGACAGGAAGCCGGGGAGCATGGCCCGGTTCGTATTGGGGGTTTATCGTGATCGTCGCGGGCGTACTTAACGAGTTCCCGTAGCGTCGCCGTCTTCAAACCTTTTTTTGATAACGTTCTTCAGAACTTTGTGTTTGAAGCTAAGCTTCGCGTACATCTGTTTCACGCGGTTGCTCTCTTCCTCAGGGGCTTTGAGCCTCTTCAAATCTGAGGCTTCCCTACCGCCGTATTTGCTCTACCAGCTGCACTACGTTGGCGGTCGAGACGCCGTACTTTCGGCAGACGCCTTGACTGGCGTCCTCTTTCAAGCTCCTTCAGCAGGTAAATGATTGGTGATTCCGTGTAACGGGATTTCTTCATCGATGCTCTCCCCGATGAGTGTGCCGGAGGAATCGTACCCCCGTTTCTCTGTACGATTGCCGTTGCCGTAGTAGTCTTACTCCCACAGCGGGGTGTGGTACGCGGCGTCCTCCGCCCGTGTAAGCCGGCCAGCCCGATCGTAGGGAAATGGGGACATCCCACATTTTCGCAGCGATCACGCTGTTGCGCATGACTTCAGTGTTTGTAGCTATCACTGTATCATTGCCCGCGCGCCAGATCGAAGCGGGTACAGCAACCAGACTGCCACGCGTGCGCCCCGCAATCGCTTTGTGCAACCCGCGAAATCCAGCCCTCTAATATGGAATGGACTTACCCCGATAAATGGACACTGCTGGTCCTCACAACGAGGCCCGTTCAAAGACTTCCGGGCTAACGCCGCCGAGATGGCTATGCCGACGCGTTCGATTGTAGAACATCTCGATATATTCAAAGATGTCTGCGCTAGCCATTTCCCGGGTTTTGTAGATTCGCTTTTTGACACGTTCCTTTTTCAAGCTACTGAAGAAGGATTCGGCGACGGCATTGCGCCCCGAGGGCAGGCTTCGCGCTCCCAACAGTTGCCGCGACGGCTCATGCTGGGTTCGAGCTGATTGGCGTGACAGAACCGTAACCAATCATCGGCGCCGTACTGACTGCCTTGGTCCGAGTGAACCAGAACGTTAGCGTTCGGCTGACGTCGCCATACCGCCATCATTAATGCATCCAGGACGAGCTCGCGTGCGAGTGTCGGTTTCATTGACCAGCCGACAACCCGCCGGGAGTACAAATCGATGACGACAGCGAGGTACAACCAACCTTGCCAGGTACGGATGTAAGTTATGTCAGTCACCCAAGCCTGATCGGGTTCAGCGTGTTGGGCCCCGGGATGGACGGCCGGCCGCGGATGATCCGCGGCGCTTTATAGCCCCGAATTGCCTTGATCTTATTGACTCGCATGAGGCGAGCCACTCGATTCAGGCCGCAACGCTCTCCCGCTTGCCGTAAGTCCAGGAACACGCGCAGCGAACCGTAGACGCCACCGCTGGCCGCATACGACGCACGGATCAATTCAACCAAACGTTGGTCTTCGATCGCACGGTCGCTTAGCGGTTTGTGTAGCCACTGATAAAACCCGCTGGTTGACACTTTCAAGAGCTGACACATCGTTCGGATCGGATACGACTGACGATGTTCGTTAATTAATTGGTACTTTTCGGTAACTGCTCCTTCGTTTCCCTACCTCCTGCATCCATGCAGTCGACTCGGGCTCCCTGGCAAAGTACCGAGCGACCTTTTTTAAGATATCGCGTTCCTCTTCGGTGCGACGCAGCTCTGCGCGTAAACGCAGGATCTCGCTCTTTGCGTCGATCAGTTCGGCCGCCTGCGCCTCGGTGTTATCTGGTTTCACAGCTTTCACCCATTGATAAAGGCTGTGTGTTGAAACGCCTAATCGATCGGCAACTTCAGCTACCGGGTAACCCCGATCGACGATCTGTTTGACCGCTTCATCCTTAAATTCTGGACTGTATCTTTGATTGCTCATGGCACTTCCTTCTCACCTCACTCATTACGGTACCGCTGACCGCTGTAGTGGGGGAAGTCCAGTCCCGATATCCCCGTGGTAATTCGCGACCACGCATTCTTACGAGCGCCCGGGTCACCAGCGAACACGGGGTCAGGTCTTGAGTCTTGAGGGCAAGCAAGTGAGCCGCGTGAGGTGCCAGCCCATTCCACACAATTTTAAGGTTTCGTCCGAATCCCTGCCCGATTCAGAACTCGAAATTCAAGACCTGACCCCGGCTCCTGGGATATCCTCGCGGCCGTTGAACCATATCCCCCGCGGCCAGTCTATCAAGGCCATTCGTCTTCACCAGTTCCACTGCATCGCCAATCGTTTTATCATTCTCATGCTGAGCCATTTCGCATTTCCTTGCGTCCGCGATTGTCCGGATCGTTGTCAACAGGGTAACCGTACGGCTCAGCGCGTCGAACCATCAACAATTTGCAGAAGAAACGCTACATCACCCGATTTTCAGGGCTATTGCCGGATCCGATCCGCGTGCGAACGAGCAGGCGGGGACGATATTGCGTGCCCATTTCCAGGAGGGCTCCTGCATCGTTATGGATGCCATGCGGCATAACGGTTTATGTACAGGAACCACAACGAGAAAGATTCATGACCGCCTTTATTTCACGTGTTTTCCTGCCGGTTCTGACTCTGTCAGTGCTGGCCGGCTGCAGCGAACCCGCCGCCGAAGCACCGGCGATGCCACCGCCCGAGGTCGAGGTGATAACCGTCCACGCCGAGGACGTGCCACTGAACCGTGAGCTGGTCGGACGCCTCGCCTCGAGTCGTGTGGCGGAAGTACGCGCGCGGGTTGCCGGCATCATTCTCGAACGCGCCTACACCGAAGGCAGCGACGTTGCCGCGGGCGATTTGTTGTTTCGCATCGACCCGGCGCCGCTCGAAGCGGCATTGAATGCGGCCGAGGCGGCGCTCGCACGCGCCGAGGCCGAGGCGGCCAATGCCGCGCTGATCGTGAAACGCTTCCAGGATCTCGCGGGCAGGAACCTCATCGCGCCGCAGGATCTCGACACCGCCCTTGCCACTGAACGCACGTCCGCCGCTGCGGTACGCGAAGCCAAAGCGACCGTGCGCCAGGCACGTCTCGATCTCGGTTACGCCACGGTGACCGCGCCGATCGCCGGCCGCGCGGGTCGCGCGCTCATGACCGAAGGCGCGCTCGTGGGTGAGGATGAGGCAACCTGGCTGACCACCATCGAGCAAATCGATCCGATCTACGCCGGCTTCGGGCAAACCCTCGCGGATTTTCAGCGCCTGCGTGCCAACGACAGTAACGGGCAGACTCCGGTGGTCAACGTACTCCTGGCGGACGGTAGCGTGTATGCCCACGACGGCCGCCTCGATTTCACCGATGTGAACGTCGATACCGCCACCGGCATGGTGCTGCTGCGCGCGACCGTGCCGAACCCGGATCACACTCTGCTGCCCGGCATGTTCGTCAAGGTGCGTTATCGCATCGGCACGCTCGAAGACGCTTTCATCGTGCCACCGACGGCAGTGCTGCGCGACAATACCGGCGCTTATGTCTTCGTCGTCAGCAGCGACGGCACGGTCGCGCGACGTAACGTGACACTGCACGACATGCGCGATACGAACTGGCTCATAACCGGAGAACTTGGCGATGGCGAACGCGTGATCGTGCAGGGTCTGCAGAAAGTGCAGGTGGGCATGGTGCCGACCATCGTTACGCCCGCCGTCGCAGCCCACGCGTCTGCGCCGGCTTCCTGAGGTCCCGCAATGCCGCGTTTCTTTATCGACCGCCCGGTCTTCGCCTGGGTCATCGCGATCCTGATCACAGTCGCCGGCGGTGCCGCGATCTTCCGTCTGCCGGTTGCCGCCTATCCGCCGATCGCACCACCGCAGGTGTCGGTCACGGCGAGCTATCCCGGCGCCAGTGCCACCGTCCTCGAGAAATCCGTCACCGCGGTGATCGAGCAACAACTGACCGGCGTCGATAACCTGATGTACTTCGAGTCGACGTCGCGCGGCAACGGCACGGTCTCCATCACGCTCACGTTCGAAACCGGCACCGATGCCGACATCGCCGCGGTACAGGTGCAGAACCGGGTTAGCGTAGCGCAGGCACGCCTGCCGCAGGAAGTCGTCGAAAACGGGATCACGGTGGCGAAATCGAACAACGATTTCCTCATGGTGGTGGCGTTGAAGTCGAGCGATCCGGCATTCGATACCTACGCGCTCGACAACCTCATCGGTGCGCGCGTACTCGATAGCGTGCAGCGCCTGCCCGGCGTTGGTGGCGCAACACAATTCGGTTCGCCCTACGCGATGCGGATCTGGTTGAATCCCGATCAGTTGCGCGGTTTCAGTCTCGGCGCGGCCGACGTACTCGCCGCGGTACGCGAGCAGAACGTACAAATCGCAGCCGGCAACGTCGGCGCCGAGCCGGCCCCGCACGGCCAGGGGTTCACCGCACCGGTCACCACGGCAAGCCGCTTCTCCAGTACTACAGAGTTCGGCGACATTATCCTGCGCACGAACCCCGATGGCACGAACATCCGGCTGAAGGACGTCGCGCGGGTCGAACTCAGCGCGGAAGCCTTTGGCCATGATGTGCACCTTGACGGTGATCCGATCGCGGGCTTCGCGATCCAGCTCACGCCCGACGCGAACGCACTGCAGGTGGCGCGCGAAGTGCGCGCCAAAATGGATGAACTGGAGCAATATTTTCCGCCCGGCGTAACCTGGTTCTCACCGTACGACACCACCACGTTCATCAGCATCTCGATCCAGGAGGTGCTCATGACCCTGGTCGAGGCAGTCGTGCTGGTGTTCCTCGTGATGCTCGTGTTTCTGCAGAATCTGCGCGCAACCCTCATCCCGACCCTGGTGGTGCCGGTCGCACTGACCAGCGCCTTCGCCGGCATGTACATAGCAGGCTTTTCGATCAACGTGCTCAGCCTGTTTGCCCTGGTCCTCGCGATCGGGCTCGTCGTCGACGATGCCATCGTCGTGGTCGAGAATGTCGAGCGCATCATGAGCGAGGAAGGACTGTCGCCGAAAGCCGCTGCGCGCAAGGCGATGGACCAGATCACGGGCGCCGTCATTGCCATGACCACCGTGCTCGCGGCAGTGTTCATCCCGATGACGCTCGTCAGCGGCAGTGTCGGTGCGATTTACCGTCAGTTTGCCTTGACCATCGCTATTTCGATGGCGATTTCGGCGCTGATGGCCTTGAGTTTCACACCCGCGTTATGCGCCACGATGCTCAAACCCGTGCATGGTGATCCCAATGTACTCGCGCGCGGTTTCAATCGTGTTTACGGCGGCATCGCCGCGTTCTACTTACGCCGTGTGGCGGCAGCAGTGCGCCACACGCCGCGCTGGATGCTGAGCTTTGCGCTGTTGGTCGCGCTGGCGGTATTCCTGTTCATGCGTTTGCCATCCAGCTTCGTGCCGGAAGAGGATCAAGGCTACGCGCTCGCCATCATCCAGCTGCCACCGGGGGCGACGATGGAACGCACGAACGGCGTCCTGCGCGAACTCGAAGACGTATTGCGGCAGAATCCGCTCGTTTATCGGGTACTGACGGTGGCCGGGTTCAGCTTCCTCGGCCAGGGAGAAAACGTCGGCCTCGCCTTCATCCCGTTGCAGGACTGGGACGAACGGACCGGCCCGGACCAGGACGTGCAGGCGTTCATCGGCTGGGCGAATGGCGCGGTGCAGGCAATCAAGGGCGCGCAGGTGTTCGTGATCAATCTGCCGACCATCCGCGGGCTCGGCCGCTTTGGCGGCTTCGATATGCGCCTGGAAGACCGCGCGGGCCTCGGTCACGACGCGCTGGTCGCGGCGCGCAATACGCTGCTCGCCACCGCCGCGCAACACTCGGAACTCGCCGGTGTGCGTCCCAACCAGCTCGAGGATGCGCCCGAGCTGCACTACGAGGTCGACCGTCTGCAGGCGGCCGCCATGGGCGTGTCGCTGTCCGATGTCTACGCCGCGATCCGCCTCATGCTCGCGCCGGTGTACGCGAACGATTTCAATTACGAGGGGCGCGTACTCAAGGTCATGCTGCAGGCCGATGCCGAGTTCCGCAACGAACCCGGCGATCTGCGCCACTATTACATCCCCGGTACGCGCGACGGCGCCGATAACGTGGTGCCGCTCGGCGCGGTTGTGCGCGGCAACTGGCAGCTCGCACCGCCCGCGCTCGACCGTTACAACGGCTACGGCAGCATTCAGATTAATGGAGGTCCTTCACCCGGGCACAGTTCGGGCGAAGCGATGGCGGCGATGGCGGATATCGTCAAAACGGAGTTGCCCGCCGGCATCGGCTTCGAGTGGTCGGGACAGTCTTACCAGGAGATTCTGTCCGGCCAGCAGGCACCGGTGCTGTTCGCGCTGTCGCTGCTCGTGGTGTTCCTCGCGCTCGCCGCGCTCTACGAGAGCTGGTCGATTCCGTTCGCGGTGATGCTCGTGGTGCCACTCGGCGTGCTCGGTGCGCTCAGCTTCACGTGGCTGCGCGGCCTGGAAAACGATGTTTATTTCAAGGTAGGACTGATCGCCGTGATCGGATTATCGGCGAAGAACGCGATCCTCATCATCGAGTTCGCGAGCACGATGCACGCGGCCGGGCGCGACCTGCGCGAGGCCACCATCGAAGCGTGCCGCTTGCGCCTGCGACCCATCCTGATGACCTCGATCGCGTTCATCCTCGGTGTGCTGCCGCTCGTGATCTCGACCGGTGCGGGTGCCAACAGTCGCCATGCGATTGGCAGTGGCGTCATGGGCGGGATGATCGCGGCAACGGTGCTGGGGCTGATCTTCGTGCCGGTGTTTTTCGTCGTTGTCCAGAGCATCGTGACCCGCTTCAAGCGCGCCCCGGCGCCAGCCGAGGCGGCTGAATCTGACTGAGGTACTCTAAATAGGTGTGCGTAAATCTGAGACACTGTGGCTTCGATACCGGAACCACTGTCTACACCCCATCCGAAGTCCCTTCCCCTCGATTTGAGGGGAAGGGTACCCAGTCCATCAAGGTTAGTGTTTCATAATTTGGAGCACGTATTTAGTCTTGTCGCTCGACGCAATCAATACCACAACGTCCCCCACGTGGGCTTCGATTAATCGCCTGCGTTGAGTTAACGCACGTAATCAATGCGCTAGCTAATCGTGAATTACGTCGATCGTCGTAGCGTGTTTATTGCTCATTTCCGGCCCGGATATCGATCGTCGAACGGATTGATGAGTTGTTGTGAAATCGACGGTCCCTGCCGATCAGGTCTGCGTGCGCGTCTCGCACAAGTCAATTAATCAACAGTGTCCCCGTCTCGTTCGCGGTCTTCGATCAGCGGCCGTTGCGGTGATTTCCGGCGGTCTACTGCTTGGCCAGGCGCTTCGTCAGCTCGCCAATAAGGCCGTCGTTGCCCAGAACGTGCGCGCCATGTTCGCGGCCTTCCAGTAGCTGGTCGATCAGTTCGTCTGAAAACGCAGACTAAGATCTCTTTCGTCTTGCCATGACTCCCTCCTATGGGAATGATGGCTCAACACACAGAATTTCGTACACCCACAGAAAGAGCTGATTAAAAAACGTATCTACAAACTCGAGACCTGGCTCGCGCGGACATATTCGACTACATCGAAGTGTTTTACAATCCAACGTCGCCACATGGCCACCTCGGCGGCGTTAGCCCGAAGGCCTTTGGGTCAGCCTCGTTTTTAGACCCGGGAAGTATCCGCCATCCTACAGGCATTCCGCACCATATGCGGTCACGGATGAAAACGGCTCGACGATAGTTGCCGCGCTCAATCACCTGCTGTGACAGATCAGGAACGAAATTCCTTGATAGGCGTGCCATCTCGCAACCCTTTTTGCGATTGGATTGTTCCGAAGAGTGTCAGCGAATACGCGGATGGTTTCGGCCCATCGCACGAATAATCAACGACTCTGACCCCTTGATTCTCCCAACACCTCTTGAGAGGTCGCGACGAATGTGTCGACCGCAGCCGAAGAGTGGCCGGGATTCCAGGCCAGCGACGCAGGTGATCCGGCGGTCAGTCCGTGCAGTTTCACGAACCGAACCCCCTTGAATCCCACACGGGTCAAAAACGAGGGAACGAGCGCAACGCCCATTCCGTTGGCAACCATAGCGACGACCGTCAACCATTGGCGTGCGGCGTGACGGGTGCGTGGATGAATGCCCGCGGTGCTCAAAACGGCGATGACGTTATCATGGTAAGTCGGCGCGACGTCGCGTGCGAACATCACCCATTGTTCGTCGGTCAAATTCGCCAACTCCACAGTCCTTTCTTTTGCCATGGGGTGAGACGAAGAAAGACAGCAGACAAATTCATCCGCGTCCAATGATATCGACGCGAGCGGCGGTGGCACCGTTCCCATGTTTACGAAGCCGACATGAACCTGATTATGGAGTAAGGCGTTTATCTGTTCGGCACTCGTCATCTCTCTCAGGGAGACTTCCATGTCCGGCACGACCTCCTCGTAGCGTTTCACGATGCTAGGTATCTCTCGATAGAACATCGCACCCGTCACGCCAATGTCGAGGCGCCCGCGGAGGCCCGCCGCCACTGCCTTCGCAATGTCCCCGGCTCGCTCCGCGCGTTCCATGATCTGCCGGGCTTCAGCAAGAAAGGCCGAGCCGGCTTCCGTAAGTTGCGCGTGTTTACTGTCCCTTTTCAGCAGTTGGACGCCGAGTTCATCCTCCAGCGCCTTGATCGCAACGCTTAGAGGCGGTTGGGTAATCGCTAACCGGTCTGCCGCGCGGCCGAAGTGGAGCTCTTCCGCGAGGACGATAAAATATCGGAGGACGCGCAGTTTCATAGTCGTATGTGGCGCCCTCAGCGCAGCTTCCGGGGAGCCGGCCTCCATTGTCTCATAGCAGGCCGACGAAAGGCATAGCGAGCGCGCCCGACCCAAGACGCACGCCACCGTACCTTATCAATGGTCTGACATGGGCATCGCGCTCATGCCCATCCCGCACGCATGTGCCGCGGGTAATTTCTGAGTACGCTCAGGCGTCGACCTGAACGTGTACTCTATCAGCCGCCCGACCGACGCGTTTCGTCGAGGATTTCCGAGCGATGTTCGTCGAGCTTAGGCGCGAGGCGCCGAATGCTCCCGGGCGTGCGCGAAAACTGCACCGGGATATCGATCGTGCGCAGTTCACCTTCCGTTGGATGTGAGTGCGGACGAAACATTCCGATTGCTTCCAGATGCGGATCGTCGAGAAGATCTTCGGGTTCCGCAATCCGTGCAACGGGAATATCTGCGTCGCTCAGCAGGCTCAACCAGTCCGCCGTCGTGCGTTGAGCGATCAGCTCCGCTAAAATGCCGTACAAATCGTCGATATTGCTGCTCCGAAGCGCAGCGTCGACGACGCGTTCATCAGTAGCCAGATCGGGACGGTCTGCAAGTTCGAAAAACCTTTCCCACTGGGCCGTCGAGTACGGAAGGACAGCCAGGTAGCCGTCGCGAGTCCGATACGGCCGACGATGAGCCGACAGGACGCGTTCATAACCCATGCCGCCTTCCGCCGGTCGAAACGTTTCGCCTGCCAGATGTTCGATCAGGTTGAAAGAGAGAAGCGACTCATACATCGGTACTTCGATCGCCTGACCCTGGCCCGAGCGTTCGCGTTCGAATAATGCCATCGCAACGGCGTAGGCAGCCACGAGGCCTGCCGTCTTGTCCGCAACGATAGTGTTGACGTAACGTGGGCCGTCGTCCGTGTTCTTTCCCTGCAGCGCGGCGAGGCCGCTGATCGCTTGAATGATGTCATCCAGCGCTGGTCGGCCAGCGTAAGGCCCCCTTTCAGAAAATCCGTAAACGCCGCAGTGGATGAGCTTTGGATGCGTATCGCGCAGGCTCTCGTAGTCGAGCCCGACCTTACGCATGGACTGCGGTCTTACGTTGGAAATGAAGACGTCGGCGTCCGCGACCAGATCCAAAAGGATGCGTCGATCGTCGCCGTCTTTGAGATCGAGAGCAATGCTCCGCTTGTTCCGGTTCAGGTTCAGAAAGGCCGCACCCATTCCAGGATGGCGTGCAGGCGCGGCGTAGCGAAACACATCGCCATCCGGCGATTCCACCTTGATGACGTCTGCGCCCATATCGCCCAGAATTTGCGTCGCATAAGGCCCCATGGCCACGGTCGTCATATCGATGATACGTACTCCGGATAACGGCTCCGTCATTTGTCTGTCCTCCTGGCTTGACGTGTACAGCGACATCCCGCTCATTACGAGCGAAGCCAACAGCGAACTTCGGGGAGGCTCATTGCCGACGATTCACGCAGAAATTAGCGAAAAGTGCCGGACGATTCAGGCCGGCGTTCGAACCGACCGCGTCAGTTCATGCGTATGACCCGATCCGGCGATTCCTCGTATGGCGGCGCGTAGATCACAAGCACCTTGACCACTGACTCGCCGACCACGATGAACTTGTGTTCTATGTCGGCCGGAAAAAAGCAGCAATCACCCGGACCCAGTTCTACGGAATCACCAGCCACTTCCGCGCAAGCGCGCCCCTCCAGGATGTAGCAGACCTGTTCTATGCCCGGGTGGGCGTGGGGAAGCGCGCCTTTGCCTGGCTCGATCGTGCCGAGGACAACCTCAACCTGCTCGGCGCCGACCGTTTCTCGGCCGATGAGCCGCTTGTTGTTTGTTCCGACGTGATTCGCCGGCGAATACGACGGGACCTCGTCAGGTCGTACAAAAAACCTGGTGCTCGGCATCCAAATGCTCTCCTATTGAAATCGGACTCGCATTCAGCTTCACTTACGAGCCTCCTTGTGTCGGGAATCTGTCGAATCGAGATCTGTGAGCGGCGAACGCTCCGCTATTCAACGGCCTCGTTGTTCAGCTTCTTAGCAGCTGCCTGAATAGCAGTGATAATGAACTGATACCCGGTGCAGCGGCACAGATTGCCGGAAATCGCGTGCCGGATTTCGGTTTCGTCCGGTGTCGGATTGTCGCTGAGGAGTTGGAAGGCCGAAAGGATCATTCCCGGCGTGCAGAAGCCGCACTGCAGACCATGATGCTCTGCGAAGGACAACTGGATGGGATGCAGTTCACCTGGCTCTGCGAGACTCTCTACCGTCATTATTTCGCAACCATCCACGTCGGCTGCCAAAACACAACAAGACTTGACGGTTTTCCCGTCCAGCAACACCGTGCAGGCGCCGCAACTCCCCGTCCCGCAGCCAATATGCGTGCCCGTCAGACGCAATTCGTCGCGCAGCACCTCCGCGAGCTTCGCTCGCGTATCGACCAGGATCTGACGCGCAACTCCATTGACCTTCGGTCCGACTTGTTGCTTCATTTCGGTACCTCGCCGGAGTTTGTGTGCATATTTGAAACGGCTGCGCGCACCGCACGCTGGCTATACACGCGCGCCATCTCGCGGCGGTAGGTGCTGCTGGCGTTCAGATCATCGAGGGCTCCATCCGCCGCCGCGTGAGCCCTGTCGCCGATCTTCGCAAGTGCCGCGGGTGCCAGACCGTCGCGCAACTCATCAGTAACGTCAAGAACGATCGGGCGCGCGCCGACGCCGCCGAGACCGAGACGCGCACGGCGGTAGCCCGGCTCCACGATTGACGAAGCCACGACAATGGGAAACGCGCCCTCGACGCGCCGCAGTCGCATATGGGCACAACCCGCGCCGGGCGACGATACCGGTATTTCGACCTGGGTTAAGAGCTCGTCCGGCGCCAGTGCCGTGGTCATGACATCTACGAAGAATTCGCCGGCGCTCAACCAGCGATGCTGACTTTGGGAGTCGAGCCGAAACCGCGCCTCCAGCGTCGCAGTCGCGCAGGGATAGTCCGCGGCCGGTTCGGCGTGGGCAAGGCTGCCTCCGATCGTTCCCCGGTTGCGCACCTGCACGTCACCTATGGACCCGGCAGCCAGTGAAACCAGAGGGGCGCGGACGCGCACCACTGAAGAGTCGTGGACTGCCTCGTGCCGCAGCATAGCGCCGAGCCGAACGACGTCCTCCGACTCTTCGATGCCGCTTAGTTCCGGGATGTGATTGAGACTGACGAGGACACTCGGTTGGAGGAGGTTCAGCGTCATCATCGGAAGCAGTGTCATCCCGCCTGCCAGAACCTTGCACTCACCGGCATGAGCTTCGAGCACGGCCAACGCTTCCGCCACGGTCTTAGGCGTCTCGAAACGGAACTCCGCAGAGATCACTTCGCGACCTCCGTTCCCTGCTTAATGTGGGTCCACACATGGTGCGGCGTGAGCGGCAGGCTGTCGATGCGGACGTCGAACTCACTGAGAGCGTCCTCAACGGCTCCGCACAACGCGCCCAGGATTCCAGTGACGCCGGTTTCCCCGACGCCCTTGGCACCGAGCGGGGAAAACGGTGAACGCGTCTCTTGATGGGAAAGCTCTATACGGGGTACCTCGGTCGCAGTCGGCAGCGTGTAATCCATGAACGTCGTCGTCAGGAGTTGTCCGTAGTCGTCGTACACAAGCTGCTCACAGAGTGCGCCGCCCATGCCCTGGACGATGCCGCCATGAACATTCCCTGTCGCCGTTTGCGGGTTCACGATCACCCCGGAATCGTGTACGCCGCAAAAGCGCAGCACCTGCACAAATCCGGTATCGACGTCGACCTCGACAATGCAGGCGACCGACATGTTCGACCACGAAGGGTAGGCGCTGTAGCGACCCTGAACTTCAGGCTGATGATAGACGTTCTCGTGGCGGAAATATCGCGTCGCTTCCAGTCCCGGTTCGATCCCGCACGCGGCGGCGCTAAAGCAATTCCCGTAGATTTCGTCCACGACCTGCTTTATGGGAACGGAGCGAAACGGGGCACCTTTCAGTACGATCTTTCCGGGCTCGGTTTCCAGATCATCGGGACTGACCTCAAGGAGGTTTGCTGCGACATGTAAGAGCTTATCCCGAAGCTCACTCGCTGCCAGCCGTACGGCTGCGCCGCCCATGATGACGGCCCGGGAAGCGAAGTTGCCCAGGCCGTACGGACACGCGTCAGTGTCACCCTGAATTACACGGACATTGGCCAGATCAGCACCGAGGAGATCCGCGGCAATCTGAGCGAGCGCTGTTTCATTGCCCGTGCCCGCCGACGTCACGCCAGAAAGCACAGTAACGTCACCCCTCGGGCCGATGCGCACGGTAGCCCCGTCCCAACCATTGAACGCCGGGGAGCCCGCGATACTGCAGCCTTCCGGCGTCAGCTCCTGGCCCAGTCCGATGCCGATGTATCGTCCCTCTTTTCGCGCCTCCAATTGGCGCTTTGGAAAGTCGTCGTAATCGACAAGTTCAAGTACGCTCCTCATTGACTGTGGGTAGTTACCGCTGTCGATCACCCCGCCTCCGTTCTGCGGATAGGGAAACGCTTCCGGTGGAATGTAATTGCGAAGACGCACGTCCGCGCGGTCGACCCCGGTTTCCCTGGCCACTGCATCCATAATGCGATCCATGAGCCAGGACGCGGACTCTTTCCCGAATCCGCGATATGCGTTCCAAGGGCATTTGTTCGTTGCAACCGCGACAACTTCTACATCCGTCGACTCGATCTTATAAACCGTGGGAATACAAAAACCGGTGACGTAGGACATCCCCCAGCCCGCCAGCGCAGCCGGCGCTCCGACATCCGCGACATAGCGAACCCTGAGCCCCGTTACGCGCCCGTCGGATTCGCACGAAGCAGTCCACTCGAAACGCCCCTCTCGGGCGTGACCGCCTGCCAACAGGTCTTCGCGACGCTCCGCGACCCACCGAACGGGCCGGCCGATCTGCATCGACAGAAATGCTATCAGTGGCTCCTCCTGGAAGAACGGGATCTTGAGACCGAAAGCGCCACCGACGTTCGGCTGGATTACACGCACGCTGTGCTCCGGTAGGTCTAGGCTCGTCGCAAGCAGCGTTCTCAGCGGATGGGGATTCTGGGTCGATGCCCAGAATGTGAGCGACTCTCGGGCCGGATCGTAGTCCGCGACATAGGCGCGGGGCTCCATCGCGGCGCCGGTGTATCGATGATGATTCAGTTGACCGCTCAGCATGTGAGCCGCTGCCCCAAACGCGGTGTCCACGTCGCCGACTGTCATTCGCCACTGAAATGCGATGTTATTGTCCCAGGCAGATTCGACGAGCGGCGACTGATCCGAAAGCGCTGTAAGTGTATCCACTATCGGGTCGGTTTCTTCATAATCCACGTCGATTAGCATGGCTGCACGTTTCGCGGCGTAAGGATCCTCAGCAATGACCGCTGCGACGGGCTCGCCGGCGAACCGAACCCGTTCCGTCGCGAGCGGATAGAGCTCAAACGGAGGAAGCGTCGCGCCCTCTCCAAAGCCCAGGATTGGGAGCGGCTTCATCTTGCTACTGAGGTCCTTACCGGTCACGATAGCCAGTACACCCTCGATCGAACACGCATCTTCGGTGTCGATCGATAAAATTCGTCCTGCGGCGATCGGACTGCGCACGATTGCAGCGTGTGCCATGCGATCGAGATACACGTCGCTCGTGAAGGTTCCCGCGCCGCGCACCAAGGCAAGATTGTTCTTGCCTGGCACCGGCGTGCCGACGAAGGCAGTCATGGTTTGTCCTTGTGCGCGCTACGCGCAAACGGACGCATGAGCAATGCGCGTAGCCATCGCACGAAACTCGAGCAGAGGATCGACCCCATCTCGACCTGGTCCTTATCCGTGCTTGCCTCCGCGCCGGCGGCCTGCGAGCCGCCCAGCTCCGCCTCGAGGTTGACGACGAATTGCTCTAGCATGCGAGTCGTAACTTCCTCGATAAGGCCTATTCGGCCGAATTGGGCCGCAGCACCGGATAGCATCACGTCCGATTCGACATCGACTCTCGTGCGCGCTTCGATCGCCGACAACGCGTACTGGGTACTAAATTTGGCCCGACTGCCTGCCGCGCGGTCCTTGCCGGTTCCCGAGATCGTGCCGATCATCGTCTCGGGATCGGATGTATGGGTCGCGTCTCCTTCGAAGGCGGCCGTGATCGGTCCGAGCTTAACTTCAACGCGCCCCTTGTACTTCCCGTCACCGCACTCCTCGGTGATGCTCGTACTGGGAATGCAGGCGGCTACGCGAGGGACGTCCTTAAAGAGATCCCAGACCTGGTCAGGTGCCCTAGAGACCTCGAATGTTCGATTAATCTTCATTTTCGCGGATCCTCCAAGTCTTGGACTGTATTCCCGGTGTTGTCGCCGAAAAAATCGAATGTGTCGTTATTTCAGATATCGGTCGAAAAACTCGGTACTCCGCGCGTGCGCCAATCGAGCATCGTCTTCTCGATAAGGCAACCCGCCTTTTCGAGCGAACGCGTGGTCAGCGTCCGAATATTCGTGAATCTCGACGAACGGGCTGGGCCCCAGGCGCCGCTGCAGAAAAGCAATTATCTCGGGCTGCACCCACCGGTCCTTCAGGGCCATGTGGAACAGCAGCGGGCGGTGGAGGTTCTTAGCCTCCCGAATGCTGTGCTCTATGTAAGAACCGTAGTATGCGACCGCGCAGTCAATGTCAGTCCGGCAGCACATCAGATAACACAGCTTGCCTCCAAGGCAGAATCCCACTGCGCCAATCTTCCCGTTGCATTGCGGCAAGCCCGCAAGGAAATTTCGCGTGTCCCACATGTCCCGAACCGCAAGGTCATAGTCGAACTCGAAATAGAGATCGAAGGCCTTCTCCGCATCCGCCGCGTTTCTGTCCGAGAGTTCGACGCCCGGTTCCTGGCGCCAGAACAAGTCCGGAACGAGGCATATGTAGCCTGCGTTCGCGTATTCTTCGGCGTGATGGCGCATCGTATCGTTAAGTCCCCAGATCTCCTGGATGGCGATTACGGCGCCCGTAGGGGGGCCGTCCGGTATCGTCACATAGGCGCCCATTTCACCATCGGGTAGTTTTATCGTAACATCCTGTTTTTTCAATTGATCATCAGACCTCTTGACGGAGCAGAGCCATTATTGGATGGAACGGCGAGCGAGTCCAATTCCTATTTCGCCTCCGTCGATTCACAAAAACAATCGGAAATAGGGAAATAGGGGACAGACCACGTTTAACCCAGCGGTGCACATACCGGATAGTCTTGGTAATCTCAATGGGCATCTGTCAGTGAACAAGGAGGTTCACAATGCCACGACGTGCTCGCCTCGCGATTGCCGGGATCCCCTAGCACATCATCCAGCGCGGTAACAACCGCTCGGCATGTTTTTACGCTGAAAGCGATTACTGCGTTTATCTCGATACGCTGCTGGAGCAGAGCGTACGCTGGCGGTGTGCGATACACGCCTACGTGCTCAAGACAAATCATGTCCACCTGTTGCTGACACCCGAAACCTGTGATGGGCCGGCAGGCTTGATGAAACATCTTGGTCAGCGCTACGTTCAGTACGTCAACCGGAGCTATCAGCGCACCGGGACACTGCGGGAAGGTCGATACCGGTCGTGTTTGGCGCAATCCGGCAACTACGTGCTGACCTGCTCGCGATACATCGAGCTAAACCCTGTACGAGCTGGCATGGTCAACGATCCTGCGGAGTATCGCTGGTCCAGCTACCGGACCAATGCGATGGGGCTTCATTCGAGGTTGTTGCAGCCGCATCAAGATTGGTTGGCGCTTGGGGGGACGGACTCGGCGCGCGCAACAGCCTATCGGCAACTGTTCGCCGACGCACTCAGACGAACGCAGTTGGACGAAATCCGAACAGCAACGAATGGCGGCTACGTCCTTGGCAACCAGAGGTTTGCACAAGAAATAGAAACGATGCTCAATCGGCGGGTCGTCCCTGGCCGACCGGGTCGACGTGCCAAACGAGAAAAGACGAAAACGTTTTGATAGGCGTTGTTTTGACCCATTCCAAAGTCAATAGTGATCCAGATTCAAATGTGGTCTGTCCCCATATTTCCCCGCTTTTCTCACCCCTGCGGGGCGACCTGCGGTCGTCCAATCTTCCTCCGGAAGATTGTCGAACGAGAGGTTCTCTTCGAGCGTCTGAGCACATCAAATCTAAAATGCCCCACAAGTGGGGCATTTGTCCTTCCTGACACATAGGTAACGACATATTCCGATGACATAGGTTACACATTT
>CAXBJY010000070.1:0-32119 GCA_963976285.1 uncultured Gammaproteobacteria bacterium
ACATTAACTGTGTGAAATCACTAACTGGCTCACACACAGAAATCAGGACACCCTCATTTTCGCGGCCTACTTGCGAATTAGGTCGGCATCCTCCATAGCACCTTAGAGGCTCGCCCATCTACCGGCGTCGGCCCAGTTCTTGCGTCTCTCACAAGCACTACGGGCCGCGAGCTTATACTTAGTTAACGTGTCCTATACTGCCCGAAATTCGGTCGCGTAACCGTACGGAAAGCTCAATGGGCAAATCTACGCGCCATCGATCGCATCGGATCAAATTGCGAGCGCATAAACCTTACCCGCTCAGAATACTCCCGACTAGGCTTTGCCCGCACTAATGCGTCGTCCAAATACCCCAGTAATTCATCTACTACCTCCACGGTATAGACACTGCTCCAGTAGTAATGCCATTCCCTCTGCCTTAGCTTCGCGCGACGCCTAGGCGACATGGGTTTAATGCTATCGTGTTCCCGGTTTTGTGTAACCCAGACTTCCTCAAGGCGCCCCCAGAAGCGACGCATGTCCGAGGCCGCAGGGCCGTAGTATGTGTCGTAGTAATCGCTCAACAGCCCTTCAATATCTAGATCAGGATCCCACAGCGCTTGCGCAGTGACGAAGAGGTTTAAATGAAAATAGCCTGGATTAACGAGTTTCATCGAGCGATTGGATTGTCGCGCCTGTATAAATTCGCCTGACGAAACGTTCTTCAGCGAACGAATATCATCCGCAATGATATGCGGCATCACAAACGGGATGAACTGGAAGTTCTCACCTCGTGAACGTAAATTGTAGTATTCCCATATGTATTGCTTCGCCGGCCCAAGCCGTGTGAACGCTTCCAGGTTTCTCCGAACATATTCCCTATATTTTATGTCCCAAAAGGCGTTTCTTCGTCGACAATGCATAATCACGACATTCGGCGAAAAATTTTCGATCGTCGTCGGTGCTTCAAACTGATATGAATAAGCCAAACTACCTACAAGCTTTCCCGGGAACTTCTGATGCGTACGTAGCGCTACGTTATTTACAAATGTCCAAACGAGATTAGAAAGCCAACCCGGGGAGTATTTTTTTTCTGGATCTATAAACGACATTGTCGCCGCGCTGGTGTCGTGCAACACATGGGAATCGTTAGGAACTATAGGGAACAGTTTTTCTTCCGAGTGATTTTTGAAGTAAGTATCTACGTCACGAATGACCTGATCGAACACCCCTGGTTCGGTGTAATTAAGAATTACTCGTCTTTCGTCTGACACTATGTCAATGTGATTCTTCCCGTCTATTTTCGCAAAGAACTCCCGGTTCGTATCCCCAAAACGTTTCGCCCAATTCGTGAAACTATGATTAAGATTAATGTAGTTTTTGCTCCCAAATCCTACGCGCCGGTACCAAATTGCGGCTTCGGGATCCTCGTTAAACGAGAAGCCGCTAAGCCTTCGGTAACTAAAATGCGGCCAATCCTCAATTGACTTCCCGTCGTAAGTAATGTTCACGCTGCGCGGTATAACCGTGCCAATAGAGCCCGGCATGAACCAACGGACGCCAAGCTCATTCAAAAACCTGTAAACACCATAAAGGGTTCCCGTTTCTCCATGAGCATTAAGCTTTAAGGACTCGTTATATGTCCATTTAGTTTGCCCATTACGATCGCCCAACGGGGCGCCTGCGTAATCATTGCCGATGATCACCATCGCATCGTTTGCCTCTTTGATGCGAAAACCATCGTCCTTCAAGCCCGTTTTAACAACCCCGCTACTTCGAGCGAAACGTGAGTCCCCAAGCGCGACAACGATCTTGACATTAGCACCTTGAGGCAGATCTTCCTCAGAATAAATTGGCAGCGTCGCACCTGATATCGCGCTGACATGAGACTGAAGTTCACGGGCCGCAAATGTTACCGAGTCCGGAGAATTGGGCGCGACCACAATTACGCCCATCGCTTGACCTTGCCGCACGAGATCTACAGTTGCATGCGCGCCGATACTCCCCAGGAGCAAACTAACGCTCAATACGAAGGTAATCGTTGATACTTTCGAGCGCCAGAAAGCGCCGAAACACTTAGATAACATTGATCGAGTGCTTAGTACGCAGCCAGATTGCGCGGTCAGAGTCTGTTGATGTTGATAATAGTGAATTGCATAACCGTATGGGCGCGGCACCGCCCCTTGCGCGGTGCCTGCAAACATCGCTTGCTTAATTGCAAACCGCCGCTTCGTCACGTCAACCCAGCGATGCCATGATCCTCGCATGATTTTTGACGAGGCGGGTATTCCGAGTGCTTGAATTTGTTTGCGTATTTCACAGGCGATCGCGATGGCTACGTATATCCAAGGTCATCAAGCAAACTGCCCGATTCCTTGTTGAAGAACTCCAAATCGCGGGGAGACGTCACTTCCGCCCATTTCTCTAAAGGTGCAGAAGTGTCGCCCAGTATGTTTGTATTACTGGGCCGAATCTGAAAAACCCTCGCAAATCGGCCTTGCCACGCTGACTGAACCCTGGGAGGAAGCAAAGGCGTAACACGCCGCGGTTCCATATCTAACTTCTCAGCCAAATTCTCTACTACGTACTCGGTGCGTGAAACGATATCTTCGTATTTGATAACGTGAACATTAGGGTCTTCGAGCGCAGAACGCACTTTAGTCGCCCAAACTCGTACGCGTGACATATCCATATCCCTTTGACGGATAAATTCAGAAAGCGAGCAGTCCGCATCACTATGAGTACCTTTACGCATGCGATGAAACGAGGGAAAGACATCCCTACCGTCCCGAACAACGTGAAGAAACAGCAATCCCGTGTCGTTCAGCCAACGCGCCACCTCTTTTGCTGATTTCGGGTACTCATCATTTACTCCTGATAAGACACACTGGATGTCATCGTGGATCTTAACTATCGGATACTGAGTACCTCTTACTTTCTTTGAACTCCATTCATCACGTATTAACTGACCATATGTGTAATACAACCGAGAATTGTTATTGAAGGGTAATTTCCACGCTGACAGTTCAGCAAACTGTCGTCGGAGCAAATCGATCAATAGATGAGTGCCTGACCTCTGATGACTCGATACCACAACTGGGCGGCCTTTGGGAAACAACACGATTCAGAATCCTTAAATAAAACGATGTGCTCTCCGCATTTACTCGACCGAATTAACCCAACTTCTATTAACAGCATAGCCTAGCTCGATCAATTCAGAACCTGCATACTCATCGAACAAAAGCGCCGATTTCCGATTAAACTTCTCCATCCAGTCCCCTGGCCGCCCCTTTCTAAGAAAACTCATTCGGTTTTCCTCTCCTGGTTTACGCATCGCCTGGTTCTCAAAAGAATATTTTTTCGCCACCGAATCCAAATAAGACTCATCGGGACCGTCACGCCCCATTTGGCGCAAAATGGTGCGAAGCGAATAAGTTGGTTCGGCGACCATATCCTCGTACTTTACTGTCGCAACATCCTTGCCCCGCCAACTGTTGACGAACTGAGTCCAAGTGAAGTGGTAAGGACTAACAGAGCTCGATTCTTTATCGAAAATATAATCAATAAACGTCGGCAAATTATGTTCTACGTCGTGATAATCCTTGAACGAAAGGTCGCCGCGTGTCTTCTTCACTAGAATGGGCGAACTTTTCTCATTCTCAAACAGCATGTGAAAATACTGCGAAACCATAACGTCACGGCCGTCCCGGAATACTACAAGCACGTTTTTGATTGTACGCATGTACAAAAGATGGGTATGCAATAAACACGACTGAAAATCCGGTCTTTTGTTTCGAGGGAAAGGCACGCGTAAGATTTCGGAAACCATTTGCCCCACCCATGTCCCTCCGGATTTCGGATACTCCGTGACTACGTATATCGGCAGGAACCCAGATAGGCAGTTGATCATTATTAGCCGCTGAAGAGCATCCAGTTTAATCGCCAGATTGGAACGCTTATCCATTGTGTTGCCGGCACTCAGAGGCGTCGTAAAAATACTCTATAACTTGATGACCGTGGCGCGCTCCAGCCACATCAGAAAGGTAGTTGACCGCGTCCTTATTCCCCTTTTTGGCTACAGCGAAGTAAAGATCAGGATTTCCAACCGCCTCTTTTATCGCGTTGGCAGCATCGCCAGAAGCCCCCGGCTCAACCATAAAACAATTTACTTGATCAACCAGAAATCCGGAGTAGCTATCGAGGCGATAAGTTACAATTAGGCAGCCGAAGAGCATCGCTTCGTAAAGGACTCTCGGAAACCCCTCATTATGAACGGACGGGTATAAAAATATATGAGAGTCGGAGTAGAGCTTCTTTAGCTTCTCCGGTTGCGATATGAAATCGATAATCGTAATCCGGGCTTTCAAATCGTGTCGCTCAATACTCTCCTGGAGATCTCTGCGAACTTTCTCATGAGCGTTACCGACAATCTTCAATTCGAATTCGATGCCAAGCTCGTGCAAGTTTTTCACAATTTCAATTAAATCAAAGATACCTTTGGTCTGGTTCAGCGTCCCGACATACAGAAGCCTTACGCCCGCGCGCTCCTTCAGCATCAAGGGGTCGCACGCATCTGTCATAGCAAACGGGATCATCGGTGAGACGTGGTAGGTTGACTGGTTGAATTTGGACACCGCCAATTCGATCGCTCTTCCCGTACACACGACGAATTCGGCCCGCCTCAATATAATCCGGTAACAAGCGCGCAATATTCTTGGCTGCCGGTCCAAACCATTTCTCACGTACGCAGCAAAACTCCGACGAAGCAGCACAGCCGCCAATCCCGCAATCACGCTGTTGCTACCCGGCAAGTAAAGGTAGATTCGATCACTGCTAATTACAGCTTGAACTATCTGAAATAGCGCACCTGCATATGCGATCACCTTTCGCGCATCTGACATTTCGTAGAGCCAATGACCTAAAGAAACAAGCTCCACATGGTCTAGTTCAGCCGCATCAAAAGCGCCGTCTGCCCCGTACTTTTTCCAGAATGCGACCGCCTTGACGCTTGAGTAACCATCTGCGAGCTCCGTGTAAAAGGCAAGTTCATTACGCTTCTGATAAAACTGAGAATCCCGTTCTGAATGTTTATACACATGGTAGTTAGGAAATACTGCGATTGATTTCATACGTATTCCATTTGTGCGAGTCCTATGGGTTCTACTGCGGCACGCTGTGGCCCACTAAACTTGCGCGCACGTTATCGGGCATCGCCGCCGAGAAAGGATCGGGAGGCGCATGTTCAATTTTTAACCGTTTCTTACGGGCGACCGACCTGATTCCTACGACGCCCGAATACTTATGTAGTCAGGTGACTTTCACTTTACCGATAGCGTTTTGTATTGTCTGCAACCCGGGTCATACACAGCAACAACCCGAACAAGATCCAAGCCGCGCCAGTACCCCAGCTTTCGTGCACCATATTATTCAACACGAACGCAATCAGACCGCATTTTGTGGCCTCGATATAGGGTACGAATTCAGGATCGGCTGAGCCAACGCCAATTCGCCGCATCGCACGGTACACAAACCACAGGAATAACGGGAGCCATAAAAGGAACATTACGCCAGCAGCCCAGATAAATGCTGTAATTATGTTGTGCGAACCCTTATACCCATATCCCGTTAATTTCACGCTGCCAAATCCGTTACCAACAGGGTTTTCCGCAAGCCCATCAACCGCAGCCAGAAATAGCCTTACACGGCCGAAATCGCTTTTAGCCACGTTCTTTGGAGTGCTTTGTTCTGATCCGGGTATTAAGTGACCAAGCTTCGACTGATAGACTTCGAGATGCTCCGGGAAATAATTCCACATTACCGCAATTATAAGAGTCGCCGCCACGGCTCCTGCGAGACCAATCTTTAGACGCGGAATGAGTCCGCCGGGCATTAGCGCGAAAGCGTAAATAGCCAGCGCGATTAGCGCTGCAAGGACCCCTGAGCGATTGTGCGTCAACAAAACGCACAATGTTCCGGCGGAACCGAATATCCAAAACAACCCTTTAATAATTATGCGCCTTTCGAGAATACCTATCAGAATACTTCCCGCGATTACTGTGGAAAAAACAGCCGCCATCGCTGAGCGTCGCGGAAAAAACCCCGTTGCCTGCTCGACCAACCTCGAACCGACTTCGCTAGTAATAACAACGTCGTTGTTTCTGGGAACGTTGTATATACCGACATAGTCTACGACGGTAAGAAACGCAGAAAGCGCCATTCCAGCTGATGCAGCGATCCAAATAAAGCGAAATTGGGAAGCAGAGATGGTCGTCCTTGATGCGATCGCCGCGATCATTACATAACCGGTAAAGTTACCGAGTAGGCGATAGGCTGCTGCAACACCGGTCTCGGAGAACATACTTGCCAATCCCAGCCAAGCGATGAGAAACACGAGTGCCTGAAAAACCGCATTCGTCGAGACCGCTTCGACCATTCGAATAATACCGAAACCGATTATCAAGAACCCGATCCCGGTCGATAAACCTGGCACGACCTCCGCATCTGACAATCGAAAGAAATTTCCGAATTGGACGACGAACATGTAGAGGGCAAAGGCCGGAATAAAGAACCAGCGATCAAGACGTTTCGTTGTGTAACTATTTCTCAAGAGGTGCTCCGAAATCGCTCACGAAGAGTGCGAATGCGGACCGGAATGATCCGGAGACGGGCGCGAAAGTAATTCAATAGTCCAACAGCTACCTCGCGGACCGTTATCCATCGAGTTTCCAAATATCCAGGAGGTGCTGGACTGAAGCTAGTCTCTAACCGATATCCAAGGTAAGACAACAGGTCTCCGCTGTAGTACTCGAATATCTCCACATCTCTTTTTGAGAGCTTCTCCCGCCAAGCGTCCAACCTACTTGGATCCAAATCTTTGTTAACCCTCTCGTGCTGACCTTTAGTATACTTGGGGATCACAAACGCACCGCCGGAGCGAACTTGGGACGTGTATTCAATTCCCGAGAATTGACAGATTGCGCTCAAAGTAGAATCAGGTTCCCTGACTAAATCCTCGAAGCGCACCGTCAGGATCGTGCCTGGCCCGTATGCGACTTCGGCGAGTGCTCCCGCACCTACGCTCCTTGACCACCACATCGCGGCACTTCGACAGGAGTTTGGCCCCCAATCCAGTGGTAGTACGGACGCCGCGACCGCACGCCCGTCCCTCACCAAATTTAGTACTTTCGCTTCTGGAAATAACTCCAGAATCCTTTCAAGACGGAAAATATGCCTCGGAGTATGGTCAATCCATATCCGCGAATCTGACTTGCCCCTATCGTCCGCATATAATCTGATTATGGTTTCAATTATCTCCCGATAGCTAACTGGACCTCTACCCAGGACTGCGTCGTCGAGGCGACCCCTGAAGGTATTTATCTGCCAGATTCCGAGACGCCAGTTTCTGCAAAGAGCGTCCGTGAACTTCCTTAGATCGGCCGGGTCGTACATGCGCTGCAATTCGGTTAGAAATTGAGATTCCGGTGTAACAATAGCCTTCGAGCTAGCACCAAGCAGGGATCCCAAAAGGGTTGTACCGCTGCGTTCACAACCACATATAAAGACAGGGCGAAATGGCTTAACCATATCGGTCACGATAAAAATTCAATGAGCCGCACATCAAACCTAACTACACAACCGCGCGGTAGGTCGGATTCAAACCGCAGTTCAACACCGAGAATCTTGAAGGATCCGGGACACATCGGTTTACTCGGCCCTTCCTAAGCAATCAATCACCTGGTTACCTCCAAGCCCTGAGTCGTAAATGGTTTGCAATAGTAGCTCCGAAGTGCGTACTAAGAAGTGCGTACTAACGCGTCGAAGCGGACAATCCGGTCGAGAGGCATCTACCTCACTTAATAGCCCATCTAGTTCACTCATTGCTTTCATTGATACGTTCATTCGTTTTGGCCTGCTGAACTACGAATTAGGCTATTAGTATGAGATAAGTTCTACTCGCATCAGATACCCGCGAATACTCTTACTCTGACGTTCTTATATTCGTAAGCTAGCCGACTCTGTACCCCCCGGCTTGTTATCACCGGCCAGGCCTGCCCTTTCGATTAAGTTGCATACTCCGGGCGTCCACCCTGTCCATGCAATCAGAAAAAATATCTCCGAAATATTCCTGGACCATATCGAGAAAACTGACACCAAGAAGTCGCTTTGAAACTTCCGCTAAGCAGATTTATTTTAACCTGCGGCGATTTGCGATTGTGCGCAGAAGTAGCTCGCCAATCCACGCCCCGTCTCTTCCTATCATCTTGCCGCGTCGGAATGTGACGACTAGCAGGTAGATAACCGCTGATGAACCGACGGTCAAAATCACGTCCAGTGCGGGCGAGAACTGGAGCCGGAGAAACACTCCGTGAGCAATGTTGGCACAGACTCCAGCTAGGCATCCAACTACAATCCCGGGGACAAGCGCGCCGGCTATCTGCCCGCACGCGATTGCAGTTAAATGTACCCCTAGAGCGATCATCAGCATTGCTTGAAGTAGCCCGGCAAGAACAACTGCGATGGCCACCCCCACGACACCGTAAGGCGAGGCGAAATACGCCCCTACACAAACGATCAGCGCATACGTCCACTGAATGGTTGCGCGCCAATAAACTGCTCCCTTTGATTTAGCTAGTGAGTCACTAACCTTTGCGGCGCCGCGAAACACCAGAGAAACGGCAAGAACCTGAATTATCGGCGCTACACCCGCCCATTTTGGACCGAGGACAAGGGAAACTAGTGGTTCAGCAATGACAACGAGTACGCAGCCGAACGGAAAGTTGATAAGCGTGATCAGAGTTACGCCGCGGCGAAAATTCAATCGCAATCGTTCTCCGTCACTCTGAATTCGCGCCAGTGTAGGGAATAAAACAGTATCCACGACACCGCCAAATAGCGTTACAGGCATTATCACAAGTTGATTTGCTCGGCCGTACTCACCTAATGCTTCTGCCCCCAGCACCTTTGCGACGACAGCCTTGTCCCCCTCGTTAGCCGCATAGTTTGCGATTCGCGACAGCGTCTGTCCGGCCCCAAAGCGCAGTAAATCCCTTAGAGCGCGAATATCTATTAAGAAGCTACGGGGATGGGGACGCAAACCGATCAGTACGACTGTCTTTATGAGTGCCTGCATAAGGTGTGCCCAAACCAGGGCCCAATAACCGTAACCGTTGGCCGCTAAGTAAATACCGAATAAACCATAGCCGAAAGCATAACTCGCGATTTCGGACATCATCAGTTCTTTAAACTTTAGGTCCCTCTGTAGTAGAGCCTCAGCAATTACGGAAAGTCCGCGAAGCAAAAACATGCAGGCATACCAACGTAGTACTGCATCGAGTCCTTCAATACGAAAGAAGCTTGCGATGTGCTGGCTACTGGAAACTACCCCCACCGTGAAGATCGCACCCAAACCTGCAGAAACAGCAAAAGCCGCACAGATATGATTTTTTGTTAGTGTTTCCCGTTGAACTACGGCCGGAGCGACACCAAACTGCGAAAACACGGTGGCCAGTTTCGCTACCACCAGGGCGGCACCAACAATGCCAAAGTCTGCAGGTGACAATAATCTTGCAAGAACGACCAATGTCGCTATCTGCAACAGCGCCTGTACGAGTAGTCCGGCACTGCCATAGAACAAACCCGCAATCGCACGAGAACCGATCGAACTCACGGATTCGCACGCCCTATACGGCAATTCGTTGATAAGTTTCCACCCGACCAAGAAGTGGAACAACGATACGCGAGTCGAACCGGAGGCCGATTGACGCACCTCGGACACCCTAAGAATGTGGAGCCGATTTTAAGAGCCGATCTAGCTACGGGATCATCCATGTAAGCTGACGTTACCGTAGGGTCTTAAAAAAGACCATGCAAATTTGGCCAGGTGAAGTGTTGCGAACGTCGAAAGGACTGCACCGTCCGGCGATGAGAATCAGATGGAACATTCGTTCAAGTATCTCAAGCAGGAACAGCCGGATCGTGCATCGACGTACTCGCAGCTCGCCACGAAGCGAGCTAGCTGCAAGCTTGCGACACCATCGGACCAGTGCAAATGTCATGTTCGCTCCTATTGAATCGATGGCCGGCATTAGTTGGTCGAGCTTCTTACTTTTCGCCCGTTTTGGGGTTTCGGAGAAATACCGCTCTCAAAAATTTTATATGGGCGATCTTTGCCAGCCTATGCGCTTCTCGCGCGGGAGCCTTAGTGTTTATTTGCGCCAATTCGACGATAAACGTGATGCGACAACAACGCCTCTGTTGCGCCCTCGCTTAACGCTGCCAGTTAAGACATCACAATCCGTTCTAATCATATACTTGGATAATTAAGTTTCCGATCGACCTGATCTATCGCGGATCGATTGGCGGATCGGAGAACCCTCCATTAGCTATCGGCACGAATCACCGTTTCGAGCGCGTCGAGAATTCTCTTGCTGGCAAGTCCGTCCCAAAGAGGGGGCCGCGGCCAGTCCATACCAACCTGCGCCAATACTTCAGACGCAGCCGAAATAATATTGTCGGGATTGGGGCCACACAACCGGTTGCTTCCCATTTCGACGGTCGCGGGTCGTTCGGTGTTTTCTCTAAGCGTCAGGCAAGGGATTCCGAGGGCCGTTGTCTCTTCCTGCAAGCCGCCACTATCGGTCAGTACGATTTGCGCGCCCTTCCAAATTTGTAGAAACGACCTGTAGCTCAGGGGTTCAAACATATGTATGCGACTCGAGAGGGATAGTTCGAATTCCTTAATTCTATTTCGTGTCCGAGGGTGCACCGAAAAAATCAGGTCAATGCGCTCAGCCAAACAGTTGAGCGCTTCTATTATTCCTTTCAAAGTCGCTCGATCGTCCACGTTAGATGGCCTATGTAGCGTGACTACACCATACGAACGGAGGTCTTCGGCCAATTTCGTCGCTGAATTTTCGACTGGCGCGCTTTTCAAGCGTTCTAGCTCGAAGAACAAGTTGTCAATCATCACATGCCCGACAAAGAAGACATTGTCTTTGGAGTGACCTTCCCTTGCTAAATGTTCCATTCCGCTCTGCTCGGTAACGAAGAAATAATCCGCAATTGCATCTGTGACCAAACGATTTATCTCTTCGGGCATACGTCGATCGCCACTTCTGAGCCCTGCCTCAACATGCGCAACCTGAAAGTTCAGTTTCTTAGCAACAATAGTGCATGCAAGGGTGGAATTGACATCACCTACCACTACAACGCAATCGGGCTTTTCCTTGCGGCAGATTGGATCAAAGCACTGCATTATTTTCGCCGTCTGTTCGCTGTGATCACCACTACCGACATTCAAATGATGGTCGGGAGCAGGAATTCCTAGCTCTTCAAAAAACACATCGCTCATGCTTGCATCGTAATGCTGACCAGTGTGTATTATTGAATAGCTAAATTCCCGATCGCGCCGGTCACACTCACGGACTATGGGTGCAATCTTCATGAAATTCGGCCGAGCACCGGCCACTAGCATCAATCTGATCGGATCATGCATTCATAAGTCCCCGAGAAATCTACGCATAGCAGCGAAAGACCGAAACAAAAACTCCAGGTGTCGTGCGTGACAAATGAAATCTTGCATTTGCACCCATAAAAAAATCGAAAGCAATACGCCGGTTTCGTGACTTCGGGCTATTTATAGTAGTAAGACGGTTGGATCTCGGTTGAGCGATTCAGCACCGTGCCCATTAATTCACCCTCACCCATTATTTCCGTCACGCGCCGCAGTTCTTCTCTTGTCGTCATACCATCGGCAACGACAAGTAATGTCGTATCGACGAACGGCGAAAATGCGAGCATGTCGTCAGACCAAAGTAGTGGCGGAAGGTCGAAAACGATTAGCCGAGACGGGTACCTTGATTTAAGCTCTTCCACCAGTTGAATCATCTTTGGCGACGCGAGCAATTCGGATGAGTTTGGAATCGCCGACTTCCCTGCGGGTAAAATTACGAGCCTATCAATACACGGATTAACTAGAATCGACGTCAGCGGTACATCGCTTATCAAATAGTCAATTAGGCCGTGTTCAATTTCGATCCCTAAACGTTTGTGCACGCTCGGGTTTCGAAAATCGAGATCTACCAACAGCACTGTTCTGTGCATCTCTTGGGCCAAGGCCATTGACAAATTAATTGCAGTAGTTGTTTTACCAACACCAGCACCTGGGCTTGTAATAGCGAATGCGTTCCATCCACGAGCAGATAATCGCTGCTCTACCTGGGTTCGTAATATTTTGTAGCCGGTTTCCGCCGAAGGATGCTCACCGCTACCGACAATTAGGCCGTTTTCACGTAGAGTCTCTTTGTCCACACTAAAAACACGGGTTTCACTGTAGCTAATCGAATGAACATCCCCATCTGTCGCCACGCTCGTATCGTCGGATTCGGATTCGGCCTCGGATGCTGGTGCATGACCGAGTTTTTCTTGTCGGGCTCTATCTAGTGCTTGCTTAATCTTTTCCATAATTGCCTTTCTATACCCCGATCTTTCTCAATAGCGTGTACCAAAAAACATCGATTGGCATAATGGCGAAATGAATCGCGGCCACGCCAGCCACGAAAATTGCAGCAATTACAACGAGGCGCCAGCCATGCCGTTCAAGTCCCCCTGCGCGCCCATCTAGTTCTATCACTGGAATGTAGGCGAGAGGAGGAGCCGAGAATACCTCTTGTATATCGCGACGTCCTCGGATCTTGTCGTCCATCATCTCGATCACCCGCACGATACCGAGCGAACTGATGATGCTAAGCACAAATGCAATCAACAAAATAGCTGGGCGGTTGGGTTTCGCGGGTTGCTCCGGTAACAGGGGCGGTTCTATCAACGTAAATTTTTCGCCTTTACGCTCGGATTCTAAATTTTCCGATAGCTTGGCTTCCATCTGTTTCGACGAAATTTCTCGGTACTTGGCAAGGGCATTCTCATAATCACGGCTAAGCGCCCGGTATTCGGCTTCAGCATCCGGAATAAGCATCAGACTGGTAGAGTAACCGTCAAGTTTCTCGGTTAGCTCTTTCCTCTTAATTTCTAGGCTGTCCAATTGAGCTTCTGAAGCATCCAAACGAGCCGCTAACGCGACGTAAGCCGGATTGTTTGGCGTTTCAGCGACGTCCGGCCCAAGGCCGTCAAGCTTACGTTGTAGATTATCAATTTGTCGGCCGATTTTTACGGTATCAGGGTGATCATCGTCGTACCGTTCCAACAGACTATTGTGTTCCATTCGCAAGCTGGCGAGTTGATCAGTATAGAGAGCGCGTGCAGCGAGCGGATCTACCGTCAGCCGAAGCGCCTCGGCCTGCTTCCGTAAACGAATCACGTCCGGGTGCGCTTCGCCGTAAGAAGCTTCGGCGGCGGACAATTGGGCTTCAGCCGTTCTTAACTGTTCAAGTGCGCTTGTACCTCGGGGACCAGCATCCGGCAGGACCGGTTCGTGCTGCACCAGTTCGGCTTCAAGATATATTTTCTGCTGCACTGTTTCGTGAATCCTGCGCTCTACCTCTGAAAGATGCAGCTCAGTTCGATTCATTAAGTCTCGGGTTAGCCCCTCTAATTCTGGCCGGCTGTTTGCATGCTTGTCCTTAAAGTCCGCGATCAACTTCTCCAGCTCAGCGACACGCGCCCTAAGAGCCTCGGCTTCGTCATTTAGAAAGGTTGTCGTCTCGGCAGCCGAGTCTGCTCGCGATCGAATATTCTCGTTGAGAAATAGCGTTACAAGTTCGTTTACAACTCGCTGCGACTTCGGAGCACTCGGATTCTCAAAAGAGAGGCTGAACGCAATATTAGTTTCCGTTGGCCTTCCGCTTTTCGGATCGACGACGTCGGCGCTGATCATCTCTAACGAAATATCAGAACGCATGCGGTCAAGTATTTCTTCGCGCGGTTCGCGTAACTTTTCGTCAACATAGAGTTCATATTCGTCGATGATGCGCATCAAATTGGATGAACTCATAACACGTTGACTGATTACCTGAATTCGCTGGTCGGCGAAACTTGTCACTGTCGATCGAACCAGGTCTGTCGGTATTTCCTGCTTCTCGATCAAGATGACGGCTTCGCTGCGATAAATGGAGGGAAGCAAGACCGCTAATGCAGCGCCGATAAAGAAGACAACCGCGGCAATAGCAATCAACAGTTTCGAGCGCCGCTTAAGGGCAGCTACTACGTCTGCTAATTTTATTTCACTTTCGTCGAATTCCATGTCCAATTTTCCACTGAATGGGTCTGCTAATAGTTTTAAGGGTTCTATAATTTCAGATCTGCTGACATGAATGCATGCCTTCCGTTGCTGTTTGCCTTAGTAAGGAATATCCAGGCGTTGCGGGCGAAAGCGCAACGCGATAAACAGCATTTCTGAATCGGCAGTCGTTCCTGCATTAATTCGCTCCTGACGTCGATATCGGAAACCGGCTTCCGCCCGCCATTCCGGTGTTATTCGATAGAGGACCCGCATACCGAACTTGAGCACTTCCAGGTCATTTAGTAGGCGGGTGTTCGCGGTGCCTTCCTGCGTTCGTTGACGAAACGACCCGTTAAATTCTGCGTCAACAAATCGAGATATTCGGTAGCGTGCGAATCCGCCAACGTTCTCCTCTTGCTGACGGGCACCTTGGCTAGATGGTGAAAACACCCTGTCCCACTCGAACCTCAGCAATGCCCTTTCAAATTCCTTCTCAACGGCCAAATCCAATATCTCACCGGCCGAACGTTCACTTTCATCGGTAACGATCGTGGCAAATCGCAATGGATTCAACGAAACTAGTTGAGTCTGCGCAGACTTGAATTCGATTTCACTCACGTTCTGCCCAATACTGAAAGCTACATTCACCGACTCGTCTAGCTGATGTTCAAAACCTATCCGATAAGAATGGCTGCGAGTATCCGAACTCGTTTGAGGAGTTTTAAAGTTCGAGAATGAATACGTGGCTCTCAGGATCGTAGTTTCTGACAGTGCATAGCTGAAAGAACTACCAACACCAAATTGCGAATAGTTGATAAAAGTGCTCCTGGGATCTTCTTCGAACGACACGTCCAACGCATTTCCGAATGCCGATACGCTTGCGCGCTCGGTCAAGGTATGAAGCCAAGACGCATCCAGTGAATAACGCGTTCTCGGTATATTGACGTTGAAAATCCCAGAATCTGTTTGTTCCGTCGTTATGCTGTTTTCTCGCTGATAGCTGAACTCGCCGGAAAACTGGTTGCGCTCCAATATTTTCGAAGCTGAAAGCGAAACAAAATAATCCTCGCTATCTAGTTCAGTTTCGCTTGTATATCTTGACACGCGAATCTGCGGCACAAGGACTACGCTGTATGTAGGCTTGGAGAATTCCGCCTCGAATTTCGCGAGGTTAATCGTTGCAGCCACATCGCGCGGATCGCTCGCCCGAAGTCGCGGGTTGGAGTCGACAATCGCGCGCGATGAGACCTCCGGACGAACCGCTAATTCGGCCATCGATACCTTTGGGCTAACGATGCCGAATATTGCAAGGAACAGCCATACCTCTCGCCGGTGTATCACGGGTGTTCTCTGCAATATCAAAATGATTCGAAGATACCGGTCGTCAAAATACTTATGGGACTATGACGACGTCACCGGGTTGTAAAAGAATGTTCTGGTTGAGATTTTCCCCATATTCAACCTCGCGATAATTGAATGGGATTGTAATCTGCGCGCCGTCTTGCCTCCGAAGAATACTGATCGCTTTTGCGTCCGCAAAAGTAACTAACCCACCGCCAAGCGCCAAGGCCTGCATTACGTCTAAGTCCTGAGTTAACGGGAACTCACCCGGGCGATTTACCTTGCCAATGACGAAGATACGATTCCCCAAGCTTTGGCGTAGTGTCACAGTAACAACTGGTTCAGGGATGTACTGCTCGATGCGTGAAGCTACCGCATTTCGTACTTCCTCAATTGTTCTCGACTTCGCAACGATGTCTCCGGCCAGTGGAAACGAAAACTTACCGTCCGGTCTAACGAGAACTTCAATTTGCAGATCTTCTTCTTTCCATACCGACACAAGCAGGATGTCGCTCGCCTGAATTACATAATCGGCGTCTTTAGCGGCAGCGCTGCTACTACCGCAAGCGCAAACGAGCAGAACAGCGACTAGTCTAAACATTTTTGCCAAGCTATTTTCTTGCTTCATATTTGTTTCCCGATCGATTCATTCCTTAAATTGCCGAACCAATAGCGCACTAATCTGGGAGGGAGTCGACGTTGAGCACGCCGTCCGCGGGATCTACCGATAGTTCGCTCTCAGTGCCGCCCATATGGTGCTCCCTGACAACTTCAATCGCCTCCCTGAAGTCATGTTCCAACTCCCCCACCTGCTCCAACCCAATCCCAAACAACCCATGCTCCTCCCGGTCGGCCAAAATCTCGCGCATGATATCCACCGTCACGGTCTTGCGCCCCTCGGCGAAACAGTATGTCAGCGCAAGATGACAAAGCGTGTTGATTAATCGCGGGACCCCGGCGCTCGACGCGTAAATCAAATCCACCGCCTCGTCGCGGAACGGGTTGCGCGGCACACCGGCCACCTTTGTCCGGTGCTTGATGTATTTTCTCGCCTCGTCGAGCTTCAACGGCGTCAAATGGTAATACGCGGAAACCCGTTGCACGAACTGCACGAGTCCCGGGCTCGCCAGCGTCTCTTTCAGTTCCGGCTGGCCTACCAGCACAAGTTGTAATACGAGATCCTTGTCTGCGTTGATGTTCGAGATCACGCGCAATTCCTCGATCGTCTCCGCATCGAGGTTCTGCGCTTCGTCCACGATCAGTACGACGCGGTTGCCCTGCGCGTACTCATCGATCAGGTATTTCACGAACTGGTTGTACAGCGACACCTTGTCGCGGCCTTCGTGGTCGAGATCGAAGGCCATCGATATCCAGTGAATCAGTTCACCAAACGATTTGTGCGTATTCGTGATCAGGCCAACGGTACGGTTTTCCGGCATATGGTTCAGCAAGTGCCGGACGAGCGTCGTTTTGCCCGATCCGATGGCGCCCGTGATCACCGTGATGCCGGATTCCGAGGCGAGCCCGAATTCGAGAATACTCAGTGCCTTGCTGTGGTTCCGGCCGAGAAACAGGAACCCCGGGTCAGGATTCAGGCTGAACGGCGCTTCCGTGAAACCGAAGAACGATTCGTACATGCTGTGTCCTCGGCTGCAGCCTTGGAGTGATTCTACAAAAGCAATCTAACCCAATGATTTGAAAAGTTTATCATCCCGCCAACCTAAGCGCCACGAAGATTAATGCGGCACCGCACACAGTTTTCCATTTCCAATCTTGCATGTCGTCCTGTCCTGTTCGCCTGTTTGCGTAGTTCGCGCATTCCGATCCGCCGGGCCCGTCGCCGCCCTACGCCCGATTGTACTTGTCCTCAAACCGCACAATATCGTCCTCGCCGAGATAACTCCCTGATTGCACTTCAATTAATTCACACGGGATCGTGCCGGGATTCTCCAGGCGGTGGGTCGCGCCGATCGGGATGTAGGTGGATTCGTTTTCCGACAGCAGGAATTCGCGCTCGGCGCACGTCACTCTCGCGGTGCCGCTGACCACGATCCAGTGCTCCGCGCGGTGATGGTGCATCTGCAGCGACAACGAGGCGCCGGGGTTCACCACGATGCGTTTGACCTGGAAGCGCGAGCCGGCGTCCACGCCTTCGTAACTGCCCCACGGGCGATATACCCGGCGATGGAACAGACGCTCTTCGCGACCCTGTTCGTGCAGCCAGTCGACGATTTTCTTCACGTCCTGGGCGCGGTCCTTTTTCGCGACCATGATGGCATCGGGGGTTTCCACGATCACGAGGTCTTCGCAGCCGAGTCCCGCCACGAGCCGGTGCTCGGCGATGACGACATTGCCGCTGCAGTCTTCGAGGTGGATATCACCGCGGGTCACGTTGCCGTCGCCATCGCGCGCGGACACGTCCCACATGCTCGACCACGAGCCAACGTCAGACCAGCCGACGTCGAGGGATATAACGGCCCCGGTGAATCCGTCCGCCGCGACCACCGGTTCCATCACGGCATAGTCGATCGAGTCGCTCGGACACGCGCTGAACGCGTCCTTGCCGAGGCGGGTGAATTCGCCGTCCGACGTCGAGTCGTCCACGGCGCGCCGGCTCGCCGCCGCGATATCGGCATTGAATGTTTCGATCGCGCGCAGCCACACGCTCGCGCGCATGAGGAAGATGCCGGCGTTCCAGCGGTAGCCGCCATCGGCGAGATAGGCCGTGGCGGTGTCGAGATCGGGCTTTTCGCGAAATGCCGCGATGCCGTTCGCGGGCAGCGCCCCGGTGTCGATCGGATCGCCGAGCTGGATATAACCGTAGCCCGTTTCCGGTTTGTCCGGGACCACGCCGAACGTCACGAGCGCACCCGCCTCGGCCGCCACCGCACCGGCGGCGACACAGCGGCGAAAGCCCTCGAGATCGCCGATGAGCTGATCGGCCGGCATCATCAGCAGCAGCGGGTCGTCACCGCTGGCCATCGCGAGCAGCGCGGCGCAGGTGAGCGCGGGCGCGGTATTGCGGCCAATCGGCTCGAGCACGATGGAGGTGAGATCGCATCCAATCTGGCGCGCTTGCTCGCCCACCATGAAACGATGCTCCTCATTACACACGACCATCGGCGCGTGCACGGCAAACGGCTGTTCGGCGGCGTCATCGAGGCGCGGCATGCGGGTCAGCGTGTCCTGCAGCAGCGTTTTGTCGCCAACAACGGACAGGAATTGCTTCGGAAAGTGACCGCGCGACAGCGGCCACAGGCGCGTGCCGCCACCGCCGGCAAGGATTACGGGTAGTAGATTCATGAGTCTTTTTTCAGGATCGCATGTCAGTTTGCCCCGCGCCGCCGGCCCATCGCCTGTGCTGCGCTGCGGTGTATGTTAGTCGAATCGCATTAATTATTCGTGACCGATTGCCGCTTTGAACGCTTCGTTTGCTTCGCTCACGACCTTATCGGCCGTGACGCTGAAAAATAGCGCCGCGATCCCCGCCCTGGCCGCCACCGTCGGTGCGCGCGTGGCGCCTAAGGTCATCAGCGCCGTCGCCCACGCGTCCGCCACCATCGCGGAGTCGTGCAGCACGGTCACCCCGGCAAGGTTGCCCGTGACGGGATAGCCCGTGGCCGGATCGAGCATATGGCTGTAGCGCACGCCGTCGTGTTCGAAATAGTTCCGGTACGTGCCGGAACTCGCCAGGCTCGAGCGGGTGAGCGCCACCGTTCGCGCGATTTCGCGGCGTTCGCTCACGGGGCTTTCGATCCCGATCCGCCACGCCTCACCGGCCACGTTGCGACCGCGGGCGCGGACTTCGCCGCCGATTTCCACAAGATAATCCGTCGCGCCGAGGCTCTCGAGCAATTCCGCGACCGCGTCCACGGCGTAGCCCTTCGCGATGCCCGACAGGTCGATCGCAACGTCCGCGCGCCGCTTGCGCAAGCCCGGCGGGGTGGCCCGCAATTCAAAATGCGCCTGCCCCACCCGCGCGAGCACGGCGCGGATCGCGGCCGCGTCCGGGAATTCGCGCCGGCGTTCCGGGCCGAAACCCCACAAATTGACGAGTGGTCCCACGGTAACGTCGAACGCGCCGGCGGATTCCGTGCCGATCCGCTGCGCGGCCGCGAGCACGTGGTAGAGCGGTGCCGAGACGGTAATCCAGTCGCTCGAGGGATTCGTATTCAGGCGCGAGAGTTCCGAGGCGGGATCGTAGGTCGACATGCTCTTGTTGATGTCCACGAGCAACGCATCGACGCGGGGTTTGACCTCGCGCGCACTGAGCCCGCCGGGCTGTGCAATCGTCACGACGTACTGCGTGGCCATCGTCACGCCGGTAAAGCGCACGCCCGGATCTTCGTTCCCGCAACCGCTCGCGAACGCGATCACGCACACGAGCGCGCACAGGCGCGTTAAGGTGGGCGAAGCAATCCGTCGGGTCATCACCGGTAGTATAAAGATTGGATGAACGTTTCGGCGTGCCGCTCTCACTTACGCGGCAAGCCGCGCACGGCGCGCGGCGCCTTTTCGCCATGCGCCGCATGACTTAGAATTCGCCGCGCTACAACGCAGCCGGGTTGCCACACGAATGCGGGCCGGAACGCCCGCCTGCCGACGCACGACGTCGCGATGACGCCTTATTTTCTGGAAACTATTTCCGCCGACAGCCATCCTAATCCGCTATGTCCACGCAATCCGCCATCATTGAACTCAAAACCTATATCGAACAGCACATCGTCGGCCAGAAACAACTGATCGACCGCTTGTTGATCGCCTTGCTCGCCGACGGGCATTTACTCGTGGAAGGACCACCGGGCCTGGCCAAGACCCGCGCCATCAAGGTCCTCGGCGACGGCATCGAGTGCGACTTCCACCGCATCCAGTTCACCCCCGATCTGCTGCCGGCCGATCTCACCGGCACCGAGGTCTACCGGCCGCAGGACGGCACGTTCAAGTTTCAGCAAGGGCCGATGTTCCACAACCTCGTGCTCGCCGACGAAATCAACCGCGCGCCGGCGAAAGTCCAGTCCGCCCTGCTCGAGGCGATGGCCGAGCGGCAGATCACGATTGGCCGGGTCACCTACGACTTGCCAGCGCTGTTCCTCGTCATGGCAACGCAAAACCCGCTCGAACAGGAAGGCACGTATCCGTTGCCGGAAGCGCAGCTCGACCGCTTTCTCATGCACGTGGTCATCACCTACCCGAACAACGCCGACGAGAAATCGATCCTCCACCTCGCGCGCGACGAAGCCCGCGCGGCCGGCGGCAACGGCGACAAGCCCCCGCACATCATCGGCCAGCAGGACGTGTTTGACGCGCGCCGCGCCGTGCTCGACATGTACCTGAGCGATGATCTGGAACAGTACCTGCTGGAAATCGTCCTCGCCACGCGCGCGCCGAACGCTTATGGCGACGATCTCGCCGAGTGGATCGAATACGGCGCGAGCCCGCGCGCGAGTATTGCGCTCGATCGCTGCGCCCGCGCGCATGCCTGGCTCGATGGTCGCGACTATGTGGGTCCGGACGACATCCAGGCGATTGCCCCGGACGTGCTGCGGCACCGGATTATCCTGAATTACGAGGCGGTCGCCGACGGGGTCACCCCCGATCAGTTCATCGGCGAACTCGTCAACCGGATCGCGGTGCCCTGATCGCCGTTCGCCCCCGAGGAGTGTCGTGAGCACCGCTTCTGCAACGATCTGGCCACGACCGGAGCGCACGAACGGCGACGGCGCGGCGCTGGCACGCGTCGAACCACAGGCCAAGGAGCTGATGTCGCTCGCGCGTCCCGCGAGCCTGTTGCCGTCGTGGTCGCGCTCGATCCGGTCCCACCAGGCCGGCGGCTATCTGTCGGCGCTGAAAGGCCGCGGCATGGAATACGACGAATCCCGCCCGTACCAGGCCGGTGACGATTTTCGCACGCTCGACTGGCGGGTCACGGCGCGTACGGGCAAGCCGCACACGAAAGTCTTTCGCGAAGAGCGCGAACGTCCGGTTTATCTGTGCGCGGATTTCTCGCCGTCGATGCTGTTCGCGACGCGCGGCGTGTTCAAGAGCGTCCAGGCCGCACGCGCCGCCGCGCTGCTCGCGTGGAAAGCACAACAATCCGGCGATCGGATCGGGGGTCTCGTGTTCTCGGCCGACACCCACGTCGAACTGCCGCCGGAAGGCGGCAAACCGGCCGTGATCCGGTTCGTGAAAAAACTCGTCGAGGCCGCGAAGCTGCCCGCGCCCGGCGTCGAGCGCACCACCCCAAACTCGCTGCCGCGCGCGATCGCGCGCTTGAAGCGCATGGCCAAACCGGGAAGTCTCATCTTTATCGTGAGCGATTTTCGCGACATGACCGAGGCCTGCGAATCCGACATCGCGCACCTCGCGCGCCACAACGATGTGGCCCTGATCTTTGTCTACGATCCGTTCGAGGCCGCGCTGCCGAACGACCGCGCGTCCGGCCGGGTGAGCGACGGCAGCGGCGAACTGCAGATCACGCTCGGCCGCGACCGCGCGAGTCGCCGCTATGCCGAGAACTTCACCGCCCGCGCCGATCGGATCGCGAAACTGTGTCGCGACTACCAAATCCTGTTTGCACGACTCGCGAGCAACGACGACCCCCTTGGGGTCCTGCAGCGGGTTCTCGGGCGCTGAGCGAATCGCAATGGATCCGGCCGAAATACCCCTGCGCGACATTCACCTGCCGGAGCCCGTGTCCTGGTGGCCACCGGCACCCGGCTGGTGGTGGCTCGCGGGATTCGTGTTGCTCGTGATCGCGGGTGCGGCCTTCGTGTGGTGGCGCCGGCGCCGTGCACGCATCGTGCGCGCCGCGCAGGCGGAGTTTCTCGCGATCTCACAACACTACGCGGAAACCGCCGATCCGCACGAACTCGTGCGACAGTTGTCGCGCCTCGCACGCCGCTGCGCGCTCGCGCTCACTGACGATCGCCACGTCGCCGCGGCAACGGGCGCCGACTGGCAAACCGTGCTCGCGCGCGTCACGACGAGCGGCACCGTCGACGACTGGTTGCGCACCACCCTCGTCGAAGCACCGTATCGCCGCCCGAACGACATCGACGGCGCGCGCCTCCTCGCAACATTCGAGCACTGGCTGCACGATCTGCGCCGGGTTCCGGAGCGCGCCGCGTGATCGAAGTCGTGTGGCCCTGGGTGTTGCTGGCGCTGCCATTACCGTGGCTGTACCGACGCTTGCTGCCACCGCAGGCGACGGCCGCGAGCGCCGCGCTACGGGTGCCCTCGATCGAGGATTTCTCCGTCATCGCCGCGGATGCGGGCGGCCATACGGGTTCGCGCGCGGCGTTCTGGCTCGCATTGCTCGCCTGGTGCTGCCTGCTGCTCGCCGCCATGCGTCCGCAGTGGCTCGGCGACGCGATCGAGGTCCCGATCAGCGGCCGCGATTTGATGCTCGCGGTGGATTTGTCGAAGAGCATGCAGGAAGTGGATTTCATTCTCGACGACCAGCGGGTCGACCGGCTGACCGCGACGAAACGCGTCGTCGGTGACTTTATCGACCGCCGGATCGGGGATCGGGTCGGCCTCGTCCTGTTCGGAACCCAGGCCTACCTGCACGTGCCGCTGACGTTTGATCGCGCCACGGTGAAACAGTTGCTCGATGAAGCCCTGATCGGACTCGCCGGTCCGAGTACCGCCATCGGTGATGCGATCGGTCTCGCCGTGAAGCGGCTGCGCGCGAACGATTCCGACGACAAGATCCTGATCCTGATAACGGACGGCGCGAATACGGCCGGCGTGATAGACCCGGTACGCGCGGCGGAACTCGCGGCCCAGGCCGGCCTCACGATCCACACGATCGGGATCGGCGCCGACGAGATCATGGTGCGCCGCCTGTTCGGCACGTTCCGCATCAACCCGTCGCGCGATCTCGATGAGAAAACGCTGCGCGCGATCGCCGAAAACACGAACGGACGCTATTTCCGCGCGCGCGATCTCGAGGAACTCGAACAGATTTACGCGGAAATCGACAAGCTCGAACCCGTGGAGCGCGGTGGCGAACACTTTCGCCCGACCACGCCGCTGTATCCATGGCCGCTCGGGCTCGCGCTGTTGCTCGGCGGTGCCGCGGCGTGGTTGCTCGGCCGACGGACCACGACATGAACGCGCTCGCCGATTTTCATTTTCTGCGCCCGCTGTGCCTGCTCGCCCTGCTGCCTTTCGGGTTCGTGTGCTGGCGCCTGTTCCGCCGCGGCGATGCGGCCGGGGTGTGGCAATCGGTGTGTGACGATGCGCTGCTGCCGTATCTGCTCGTGCCCCGCACCGCGGTTCACAGCCGCCTGAATCCCGCGCTGTTTCTGCTCGTCGGCGCGATCGCGATCGTCGCCCTCGCCGGCCCCACCTGGGAACGCCTGCCAACCCCGGTGTTTCGCGATGAATCCGCACTCGTCCTGCTGCTCGATCTGTCCCGCTCGATGAATGCCGAGGACGTCAGCCCAACCCGGCTCGAACGCGCGAAATTCAAGATCACGGACATGCTCAGACAACGCCGCGACGGGCAGACCGCGCTCGTCGTGTACGCGGCGGAGCCGTACGTCGTGGCGCCGTTGACGACGGACGTTGCCACGATCGAATCCCATTTGCCGGCGCTGAAAACGAACATCATGCCAAGCCAGGGCAGCGACGCGGCGGCGGCCGTCGAAAAAGGACTCGAACTGCTGCTGCAAGCCGGCAATGCCGGCGGCGATTTGATCCTGATCACCGACGGGGTCGGGCTCGACGACGGGCAGCGCGCGCGCGCGGCGATCGCCGGCAGCGGCGCGCGTCTGTCGATCCTCGGCGTGGGCACAGCCGACGGTGCCCCGATCCCGGATCCGTCCGGGGGTTTCATCACGGACGCCGCCGGCGCCATCGTGGTCAATGCACTCGACACCGCCGCGCTCGAAGCGCTCGCGGCCGCCGGGGGTGGCCGCTATGCCACGCTGCGCACGGATGACGGCGACGTTGCGCAACTGCTCGCCGATCTGTCGGCGCACCGCGACGAGCGCAATGCCCGCGCAACGGATTTGTTCGCCGACCGCTGGCGGGAATTCGGGCCGTGGCTGCTGCTCGGTTTACTGCCGTTCGTACCGCTCGCTTTCCGCCGCGGGATCCTCACGTTTGCCGGCGTCGCCCTGTCGCTGAGTCTCGTGCCCGCCGCCCCGGCGACGGCCGGCTGGTGGCAAACCCCGGACCAGGCCGCGCAAGCGGAATTCGACGCTGGCAACTATGCCGCCGCCGCGAAACAGTTCGAAGACCCGCGCTGGCGTGCCGCGGCGCGTTACCGCACGAACGATTACGCCGGGGTGATCGAAAGCCTGGCCGAGGACCCCGACCCCGAAGCGCTGTACAACAAGGGTAACGCGCTCGCCCGTCTCGGCGAGTTCGAGGATGCGATCGCGGCCTACGAAAACACGCTCGCCGCGCGCCCCGATCACGCCGACGCCAGACATAACAAGGAACTGCTGGAAAAACTGCTCGCGGAACAGCAACAGCAGCAAAAGCAGGACGAGTCGGAGTCGCAGGACGACAGCAACAGCGAAGACCAGAGCGGAGAATCCGGCGGCGACCAGTCGGACCAGCGCAGCGACGCGAAACCGTCCGACAATGAAGCGGAAGATGCGGCGCAAACGGATCCAGGCGCCGATGAACAGTCGGCGTCGTCGACGTCTTCGGAGCAGGAATCGCCGGCCGAAGCCGAGCCGCAAGCGCCGGAAGAATCCGCCGAAGAACAGCAGACCGAAGCCGAGGAAGCGCCCGCCGAGGAAGCCGAGGACGCATTCGCCGCGGCGAACTCGGAGCTCGAAAACGAACAGGCGACGGAGCAGTGGTTACGCCAGATCCCGGACGACCCGGGCGGGCTGCTGCGGCGCAAGTTCGAAGCGGAATATCAACGGAAACACGGTGGAGAGAGGCGTTCCCGCGCATGGTAATGAAATGGATAGTCGCGCTGCTGCTGGCGATTGCCGTGACCGCGCCGGTCGCGGCGACGGACGTGTCGGTGTCGATCGAGCCGCCGGAACCGGTGGCGAACGAATCGTTCCGGATCATTTTCCAGGCCGACGGGCCGGTGGATGCGGAGCCGGATTTCGGCGAGCTCGAAACGCTCGTTGATATCCTCGGACGCAACCGGCAGACCTCGATTCAGTGGATCAACGGACGTAACAGCCGCACCACGACATGGGTGCTCGACGTGCTCGCGCGCGCGCCGGGCACGCTGACGATCCCGGCCATCGCGTTTGGCAGCGATCGCAGCGCGACGAAAACGGTCGATGTCATTGCCTCGCGCAGTGGCACGAGCGCGACGGATGACCCCGGGCTGCTGCTCGAAATCGAGGTTGATACGACCACCCCGTATGTCCAACAGGAAGTCGTGCTCACGGCGCGCTTGCTGCGCCGGGTGGAGTTGTCGGATGCGAACATGACCGACCCGAGCACGGATGCGGACGCGATCATCAAACGGCTCGGCAATGATTCCACGTATCAGACGATGCGCAACCAGCGGCGTTACGAGGTGTTCGAACGGCGCTACAGTATCTTTCCGCAAACGAGCGGCAGCGTGACGATCGAGCCGATGGTACTGACCACCCAGCTCGTACCGGCCACCCGGTCGCTGTTCGACCCGTTTCGCCGTCCGGTGCAGACCCGCCGGATCGAGTCGAACGCGATCACGCTGGACGTCAAACCAATCCCCTCGAGCTACACCGGCACGACGTGGCTGCCGGCACGGCGGCTGAGCCTGCGCGACGACTGGGAGCCGGCCAGCGATCCCGTCGAGGCCGGTGAACCGCTCACGCGCACGGTGTTTCTGTGGGCCGACGGTCTCAATGCCGGGCAGTTGCCCGAAGTGCCGATCAAACTGCCGGACGGCCTGAAGAGTTATCCCGATCAGCCACAAACGAGCGAACAGCAGGCCGAGGATGGCTTTACCGCGATCCGCCAGCAGAAATACGCCATCATTCCGCCGAGCGGCGGCGAGATTGTATTTCCCCCGATCGCGGTGACGTGGTGGAACACGGACACGGACCGGATGGAGGTTGCGCGAATCGACGAACGGCGCTTCCGCGTGAACGCACCGCCCGTCACCACCGCGCCGGCAACACAAGCACCCGTGCCGGCGACCGCACCGAACGCAACCCCGGCAGCGCCGGCGCCGTCGATCACGGGCACCGCACTCCCGGATCAGACCGCAAGACTCGTCGCACTCGTGTGTTTGCTCGGCTGGATCGCGACGGCCGCGGCATGGTGGTGGCGTTCGCGCCGCGCGCCGGCGCCGTCGCCCGCCCGCGCGGACGTCAGCGCAGCGGTAACGGAATCGATCGCGAAAGCGCGTCGCGACGTACTCGGTGCGTGCAAGGCGAACGACGCGCGCGGGGCGAAACAGGCGTTGTTGCGCTGGGCGCGCGTTGCGTTTACACACCCGCCACGCACGCTCGGCGCCCTCGCGGACCGCACCCCGAACCCGCTCGACCACGAGATCCGCGCACTCGACATGACGCTTTACGGTCCGGGCGGCGCCACGTGGGACGCGTTTGCCCTGCGCGAGGCGTTCGAGCACAGTGCCATCGACACCCGGGAACCGGCGCCGGGGGAACCTGGGGAAGCGCCGCTGCCGGCGTTGTACCGATTGTCGGATCCGTAACGGGCCCGCGATCACAGATGAACTGTTAACAATGGTTTGCCGCCAATAAATACTTGCCTCCCGAGGTTTTCCGTGTCTACACTCAAAGCGCGCACGGTATAAAACACTAAAACTATCAAGCCCAGCCGTGCAGGAGGTCCGTCATTTTGGCCGAGCGTACGGCTACGGTACTTGCCGTGGACGACAATGCGACGATCCGCAAGGCGATTTCCATGCGCCTCGGTTCCCGTGGTTACGACGTCATCACCGCCGCCGATGGACCGGGGGCGCTCGCGGTCGTGAAAGGACAGCGAATCGACCTCGTGTTACTCGATCTGCAGATGCCGGGTATGCGTGGCGAAGACGTGCTGCAGGAAATCCGCACCCGATTCTCGCCCACCCAACTCCCCGTGATCATGCTCGCGGCGAGTTCCGACCGGAACGATATCCGCCGCTCACTCGAACTCGGCGCGAACGATTACGTCACGAAGCCCGGCGAACTGCCGATGCTGCTCGCCCGTATCAAGACCCAGCTGTCGTTGAAACGCACGGCGGAAAAACTGCGCGCGGCCGAATTGTCCACCACGAGCATCGATCACAACCGCAAGGATATCGAGCGCACGCTGGACCAGATCGCCCATCATCGCGTCCACGAGGAATTACTCGGCGATCTCGAAAACCCCGAAGAGTTCCGGTATCACGTGTTGTACGACAACACACCGATGACGTGTTTCACCCTGAACTATGCCGGTGAAGTGCTGTACGCAAACCGGTTTGGCCTGCAGTTCCTCGGCTACGAGCGCAGCGAGGTAATCAACAAATCCGTTTACGCGCTGTACGCACCGGACGATCAGGTGATGATGGCCGAGCAACTCCGCGCCGCCACGGCGACCCCGGGGCGCACGCAACGCTGGGATATCCGCCGGCGACGCAAGGACGGTTCGATTTTCTGGGCGCGCGAAACGGCCGTCGCGATCCGCCAGGGCATCGACGGCATGATCCTGATGACGAGCGAGGACATCAACGACACGCACGTGCTCGCGGAATCGCTGTCTTACCAAACGACGCACGACGAACTCACGGGCCTGGCGAATCGTAAATCGCTCGGCGAACGCCTCACCCAGGTGCTCGAATCCGCGCACAGCGAAAATACCGAACACGCGCTGGCGATCGTAAACCTCGACCAGTTCAAGTTCGTCAACGACAGCAGCGGCCACGACGCCGGTGACGAATTGCTGCGCCAGGTGGCGAAACTGCTCCGCTCGGTCGTGCGCAAACGCGACACGCTGGCGCGTCTGAGCAGCGACGAATTCGCGCTGCTCATCGAAGACTGCGACGCGAAACATGCGCGTGAAAACGTGGAAAAAATCCGCCACGTGATCGATGCCTACGAATTCGCATGGCAGGGACGCAAACACGTGGTGACGGCCAGCATCGGTCTCGTCGCCGTGACCTCGCGCTGCGATGACGCAAACTCGGTGCTCAGCATGGCCGACACGGCGTGCTTCGCGGCGAAGGATTCCGGCCGCAACCGGGTGCACGTCTACGAGAAAGACCACCCGGCGGTAAGCCGCCACCAGGGGGAAATGCGCTGGGCCACGCGCATAAACGATGCCCTGGTCGATAATCGATTCGAACTGAATTTCCAGCGCATCCGGCCGGTCGCGGATTCGGGTGCTACGGGCGATCACTACGAATTGCTGCTGCGGATGCGCGACGAAGTCGGCAACATCGTCATGCCGGCGGAGTTTCTCCCCGCGGCCGAACGTTACGACCTGTCGCCGAAAATCGATCGCTGGGTGGTCGGCGCGGCACTCGACTGGTTGCAGCGCAATCCGGCGCTCGCGGACCGGCTGCACTTGTGCGGTATCAATCTGTCCGGGCAATCACTGTCGAATGAAGACGTCGTGTGTTTCATTCTCGAACGACTCACCGAGAGCGGCATCCCCGGCGAGAAGCTGTGTTTCGAAGTGACGGAAACCGCGGCCGTCTCCGACCTCGTACAGGCGAATCATTTCATTGCCCTGCTCAAGGATCGTGGCTGCAAGTTTGCGCTCGATGATTTCGGCAGCGGATTTTCATCGTTCGCCTACCTGAAGAAACTGCCGGTCGACTTTCTGAAAATAGACGGCAGTTTCGTGCGCGACATCGCCACCGATACGATTGACCTCGCGATGGTGCGGTCGATCAATGAGATCGGGCACATGATGGGCAAACACACGATTGCCGAGTTCGTCGAGGACCGCAACGTGCTGGACATCCTCAAACGCATCGGGGTGGACTACGCCCAGGGCTACGAAATCGGGCGCCCGCAACCCCTGAACGAAATCTAGCGCGCCGCGCCGATCGCCTCGAGATCCATCGGGCGGTCGATATCGAGCAGGATCCCGGTATCGTCCACGTCGAGCGTCACGACGGCATCGGGATGGCGCGCAATCACCCTGGCCGCACCGCTGTCGCCGTGTAGCGCGATGAGTTCCGAGGCATAGTCGCCCCCGAAAGCCACCGGATGACCGTAACGCCCGCGCGTACGCGGTCGCACGATGAGCGCGCGCGAGGACAGCGCGGCCTTGACCGCCGCGATCGTGGTGATTTCGATCAACGGCATGTCCGCGAGCGCGATCAGCCACCCGTCCGCGGCCGCCGTTTGCCGTACGCCATGAGCGATGGAACACCCGATCCCCGCGCGGGCATCGGGACACACGGAAACCGGAAATTCACCCTCGAACACGGTCAGGGTCGACGGCCTGTCCGGCGGTACCACGACGATCAGCTCGTCCATGACCGCCGCGAGCGTGCGCGCCGCCCGCAGTCCGATCGGCGCACCGTCGAGCGCCGCGGCGAGCTTGTTGCCGCCGAAGCGCGCCGAGGCGCCGCCGGCGAGCAGAACGCCGACGAGGCGCTGCATTCAGGCCGCGGCGGTTTCGCGCGCGGGGGTCGGGCGCTCGCTCGTAAGCGTCACACCGTTACGGCGGGCGGTAATTTCCACCATGATGGCGAGCGCGATTTCCGCTGCCGTACGCGTGTTCAGGTCGACCCCGATCGGGCCGCTCATGAAAGCGAGGCGTTCGGCGGGGATGTCGAAGTGCTCCGCGAGGCGTTCGCGGCGCGCCCGGTTCGTGCGGCTCGAACCCAGTGCACCGACGTAAAACGCCGGTGAATTCAGCGCTTCCATAATCGCCAGGTCGTCGAGTTTCGGGTCGTGCGTCAGGGCCACGACCGCCGTCTGCGCGTCGCAGGCGGCCGCGAGCACGAAATCGTCCGGCATCGTGCCATCCACGTCGGGGCCGTCCGCCATCCACGAATCGCGGTAATTCTCGCGCGGGTCGCACACGCGCACGTCGTAACCGAGCGGCGCGGCGAAACGCGTGACATACGCGCTCAGTTGTCCGGCCCCGATCACGAGCAGACGCCATTTCGGCTCGAACACGATGCGGAACTCGTCGTCGGCGAGCGTCGTTCGCGCGCGGGGCGCCGGGGTCGTGATCGACGAGCGGTCCGGTCCGCTCAGGTCGACGACGCGCTCGACCCGTTCGCGACGGGCCAGGCGCTCGAGGATCGCCTCACCCTCGTCGGCGTTACCCCATTTCTCCACGACGACCGTGACTTCGCCGCCGCACGGCAGCCCGCGCGCGACGGCTTGTTCCTTCGTAATCCCGTAAGTGATGCGCGCCGGGGCATCCGGCGGTTCGGCGGCAAATTGCTCGAGCAACTGCTGCTCGATGCAGCCGCCGGACAGCGAGCCCTCAAACTGGCCGTCGCGCCGCCAGACCATCATCGAGCCCGCCGGACGCGGGGACGAACCCCAGGTTTTCGCGACGGTCGCGAGGACAATCTCGCCATCGGCGCGGATCCAGTCCACGGCTGTTTCCAGCACTGCCAAATCGACATTTTCCACTGTTCTCGTGCCTCCACTAATGTAGCCACCGCGCCACCGCCTGCCCCGGCGCACCGAGCCGCGACAGCCGCTCAGCCGCGAGCGACTGCGATCCGCGTCACAGACAAGGCGGCGCCGCGGTGACGAAGTTCACACTCGTTTGCATTTCGGATTGCTCGCCGGGGCCGCTTCTCCTAATTCATTATGAAGCATTAAGTCCGGCCAAAGAATGGACGATAACCAAATTGCAGCATCAGGTATTGCGAGCAGAGTAAATGGAATTGAACATGGCTAACGTGACCCGGCTCGTGCCGGCGCGCTCGGCGGAGCTATTGACGGAATGTCAGCGGCTCGCCTCCGAGCGCCTCCCGACATCACTGAAAACAGTGCTCGACAAGGTCGACGATGCACTGTTTGAACTCGCGAACAAGGCTGACAGCTCGCAGCGTCAGAACCTGTATTTCGACGCCATGCGCGAACTCCGACTGAAACGCGACTCATTCGAAGCGAGCTTCATTGCGAGCTTCAACGAAGAATTCGAAGACAGTATCGACCTCGAAAAAGCCCTGCGCGGTCCGGCCCCGTTCACTCCGGAGCTGGAACTCGCTCTCGTCGAATCCGATGAAGTTGAAGAATCCCTGGCCCTGACGAATTTTGTCGAAAGCGTGCGCACGAAGTGCAAGCAACAGCTGTTTCACCTCGACCGCCGCATGGGGTATTTGCTCAGCCAGCCGGAACTCAGCGATCGCGACAACCCGCTCGGCCCGCAGGTGATCGGCAGTGCGTTCCGCACCGCCTGCCAACAGCTCGAATCGGATATCGAAGTGAAACTGACCCTGTTCAAAATGTTCGACAAGTTTGCCGGGGCCGGTATCCACCAGATGTACACCGACGTGAACGAACACCTGATCCGGCGCGATGTGCTGCCGAAAATCACCGGTTCGATGAACCCCGGTGGTCACAACCCCCGCCGCACCCGCGTGATCATCGAAAGCGACGACGAGCAAGTCGAAGCGACCGGCCCCGATGTTTTCTCGACCCTGCAGACGATGATGTCGAACGGCCAGCTCGGGGGTGGCCGCGCCATCTCCAACCTGTCTGGCGGCGGCGGTGTTGGCGGCGGCGCCGGCATCGC
>CAXBJY010000071.1:0-31773 GCA_963976285.1 uncultured Gammaproteobacteria bacterium
GCCGGCGCGATCTACCGTATCGTGCAGGAAGGACTGACGAACGCGCTGCGCCACGGCGATCCGGATCATGTCGGGGTGCGAATTCGGCGCGATGGAGCTTCGCTGGAACTGTCGATCGAGGACGACGGCAGCGGCTGCGATGCCGCGGCGCTGGCCGGCGGATTCGGCATTGCCGGGATCCGCGAACGTGCTACCGCGCTCGGCGCGAGTCTCGATTTCGTCCACAAGCCGCGGGGCGGGCTCGTACTCCAGGTGTATTTCGACGCAACACTGAGCGAACTGGAGGCAGCCTGATGCGTATCGCCCTCGTCGACGATCATGCAGTGGTACGCGAAGGCTACCGCGCCCTGTTCACGCGCCAGCCCGACATGGAAGTCACCGCCGAGTTCGGCGATGCCACGAGTGCCTACGCCGGACTGCGCGATTGTCCGATCGATGTCATCGTCATGGACATCAACATGCCGGGCGGGGGTGCGTTCGAGACACTCGTGAAGCTGCACCGACGCCAAGCCACACTCGCCTCACTCGTGTTTACGATGTATGCGAAAGCGAGCTTTGCGCGCCAGGCATTCGCCGCCGGCGCACGCGGCTACGTGACGAAATCGAGTGAACCGGACACCCTGCTGCGCGCCCTGCGCGAAGTGTATGCCGGGCGTCGCTACCTGAGCCCGGACGTTGCGCAACTGCTCGCGTGGGAACGCTTCGGCCATGAACACGGCGCGCTTGACGCGTTAAGTACGCGGGAATTCGAGGTTCTGCGGATGTTGCTCGATGGCCGCGATGTCGACGCAATTGCAGGTTCGCTGAATCTAAGCCCGAAGACCGTACGTAATCTCCACTATGCAGTGAAACGCAAACTCGGCGTACGTGACGACATCGAACTCGTGCGTCTCGCGGTCAGGCTCGATGTGATCGATCTGCTCGAACTCGCCGACGAACACGCCGCCGGCAGCGGCGATCACAAGCAGCCGGTCAGCTAACCGGACTGACGCCCCCGCTCACCACGCCGCGTGGAGCACGCCGATCACATCCTCGACCCCGGCGACCGGGCGCGGGTTTGTCGCCACAACGAGATCCTCGAGCGCGTCTTTCGCAAGTGCGGGGAAATCGTCGAGCGACACGCCGACATCGCGCAGGCGTCGGGGCAGACCGAGATCCGCAATTAATGCACGCACGGCGTCACGTCCGGCGGCGGCCGCCGCGTCCACGCCGAGGCCGCTGACGTCGCGCCCCATCGCGGTCGCAATCCAGGCCTGTCGCGTACCGACGTGCGCCTTGTTGAATTCCATCGTCGCCGGCATCATCACGCACGATGTCACCCCGTGCGGAACGTCATTGCGGGCACCGAGTTGATGTCCGATGCCGTGGCTCAGGCCCAGATTCACATTCGCGAGTCCACATACCGACATCCATGCCGCAATGTGCGCCTGCGTGCGCGCAACGAGATCGCCGGGGTCGGCCTTGCACTCGCGCAAGTAGCGGTTCAGCATCGCCAGCGCTTCGCTTGCAAGTGCGTCGGTAAACGGATGCGCGTTGATCGAACACAGGGCCTCGATGCAGTGATCGACGGAACGCATGCCCGTCGCCAACCACAGATGGTCCGGGGTTGCGAGAGTCAGTTCCGGATCGAGAAACACCGCGTGAGCGGCAAGCTTCTTGTCGATATAGAGATCTTTCACCTGACGTTCGCTGTCCGTAACGCCGGCGAAATGCGTGAACTCGCCACCGGACAGCGTCGTTGAAATCGCGACCATCGGCAGCGCCTCGCCAGTGACCGGCGGCACTTCGACGGTGGCGGGATACTCGAAACGCACCCGCAGGCGATCAAAGTCTCCGGTCGCGGCCACGTCTTCGGCGAGTCCGAGTACAACGGCCTTGCCGGTATCGTTCGGTGTACCGCCCCCGAAGCTCACGATGCCATCCGCGGCACACGCCCGCGCCGCTTCGATCGCGCGGATCACGGAGCCACGATGCACGTGCTGCGTGGTCTCGTGGAACACCGCGGCGATACGGCCACCGGCGGCGACGCGGACCCGGTCGACGAGATCGGTTTTCGTCGCGAGCGTCGTACCGGTGACGAGCAGTGCACGGGTGACGCCGTAATGCTCCAGCGTTGCCTCGAGCCTGGCGAGGGCGCCCGGACCATAATGCACATCGTCGATCGGCAGCAACGTGAATGCGCCCGCAAGTGGTCGCTTTTCGGCTGTGTACATGGTTTCACTCCCGGCTTGAGTCGCCATTATTCCAGGATTCCGCGCCGCCGCGCAGCACCGGTGCCGGTCTAGCCGCGCGGACGCGTGTTCTTCGGATCGTAGAGCGGTGTCAACGACGCAATCGCGCTGTACGCGCGGTTCGCCTGTTCGATCGTATAGGTGCCCGCATTGACGTAATCATTATCCACCCCGCCCGCGCACTTTATATAGCCCATTGCAGCGCATCCGCCGAGCGTGTGTGCGTAAGCCGACGATGCCGTGTAACCAACCGGCTGCCCGTCGCGCAGGATCGGCTCGTTGTGTCCGAGCACCGGCTCCGGGTCCTGCAACAGGAACTGCACGAGCCGGGTCTTCAACGGCCCGGCGTCGCGCTGCGCGAGCAAGGCCTCGCGACCGATAAAACCGCCGGGTTTGTCCCACGCCGCGGTGAAGCCGAGCCCGGCTTCGAGCAAGGTATCGAGTGGCCCCATATCGTGGGCCCATTCACGGTAGGCTTTCTCTATCCGCAGCGTGTTCAGCGTGTGGTAGCCGCAATGTCTCAGACCATGATCGGCGCCGGCCGCGACGAGCCGGTCGTAGACCGCTGACACCATCTCCGTCGGCACGTACAACTCCCACCCGAGTTCGCCGGCATAGGAAATGCGCACGGCCATCGCATGCTGATAACCCGTTTCGATCGTCTGCATCGTACCGAACGGGAACGCGTCGTTCGAAAAGTCGGCGCTCGAAATCGCCGACAACAGCGCGCGCGAGTTGGGCCCCTGTACGTTCAGCATGGCCCAGGCCCCGGTGATGTCCGTGATCACGCACACCGCGTCATCGGGGGTGTTCTCGGCGATCCACGCGTGTACATGCGTCTGCGTGAATGCCGCGGTGACGATGAGATAGCGATCCTCGGCGAGACGCGTGATCGTGAGGTCCGCCTCGACGCCGCCGCGAACATTGAGAAACTGCGTATAAATGACCTTACCGACCGGTACCGCGACATTCGCGGTTGCGATCCGGTTCAGCACGCGTTCCGCATCACGCCCCTGCACGAGCAGTTTCGAAAAAGATGACTGGTCGAACACGCCCACTGCCTCGCGCACCGCGAGGTGTTCGCGACGGTTGTTCTCGAACCAGTTCTGCCGCCCGAAATCGTAAACGTACGCGGCTTCCTGATCCCCTTCGGCATACCAGTTCGGCCGCTCCCAGCCGGCGGACTCGCCGAAAACCGCACCAACCGCGGCCAGGCGATCGTGCAACACGGATTGTTTCACGTTGCGGGCGGTTTCCCATTGCCGGTTCGGCCAGTGCATCTGGTAGGCGATCCCGAGCGACTCGACCGTACGATCGACAATATAGGATTTGTTGTTGTGGCACGGCTGGATCCGGCGTACGTCGACATCCCAGATGTCCATCGGCTGAATACCGTCGTTGATCCAGTGCGCCATGACGTAGCCCGCGCCACCGCCGGACAGGATCCCGAGTGAATTGAACCCGCAGGCGACGAACAGGTTGCGCTTGAACGGCGCGCGTCCCATCAGGTAGTTGTGATCCGGCGTGAATGATTCCGGGCCGCAGAAGAACTGGCGGATCCCGGTGTCCATGAGGATCGGCAGGCGCTCCATACCGCGCTCGATATAGGGTTCCATACGCTCCCAGTCCGGCTGGATCTCATCGAAGCAGAAATTCTCCGAGATCCCGTCGACCCCCCACGGCGCGGCGACGGGTTCGAAAAACCCGAGCATGAGCTTGCCGGCCTCTTCGCGCGCATAAGCCGCACGCCCGGGGTCACGCAATATGGGCAGCTCCTTGTGCAGACCCTCGATTGATTCGGAGATCAGGTAATAGTGTTCCGCCGCCTGCAACGGCAGATCAACCCCGGCCATAAGGCCGACTTCACGGCCCCACATACCCGGACACAGCACCACCACCTCGGCGGTGATCTCGCCGTCGGGGGTGCGCACGCCGCAGGCGCGATTACCGTCGTAGAGAATATCCGTGACGAGCGTGTCCTCGATGATCCGCACCCCGCGCTGGCGCGCCCCTTTCGCGAGCGCCTGAGCCACGTCCGCCGGATTCACGCGTCCGTCATCGGGGAAATGAAAACCGGCCACGAGGTCGTCGACGTAGGCGAGCGGGAACAGTTCCTTGACCTCGGCCGGGGTGATTTCGCGGTTTTCGACCCCGAACGTGCGCGCCATCGCGCAACCGCGACGCATTTCCTCGGCCTTGTCGTGCGTCATCGCGAGCTGGATCGATCCGCAACGAATGAATCCCGTCGCCTGACCGGTTTCCTCCTCGAGTTCGCCGTACAGTTTCAACGAATACTGCGCGAGGCGGGTTTGCGCCTCCGTGTCGCGCAAAGTCGTGACCAGACCGGCCGCGTGCCACGTCGTACCGCTGCTCACCTGCTTGCGTTCGAGTACGACGACGTCTTCCCAGCCAAGTTTGGCCAGATGGTAGGCCGTCGAACAGCCGATGATCCCGCCGCCGACAACGATGGCACGGGCGCGATTAGGCAGGCTCTTGTCGCTCATATTGGTTCCTGTTGCATCACTGTGATCGATACCGCAAACGCCGCCGCGAGCGGGTCATTTCCGGTTCCCTGGCTACGGCCGCAGTGTGCTTTGCGCGCCGGTGTCGGGACCAGTATAGCCTGAAAGTGAAAATTTGATGCGATATTTTCACTTTTATGAATTTCGCCCGTACTCCTGTGCACACCGGCACGGCCAGGCACTGTCCCCGACTTGCGTGACTGCGACGGCAGCGGCGTGCGTTCACGTTACGCACCGATGTCGACCGGGCGTGCCGTCGGGGTTCCCGACGGGAACGGCTTGCTCGGCGCCGCGCAGCCGGGGCACAGGCACATTTGCACCCGGCTTGCAGAACGCTTGCACCGCTTCGCCGGCCCGCTCGCGACGACGCTTGCCGCTGACCCGTGCAGCTCACCCGCCGCGGGATCCGGACGCTTCGTGCGGCCACGCATCACGGACCGCGCGATCCCGGACCGCGCCACGGAGCAGTGTTGCCCGGGGCGCCGTCACGCCCGCGCTGATTGTGCGGATCCGCGGATTGATCACCCCGGTTCCGTCCGCCGCGCGGCACGGGCCGTTCGGGGTCCGGCAGGCGGGTCATGATTCTTCGCTCGGCACCGGCGGATGTTCACCTATAATGTCGGCGAGAGTACGCCACGAAAGGTTTGCGGATCCGTGCGCGATAAAATCACAAGCTGCAAGCGCGCCGGATCTAGACGGAGTCGTACTCGACCCGAAGCCCCTGCGCACGATAACAAGCGCCTCGTAATGAGTTGCCAGGCCATCGGGCGGGCGTACCGGGCACCACCAGCTGACGTCTGGACAAACCACGCGAAACGGATCGCTGCCGGCGAGACTCCCGGATCCTGCTGCGGGTCTCGGTGGCGGCCGGCAGCGTGGTCCGTACCGGACAACGGGCGAAGAACAATCCGATGCCAGTAATGAACAAACCCGCCATTGCCGATCTCGCGGACAACAACACCGGCGAACTCGACGGCAGCGAAGTCCGTGCGTTGCGTAAGGCGCGCGGGCTGTCGCTGAACGCACTCGCCAGTGAAGCGGGGCTGTCGGTCGGTTATTTGAGCCAGATCGAACGCGGCATTTCGCACCCGTCACTGAAAGCGCTGGGCGCGATAGCGCACGCACTCGGGGTGACGGTCGGCTGGTTTTTCAGCGGCGGGAATGCCGGGCCGGCTGAAGAAAAGGGCTTTGTCGTGCGCAAGCAGAACCGCCGGCGGATTATTTTCCGCGAAGGTTTCGTCGACTACCTGCTGTCGCCAAACCTCGAGGGCGAACTCGAGTTTATCCTGACCCACTTCAGCCCCGGCGCAAGCACCGGTGAACAGTACTCGCATCGCGGTGAAGAAGGCGGAATGGTGCTCGAAGGACGACTCGAGATCACAGTGGGCGACCAGTCATTCGTTCTCGAAGCGGGTGACAGCTTCAATTTTGCGAGTACGAAGCCGCATCGTTATCGCAACGTTTATGACGGCGAAACGGTCGTTGTCTACGGGATCACACCGCCGACGTACTGACGGGGCTGGCAATCCGTCCGGATGTGGGGTTCGCGCGATGCAGTCGCTGCGGTTCGCGCTTCCCGGCTACCGGCCGATGCCGCCGGGCACCTTGGGGGTTATTGGTGCCGGCGGGCATCGGACGGCCCTTGGAATTCATCGTGGCCGCGGTCGCGGCAGGCTGCTCAGCGGTGGCGCTTGAACGACGCACGACCGGAGAATCGGCTGCGATCGTCCCCTTCAACGGACAGGCCTTCGCTTAACTCGAGCCGCGCCGCATCGACGATCTCGACCCGTTCGACGTTGCGCCGGAATGGCGGCCGTCCGGTGAAATCAACAGTCCGCACGGTCGTTTCGCGCGCGGTTTCGGCCGTTGCCGCTTCGAGGCGGGCAACCTCACTCACCGGGAGATGCTCGACTTTACGCTTGAATGGGGGACGCCCGCGGACATCGATGCTGTGCACGGCGACGGTAGCCTCCGTATTGTCGTTCGCCGCGAATGCCCCAGCCTGGAGCAGAAGTCCGGCGAACCCGGAGACGCCTAATACGAAGGGTAGTTTCATGAGTTTCTCCTGTAGATATTTGTCCATCTCAACCTCTCGATTGCCGTCGCCGCCGGCAGCGTTTCAATCTGCTGCCGTGCCCGGCTCATCACTTGCGGTCGATGGTAGTGCAAAATGTTATAGGCAGATTGCAGCTGTATAATTTTTTTCGATAATTTTTTCTTATATCTCGTGTGTTTTAACCCCGAAACAGTTCCCGCAAGCGGCGGGACGCGCAGTCGGCGATAGTTTTACCCGCCACGGACATGAGTTGTGCGACGTTAGCGCGCGGGCCGCACTAACATGGTGCATTTTTGCTCGGACGCACGAACCATATCTAAGCATTTCAATGGCTTACGTTATGGCCCGAACTTTGCAGCGGTCTATTCAGTCCCACCGAGGCAAGACCTATGCGCCCGTATTCACACGTTTCCCGGAGCATCGTCGCAACTGTCGTCTTCCTGCTCTCGAGCACGGCACACGCGGATTTTGATGTGCTCGTGCCGATGACCGACTCGGGCGCCGGCAATTACTCCGTTGCGGCGAGCTTCGGCACCGACCCCGCGGCGGACTTCCTCATCGACACCGGAGCCGCGCTGACAACGATCAGCAGCCGCTTGTTCCGTGAGCTGCAGCGCACGCGCAAGCTCGAACCCGTCAGGCGCGTCGCCGCCCGCCTTGCCGACGGCCGTCTGCGCGCGATGAACGTCTACCACATAGACGACTTTCACCTCGGGGACCATTGCCGTCTCGGTGCCATCGAAGTCGCCGTCATGGCCAATGACGGGCGCAATATTCTCGGTATGAGCGCGCTCGCGAAAACGGCGCCATTCGGCCTGCACCTGACCCCGGCAGCGCTCGCGCTTACGCGTTGTCAGGACACCGTAGACCTCGCGGCGAACTATCCGTCGGACGTCGCAGCGACAGTTGCGGCCGACCTTTAGCCCTGCTCCCGGCGCTGCTTTTATTCGACCAGCGAAATCGTTCCACCGAGCCTTTTGCCCAGTGTCTCGCGCATGTCCATCGCGAGTTGCTGAAAGTACGCCCGCGCGGGTGAGGCGCTGCGCCATGCGAGCGCGTGCATCCGCTCCAGCCGTTCATCGGCGAGGTCGACGACCTTGAGCTGGGATTGCGCGTGAATTTCGGACAAGACATACAACGCCGGCAAAAACGCGTGGCCCAGGCCCATCACGACCATATGCCGCAGGGCATCGAGACTTGTGCCGTGATAGTCGCGCTGGGCACGCGCACCGATGCGCTGGCACAGTTCCTCGATCTGGCGGTAGAACAGGTGATGCTCCTCGATAGTGAGGATGTCCGCGTTCTTCAAATCCGCGGCGACGATCGAGGGACGGCGCGCAAGCGGATGGTCCTGGGCCAAAACGAGCTTGATCGGCTCACGAAACAACGGGGTATAACTGATACCCCGCGTGTCGAACGGCAATGGCACCAACGCGAGATCGTGCAGGCCGCTCTGAAGTCCCTCGACGAGTTCCGCCGGCGAATGCTCGCGAATAAACAGCCGCAAGTGTGGATACTTGCGGTGCAGATCCGGTAACAAATGCGGCAGTACGTAGGGCCCCAGCGTCGGGGTTACGCCGAAGCGATAGGTCCCGCCGGGCCGATTGCAGATCTCATCGGCCTGATCACGGAGGCCGTTGAGTTCCTGGAAGATGCGGCGTGCATTGCCGAGTAATGTCCGCCCGGCCGGCGACAGCAGCGCCCCGCTACGCGCGCGTTCGAACAGCTTCACGCCGAGGAGTTTCTCCAGCGCCGCGATTTGCGCGGTAACGGAAGGCTGGCTCACCCCCAGCCGCTCGGACGCGGCGCGAAAGCTACCGCACTCGGAAACCGCGATAAAACATTCGATCTGCCGGACCGACGGGTTATCGCGGATCAAGACGAACAACCCGTGATGCACACGGCCGCGCGGTGCAAACGCCCGCGTACCGACAATGCGCTGACGACGTCGCACGACGGCCACAACGGGCGTCTCGAGGGCGGGTTGCAATACCGTGGCACACTGCGGTGCTGACTTGTCCGAACCATGATGTGGCATTGCATGCCAGATTCGGATACGGGTCAAGACCGGCGCTGCTTATGCGTCAATTCGCGGCCGCGCAGTGAAACGGGACGCTGTAGCACACGGCAATCGGGAGGCGATCATCAGTGGTTCACTTACGTGCGAGTGCCGACGCTCGCGGTCTGTTTCGATGTTAAACTGCCGCGATAATCAGCGGCTAACGGAGTATTTATAAAGGTGATGCCATCCAAGTTTGTTTTACCAGCAACGTTCTGCATATCACTGACCCTGTGTGTCGGTGCCGTCGCGGAAGAACGCGTCAGCCCCGAATGCCGGGGCGTAGCCGCCGGCGTGGTCGCCGCGATGCGCGCAGCCGAAGAATTACACGGTGCGGAATCAACGACGGCCGCAATTACCGCGGCACGCCGTGCCTGCATGGCCGCGCGTGAGGATCTCGGCGCGATGAGCAGCACGACCGCGGGCGCAACGGATGCGGAACCGGCAACGGAAACCGAAAAACCCAGTGTCTGGGATCTGCTGACCAGCGAGCAGCCGTCCAAACCCGGCAACGAACGTCTGAAACGCCTGCGCCAGCAGTAAGGATCAGGCACGCTCGAGAACAACGACATTACCGGATCTCCGGCGGTATTGCGTGCCGCGGAGCGCCGGTATTGTCCGACGCTTCGTACAAGGCCGAACCGCCTGACTGACCCCGCTCGTCCGCGACCTGCCTGGTGCGCCCCGGTTTCAGTGCGGGCGCGGTTTCATACGGCGGCTGCAGTTTCCGCGAACGGTTTTCGGATTGTGTTATCGGTGTGTCGTCTCGCAGAACGCGAGACGTGGTCGCAGGATGCGCCGCCAGCCCTGTCAGGAGAACTGGCGGCGGCTTTTACTGTCGTTGCTGCGTTGTCCGCTTACAGGTCGACGTCGAGCGAATACGAAATCACGTATTTCACGCTGTCGTTCTGCAGGCCAATCGCTCCACCTTCGCGGTCGTCGAGGTCCGTGTTGCTGACCAGGAACGAAAACCCGCCTTTCGAGATTGAGACGTTGTAGTCCATGTAGTCGAACGTGCCGTTCGCGAAGTTGAACTGGTCGACGAAGTCACCGTCGTGGTAACCGATGTGCAGACCGAGTTCGACGCCGTTCGCGATTTCATGCGAGTAGTCGCCGTACACGTAGTACGTGGAACCGAAGTCACTGTCGTAGTCACGACCGATCCCGTTCGCGATGCCCTGCTCTTCGTCCGCTTCGGTGTGGACGAGAAGGTAGGCGCCAACCGTGAACCCCATGTAGCCGAGCGAGCCGTAGATTTCGGAGAAGTCGAAATCGGCCTGTTCGTCATAGTTGTAGTACAACCAGCCGAAGTCATAGCTGACGTTGTTGTACTCACCGGCGTAGCCGAGGTAGATGTCGTGCTCGTAGGAGAACGCATCGCCCGACGAGTTAGCTCCAACGCCGTTGTCGTATTTGACGTTCGCGACCCAGGTTCCAATGTAGAAGCCGGAGTCATGCGCATAGTCGATGCCGCCGGAAATTACCGGATCATTCGTAGTCTGGGTCAGACCGCGCCACAGGTAGTTATTCGAGAAACCGGCATTCGCCGTCCAGTCGCCGGCTTGCGCCGACATCCCGGTTATTGCGCTCAGAGCAATCGCCGCGGTGGTAGTTTTCAGTTTATTCATAAGAGGAAGTCTCCTGTTTGCTTATCCAAGTCAATGAGTAGTGAACGATGTGCTCATGCTTAAGAGTGTCTTAGCAAGAACCGTTCCAGAAAAATTCGGCGGAATTGCGACACCGTATGTTGCGGAATTAATACACGTTGCCGTTCTTTAATTCAGAGAGTTACGTCGTACTTTACATATAATAGATTAGCTTTATTTTCTAATTTTATGTATTTAGGAAATAATTTTCAGAGCAAATCATTGCCGTTGTGCATCGCAATAGTGCGATGTTGTGCATACGACACGTTTTACGCTTCATTTTTGGGCAAAACGGGCTCGTGCCGGGGTCTGCCGTCGAATCTCGTGACGGGTTACGGATGCAGGGGACCGGGAAAGCGCAATCGAGGCCCCGCTACGCCCGAAAATTGCGCGTCGATACGGCTGCCGCGGGTTGCCCGCAGGCGAAATCACCCCGCGCAAACGCACGTCCGCACCCGCATGGTGCGTGGCAGCATCCTGCGTACTGCGACCCGGGTACCCCGGCGGAGGACAAGCGTGGCGAATTCGATACGTGGCCGAGCGTTTGCAACCGGGCGGCCTCAGGCCCTCGGCCCCGCTCCGTCGCAGGCGCGCCGTTGTCTTGGCGGGGGCTCATACGCTATGCAACAATCGGCCGTCTAAAACAACAACGGACGATCCGGCAACACGAATGAGCAACTTCCTTTTTTCCCGCCCCGAGGACCCGACCCCGCGCCAGGCCCGGGAACCCGTCGCCGGCGCGTGCGCGCAATGCGGCGCCGAGGATCTGATGCGCTATCCCGTCCTGTCAGAGGGCGGCTGGTACATCGCCGTGAAATGCCAGCAATGCCTGCACAGCCACAGTCGCGAAAAATGGACGCGACTCGGCCACGTGTCCATGTTGACGGACAATCTTTGAACAGAACTGAAAAGGGACCAGCACTATGATGGCCGTTGATGTCGGAGGCACGTTCACGGACGTCGTTTCCGTGCGCGAAGGTGTGATCCACACCGCGAAAGTCTCCACGAATGTCGATGATGTCGAACGGGGGGTCGTCGCCGGCGCCGCCGAACTCGGGGTTGCCGATGCAGGCGTATTTAATCACGCCAGCACCCACGGCTTGAACGCAATCATTACGCGTTCGCTGCCGAAAATCGGTTTTCTCACAACCGCCGGGCACCGCGACATTCCGGATATCGGCCGCAACTGGCGCCCGGTCGCCGCGCTGACGGACCCGAGCTGGCGACGCTCGTTCGGCGACGCCGCGCGGCCACTCGTGCCGCGTTACCTGCGGCGCGGCATCAGCGAACGCATCAAGGCCAATGGCGAGATATTCGCCCCTCTGGACGAAACTCAGGCGCGCGAACAACTCGGCGTGCTCAAGCGGTGCAATGTCGAAGGTGTCGCGATCTGCCTGCTCAACGCCTACACGAACAACAGCCACGAACTGCGACTGCGGGAACTCGTGCGCGAGGTGCTCGGTGACGTGCCCTGCTCCGTGTCGAGCGAAATTTCGCCGCTGGCGAAGGAATACGCACGCGCCTCGACAACGCTCGTCGACGTGTTCATGAAGATCATCTACGACACCTATACCGAGCGCCTCGACGCCGGTTTGCGTGACCTCGGCTTCGCCGGCCAGTTGAATTTCGCCGACTGCACGGCAAACCTGATCCCGGCGCGCGACGCGATGGCCGCACCGTTTCGCGTTGTGTTCGCCGGCCCGGCGGCCGGTACTGTCGGCAGCGCGCATTTCGGCGCGCTGATCGAAGAACCGAATCTGCTGTGCGCCGATGTCGGCGGCACTTCGTGTGATATCAGTCTCGTTACCACCGGCCAGCCTTTCGTGAATACGACGTTCGAACTCGAACACGACCTGATCGTCAATGCGCTGTCGAACGATATCTCCAGTATCGGCGCCGGCGGTGGCAGCATCGTCGCAATATCCCCGAGCGGCGACATCACGGTAGGCCCTGAAAGCGCCGGCGCATCTCCCGGGCCTGCGTGCTATGGTCGCGGCGGCGGCGCACCGACGATGAGCGATATCTGTCTGCTCGCGGGCCTGCTCGATCCGGACGGATTCGCCGGCGGCAAAATGAAACTCGATGTCGACCTCGCACGCCGCGCGTTCGAGAATCTCGACACGCCGGTGCCGTTCGAACAGCGGATCCGTTACGCCTACGATATCGGCCTGAACAACGTCGCCGAAGGCATTTTCAACATCGCGATCAAGCACGGCATCGACCCGCGCGATTACTCCCTCATGGCTTTCGGTGCGGCCGGCCCGTTGATGCTGCCGGCGCTCGCCGATCTGATCCATGTGAAAAGCGTGATCGTGCCGCCACACCCGGGCCTGTTTTCCGCCCTCGGTTTGCTCAGTGCGGACCAGGCATATTCGATCAGCCAGAGCGCGTATACGGTGCTGTCGCCCGACACCGTCGCGGACATCACCGAAATCTTTGCCGCTATGGAAGCGCAACTGCGCGAGCGCATGGGACCTGACATCGACGTGTCATTCATGCGCTCATTCGACGGCCAGCTCGTCGGACAGACGTGGGAAACGCCATTCGTGCCGGTGCCTGACGGCCCGATCAGCGAAGCGACGATCCGCCAGATGATAGAGAACTTCCACCATGCGTATGCCGCACGCAACGGCAACCGCTTCGACGCGATCCCGGTGCAGGGCGTGACGTACCGCCTCAGCGCGGTGATACACACCGACAAGGTTGCCTACAGCGCGCTGCCCGCGCGCGATGGCGAGCCCTTGCGTCCGATCGGCACGAGTATGCTGCGTTACGTCGGCGACGCCGAGGAACTCGCGCAGATTTACGCCCGTGAAGATCTCAGGGCGGGAGACGAGATCGCGGGTCCGGCAATAGTCCGCGAGGCGCTGTCGACGACGTACATTACGCGCAATCAAATCGGCAGGGTCGGCGCCTACGGTGAAATAAAAATAACGCGCAAGGATTGAGGGAATATCATGAGCACACAACCAGACAGTCACGGACGCCTCGATACCGCGAGGCCTTCGAGGTTACGCGACATGACCGAGGCGGAATTCGAAGCCGCCTATCAGTGCGACCGCTTTACCGCGATGGTGTTGTCCAATCGCCTGCGCTATACCGTCGATCACATGAGTACAGGCCTCATGTTCAGTGCGTTCTCGCCAATCATCCGCGACTGGTACGATTTCGCTATTACGATTTCCGGTCCGCCGGACATGGACTACCCGATGCCCGCCGTTTCGAGCTCCCTGCTCGTGTTCTTCGGCACGATGGAAGACGCAGTGCGCAATACGATCGAGGAATTCGGTCTTGAAAACCTCAGGCCCGGTGACGTGCTGCTGTGCAACGACCCGTACCGGGTTGGCACGCATGTCAACGACACGTGTTTCATCCGTCCCGTGTTCTACGACGGCAAACCCGTCGCCTTCGTCAACGCCCGCGCCCACCAGCTCGATATGGGCGGGGTCACGCCGGGCGGATTCAGCGGCACGAAGCCCGACGTCTACGTGAACGGCCTCGTACTCGGTCCGATGAAACTGTTCGAGAACGACCAGCCGGTACGCTCGACGTTTTCACTCGTGTTCGACAACACACGGTTTGCCGGTTTGCTGCAGCCGGATTTCATGACGATGGCCGAGCAGCTGAAACTCGGCGAGCGCCTGTTGCTCGAAAGCATTGAGCGCTACGGCGAGGCGGCGTATCGCGGCACCGTCAAGTACTGCTGCGATGCCTCTGCCGAGGCCATGAGCGATGCGATAGACCGACTGCCCGACGGCACCTACCACTGCGAGGAGCCACTGGACGCCGACGGTGCGGGTGATGATGAAGAACTCGTCGTCAGGGCGACGATCGTGAAACAGGGCGGACGCATCGAAGTCGATCTGAGCGGTTCCTCGCGCCAGGCGCGAACGTGTATCAACGCCGGCCCGCTCGATGTAAAGACCGCCGTTGGCGCCGCGTTCAAGTTAATGGTCGATCGCAAAACGCCGTTCACATCCGGTGCCTACCGTCCCATCGATATTGTCATTCCGCCCGGCACGGTCATGTCGGCGATGCCGCCGGACGGCGCGATCATGTTGTACTGGGAACTGTCACAAGCCTTGCTCACCGCGATTGCGCGCGAGTTGAGTCATGCGCTCGGTGACGAGGCTTTTGGCGGTGATTACGGTTCCGTCGCCGTGCACAATGCGCACGGCGTCTACCCGGACGGACGGCCGTGGCAGAACATCGCCATCGTCGGCGGCGAGCACGGCCCATGGGGCGCCGATCAACATCATGACGGCGACAGCTACGCGGTTCCGTACATGGTCAATGGCCTCGATCCTGCGACCGAAGCGATGGAACAGGAGTCACCGGTATTGCTGATGCGCAAGGAATACGTCACCGACAGCGGCGGTCCGGGACGCAACCGCGGTGGCGCCGGGGTGCTCAAGGATGCCTACTGGGAAACAGCGGGCGAGCACTACAGTATTCCGATCCGCTACAAGCGCGGCACCGGCAACGGCGTCCAGGGTGGCGGGACGGGTCGCGCCGGCGCGTGCTGGTTGTTCGAGCCGGACGACCCGGCCATGCAACATGCGGACCGCCTGCTGCCGCTCGACGACTCGATCTACGCGGAGACAACGCCGATTGCCGGCGTGCTCGACCCGGCGACGAAAGCACTCGACCCGAACGGCGAGTACTTCTACTTTGCACGCCAGGATGTCTGGCATACGCAGCCCGGCGCCGGCAGTCGTTACATTACGAATGGCGGTGGCGGCTTCGGCAATCCGTTCGAGCGTGCGCCGGAAAAAGTGTGCGACGACGTGCGCAACGGGTATGTCAGTCTCGGGCAGGCGCGCGAGGCCTATGGTGTTGCGATCAACGGCGACCCGGATCTCGATCCCGAGGGCCTCGTGATCGACGAAGCCGAAACCCGTCGCCTGCGTCGCCGCTGAGGCCGCCGGCTGCTCAGCTCACGCCGCGGTTCGCGTAACCTCGGCGGGAGCTGCGCGCTCGCTCGCGACCGGGCCGTCGCTGAAATCGAGCACATCGTCGTCGATCGGTGCGTTGCGGATGAGTTCCCGGTCGAGGATGTAATTCTGCGTATTGCGCCACGGATCCCGGTCGCCCTGCTTCGGGAATAAATGCATGCCCCGCTCCATGTAACCGGGCGAAAAATCGTCGATCATGCGGTACGCCGGCATCCCTTGATCCTGCTCCCGCAGGCGCGGCACGCAACGACTCGCGCCGAGCTCGGTCATGCGATTGACGAGCCGGCAGACAAACTCGGCAACGAGTTCCGAGCGCAGCGTCCATGACGCGTTGATGTAGCCGATCGTGTAGATCAGGTTCGGCACTCCCGAGAACATCATGCCCTTGTAGGAAAACGTCTGAGGAAAACTCACCGCTTGTCCGTCGACCGTGTAACTCGCGCCGCCGAGCACCTCGAGTTCGAGGCCCGTCGCAGTGACGATGATATCGGCGTCGAGGTGTTCACCGGATTTCAGCGTGATACCGGTCGCGGTGACGTGGTCGATTTCGTCGGTTGCGACCGCAGCCCTGCCGGAGCGGATCGCCTTGAACAAATCGGCGTCAGGCACGAGGCACAACCGTTGATCCCACGGGTTGTAGCTCGGGGTGAAATGCTTGTCGATGTCGTAATCCGGCCCGAGTTCCTTGCGCAGCAAACCGAGCAGCCTGCGTTTGACCTTCTCCGGGTGCTTGCGCGTCTGACCGTAGACATAGCGCTGAAACTGCACGTTTTTCCAGCGGATCAGCCGGTAGGCCAGCTTCTCCGGCAATAGCGCGTTGATCAGCTTCGCGACCGGATCGACCGCCGGCATCGACACGACATACGTCGGCGAGCGCTGCAGCATCGTGACGTTCGCGGCCGATTTCGCGAGCGCGGGCACGAGCGTCATCGCCGTGGCGCCGCTGCCGATAATGGCGACCCGCTTGCCGGCGTAATCGAGATCCTGCGGCCAGTGCTGCGGATGGACCACGGCGCCGGTGAAATCGTCGATGCCCGCAAACGTCGGCGTGTATCCCTGATCGTAGTTGTAGTAGCCGCTGCACACGAACAACACATTGCATGAAAGCTGTCGCTGTTCGCCGTGTTTTGTCTCCGCCGTGAGCGTCCACGTCGCATCCGCGCTCGACCAGGCCGCGGATTTCACGCGATGATCGAAGCGGATTTTATCCGTCAGTCCGCGCTCGTCCGCGGCTTCGACGACGTAGGACAGGATCGACGGGCCATCGGCAATCGCTTTCGCATCGCGCCACGGCTTCGAGTCGTATCCCATCGTGTACATGTCGCTGTCGGAGCGGATCCCCGGGTAACGAAACAGATCCCACGTACCGCCGATGACATCGCGTGCTTCGAGAATGGCAAACGTCTTGTCCGGGCATTTGTCCTGCAATTGCCGCGCTGCGCCGATGCCGGACAAACCCGCACCGATAATGATTACGTCAACATGCTCCATCGAAACTTCTCCGTCGCGGCCCGTGGCCGCCTGGTTCGGCGTCATGACAACACCGGGGGGGGGATAAGGCGCAATGCCGGTCTGTCACGGCTCAACGGCGCTGCCGGCTTGTCATCGGTTTACGCCGCCCTGCCCGCGGCCGACCACACGACCGGAAAGACCGTGTCGTCGCGTGCGAGCGCGCCCGGCGCGATCGTCACGTCGTCCTGCGTCACGATTGGATCCGTTCCCGGTCGCGGATCCCAACGCGCGTCGTCACCCAGCCAGCGGGTCGACAGCGCGACCCGTCGCCGCGATGGTGACAGGTTGCCATGCGAGGTATGTGCGATCGCGGCGTTGAAGATCAAGGCATCGCCCGCGTTCGTCGCGAACGAGAGGAATTCGTAATCGTCGCGATGGCGGTTGAAATCGGGTATTTCTTCCTCGTCGCTCGAACCGATCCACTTGCCAAGTTCCGAATCGTCCGCGCCCGGGATCACCGGCTTGTACCATTTGTTCCAGGTGTGCGAACCACGGACGAATTCGAGACCGCTCGATTCAAGATCGACATCCGTCAGCGACAACCACACGGAGCAGATCTGCGTGCCGCTGAACGGCCAGTACGGCAGATCCTGATGCCAGAAAAATTCTTCGCTCGTGTTCGGTTCCTTCACGAACACGTGATCGAAATAAATCCGCGTGGCCGTCGCGTTCATCGCCTGCGCGGCGAGTTCGCCGACCCCGGAACGAAATGCGAAATCACGAAAATCCGGTTGCGTTGGCCACAGATAACGATCGTGCATGAAGCGACCGGTGCCGCCGCCGGGATTCGTATCCTGCACCCACTTGCCTGGTCGCGCGAGTTGCCGGTCGATTGCGCCGAGCATGCGTTCGATCCAGCACGGGTCGACGCAATCACGCACGAGGACGACACCCTCGCTTGCGTACGTGGCAATTTCTTCGTCAGTCAGGTCACGGTGAGCCGTTTGTGCCATGCGGGATTATCCTGATTGCGGTCGAGTCATTGTAATCCGCGCGGCGGGAGGCGCAAATCGCATGCCGGCAGCGCCACGGCCATGATGTTGCGCTGCCGAACGACTCCGGCCGGTTTCCGGACGGTGTCGGTTCGCGCTCGAACACCCGCAGGATATCGACGCCGAATTCGCCCGACGGGGTAACGGAAATTTCGACCGTAAGCCGATTGTCGGCACCGTTCACCCGGTAGCGTTCCACGACATCGAGTCCGTGCCGTGTCGTCGTTTCGATCACGAGAACATCACCGTCCCAGAACGACAGCGTATAGCCAAACCGATCAACGACGAGTTCGTCGCCACTCGCCGAGTACACGCGCCCATTCGGGTTCGGTTCCAGATTCCGGGTGATACGCCCGTCGTAGACGATCGACACATGCTCGGTGCCGGCAATCGACAAGCGCGTCGCGGAGACGAGCGCGCGCACGGACCCGCGCGGGGCGGCATCCTCGCCGTCACGGCGCTTGCGGCCGGATCCCGCGCGGTCCGTCTTGCCGCCGATACCGCCATCGCGGAAGCCACCGCGTTTCGACTTGCGAAAATGCTTGAACCTGTCTTCAATGGAATCCGACGCGGCTTCGTCGAGGATCCAGGAACCGGCCAGCGGGACGGAATTCGCCGCTGCCGCCGGGACTGCCGTAAATGCCGCTGCACAGACGCACATCAGTGCCGCTCGAAATATCGCCCTCATTGCCCCACTGCCCTGTCCTGATCAAAAACCGCGGGTTTTAGCTTAACCCGAGATTTAATCCATCCGGCAGCGAACGACGAAAAAACCGGCAACGGTTTGTCACCCGGTGTAACACCGCACACGGGCGCCCGCCTGCCTGCTTGTTGGCTGAACACAACGAACTATGTTGCGCCGCAGCTATTTCTTGATCCGGATCATCCAGATCCGCACTCATTGAACCGATACTCAATATTCATTTATTCGATGCTTAATCCATCCGTGTCCCAGAGGTACTAAAGGAAGATCCCATGAAATTGCGCTACCTGTTACTTGCGGCCTGTCTGTCCACCGCCACGTTGGCCCTGCCTGCGGCGGCATTCGAACCGGGCGACATCATCCTGCGCGGCGGCGCCGGATTGATTTTCCCGAATGACGACAGTAATTCGCTGACCGGCCTGCCGGGTGCGACGGTCGGTGTCGAGGACGCCGTTACGTTCGCTTTCACCGCCGGTTACATGCTGACCGATCATTTCGCCGTCGAACTGCTCGGCATCTGGCCGGCGAACCACGACATCGAGGGCGAAGGCATCCTGCCGGGACTCGGTGTGTCCGATGTCGGCGATCTCGATATTTTTCCGCCGACCCTGTCCGTCAACTACTACTTCCAGCCGCGGGAACGCCTGAGCCCGCACATCGGTTTCGGCGTCAACTCCACGTGGTACTGGAATACCCAGGCTTCGGCCCAGACGAAAGCGGTTCTCGGCCAGGGTACGGATCTGAACATCAACCACTCGTTCGGCTGGGCCGCCAATATCGGTCTCGACTACGACATCAATGACCGGTTCTTCGCCACCGCCGGTTTGTGGTATGTCGACATCGATGCGGAAGCTTCGTTAAAGACGACCGCGCTCGGCCAGCTCGATATCGATGTCGATGTCGATCCGCTCGTCGCGATGTTCGGCTTCGGCGTCCGCTTCTAGCCCGAACGCGATAACGGCGCGACTGATCCCGGCGTGCGTCCGGGATCAGTTGTCGCTCCCCGCGCGCTTGGGACGTAAACAACCCGTCCGCATCCGCTGCGCCGGCATCCCCGCCAGCGTAACCCGGGTCAGTGCGGCATGATAATTACGCCGCCAGGGCCCCCGCCGCGCGGGTCGCACGCTCGGGCGGCGCGCACGGGCGCCGGGGGAGCGGTTACCATACCGCTCCTCGAAGCACCGGAGCCCCGAGTCTTGCCTGTTCTGAACACCGCCACTATGCCGCACGCGCCGGCGAGCGCGACCTCACGTGCCGAATCGACGCTGGCGCACCGCGCGAACGCGCGCAGGACTATCTGACCCGTGCAAGCGACCCCGGTCCTGAAAGACCTCGTGCTCGTCGGCGGTGGCCACAGCCACGTCGAAGTGCTGAAGCGCTTTGGCATGAAGCCCGAACCCGGGGTGCGACTGACCGTGATCTCGCGCGACGTCCACACCCCGTACTCCGGCATGTTGCCCGGTCTGATCGCCGGCCATTACACGTTCGACGAAGCGCATATCGATCTCGGGCCGCTCGCGAATTTCGCCCACGCCCGCCTCTATCACGACGAAGTCATCGCGCTCGACCCGCATCGCCGCCGCCTGATCTGCCGCGGCCGCCCGCCCGTACGCTACGACGTCGTCTCGATCGACATCGGCTCCTCGCCGGACACCCGGATCCCCGGCGCGGCCGAGGAAACGATCCCGGTAAAACCCGTGAGCAACTTCACGCAGCGCTGGGACGCCGCACGCGCGCGGATCCTCGCCGTCGACAGCCCGCAGCGCATCGGCGTCGTTGGCGGTGGCGCGGGCGGGCTCGAACTACTGTTGTCCATTCGCCATCATTTGCGCAGCACACTCGCGCGCGAGGGGCGCGATGTCGAGCGGCTATCGTTTCACCTCGTCGCGGCGAGCACACAGATACTACCGACCCATAACGCGCGCACCCGCGCGAAATTCATGCAACTGCTGACGCGTTACGGGGTCGAGCTCGCGCTTGGCGAGCGGGTCGTCGCCGCGAACGCGGACGGCGTGCGCACCGCCGATCGCCTCATTCCGCTCGACGAGGTGTTCTGGGTGACGAACGCGAGCGCGCCGTCGTGGCCGGCGGACGGCGGGCTGGCAACGGATGATGCGGGCTTTATCGAGGTCCACCCCACGCTGCAATCGATCTCCCACCCGGGCGTGTTCGCGGCCGGCGATATCGCCGCGGTAACGGCCTGGCCACGCCCGAAATCCGGGGTGTTCGCGGTTCGTCAGGGTCCGCCCCTCGCCGCCAACCTGCGCCGCGCGCTGCGCGAGGAACCGCTGCAAGCGTTCAAACCGCAAACCGATTTTCTCTCGTTGATCAGTACCGGCGAGCAATATGCGATTGGCTCGCGCGGCAAGTTCGCGTTCGCCGGCCGCTGGGCATGGCGCTGGAAAGATCGTATCGATCGGCGTTTCATGCGCAAATACGCCGACCTGCCGGAAATGCCGGCGCCACCCCCGGTACCGCTGCACGGCGCGCTCGCGACGCTGCACGACGCGCTGCAGGCGGATCCGATGCGTTGCGGTGGCTGCGGATCCAAGGTCGGCGCGGACATTTTGCGCGAGGCGCTCGCGAGCCTGGAACAGCCCGCGCACGACGATGTACTGCTCGGACTCGATGCGCCCGACGATGCGGCCGTCGTCAAACCGCATACGGGCATGGTGCTGGTCCAGACCGTCGACTCGTTCCGCGCTGTCATCGACGATCCGTACGTGTTTGGCCAGATCGCCGCGAACCACTGTCTCAGCGACATTTTCGCCATGGGCGCGACCCCGCAAACGGCCCTCGCCATCGTCACCCTGCCGCTCGCCGGGGCCACGAAAATGCGCGACGACCTGCGCCAGTTGATGGCCGGCGCGGCGACGGTGTTCGCCGCCGAACGCACGGCGATCGTCGGCGGACACACGAACGAGGGCGCGGAACTGGCGCTCGGCTTCGCCGTGAACGGTTACATCGATCCAGCGCAGATTAACCGCAAGGGCGACGCCGTAGCCGGCGATGTGCTCATCACAACGAAAGCATTCGGTACCGGGATCGTGTTCGCCGGCGACATGCGGGGCAAGGCAAAACGCCGCTGGGTAGAAGCCGCGCTCGCCAGTATGTTGCAGTCGAACGGCCGCGCCGCGCGAGTCCTGCGTGACCATGGCGCCCGCGCACTGACGGATGTCAGCGGTTTCGGCCTGTTCGGACATCTCGCCGAAATGCTGCGCCCGGCCCGCTGCGACGCGCGCATCACGCTCGACGCACTGCCGCTGTTCGACGGCGTGGCGGAACTCGCCACCGCCGGGATCCGCAGTTCGCTCGACGCACCGAATCGCGGCATCGAAACGCTCATCAATGGCGCGCCGTCGCCGGACGATCCGCGCTGTGTGGCCGGTTTCGATCCGCAGACCTCCGGCGGTCTGCTCGCAAGTGTGCCGGCCGCGCAGGCGAGCGCCTGCATCGAAGCCCTGCGCGATGCCGGCTACCCGGCAAGCTGCGCGGTCGGAACGCTCGAGCGGACGCCGCCGGCGCGCGACGACATCGTCATCGAACTCGTCTGAGCCGGTCCGCGGCGCGCGAAGTCCGTCGCGGCATTCGTCGCCCGGCCAGCCACAGCCGTGAACGCTGGCCCGGTTGCCGGCGCCCCGGTCGCGGCCTCACCGCGGCGATTTCGCGACGCGTGATACCGCGCATGGCAAGCGCGGGTTTCAGCGGCGAACGCCTGTCGCGGTGGCTTCCGCGCGGATGCAACATTCGGTTTGCCCGGCGCGATCGTTTCCTTGCCGCCGCAATCCGCCGAGCGGCTTATTCCGTGGTCGCGACGAGTTCGATCACGGTTGGCCGCCCGGGGTTGAGCAGCGGATCGTCCGCGGCAAGCGTCAGGGTAGCGCGGGCATGATTCGCCGGAATGAACGTCAGGTGCATGCCGTCGCCACCGCCGAGCGAGTAGCCCTGGTCCTCGCTGAACAGCAGGCTGCGCCGCGTGACCCGGTAGGCCGCGAGCGTGATCGTGGTCTGCCCCGTGCCCGGCCCGCGCGTTTCCGTGCACGCCGAACGCACATTCAGGCGCGTGCACGCGACGTGCACGTCGGGCACGGGCGCACGGCTTGCCGCGTCGACGAACTGAAACGTCATGTGCACATAATCGCCGCTGCGTTCCTCGCGGACCCCAAACAGCCCGGCGTAGTCGGCGGCGATGGCGCCGGACGTCAGCACAATGAGCGCAATCATGATTCGTGTCCGCATCGCAACACTCCGGGTTCCTGACACCAGCACCGGATGCTAACGGCAGCGTGCCCGCCACGCCACCAGCGATTGGTCGACAAGTCACACCGCTGGCGGTAACGTTGGCTGCCCTGCCCTGATGAAAACGACGGTAATGCCGATGAACGCCGAACAGAACCCGAACGACATCACCCATTATCGCGCCTGCAATCTGTGTGAAGCGATTTGCGGTCTGGAGATTCGCGTGCGCCACGGCGAGATCGTCTCGATCAAGGGCGATGAGAACGACCCGCTGAGCCGGGGCCATATTTGCCCGAAAGCCGTCGCGCTGCAGGACCTGCAGACAGATCCCGACCGCCTGCGGCGGCCGCTGCGCCGCTTGCGTGACGTCGGCGACGGTACGTCGTGGGAAGCGATCTCGTGGGACGAGGCATTCGACGAAGTTGCCGAGCGGATCGTCGACGTGCGCCGCCGTTACGGTGACGATGCGTTCGCCGTGTACATGGGCAATCCGAGCGTCCACAACTACGGCATGCTCACGCACCAGGGCGCCTTGTTTTCCCATTTGCGCACGAACAACCGTTACTCCGCGACGTCCGTCGACCAGCTGCCGCATCATCTGACGTCGCTGTGGCTGTACGGCCACAAAGACCTGATCCCGGTCCCGGACATCGACCGCACGGACTACCTGCTCGTGCTCGGTGGTAATCCGCTCGCGTCGAACGGCAGCATCTGGACCGTGCCGGACGTGCGCCAGCGGATCAAGGATTTGCGCGCGCGCGGCGGCAAACTCGTCGTGATCGATCCTCGGCGCACGGAGACCGCGGCGCTCGCGAGTGATTACCACGCGATCAGACCCGCCACCGACGTTCTGTTCCTCGCCGCCCTGCTGCATGAAATCCTGCGCACGCAGCCCGTGTCGACGGCAGGTCTGGCCCCGGTTGCCGACGGTCTCGATGACGTGCGCCGGGCGCTCGCACGATTCACCCCGGCCAGCGTCGCCGCCCGTACCGGTATCCCGGCGGCGTCGATAGAGACGATCGCGCGCGATTTCGCCACCGCCGACCATGCCGTTTGCTACGGCCGCATGGGCGTCTCCGTGCAATCCTTCGGCACCCTGAATCACTGGCTGATCCAGATGCTCAACCTCGTCACCGGTAATCTCGATCGGGTCGGCGGCAGCCTGTTTACGCATCCGGCGGCGTTCGACTTCGCCGGTACCCGACCCGGGCGCTTCGCACGCTTTCACTCACGCGTATCCGGGCGACCGGAGTTCGGCGGCGAACTGCCGGTGGTCGCCCTCGCCGAAGAAATCCTCACCCCGGGCGATGGCCAGATCAAAGCGCTGTTTACCGCCGCCGGCAACCCGGTGCTATCGACCCCGAACGGGCGGCAGCTGGACCAGGCCCTCGCCGGTCTCGATTTCATGGTGTCACTCGATCCGTATCTGAACGAGACGACCCGCCACGCCGACATCATCCTGCCCCCGACCGCTCCGCTCGAACACGACCATTACGACATCGCGTTTCACACGCTCGCAGTGCGCAATACGGTGCGTTTCAATGCGCCGGTAGTGCCGAAACCGGAAGGCGCGCTGCACGACTGGGAGATTTTCACGGAACTCGGCAAGCGGGTCGCAAGGCTACTCGGCACGACGGCGCGGGAGCAGGTCCCGCCGGCCGAAATCATTGATCAGCAGTTGCGCGCCAGCCGCTACAGCGAAGCCGCCGGACACCCGGCCGCGCTCACGCTCGAGCGCGTACGCGCCCACCCTTCCGGCATCGACCTCGGCGCGCTCGCGCCGTCCGGCGCCGAACGTCTGCTCACCCCGGACCAGCGCATCAACTGCGCGATCCCGGAATGCCTCGCCGACCTCGAGCGCGCCGCCGCGACGCTCGATGAGACACCGGATCTCCGTCTGATCGGACGGCGCCACCTGCGCAGTAACAATTCGTGGATGCACAATTTCCACCGCCTCGTGAAAGGCAAGGACAGAACGCAATTGCTGATGCATCCCGATGATATGGCCGCGCGCGGTATCGTCGACGGGATGACGGTAACGATCAGCTCGCGGGTCGCCGCGCTCGAGGTCACCGCGTCTGCTTGCACGGACATGCTGCCCGGCGTCGTGTCACTGCCACACGGTTACGGTCACAAGCGACCGGGAGTGCGCCTGCACGTCGCGGCGGAACTGCCGGGAATCAGCATGAACGATCTGACCGACGAGCAGGCGATCGATCCGTTGTCGGGCAACGCGGTACTCAACGGCGTTCCCGTCGATGTCGTGCCGGCGAGCGCCGCACGCGTTGTGCGTTCCGCACCGGAGCGGACACCGACGACCGCCTGAGGACGCCGGCAAGAAAATTTCGTCGCATGCCCCGCGCAGCGGTGCAGACGATGAACATTTTCCTTGCTACACTTCCGCGCTGACGATTCCCGACCTTGTGCGGGAATTTCCTAAGGGGTGGCCCACGGGCCTGAGACATTACCTGCGTAATGAACCCTGTGAACCTGATCCGGATAATACCGGCGTAGGGATAGGACACTAGCTAGCTCGTAGTTCTCTCTACCTCATCCGGGTCTCTTGAACATTCAGGAGACTGCCAATGTTTTTCAAACGTGTGTTCCCACCAGCCCTGCTGGCAACGCTGCCATTGTGTGCGGCAGCAAATCCGAACCCGCTCGAAGAAGTCGTCGTGCGTGCCGGATTCTACGACTCGACGCTCATGCGCAGCGCCGGCAGCATCAGCGTGCTCGACGACACGGCGATCGCGGATCGGTCCGCGCGTCACCTCGACGACATGCTCGGGGTGTTGCCGAACGTGAGCTTTACCGCGGGCGGCGGGCGCGCCCGCTTCGTGCAGATCCGCGGGGTGGGCGATCTCGAACAGTTCGTCGATCCGAAACATTTCCCCTCGGTCGGGGTCACGATCGACGGCATTGAAGCGGGCACCACGGCGACCGGTTCGCTGCTCATGGACGTCGCCCAGGTTGACGTGTTGCGCGGACCGCAAGGCACCCGCTTCGGTGCGAACGCGCTCGCCGGCATGGTCAACATCCGCACGAACGATCCGACCGACACCCTGTCCGGCTATCTCGAGTCCGGTTATGCGAATTTTGATACCTGGTTCGCCGGCGGCGCACTCAGCGGCCCCCTGAGCGACACGCTCAGCGGCCGCGTCGCTGTGCGTCAGAACCGTTCCGATGGTTTCATCGACAACACGTTCCTCGATGACGACGACACCGCCGACCGCGACGAGTTCGCCGTGCGCGGCAAGCTGCACTGGACACCCTCCGCGGCCGCGAAGTTTCGCCTGACCACATCGTTCAGCGACATCGACAATGGCTACGACGCGTTTTCGCTCGAGAATTCGCGCAACACGCGTTCGGACAACCCCGGCACCGACGCGCAGGAAACGTTCGCGCTCGCGCTCGCGGCGGATTTCCGGGTGCGCGATACGATGCAGCTGGAAACACTCGTCAGCTATACCGACGCGGACGAACGCTACGGTTTCGACGAAGACTGGGTGTTCGCCGGTTTCTGTGACGGCGTACGCTGCAGCCCGTTCGTCGAGTTCATGAGCACGGATCGGCTCGACCGTGAGCGCGACGTCGTCGCCGCCGACATCCGGCTGAAGTCCGACCCGGGACCAATGACCTGGGTTGTCGGCCTGTACACCCAGCATCGCGACGAAGACCTCGACCGCGAACACTTCGGCCCGTTCGCGAGCCGCTACGAGGCGGAACGCTACGCGGCTTACGCGCAACTGAAACTGGATGTCGCACCGCGTACGGTCGTGACCGGCGGCTTGCGGTTCGAGCATTTCGAAGACGAATACGCGGATACGAACGGACTCGACACGCGCTCGGACGATGATTACTGGACCGGCGAACTGACGCTCGAGTATTTCTATTCCGACGCGGTACTGCTCTACGGCACGCTGTCGCGCGGGATCAAACCGGGCGGCGTGAACACAGACACGAGTTCGAACCTGCCGATCGTTGCACCGGCGTTCCGCAACTTCCTCGTCAGCCGCCAGCGGTTTGCGCTCGAGACCCTGTTCAACAAGGAAATCGGGATCAAGGCCCGCCTGTTCGATGACCGCATGACCCTGCGCCTGACCGGCTTTCATATGGACCGCGACAATGCGCAGCTTGAAAGTTTCGTCTACGACCCCTCGACGTTTGTGTTCACGGGTTATCTCGACAGCACGAGCGATGCGCAAAACTACGGTGCCGAACTCGAAGCCGTAGTCGTCGCGAACGACTACGCGAGCGTATTCGCGAACGTCGGTTATCTCGAAACGAATGTCGATGCACTGACGGTGTTCGATCTCGACCTGCTCGCGTTTCGCCCCTTGCGTGATCGCGACCAGGCGAAATCACCAAACTGGAGCTACAACGTCGGGTTGAATCTCACGTTTAACGACCGCTTGCACGGCCGGGTGGAAGTGGAAGGTCGTGACCGGCAGTTTTTCGGTTATTACCACGATGGCGACATCGATCCGTATACGCTTGCGCATGCGAGCCTGAGCTATGTTGCCGGCGCGGTGACCGTGCAGGCGTGGGTGCGCAACGTGTTCGACGCCGACTACGACATTCATGGCCTGTACTTCGCGAACGATCCGCGCGATGCGTTCACGGTCAACCGTTCGTATTACCAGCGCGGCGAGCCGCGCGTATTCGGGGTCAACCTGACCTACGCGTTCTAGCAGGGGGAGACAGCATGAGAATTACCGCGGAAATCAGCATGTACCCAAACCGGGAGGACTATCTCCCGCCGATCGATGCCGTGATCGCGAAGCTGCACAGCTATACGGCGATCGACGTTGCGACGTTCACGACAGCGACGACGCTGATCGGCGACTACGAGGACGTCATGGCCGCGATCACGGAAACCGTCGCGTTCAGTTATGCCGAATTCGGCACCTGCGTGTTCGTGGTAAAACTGATCCCGGGTTACGAGCCGGCGAACTGATGAACGAATGGCCGCAGTTGCTGCGCGCGGCCCTCGACGCGATGTCCGCGGCCGAGGGCCTCGCGGTCGTACTCGCCGTGGCGTACCTGTTACTCGCGGCGCGCGAACACATCGCGTGCTGGGCGTGCGCGCTCGTCAGTACCGCGATCTATACCGTCCTGTTCTGGGACGTGCGCCTGCTCATGGAGGCAGCGCTGAGCGTGTACTACATGGCCATGGCCGTGTATGGCTGGCAGCAGTGGCGCTATGGCGGCACGACTCACGAGGGCGTCACGATCCGGACGCTGACCCTGCGACAGCACTTCGCAATCCTTGCCACCGTCGCCGTGCTCACGCTCGTCTCCGGAGCCTTGCTCAGCGGCAAGAGCACGGCCGCATGGCCATACGTCGACTCGTTCACGACCTGGGCGAGCGTCATCACGACGGTACTCGTGGCGAAGAAATATCTCGAGAACTGGCTGTACTGGTTTGTCATCGACAGCGTCTCCATCCCTTTGTACCTCGATCGTGGCCTGTACCTCACGGCGGCCCTGTTTGCCGTGTACCTCGTGATCGTCGTGTTCGGTTACCTGTCCTGGCAGCGGCACATGAGCACCCGGACCACCGGCACCGTCCATGCGTGAAGCGCGTGCCGCGCTCGCCCGCTGGGCCGACTGGGGCCCCGCGTTCAGCGCGCCCCCGCGGCTCGTGCGGGAACTCGGTGGCGGGCTCTCGAACCGCAGTTTTCTGCTTGAAACCGTCGATGCACGCTTCGTATTGCGGCTCGCGTCACCCCACGCCGCGTGGTTCGGTATCGACCGCCAGCGGGAACACAAAATCCTCGCCGATGCCGCCGCGGCCGGAATTGCGCCGCCCGTGCATTACCACAGCGTCGAACACGGCATTCTGATCAGCAGTTACGTGGACGGTCGCCCGTACGCGCCGCATGCGCCTGCCGCGGCCGCGGACGCGCTCGTGACGCTGGCACAGCGTATCCACGCGCTGCCGACGGAGGTTCCCGTTGAAGACTATTACGCGCACGCGGAACGCTACCGGCAGCAACTCGAAGCAGCCGCGATCACGCTGCCGCCGGCGCTCGTCGCGCTCGGTGAGCAGGTTCGCGCGGAACAGGCATGCGGCAGCGACAAGCCGGATCGCATTCGGGTGTGTCATCGCGATCTGAACCGGGAGAACATCATCGAGCGCGACGGACACCTGTATGTCGTCGATTGGGAATACGCAACCCGCGGCGCGACCGCCTTCGACTTCGCCGCGTTGATCGCGGAGTGGGATCTGCCGTGCGCGCACGTGGGTCGTTTAGCCGGCCTCGAGCCCGCGGTGCTCGAGCACGCATTGCGCCTGTACCGTTACACGTGCGCGCTGTGGTACCGCCTCAGCGACAATACCGCGCGTTCATGAACCGAATGCGAGTGCCGCTGCGGCCATGTCGTCGATCAGCCCGCGCTGGAACGCGGCGAATTGTGCGTTCGGCTGCTGCGCGGCGATGAACTCCGCGGTGGGGTCCTCGATGTCACTGCGCTCGCCCGACAAGGCTTCCATGATCGCGGCGCCGCAAAAAGGCACGACGGCTTCGGCGTAGCCGCCTTCGTGCACGAGCGCGAGACGGCCGCCGCTAAATTGCTCGGCCAGCGCCATCGTTCTCATCGTCAGTTCGCGGAACGTACCGCTGTGGGCCAGCATGCGCGCGAGCGGATCGACCCCGTTCGCATCGAGGCCCGAGGACACGACGATCAATTCCGGCCGGTAACGCGTAGCGGCCGGAATCACGATCCGGTCCATTGCGTACAGATAGGCGTCGTGGCCGCTGCCCGGCAACAGCGGAATGTTGATGTTGTAACCGCGTCCGGCATCCGCGCCGCGATCCGCGGCACCGCCATAGCCGGGCGGGAAACAACCTTCCTGGTGCAGTGAGATCGTCAGTACATCACTGCGCGTGTAGAAAATTTCCTGGGTCCCGTTCCCGTGGTGCACATCCCAGTCGAGTACCATGATCCGCTCGATGCCATGTTTGACCCGCGCCGCTTCGACCGCGACCGCGACATTCGCGAGCAGGCAGAAACCCATTGGCGTATCCGGCAGGCAATGGTGACCGCCGGGCCGGCACAAGGCATACGCATTGTCATACTCGCGTGTGATCACGCGATCGACGGCATGCAGCGCGAGGCCGGCGCCGATCTTCGCGATCTCGTAGCTACCGGGGCCAAACGGGGCAATCATGCCGATCTCGCCGCCGTTGTCGTCCGACAGCGCCTTGAACGCGGTGAGGTAGGACTCGGGATGCACGCGCAGCAAATCCGTCTCGTCGACCGCCGGCGCACCGCCGAACGTCAGCTTGTCCTTCAGGTTCGAGACCTGCAACAGCGACAGGATCCGGCGTTTCGACTCCGGCGAATCCGCGAGCCCGGCCCCGGCGGGCGGCTGCACCCAGCGGCCGACCGGAAGAAACAGGGAAAACAAACCGGACGTGCCGTGCCACAGGCAGCGTTCGTCGTGAAGAAATGCTGTTGTCATCGGCGCGTCTTGCGCATTATTTCGATCGGGTTGTTCCGGGCTCGAACCGTCAGGCCGCGACGCGTTCGCTCGTCACCGTCACGTGCGGTGATGACTGGATCGTCTGCAACACGACGCAGTAACGTTCCGTCGTCTGGATGAGCTTGTCGAGCGTTTCTGCGGGCGCATCCGTATCGAGTTCGAAGCGCAGACGAATGTCGCGCAACCCGACCGGCGCATCTTTCGCCACCCCGAGCGTTCCGCGGAAGTCGAGATCACCCTCAGCGGTGATCCGTGCATCGCGCAGTTCCACCTCGAATGCCGTGGCCACGGCACGCAGGGTCACCCCGGCACACGCCACGAGCGCCTCGAGCAGCATATCGCCGGAACACAGTTGTGAACCGTCGCCGCCGGTCGCCGGATGCAGGCCGGCTTCGGCGATTGCCTGACCCGTTTCCACCTTGCACGCAATGCCCTCGCCTATCCTGCCGCTGGCTTTCAGCGTCACGACCGCGGACTCGGGATTATCGCGATATTGCGCTTTCAAGGGCGACTGTAGGTTTTTCAGTTCATCAGCTTTCATGGTGACCTCGCGGGACGAATTATCCGACCGGCCGGGACATTTCGGGCCGGGCTGCCGAGCATAGGAGCAAGCGTCGCGCGGGTCAAAACTCGCGTCGCCGATCATCGGCGTGGCGTTCCGGCATGCGCTTTGCCGCGCGAATTCCGCAGCGCCGTGCGCGCCGTTCCCGTCGGGCTACAATACCGCCTCCAGAATCCCGGGATCCCGCATGCTCTCGCTCCGCGCGGCCGCCATTGCCGTTGTCATTGCCTTTCTCGCCGGCCTCGTTGCGACGCTCGCGATCCGCCCGCCCGGCGCCGCGCCCGCCCACGCTCGCGCGACCGCGAGCGGTGAACACGGCAGGACGATCGGCTGGCGTGTCCCCCTGTCGTTCCAGACCACGATGCCCGGCCTCGGCGACAACCCGCTTTATGTCGCGCGCGTGCTCGACGCAGCGAGCGCCGGACGGATTCAATTGCAGTTGTTCGAACCGGGCGAAATCGTGCCGGCATTCAGCATCAGTGACGCCGTCCGCGACGGCAAGGTGGCGGCCGGCTACACCTGGGTCGGTTACGACCAGGGTAAAACCCCGGCTTCGGCGCTGATCGCGGCCGTACCGTTCGGCATGGAGCCGGCCGAATTTACGGCGTGGTGGTTCGAAGCCGGTGGTCAGGCATTGGGCGAGAAACTCTACGCGGGCTACCACGCCCACCCGATCATGTGCGGTCTCACCGGCCCCGAGACGGCCGGCTGGTTTCGTCGCCGGATCGAGTCACTCGATGATCTGAAGGGTTTGAAAATCCGCTTCGCCGGTATCGGCGGCAAAGTCATCGAACGCCTCGGCGCATC
>CAXBJY010000072.1:0-28804 GCA_963976285.1 uncultured Gammaproteobacteria bacterium
AGGCTGGCTCATGCAGATCGGGATCTTTACGTTCAACACCGACACGACGATGCGCACCGATCGTCTCGCCGCCGCGGCCGAAGCCCGTGGATTCGAATCGCTGTGGGTGCCGGAGCATACGCACATTCCGGTGCCGGCACGCGACGAGCCGGCCGATCCGGATACCGGCATGCCCTTGAGCCCCGCGAACTTCTACCTGCCGGAAGAATACCGTCACATGTCGGACCCGTTTACCGCGCTGGCCGCGGCCGCCGCGGTGACGACGACCCTGAAGCTCGGCACCTGTATCTGTCTGATCAACCAGCATCACCCGATTAATCTCGCGAAACAGATCGCAACCCTCGATCACCTGAGTGACGGACGGTTTATTTTCGGCATCGGCGCCGGCTGGAATGTCGCCGAGATGGCGCATCACGGGGTCGCGTTTCAGACACGCTGGCGGGAACTGCGGGAACGTCTCGACGCGCTCCGCTGCCTCTGGCGCGAAGAACAGCCGTCGTTCGACGGCGAATTCGTGCGCTTCCACAAGCTGTGGCAATACCCGAAACCGTACCAGGCTGACGGTCCGCCGGTCATTCTCGGCACGATGGATACACCGTTCAGCCGGGCACAGGTGGCCCGGCACGGCGACGGCTGGTTGCCGCTCGCGTTCGATGTGCGGCAAACGCGCCGCAGCATCGAGGATATCCACACCCGCATGCGCGCGCTCGGCCGCGATCCGGCGAAGCTGGAAGTTTCCCTGTTCTTTCTCAACGACGAAATCCAGTCGCAGGCGGTGATCGACGAGGCTCGCGAACTCGGCGCCCACCGTGCCATCCTGCGACTGCCGGTGGCGGACGAATCCACGGTGCTGGAAACGCTGGATCACTATGCGCGGTTCCTGTGAGCACAACCGGTTCGTGCAACCGGCGCTGTCGCACACGACCGGCGTGCACGCGGGATGCGGCACGACGCGTGACGCTTCAACCAGGAACCGCCATCCGCTGCGGTTCCCCGATCATGCACGTCATTGCGCGGGGGCGATACATCATGAGTCTGTTCGGGTTTGTTAAGGACATCGGCAGAAGCGTGTTCAAGCGGGACGAGGATGCGGCCGGGAAAATCGCCGAACATCTGCAGTCGAGCAAGCTGAATATCACCGGGCTCGAGGTCGACTACGACGACGGCATCGTTGCCCTCGGTGGCGAATGCGATAGTGCGGATACGTTCGAGAAAGCCGTGCTCGTCACGGGTAACGTCAGGGGCGTCATCGACGTGTACACGTCGGAATTGCGGGTCCGCCCGTCCACGCAGACGATCCGTTTCGAACCCGCGCCGCAGGCAAATTCGCCAAAGCAGACGCTACCGGTCGTTGCCGGCGCGCCGGCGGTCGAGTATTACGTGATCAAGTCCGGCGACACGCTCGGAAAAATCGCGCGACACTATTACGGTAATGCGAACAGGTATCCGCGCATTTTCGACGCGAACCGCGAAGTGATCGAGGACCCGGATAAAATCTACCCCGGACAGAAAATCCGCATTCCACTCGGCTGACAGTCGTCATCAACACGGAGCAATATACGTGAGCTTATTGAACAGTATTCTCAATGCACAGGACGGCGCGATGGTCGAAAGCCTCGCCGGGCAATTTGGTCTCGATCGCAAGCAGGCGCAGTCCGCGCTGGCGCAACTTGTACCGGCACTTGGCAAGGGCGTCTCGAACAACATCGCGCAAACGGACGGCCTCAGCGGCCTCATCGGCGCGCTGACGAACGGCAAGCATGCGCGCTACCTGGAACAGCCGGCGCAGTTGACGCAAGCCGATACCGTCAACGACGGTAACGCGATCCTCGGGCATCTGTTCGGCAGCAAGGAAGTCAGCCGCCAGGTGGCGCGCAGCAGCGCGGCGAAAACCGGGCTCAGCGACGACGTGCTGAAGAAAATGCTGCCGGTCGTCGCGACGATGGTTATGGGCGCGCTGAGCAAGCAAACCGGGGAATCCGGCGGCGGACTCGCGGCCATGCTCGGGGGCGCTGAGAACAGTGGCTCAACGAACATGCTCACTTCGTTCCTCGATGCCGATGGCGACGGCAGTATCGCGGACGATGTGCTGGGGATGCTGTTCAAGCGCTAGCGACCCGCCTGACGGCCCCGCGCAAGGGGGCCGGCCGGATGCGCCGCGAGCACACCCCGGCGGCGCTGTTTTTTACCTCCCGGCGGCGCTACATTGGCCCTGTCAGGTTCAGTAACCCGCTGGAGGTAGCATGAAAACAACTATTCTGTATGACGAGCGGACCACCGAGGTCGCCGCGGCGCAAGTCGACGGCGAACACGTGTGGCTCGAAGCCGATGATTTTTCCGCCGCGACCGGCTGGAAACTCGAATCCGCGGGCCTGTGCCGCGGCGACGCTTGCGTCCGCACGGAGCCGTCGTGGCGCGACCCCGCGGGCCGGGTCGATCTGGGCGCATTCGCCCGCCACATGGGTCAACCCATCGTGCATGACGAGCCGAACAACGTCTGGGCGTTCGGCGAATCCGTGAGTACGCGGCGCGAGCAATTGTTCTCACTCGAGGCACCGGACTTCACGCTGCCCGATCTCGATGGCAATCTGCACTCACTGTCGGACTACCGCGGCAAGAAAGTCTTCATGTATTCATGGGGGTCCTACTGAGGCTGCAGTTTCGACCTGCCCGTGTGGCAGGTGATCTACGAAGAACTGCGTGACGACGGACTTGAAATTATCGCCGTGGCGTTCGATGCCGCCGGTGCCGCTGCCGTCGCAGGCAGAATCCGCGCAAATGACATCGGTGAACGTCCCGAGGTACTCGCCGCATTGATGGGCTGGGCGCCGGATCTGTGGTCGCGGCAATCTCCCCCCACGTACCCGTGTCTGATCGACGAAAACCACACGGTAGCCGATTTGTACGGCATGGTTAATGTGCCGCAGGCGGTCTGGATCGATGAGCACGGTCGCATCGTCCGGCCGGCGGAGTCGGCCGGTGTGATCGATATGGCGAAATACATGAACCGGGAAACGTTCGAGTTGCCGGCGGACGTCGCCGAAAACGGGGTGAAGGCCCGTAACAGCTATATCTATGCCCTGCGCGACTGGGTGCGCAACGGTTCCGACAGCGTGTTTGCATTGTCGCCCGCGGAAGTGAAGCGGCGCCTGCGTGGACCCGACGAGAATGCCGTGCTGGCCGCAACCCATGTGAAACTCGGTCGCCACCTGTTCGCGCACGACGCACTCGACGCCGCGAAACGGCACTTCGCCGAAGCGTCGCGCCTCGCGCCGGACAGCTGGAACTACCGCCGCCAAAGCATGATGCTCGACCCCGGATCCGTGGGTGAACTGAACGCCGGACCCGACTTTTGGGCCGCGGTCGATGCCCTCGGTGACGCCGACTATTACCCGCCGGCGGATTTGTCTCCGGGCTAGCAGCCTGTCGGACTTAGGCAATCGTAACGAGCAAGGTGGGAGAGCGAGTGCAAAAACGTGCGATTTTGAGGAGCATAGTGGTGCTACGTGACGAAAAATCGCGCGTTTTTGCGCCGCTGTCCCGCCGGCGCAGCAGATTGTTCCTAAGTCCGACAGGCTGCTAAAAACCGGGGTCAGATCACGCTTCGGGCCCGCGGGCGGCGGCATGCGGATCTGACCCCGTCCCCCGGCATCGGGCGCATCGTCATGCTTGCTCATCCACCGACGAGTTCGAGCAGCAGCGGCAACAGGATCGCGGTGACGATCCCGTTCAGCCCCATCGCGAGTCCGGCAAACGCGCCCATCGTTGCCGAAACCTGAAACGCGCGTGCGGTCCCAATTCCGTGCGCGGCAACGCCGAGGGCGAAACCGCTGACGACGTCATCGTCGATGCGCAGACCGGCGAGGACGCTGCGTGCGAGCACGGCGCCGATGATCCCGGTTGAGACCACGAGCACGGCGGTCAACGACGGCAGACCGCCGAGTTTTTCCGCGACCCCCATCGCGATCGGCGTGGTCACGGATTTCGGCGCCAGTGACAGCACGGTCTCGCGGCTCGCGCCGGCCAGCCAGGCGATCCCCGTCGCCGACACGACGGCCGTAAACGAACCCGCGAGCAGCGCCCCCAGCAGGGGTACGAGATCGCGCCGCAAGCGTTCGAGATTCGCGAACAGCGGCACCGCGAGCGCGACGGTTGCCGGCCCCAGCAGGAAGTGCACGAATTGCGCGCCTTCGAAGTAGGTTTCGTACGGCGTTTCCGTGAACCACAGCAAGGCCACGAGAAACGCCACTGAAATGGCCACCGGGTTCGCGAGCGGGTTCATGCGCGCCTTCATGTAGAGCCAGTACGCGGCCTGGTAGGCAAGCAGCGTGACCGTCAGGCCGAGCAACGGGGTCGTCGCAAGATAGACCCAGATCTCCGTCAGGCGTCCGCTCATTCGTCGCGCCCCGCACGCGTGAGTTTGCGCAGGGCCTCGAGCACGAGCGCCGTCACCCCGATCGTGATCACGGTGCTCGCGATCAGCGCGAGTGAAATCGCGAACCATTCCGCGCCGATCCGCTGGAAGTGCAGCATGACACCGACCCCGGCCGGCACGAACAATAACGACAGGTGCGACAACAGTTGCTGGCACGGGTCGCGCAGCCACGCGGGCGCGGCACCGCGGTAATACAGCGTGGCGAACAGCCCGAGCATGCCGATGACCGGACCCGGCACCGGCAGCCCGGCGAGCTGGACGATAACTTCGCCGAACGTCTGGTACACGAGCAACAGCGTGAATGCGCCGATCACGGGCAACCCGTCCCCGACGCGCTGACCGCGACCCACGTGCGCCTGCGCGGGCGACTGATCGTGCCCGGCGGCGGGCCGCTGCTACGCCACGATGCGTGCATTGATCCGCTGCAGTTGCGCGATCGCTTCGTCGACCATGCCGGGGACGAACTCCGCGACATGCACGAGATCACGGATCGCCCCCGCGACCTGGCCGGCCGGCAGGATACCGCCGTCCATATCACCGTCGCGCTGGGCGGCGATCAGGCGTTCGTCCTTGAACGCCGTGAGTTCCTCTTCACTGTGCGTACCGTCACGTTCGAGGTCGGCAAGTTCGCTGATGGCACGGCTCGGCAAGGCGCGCGACGGGCCATACAGCGCCTGGAACACGATATCGTCACCTTCGTTGGCCGCAATGATCCGTGCCGCATAGTGGGCATGCCAGTCGGGGTTGTCATGGCTCGCGACGAAGCGCGTGCCGAGTGCCACCGCGTCCGCGCCCAGCGCGAGCGCCGCGGCCAGCCCGCGGCCATCCATGATCCCGCCGGCGAGAATGACGGGACATGCGACGGCACGGCAGACACTCGGCCCGAGCACGAACGTATGCACGGGTCGCGTGTGCGTGTGTCCGCCCGCCTCATAGCCGGAAGCGATCAGCATATCGACGCCGGCCGCGGCCGCGCGCTCCGCATGGCGCGTGCCGCCGACCTTGTGCACATGGATCAAACCCGAACCGTCGATCAGGCGCCGGGCCGCGTCCGGCGCACCCGCCGACGTCGTGATGACCCGCAGGCGCCGGGCAATTTCCCGATCCCTGACCGCGGCGACGACAGCGGCGACATAAGCCGCGCTGAACGCCGGCACGTTGCCGTGCTTGTCCGTGCCAACCGGGATATTGACCGCGAACGGCCGCTCGGTGAGCGCACAGGCCTGCTCGATATAGCCGCGCAGTTTCGCCGCGCCCGCGGCCGGTTCCTCGCTGATCCCGGGAATGCTCACGGTGCCGAGCCCGCCGGCGTTCGATACCGCGGCTGCGAGGTGTACGGTTTTGTACGGACCCAGGCCTTCCTGCATCACCGGATGTTCGACCCCGACGAGTTCTGTGAAGCGCGTTTTCAGTTTCATGCTGTTTCCCGTCGACGCTGCGTGGTGATCGGGCGCGGTGCGCGCCCGAGTGTGTGCTCAAGCGTACCGCGAATCGTCGGCCGCGCCACGTTCGCCCGCGCGTGAACCGGTGACGTCCACGCGCCGGTGTGCGGGGTTCCCGATCGCTTAATCCGCGTACTCGAAACGACCGCCGTGCAGGCTTACGTTTGCGCCGCAGAATTCCGTCGTGATCATGTGCGTCATCACACGCGGATCGTCGATACTCGCGATGCTGCGTTTACCCGCCGGCAGGTCGACCACGACGACCCCACGCTGCGGGCCCGCGCGATCGTAGAGCACCGTATAACCGGCGACCGTCGCCGCGCCATGATAATCCGCCACCACCTCGCGTTCGTCCGTCGCGGCAACGACGTCGCGGGTAACATCGACGAACTCGTAACCGTGCGGATTCGGATCCGCGCCCCAGATCCCGAAGCCCTGTTTCGTAATGATGCCCGATACGGTCGTCACCATGCCGCGGCTGTGTGGCTGCGCCCGGATGCGTGCGGCCATCTGGCCGACGGTGTGCAGGACGAAACTATTGAACGGGCCGCCGGCAAACGGCATGGCGCCGGTGATCGTCCAGTCGATCGCTTCGGGGATCCCGAGTTCATGCGCATAGGATTCCACCGCGACCGGAAAGCAACTGTAGAGTTCGAGGAAATCGAGTTCGTCCGGCGTGCATCCGGCTTGCGTGAATGCCGCCCGGCCGGCGAGTTCAGCCCCGACACACCGATCGAGCGCGCCGCGTGCGGTGATGTTCACCATGTGGTTCGCTTCGGTGAACACCTGCGGAAATACCCATCGTTCCCGCGCAATGCCGAGCTGTTGCGCTTTTTCCACGGAGCAGAACAACAGCGCCGAGGCCTGGTCGACGCTCCATTGCGAGTTATGCAGCTTCGTATACGGAAACGCGAGCATCGGGTTGTTCGCGCTGCTGTCGCGGATCTCCGCGGCGCTGATGTGGCGACGCAACCACGCGTGCGGATTCGTCGCCGCGACGGCGCTGAACCGGCTGTAGCGATCGGCGATGCGGTCGCGGTACGCCCCGGTGCTGAATCCGCGCGCATGCCGGAACGCACTGTCGACGATCGCGTAATAACCCACCGGCATCGAGCCGAGACCGGTCGCCTGTTCGTAGTCCGGCAGCATGTCGTCATGCGGAGTCATTTCGAGATCGGGCAGATCCGTGCTCACGGTATCGTTCAGCGCAATCCCGGCGCGCCTTGCGCACTGCAGCCGGTAGCCCGCTTCCCCGCCGATCACCATCGCCGTACTGATATCGCCGCGCGCAATCGCCGAACACGCGTCGCTGAGCAGGGTCTGTTGTGACACGCCGGGCACGGCGCTGATCGAGGTCGTACGCGTCGCCCCGAGTGCCGCGCCGATCAAACGACCCGGATTACGGTAGCTCCAGCGCCCCACCGGAACGGCAATACGCTCGATGTCAGTCAGCAGTGCGCGCTGACCGCAATCCGTGCCGGCGGCGCGTGCCGCATCGATCATCAGCGCGAGCGGCTCGCGCGCCTGTTGCGGGTCTTCCTCGCGCTGCATGACGAGGCCGACCCCGACGAGTACCGGTGTGTGTGGATGCATCGTATTCCGCCGTTGAACCGTATTGCCCCGACCCGGCTGCATCCCGTTTCGGCGCCCTGATTGCTGCATGGCAACACGCGCGTTCGCGCACGCGCTGCGTGGATCGCGCTGTGGTGCGACGTCGAAATCTATACTTCACGCCGGGGCACGAGTAAAGTCCGATCACAACGTTCGCATCAGCTACACACGTCAACGGCGATGTATTGCTGAATGATCACGCGACATTCCCGGGCGGAGATTTGCTCCGGCGTGGCCGCGGGCGCGACTTCGCCGGACTGATCGTATGCGCGCAATCGATGCTGACCGGCGATCCCGAACCGTGGCGGGTATGACGGCAACGAGCGGTTGCACCGACGGGTTCAGTCATTGTTCCGGTCCGCTCCCGGGCGCCGGCGACATCGCCTGATGTACGGGCCGCGCCGCCCGGCGGCGTTGACTCATCCACGCTAACGGCGGTCGCGTTATATCGCGACTCCCACTGAGAGGCTTCGACATGACTCAATCCCGACTGCGCTTTGGCACGTTCATCGCTCCCCACACGCCGCCGGAAGAACACCCCGCGCTGGCGCTCGAACAGGACATGGATCGGGTCGTGTGGCTCGACAAGCTCGGATTCGATGAAGCCTGGATCGGCGAACACCATTCCGGCGGCTGGGAGATCACGAGCAGTCCGGAGTTGTTCATCGCCGCGGTGTCGCAACGCACGCAAAACATCCGCCTCGGCACCGGCGTGTCGTCGCTGCCCTATCACCATCCCTACACGCTCGCGGACCGGATCCGGCAACTCGACTACCACACGAAAGGGCGTGCCATGTTCGGGGTCGGCCCCGGCTCGCTGCCGTCGGACTCCCACATGATGGGGCTCGCAACGGCGCAGGCGCGCGACCAGATGGATGAAGCGATAGAACCGCTCGTGCGCCTGTTGAACGGCGAAACCGTGACCGCGAAGAGCGACTGGTTCGAGCTCAACGATGCGCAATTACAGTTCGTCTCCTACAACGAGCGCGGGGTGGAAATGGCCGTTGCGAGCCAGGTCTCGCCGACGGGCGCGACGGCTGCCGGCAAACACGGCCTCGGACTGTTGTCGATCGGCGCGACGTCGGCCGGCGGCTTCAACGCACTCGCATCGAACTGGGCGATCGCCGAAGAAGCGGCGAACGATCACGGCAAGACCGTTGATCGCTCGGCGTGGCGCCTCGTCGGTCCCGTGCATATCGCGGAGACGCGCGAAAAAGCGCGCGAGAATGTCCGCTTCGGACTCGAACGCTGGATCGATTACATGACGAAAGTCGCCGCGATTCCGCTCGCGCCGCCCCCGGGGACGGATCCCATCGATTACATGATCTCGACCGGCTTTGCGGTGATCGGAACGCCCGACGATTTCGTTCAACAAATGGACCGCATGCACGAACAATCGGGTGGCTTCGGCTGTTTTCTGAACCTCGATAACCACTGGGCGGACTGGGCCGAGACGAAGCGATCCTACGAACTGATCGCGCGTTACGCGATCCCGAAGATCAACCGACTGAATCGCAACCGGCTCGCCTCGGAGCAATGGCTGCGCGACAACAACACGCAGTTCAAGGGCGAACTCACCTCGGCGGTGCAGGCGAAGATGGAAGAACACGCGCGCAAGAAAGGCAGCGAGAAGCTCTCGCCTGATCTCGTCGCGCACTTCGGCGGATCGAAAAAGGCGAGTTGAGGAAGCGGCGTGCGGACCGCCCCGGGCCGCACGCCATGGCACGTTGCGACCGAACCGGGTTGGACACCACTACGCACCCCGGCTGCGCCGCGCTGGCGCGCAATATGCTCCGCCGCAAATTCGCCCGGCGAGAAATCACACCCCGCAAGGCCGTCGAACGCGAGACCCTGGGGCAGCTTGTTGAGCATCGCGCGCTGCATCGGGTGCACCGTCGCTTCCCGCGCAAGCCGGTTCGTCAAAGCCGGTCGCTGGCGGATAATGCGGGCCGGATCCCGGGCTCGATCGAGCAATTCCGGTTGCGGCATCACTTCGTTCACGACCCCGGGATCGCGCGCCTCGCGGGCCGTCGGGATCTGCCCGGTGAGCAAAAAGTAACGGCCGCGTTCAAGCCCCGGCAACAGCAGCGGATTCACGTTGCGACGCACCTGACCGCGCGGGCGCGCGGCCACGGCTTGCCTATACTGGATAAACACCCCGCTACCGGACAGGAGACGAGCAATGAACCAAATCGGCATCTGCCAGATCGCGCAGAGCTTCGGCTACGACAGCATCGACGACACCCGGGTATACGACGAGGAAATCGCCAGTGCGGTGCTCGCCGACGAACTCGGCTACGACATCGTCTCGATGGTGGAGCATCATTTCGAAGACTATGCCCTGTGTCCGGACAACTTCGTCTACCTCGCACACCTTGCGGCCAGGACGTCACGGATCAAATTGATGACCGGGGCCGTGATCGTGCCGTGGAATACGCAGCCATTACGCGTCGCGGAGAAAGCCGCATTGCTCGACACCCTGTGCGGCGGTCGTTTCGTGCTCGGGCTCGGACGCGGCCTGTCGCGTCTCGAGTATGCACAAACCGGGGTCGCGATGGACGAATCCCGCGGCCGTTTCGACGAAGCGACGCCGATGATCCTGAATGCACTCGAAACCGGGATCATGGAAGCGCACGAGGGTAAATATTTCAGCCAGCCACGGGCCGCGATCCGGCCACGCCCGCTGAAGACATTCAAGGGACGCACCACCCAGGTCGCGATGTCCGCGGACTCGATCATCGAAGCCGCGAACCACGGTTTGAAGATGATGCAGTTCGCCTACAAACCGCTCGAAGTGCACAAGCAGGAGGTCGAAACCTACGCGACGCGTTACCGCGAACGCCACGCGAGCGAGCCACCGATTCCAATCTACGTGGATTTCTGCGTCTGTGACGAAAACGCGGATCGCGCGGCGGAAAACGCGGACCGCCATATTCGCGGCTATCTTGTCAGCCTGATGCAGCATTACGAACTGATGAACGATCATTTCGCGAAAATGGATGGCTACGCGGAATACGGGGAAGCTGCAAAGCTGCTCGCCGCCGCCGGCCAGGAGCAGCTCGCCGACGATTACCTCGCCGCGCAAACCTGGGGTACGCCGACCCAGATCCTGGAGAAGATTCAGGCGCGCCGGGACTGTCTCGGGCCGTATGATCCGTTGCTGTGCGTACGCTTCGCCGGCACGTCGTGGGAAGTGACGGAACGCACCTTGCGGACGTTCGCAACACACGTGATGCCGGAACTGCGCAGCTGGCAGACAGCGACCACGATCGCGGCTTAAGCGCCGCCGGGGCGCCCGCACAAGAGCCCGGGGCGGAACGGAGTCCGTGTGTCCATCGGGGCCATGCGCGGGTCACCCCGGGGTCGTTAACACGCCCGCCCGGGCCACAACCCGGTCGCTACCGGATCCCGAAAATCCGTAGTACGCTCGGCGCAGCAAGCGGCCGGATACCCCGGCCTGCCGTTTATGGAAATCCCGCACCGCGATGGACATCGATTTGCTGCGCACATTTCTCGAGGTCAGGCGTCTCGGTAACTTTCGTGCAGCCGCCGACAACCTGCACGTGACCCAGGCAGCCGTCAGTCAGCGGATCAAGCAACTCGAGTCGGTGATGAATGCGCGTCTGTTCATCCGCGAGAAGAACAATATTTATGTCACCCAGGCCGGGGAACAGCTCGTCGGCGCCGCCGAGACGATACTGTCAACCTGGCAGCACGCGAAATCGAGCATCGGTGACGGCACGGATGCGGGACCCGGCATGTCCCTGGCTGCGCCGGCCGGGATCTGGTCCCTGCGCGGGCACCGGCTGCTGGCGCAACTGGCCGGCCTGCGCGCGGATCTGACGTTCAGCGCGGAAACACAAAATGAAGTGCAGATCCTGAAACGACTGCACGCGCAGACCCTGGATCTCGCCCTGCTCGTAACGCATCCGGATCTCGACAGCCTGCACAGCGTCGCACTGGGTGAGGTGCCGCTGACGTTACAGGCGCGCGGCAACTACCGGGTGGGGGAAGTGACGGCGAGGGATTTCGTGTCCGTCGACTGGGGCAAGCCGGTGCGCCTGCAGTTGGCCGCGGCGCTCGAACTGCGCGGCACCCCGCGGCTCAATGCGAGCGATCACCTGATCGCTGAAAACTTTGTCAGCGAACACGGCGGATTCGCGTTATTGCCCGAGCCGCCGCGCCGCGGCCTCACGACGATCGACGCCAGCCCGCGTCTGCAGTGCACCGTGTACGCCCTGTGGCATCGCCGCAACCCGTTGCACACGCTGATCGCCGGGTTATTCGACGAAGTGCTGGCGCCCGGGCAATCTCCGGCAGAACCGGTTAACTGAAATCGAGCACGAAATCGTCGTCGCCCAACAACTCGCGCATGCGTTTCAATTCCTGCAGATCTTCGAGCCGCCGTCGCGACGCGAGCGTCGAAGCGCGCGTCACCTGGCGTGGCTCCACGACGGACTCGTATTCCTCGTCGCTGTTGTCCCAGTCTGTGTCGTCGACGTCTTCGTCACTCATGATTTCATCCTCAAGCAAGATCGAGCGCTTTTTATACGAACTTGCCATCACGGAAAAGTAAAAATTTCTTATCACATGATTAAGCAACGGTTTCGTCCCGACACACCCGGCCGTGTCCATGGAGGATGGCCCGCATGACGCATTTTGATCTCCGCGACGGCCAGCTGATTGGCCACCGCTACGAAGTCGTCACCCAGCTCGGGTCCGGCTGGGAAGGCGAGGTCTACCTGATCCGCGAACTCGCGACCGGTATCGAACGGACCGCGAAGATATTTTTTCCACAGCGCAATCCCGGTAACCGTACCGCGCGGCAATACGCGACGAAATTACACAAGCTGCGGCACTGCCAGGTTCTGATCCAGTACGTCACCCAGGAAAAGATCCGGTGCAGGAACGAATCCGTCACGGTGCTCGTGTCCGAGTACGTCGAGGGCGAAGTGTTATCGGAAATGCTGAAGCGCCGCTCCGGTGGCCGTCTCCCCGTGTTCGAAGCGCTGCACCTGCTGCACGCGCTCGCGGCCGGAATGGCGGACATCCACAATGCACGCGAGTACCATGGTGACCTGCACACCGACAACATCATCGTGCGGCGCTTCGGTCTTGGTTTCGAAGTGAAGCTGATCGACATGTTCGTCCACCCGCTGCCGAAACGGGAGCTGATCAAGGAAGATATCTGCGATTTGATCCGTATTTTCTACGACTCACTCGGTGGGGCGCGGCACTATGCGAAACAACCGAAAGAGGTGAAAGCGATCTGCTGTGGACTGAAGAAAACGCTGATCCTGAAGAAATATCGCACCGCGGCGCAGTTGCGCGACTACCTGCAGACTATCAAGTGGCAGAGTTGAACAAAGCATTAACCCTTTTCACGGGCACCCTGAACGCGCCGCAATCCATCGATCTCGTCGGGGGTTCTGCAGCGCTGTTCAGCACCCCTTCGCCGGACAAGTCCACCGTCAATGAAGACGCTGCGGCGGTCATTCCGTTTGGCGAAGACAGCATCATCCTCGCCGTCGCCGACGGTGCCGGCGGACATGCGAAAGGCGACGCCGCGGCCCGGATCGCGATCGAGGCGCTCGTGGACGAACTGCAACAAAACCCGGATGCCGTATTGCGTGTCGCGATCCTGAACGCGTTCGAAACGGCGCAAGCCGAGATAAATGCACGCTGCCCCGGCTCGGCCACAACGCTCGTCGTCGGCGAGATCACGAACGGGACGGCGCGTTGCTATCACGTTGGCGACAGCGGGATCTGCATCGTTGGGGGACGCGGCAAACTGAAATTCCAGTCCGTGTTCCACTCGCCGACCGGCTACGGGGTGGAAGCCGGGTTGCTGAGCGAGACCCAGGCGATGCAGCACGCCTCGCGACACGTCGTGTCGAACATACTCGGGATGTCGCCGATGTCGGTCGAAATCGGGGTGCCGCTCGAACTCGCTCAGCGTGATACCGTCGTCATCGCGAGCGACGGCTTATTCGATAATTTGCTCAGCGAGGAAATCGCCGCGCTCGCCTGTACCGGCTCCGTCGCGTCCGCGTGTGCCGCGCTCGCCGCGGCGGTCAGCTCGCGCATGGCCGGGGCGATGCCCGGGCAGGTCGGCAAACCGGACGACCTGACCCTGTTACTGTACCGGCGGCGTCGCTGAATACGTACTCCAGATTATGCAACCCTGACCTGGATGGACCAGGTACGCTTCCCGTCAAACCGAGGGGAAGGGACTTAGGATGGGGTGTAGACAGTGGTTCCGGTCCCGAAGCCACAGGTCCCGGAGTTACGCACACCTGTTCAGTCCCGTGGTGCCGCCGTAATAGCGGCAACCACGTGCGTCAGTGCTGCCCCATCGGCAAGCGCACGACGAGCCCGTCCATGTCGTCCGTGACCGTGATCTGGCACCCGAGCCGGCTGTTGTCCCGCACATCGTCCGCGATCGCGAGCATGTCCCGCTCTTCCTCGCCCGCACCACCGGCGAGCGCACCCTCGACGAACACGTGACACGTCGCGCAAGCGCAATTGCCGCCACAGTCGCCGTCGATTCCCGGCACGCTGTTATCAACCGCGGCCGACATCAGCGTATCGCCGGGCCGCGCCTCCACTGTGTGTTCAGTACCGTCGAATTCTACGTAGGTGATCGTCGCCATGTTTTCCGCCCTGTATTAATAACGCTTCACCCGAACCGGCAGGTCCGAGTAGCCCATCGTGATATTCGAATAAACCCGCACCGGCTCGCCGACGACTTCGACGACGGCGAAGTGTTTCAGGATTTCCTCCCAGGCGATGCGTAACTGCAGTTCACCGAGCCGGTTGCCAACGCAGCGATGCAGCCCGAAACCAAACGACAGGTGATTACGCGCGCGTGCGCGATCGGCGATGAGTTCGTAAGGCCGTTCGAACATCTCTTCGTCGCGGTTTCCGGACACGTACCACATCACCACCTTGTCGCCCGCGCGGATCTTCTGACCCCGGATCTCGATGTCTTCGAGCGCTGTCCGTTTCATGTGCGCGACGGGTGTCTGCCAGCGGATCGCTTCGGAGACAAAGTTCGGGATCAGATCCGGATTTGCACGCAGCTTCGTGTTTTCATCCGGAAACCGGTTCAGCGCGAGCACGCTGCCGGTGAGTGAATTACGTGTCGTGTCGTTGCCGCCGACGATCAACAGCACGACATTGCCCATGTATTCGTCCGGATTCATCGCGCTGTCGTCGAGCGTCGTCGCGAGCATCGAGACGAGATCGAAGCCGCCGGTGTTCGTCTTGCGTTCACGCCACAGACGCTCGAAGCAGGATTTCATTTCCAGCATTTCCGCCTTGCGGCTTTCCCAGCTTGTGGTTATGCCATCCCCGGGGATCGACATTGCGACGTCGGACCAGCGGGTCAGTTTGCGTTGTTCTGCGAACGGAAAATCGAACAGTACCGCGAGTGTCCGGGTCGTCAGTTCGATCGACACGCGCTCGACCCAGTTGAACGGTTCGTCCTCGGGCAGTGAGTCGAGGATTTCCTGCGCGCTCGCGCGAATGCCAACTTCCATTTTCTTCAGGTTTTCGGCCGCGACCACGGGGCTCACGGCCTTGCGCTGGACGTCGTGGCGCGGCGGGTCCATGGCGATGATCATCGGCAGTTTCAGATCCGGATCGGACTTGAACCACATTTCATAACCGAGCAGGTGTCCGCCGTGGGCGGAGTCGGCGGAAAACACTTTGTGATTCTTGTCGACGCCAATGATGTCCGCGTACTTTGTCACCGACCAGAACGGACCGCAGTCGGAACCTCGTGAGTAATGGACCGGACACTCCTTGCGCAAGCGCTCGAAGTACGCCGGGGCGAGGTTACGTTCGAACAGAGACGGGTCGCTCATGTCGATGTCTTCGAGTGCGACCGCGTACGGATCGCCTGCGCTTGTGATCGGTGTGGCCATCGCCGTGATCTCCGCCGGGAATGAATAATCTGGCGCAAATGGTAACGGGCCGAACCCGCGGGCGCTTGTACTTCAGCGAACGCCGCTTTGCTTCGTAGCGCACACGCGTGTCCTGTGCAGCCGGCAATTCGCGCATAATCTAAGGTCGGGATACGACTGCTTGCTACGTTGCGCCATTGAATTGTGCAACGCAACAACAAAGAGCGACACCCACGAGGACACACATGACGGAAGCACAACTCGACGTGATGGCTACGGACCGCCCGGTCGGCGGTGGCGAACTCAGCCGGGCTATCGGCATGTCGCACCTGTCGTGGAGTTTCGATCCGGCGAGTACGCGCGAATTGACCGGCAACGTCACTTCGCGCGCCGTGGGGCCATTGCGCATCAGCTGGATTCGGCTCGGGCTCGGCCTCGGTGCCTGGCGCGGCGAGCGTACCGAGGCGGATATCCGTTCGATCCCCGAACCCTACCTCACCGTGGTCATGCCGATCCACGGCTCGATAGCGCTGACGGCAGCCGGCACGACCACGCTCATCGGCGAGAAAGAACTCGCAATCTGGGACAGTACGCAACCGCTGTCGTTTGCGCTTTCGGGCACCGATTACGAGCAGATTTCCGTTATCGTCCCGCAACGCGTATTGCGTGCCGGGGCCGACATGTGCGCGGCGCTGCATTGCGCACACGTGGACAAGGACAACGTACTGTCGGAACTTTGCGTGCAGCACATGTCGACGCTCGCGAGATTCCTCAACAGCCAGCTTCGCCCCTATGAGATCTCACTGAGTAACGTCACGACGAGCCTGTTCGATGCGGTACTCGCGAGTTTGTACAAGGCGCCGCGGGACCGTGATCTGCTGATCAGCGAACTCAAGAATTACATCGAATGCTACATCACTGACGACTCCCTCTCACCGCGCACGCTCGCCCGGGCATTCGAAATTTCCACCCGCTATGCGCACAAGCTGTTTGAACTCGACGGTTGCACAATCGGCGAATGGATCCTCAGACGACGGCTCGAACGCAGTACGGACGACCTCACGCGCGGCGACTGGTCGATCACGGACATCGCTTTCAAGTGGGGCTTCAAGGATCTCGGCCACTACAGCCGCTCGTTCAAGCGATACTACGGAAAAACACCCTCGGCCTATCGGCGCGAAGCCACGGTCGCGTGAATTCGACGCGCGCTGCGCGAATGTGTCGCTCGCTGCCGCGTGGCCGGACTCCGGAAGCGGTCTTCCCCTGCACGTGACCGAACCCGGCGCAAGCGGAGTCGACACAGCACTCATACGTTCCCGGGTGTGCCCCGGCTCCGCCCGCACGGCTTTACTGTTCGGCGACAGACAAAACTCTGTTCGCGCAAAGGCAAGCAGCCCCGCGACAGCCGGTCTAGGCTGCGCTTCTCCGATTAAACCGGCGTCAATTACCCGAGGTGTGCACGATGACGATGCTCCGATTCGCGCTGTGGATTTCTACTTTCGTCATCTTCGCGGTCACGTTCGGTGCGATCGCTGACTCGGGCTACAACTGGCCGGGTGTCTTTCTCGGCGATCTCGCTGCCGTCAACTGGCGTTCGCAATTCAACACCGACCTCGTCATCCATCTTGGCCTCGTCGGCGTGTGGGTCGCGTGGCGCGAAGGCGGCGGACTCAAGGGCTGTGTGTACGGAGTGTTTTGCGTGGTATGGGGCGGCATGTTTACGTTCCCCTACCTGCTCGTCGCGATCGCGCGGACACGTGGTGATTACGCGCGCTTGTTTCTCGGGGTCCGGGCCAATGCAAACCTCACTGGAGCACAATCATGACGGAAGCTTATATCATCGATGCCGTTCGCAGCCCGACCGGCAAGCGCGGCGGCAGCCTCAAGGACGTACACGCCGCCGATCTCGGCGCCCATGTCATCACAGCGCTCGTAGAACGTAATTCGATTCCCGATGACGAGTACGACGACGTGATCTTCGGCGCCGTCGACCAACTCGGTTCGCTCGCCGGCGACGTCGCCCGCACGTGCTGGCTCGCGGCCGGTTACAGCGAAGCCGTACCCGGTGTCACCATCGATCGTCAGTGCGGTTCATCGCAACAGTCGATCCATTTCGCCGCCCAGGCCGTTATGAGCGGCGTCAACGACGTCGTGATCGCCGGTGGCGTACAGACGATGTCGAGTATTCCGATTCAGTCGTCGATTACGGTTGGCGCCGCGTTCGGTTTCGATGATCCCTACAGCGGCTCGCACCGGTGGGTCGCGCGATATGGGGCCCAGCCGCCGACCCAGTTCAAGGGCGCGCAAATGATGTGTGAGCGCTGGGGTTCGAACCGGGTGACCGGATCGCCGTCTGGGCGGCGAATTGCCCGGAGTGGGCGTTGTTGCAGTACGGTCTCGGACTCGCCGGCATGGTCATGGTGACGGTGAATCCGGCGTACCGGCCCGCAGACCCTCACCGCTGCGCGGGCCAACGCGTCGCGATCTGTAATGCCCCGAGTTCGGGTTTCGCGAGCCTGCGCTGCCGCGCTCGGCGCGCGCCCGGGAGTTGTCGCGATCGACCGGAATTTCTCCCCGATGTTCCCTGTTCGCGGTGAACCATAGCGCGCCGGGATCAGGAGTTTCATGCAGAAGTCTTCTGCGATCCTCGGTCAACTACGCCGGACTGAACGATCGCGGCGTCATCCGTACCGGATGAGCGACACTATTCGTGCTCGATCTGGCGCGCAATCATGCGTCGTCCGAGCATCGGCGTGGAATCGCCCATGAACGACACGCGTGCGAGCGAGGCGGGTTTACGCCCGCCGTCCGGCACGCGTTGCATCTGCGCGGAAATCAGCGCCTTGTCCTGGTTGAATGCGAACAATAATGCGTCGGCACAGATATCCGTGAATTCCTGCCGGCGTTGCTCGTCGGCCGTGAGGTTGTTTGCGGTGTAGAAGAAATAATGCGTGCTCGTTTCCGTCTCCGGGGTAAGCGCGTGCAGGCTCGCGATCTGGATCGCCTGCTCGTCCGCTTCGCCGACGGCCTTCGTGCGGTGATTGAACAGAAAATACCCCGGGGTGGCGTAGCGCAGCGTCAAATCCCAGTCGACATTGTCCGTCCACTCCTGCTGCTCGCGCTGATAGGCGATCATGCTGTGCAGAACCGGGCCACCCTGGATATTCTCGGCGTGAAAATCAACCGTGAGCGTCGTGTCGTCAAACGTTTTCTTCACGTAGCGTTCCGGGCGCTGCTCATCGTCGCGCATGCGGTACATCTCCGGTATGACCGTCGTGCCCAGCGTCTCGGGATGCACGAACTCGACATGCGAGACGTCGTGCAGATTGTCATTGATCAGTTCGTAGTACACCGGCATCGCGGGGAACTGATCGGCGCGGCCGCGCCAGTTCGTATTGTCCGGGTCGGCGTAATCGAACCAGTCCGGGATCGACTCGCCGTTGTCGCAACGCGCCGCCGCGCCCATCCAGATCCAGACATACCCGTAACGTTCCAGCAGCGGGTAGGACTGCAGCGCGATATCCATGCCGTGCGCACCGGATTGCCCGGGCACTTTCACGCAGCGGCCGTCGCCGTCGTAGACGGAGCCGTGATACGGACATTGAATGCACTCGTCGATGATTTTCCCCGCCGACAACGGGGCGAAACGGTGCGGGCAGGCGTCCGCGAATGCCCGCAGCGAGCCGCTCGCGGTTCTCATGACGACGATTCTTTCGTTCAGCACGGTACGCCCGAGCAGCGTCCCCGGTGCAAGTTCGTTCGCTTCTGCGATGACGTACCAGGTATTACGAATGAACATGCGCTGCGTCCCCGACTGTTGCCGCGAACGATTATACGCACGACGGTCAAGGTCGTGCAGGACGCGCGATGCTCATCCCGTCATGCCGGCGCGGCCGGCGCCACGTCGACGGACACGCGGACATCATGACTGCCGCCACCGACGATGAAGCCCATGACCGGACTGACGTCGCCGTAATCGCGCCCCCAGCCGACCGTAATGTGCTCGTATTCCGGCATCACGTCGTTCGTCGGATCGAAGTCGACCCAGCCGAATTCCGGACACCACACCGACAACCACGCATGCGAGGCATCCGCGCCGACGAGGCGTTCGCGTCCTTCCGGCGGATGCGTGAGCAGATAACCGCTGACATAGCGCGCGGCAATGCCGTGTGCACGCAGGCAGGCAATCTGCAGATGCGCGAAATCCTGACACACGCCGGCACGGTGCTCGAACACGTCGACTACCGGGGTATGGATGTCCGTAACGCCGCCCTGGTAAGTGAAATCGGCATGCACGCGCGAGGTCAGATCCATGACGGCATCGAGCAGCGGCCGGCCGGGGGTCAGGCTCGCCTGCGCATACTCCCAGGCGACGAGTTGTTCGTCGATGTAGGGCGAGGCATAACAGAATTGCGACGCTTCGAGCGCCGCGGGTGATTTTGGCGCGCGCAGCGTCTCGGCAACCGCTTCCCAGCGCGGGCTCAGTTCGAGCATGACGCGTTGTTCCCGGGTGACGTCGATGCGCGAACGCGCGGTAATTTCGAGTGACTTGTGCGGCTTGTCCACGAGCACTTCCATCACATCGTTGCCGAAGTAATCCTGCCACGACTCAACCGGACCGCGACGCGGTTTGACCTCGAGGTCGAACGAGATTACGCACTGCTGGTCGAATGAGCGCGGCTTCAGGCGCAGTACCTGGTGCGAGATCGAAACCGATTGCGCGTAGTTGAACGTCGTGATGTGGGTCACGTCATAGATCATTCGTGCGACCCTGGCTCGATAATCCCGTAACCCGGTGTCCCGTCGCGTGCGTGAAATACGTCTCGCCCACGCGTTCGGTCAGTTCCGTCATCGCGGCGGCCGTGCGCTGCAGCACGCGGTCGAGGTGCGTGCGTTTGCCCGATTTGTTCGTCACGTTTGCGAGTTTCTCGACTTCGACGAGACCCACCTCCGAATGCGCCTGCAACAGGGTCCTGAGCGCGGTCGATGGCCGCCCCTGCAGCCGTTCGAGCGGCATCACTTCGAGATGCTCGACGAGCATCTGCAACTGGAACAGCAGCGACCGCGGATTCGTGTGATCGGCAAGCACGAGATCGAGCACCGCCGTCAGTTCCGGGCTCGCGTGATAACGCGAACGGTACGTCATCGTGCTGTCGAGCAGTTCGAGTACGAGCCCGATCACACCGGACGCGTCCGGGTCGGCGCGCACACACAGTGCGCGCAGGACGCGGATGTTGAAATGCGCGCGTTCGATCCGCTGGCCCATGTTCAGGAACCGCCAGCCGTAACCGCGGGTCATGTTTTCGTGGATCAAACCGTAAACCGCGGACTGGCTGTGCAGCAGATCATTGAGCAGGGTGACCGCGTCGGCGACGTTGCGCACGCGCCAGCGCAGCGACGGCACGTTCGTCAGTTTCTCGATCACACGCCAGGCATCGGATGAGAGACGTTCACGCACCTGTTCGGCGGTGCGCTCGACGTTGCGCAGCACATTCGGCAAGCCGTCGAGCGAGTCCTCGTCGAATATCGTGTTCCACAATTCCTGGCCCACGGCCTGCTGGTTACGCGCCAGCGCGCGCCGTGCGCGCCGCGGAGTCAGCAGTTCCTGGGCCACGAGCAAGCCCGTGAGTACTTCGAGCGCAACCGGTTCGCTGCCGCCCGAATCCTCACCCGTGAAGCGCATGAACAGGCTGCGATACAGGCGGACAGCACCTTCGCCGCGCTCGATGTAGCGCCCGAGCCAGAACAGATCGTCGGCGGTCTTGCTCGGCAGGTCTTCGTCGCTGCGGCGTAGTTGCTCAACCCGCAACGGGGTCAGCAGGGTGATCGGTTCGACCGGTTCGTCGGCGAGGATCCACACGTCCTTGCTGTAACCCTTGCCGGTCGCGGCGTCGGCAACTTTCGCCACCCCCCCGGGCATGACGCGATAACCTTCGGCCGTAGCGGCGACGTACACGCGCAGGGTCATCGGCGAGGCCGACAGAGAGCCGTCGGCGCCGACCATCGGCATCGTCGACAGATCGATCCGTTCGCGGCCGACGACATCATGCGGATGCAGTTGCAGTGCCTGTTCAAGGTGCGCGCGATCCGTGAACCCGGGGTCGGACACATTGTGATCGGCGGGGTTCGCGGTCAACGGATGCGCGCGCCTGAATGCCGATCTGAGCACGAGCCGCTCATGGTTCGCGAGCACGTAGTCGCGCGCGTCGGGGTGACCGCACCACCACGATGCGACGCTCGGCAGGCGCAGTTCCTCACCGAGCAGGTTACTGCACAATCCGGGCAGAAAGCTCTGGATCGCATCGTTCTCGATCACGCCGGTGCCGATCGCATTTGCCGTGATCACGTTGCCGCGGCGTGCCGCCTGCAACAGGCCGGCAACGCCCTGGTTCGACTGCGCGCGCAGATCGAGCGGATCGCAATTCGCCGAATCGAGCCGACGCAGGATCAAGGCGACGTTCTCGAGGCCGCGCAGGGTCTTCAGGAACACCCGACCGCGACGCACCGTCAAATCCGCGCCCTCGACGAGCGGGTAGCCGAGATAGCGGGCGATAAACGCGTGCTCGAAATAATCGTTCTCTTCGAGTCCGCCGGACAGCACGACGGCCAGGTGCTGCGGCGCGAGGCCGCGCAGGTACGTACCGAAATCGCGGAAGAAACCCGCGAGCCGGCGAACATTGCGCTGCTCGAACAGATCGGCGAGACAACGCGACGTGACGATGCGGTTTTCGAGCGCATAACCGACCCCCGACGGCGTATCCGTCAGTTGATCGAGGACCCACCATTTCCCGTCCGGCGACCGCCCGAGATCGAACGCGAGCAACTGCACGAAGATCCCGCCGGGCGCCTCGTAGCCGTTGCAGGGCACCTGGAACTCGGGATTGCCGAACACGATGGCCGGCGGCAGCGCGCCGCTGCGCAGCACGTTCTGATCGCCGTACAGATCCGCCACGAGCGCGTTCGCGAGCCGCGCGCGTTGTTCGAGTGCGCGCGCGAGCGAACGCCATTCCTGATCGCCGATGACCATCGGCAGGACATCGAGACGCCACGGGGTCTGCGGCTCGTCCGTCCACTTCGTAAACGTGACGTCGTGTTCACGCAGCAGTCGTTCCGCGGTGCTGCGGGCTTCGCCGCGCAACTCCGGTCCCATCGCCGTGAAATCGTCGAGCAGTTTTTCCCAGTGCGGGCGCAGGCCGCTCTTGCGGTCCACCATCTCGTCGTAGCCGGCACCCGGCTGGTAGGTCCCGAGTCCGTGCCAGCTCTCGGTGATGTCGCCGACGGAACTCATGGCCAGCGCAGGTCAAGCGTTTGCGGAAATTCTTCCCGCGTCTTCAGCACCGGTTCCGGATACGGATCGGTGGTATGCCCGAAGGGCTGGAAACGCGCGAGGCGCCGGCTTTCGGCCGCGTTCGAATTGACCGGGAAGTCCTCGTGACTGAGTCCACCGGGGTGCGCGGCATGATACGTGCAGCCGGCGACCGGGCGACCGGTCCAGCGATCGTACAGATCGAATACGAGCGGTACGTCCACCCCGATCGTCGGATGCAGCGATGACGGCGGATTCCATGCGCGGAAGCGGACGCCCCCGGCGTACTCACCGGCCGTGCCCGTGCTCGCGAGCGGCACCCGGTGGCCGTTACAGGCCACGACGTAACGTTCGGCGTTGAAACTCGACACTTTCACCTGCAGGCGTTCGAGCGAGGAATCGACGTAACGCGCCGTCCCGCCGACCGCGCCCTCTTCGCCCATCACGTGCCATGGCTCGAGCGCCTGACGCAGCTCCAGGGTCGTATCGCCGTGCTGGACGGAACCGTATTTCGGAAAACGGAATTCGTAATGCGGCCCGAACCAGGACGCCTCGATCGGATAGCCAGCGGCATTCAAATCGGCGACGACGTCGACGAAATCCGCCCACACGAACTCGGGCAGCATGAACCGATCGTGCAGACGCGTACCCCAACGCACGAGACTGCGTTCGTTCGGCTGCTTCCAGCCCCATGCGACGATCGCGAGCAGCAGCAATTGCTGCGCGAGGCTCATGCGGGCATGCGGCGGCATCTCGAACGCGCGGAACTCGACGAGGCCGAGACGTCCCGTCGGGCCGTCCGGCGAGTACAGTTTGTCGATACAGATCTCCGACCGGTGCGTGTTGCCGGTCACGTCGATCAAAAGATTGCGAAAGATCCGATCGACGAGCCACGGTGCAATTGTCTGCCCGCTGTCCGGGTGCGGTACTTCGGTGAACGCGAGTTCGAGTTCGTGCAGGCTGTCGTGCCGCGCTTCGTCGATGCGCGGCGCCTGGCTCGTCGGGCCGATGAACAAACCGGAGAACATGTACGACAGTGACGGATGCTGCTGCCAGTAAGCGATCAGCGTACGCAGCAAATCGGGGCGGCGCAGAAACGGGCTGTCCACCGGCCGCGCACCGCCGAGAACGACGTGATTACCGCCGCCGGTGCCGGTGTGGCGACCGTCGGTCATGAATTTCTGTGTATCGAGGCGGGTCTTGCGCGCTTCCTCGTACAGTGTCTCCGTGATCTCCACCATCTCGGCCCAGCTCGACGCCGGCTGCACGTTCACCTCGATGACCCCGGGATCCGGTGTCACCTTGATTTCGCACAGCCGCGGGTCGTAGGGCGGCGGGTAACCTTCGAGGTGGATCGGCAGGTCGAGCGCACCGGCGCTGCCTTCGACCGCCGCGAGCAATTCGAGGTAATCCTCGAGCGCCTCGACCGGCGGCATGAACACGCACAGGACCCCGTTGCGCACTTCAAATGCCATCGCCGTACGAACTTCACGGCCGATCACCGTATCGCGCGAGGCCGCCGCGCCGTCACCCGGGCCAGACACGGGCGCGGCCTGTACCCGGTATTGTTGCCACAGCGTTTCGGCGTCCGGCAGGGGTTCGTGCTCGGCGAACGGATCGCGCGGCAGCACGTTCGGGTAATCACTCTCGCGGATCCAGGGCAGCGAACCGAGCGGCAGGCGATAGCCAACCGGCGAATCGCCGGGCACGAGGAACAGTTTCCCCGAGCGCGTCTTCCAGCGCTCCGTGCGCCAGCCCGCGCGCTTGTCGGCCGCGTTCCAGCGCTGCACCGGCAGCGCGAAGCCGACGACTTCACCGATGCCGCGCTCGACGACGCGCGCAAGGCGTTCGCGTTCGAGCGGATCATCGAGTTTGTTGTTCGACGCATCGAGGTTCGGCGGCAGACTCGCCTCCTTGCCGAGGAAGTGCCACGGGTCCTCGTAAGTCGGCGTGACCCCTTCGGGCGTGAGGTCGAGTTGCCTGGCGATGCCGAGCGCCAGCTTCTCGAGTTGATCGATCGTCGCCGGTTTCTCCGGCTCGTCGTCGGCGATGAGTTTCGGGTTGGCCCAGATCGGCTGACCGTCGCGTCGCCAGTACAGGGCGAATGCCCAGCGTGGCAATTGCTCGCCCGGATACCACTTGCCCTGTCCCATGTGCAGCACGCCGCCCGGGGCAAAACGCTTTTGCAGGCGCTTGATCAGTTCGATACCGAACTTGCGTTTCGTCGGGCCGACCGCGGCGGTGTTCCACTCGTCGCCTTCGGGGTAATCGATCGACACGAACGTCGGTTCACCGCCAACGGTCAGGCGCACGTCGTTCGCGCCGAGTTCCGCGTCGACCCGCTCGCCGCATGCAAGGATCGACTGCCACTCGTCCTCCGAGTACGGCTTCGTCACGCGCGGCGTTTCGAGGATGCGTTCGATGTCCATGAGGAACGAGAAGTCACACTCCGCCTCGCCGACGAGACCGGAAATCGGCGCGGCCGTCGACGGGTTCGGGGTGGCCGCGAGCGGAATGTGACCTTCGCCGGTAAACAGCCCGGACGTCGGGTCCATGCCCACCCAACCGGCACCGGGCAAATAGACCTCCGTCCACGCGTGCAAATCCGTAAAGTCTTTCGTTGTCCCCGACGGCCCGTCGAGCGCGGCCTGGTCGGCCTTCAGCTGGATCAGATAGCCGGACACGAAACGCGACGCGAACCCGAGACTGCGCAGGATCTGGCACAGCAGCCAGGCACTGTCGCGGCACGAACCGCGCTTCGAGGTAAGGGTCAGTTCCGGGCTCTGCACCCCGGGCTCCATGCGGATGACATAATCGATTTCCTGCTCGAGGCGCTGGTTCAGCTCGACGAGAAAATCAATCGTGCGCCGCGGGGTCAGGTCGACGGAATCGATCCACTTTTTCAACGTCGGCGTGACCGGATCGATATCGAGGTAGGGCAGCAGATCACGACGGGTCAGCGCGTTGTACTCGAACGGCGCTTCCTCGGCCGCGGGCTCGAGAAAGAAATCGAACGGGTTGAAGACGGCCATGTCCGCGACGAGGTCGATCTTGACGACGAATTCACGCACGGGTTCCGGGAATACGACCCGGGCCATGAAGTTGCCGAACGGGTCCTGCTGCCAGTTGATGAAGTGCTCTTTCGGCGTGATATCGAGCGCATAACTGACGATTTTGGTGCGGCTGTGCGGCGCAGGGCGCAGCCGTATCGTCTGTGGACCGAGTTCGACCCGGCGGTCGTAACGGTAGCTCGTGGTGTGGTTCAGTGCGACGTGAATCGTCATTTCACATATCAACCCGATAATCGAACACAAAAGGCCAGTTGTTGCGGGCGACCCTGCTGTCGTTGTGAAAGCCGCGATAACCGCACCGCAGCATGATACACCCCGCCGATAGGCACGTCCGCATGAATCCGCCGGCCGCCCCGGGCGTACCCCGCGTTCGCCCGCAAGCCGCTGGCGGGACGCGCCCGACGACGTTCGTCAGGCGATCGCGCGGGCCCTGACGGCCTCGAACAGGCATTTGAAATCGGCGAAACTGTCGACGATCGCGTGTGGCTGGTGCGGATGCGCCGGGGTGCCGGGAAACACCTGGTCGAGCCAGGCCGCGTCCCAGCCCGCACCATTGAAGAAAATCGCCGTGGCTTCGGCGCGCCGCGCCGCCGCGACGTCCGTCGCGCTGTCGCCGACGTACCAGCACGCCGGCCCCGGTAATTCCTTCAGCTCGACGAGTGCCTTGCGGATCGGTTCCGGGTTCGGTTTGCGCCGGAACGTATCGCCGCCGCAGATCGTCGTGTCGAACAGGCCGAGCCAGGCGCCGTCTTCGACGACGGCGAACTCGTGTTCGAAAAACTCGCGATCACGATTCGTCAGGATCCCGAGCTTCACATCGTATTCGTGCAATTCGCGCAACAACGCGAGTTCACCGCCCTCGAATGGCTGGACCTCGCCGTAATGCTTGCGGTACGCCTCGTTGAACGCCTCGTGCGCCGTGTGCTTCGCGTCTTCGTTGTCGCCGAACAGGATTTCGAAGATGTCCGTGCGCGAGATCTTGCGCTCCGCCTTGATCTTTGGATGCAGCTTCAGGTGCGTGCTGACGTATTCGACGAGGCGGCCGTCGTGCGCCGAGCGCCAGCGCTCCGGCGGCAGCAACTGGTCCATGAGACCGAGCGCCGGCAACTGCGGCAGTACATCGTCAACCGCGTGATACATCGCGTCGAGCGTGTCGACGAGCGTCGCGTGCCAGTCGAACAGCACGACCCGGGGCGCGACGAGCGCTTTCGCGGCGAGTGACAGATCGCGAATCATGCGAACCGGTTCGTGCGCGCGGGTCGTCGGGAATCAGGCACGGGCACTCGCGCGGGTAAAGCCCTTCGGTACACCAGCCGTCGCAATCGCGCCAAACGTTGCTTCGCCGCGCAGGTGCCGCTGCATGAATTCGCGAGTTTCGAGCAGGCGATCGAGATCGATGCCCGTACGCAGACCCATCGCCTCGAGCATGAACACGAGATCGTCGGTCACGACATTGCCGCTCGCCCCGGGCGCGTACGGACAACCGCCGAGCCCGCCGAGCGAAGCATCGAAGCGGCGCACCCCGACTTCGAGCGCCGCGTCGACGTTCGCGAGTCCGAGCCCACGCGTATCGTGGAAGTGTGCCGCCACCGGGATGTCGCCGGCGAGGTCGAGGATCGCGCGGAAGATGCGTCGGCACTGCGCCGGATTGCCGTAACCAACGGTGTCGGCAACGGCGATTTCGTCCGGCGCCAGGGCGATGACCTTTTCGGCCGCGCGCAGCACGTCGTCCAGCGGTACGCTGCCGGCGATCGTGCATCCGAACGCGGTGGCCAGTCCCGCACCGATGCGTACCCGGGTGAATTCCGGGTGTGCGCGGCGGTATTCGAACACACCCGCGAGGTCGTCGATCGCCGCGCTGACGGATTTGCGCAAATTCGCCTGGCTGTGTGCCTCGGATACCGACACGGGGAAATTCAGCTGATGCGCGCCGCTCGCCATGCCGGCCTGCGCACCGCGCAGGTTCGGCACGAGCACGGTCGTGCGCAGGCTCCCGATCGTAAGCGAGCCCGCCACGACCTCGGCCGTGTCCGCCATCTGCGGCAGCAGCTTCGGCGGCACGAACGAGCCCACTTCGATTTCCGGCACCCCGGCCGCCGCCTCGCGACGGATCCATTCGAGTTTGTCGGCCGTGTCGAATTGCGTGGCAATGCTTTGCAGGCCGTCGCGGGTGCCGACTTCGCGGATCCAGACGTCGCGCTCGTGGTTCATGCGGATATCCTCGTTTGCTGTGGCTCTAGCGGCCCTTGAAATCGGGCCTGCGCTTTTCGTTGAACGCGCGCACGCCTTCGAGCCGATCTTCCGTCGGGATCATACGATTGTAGGCTTCGAGTTCGAACATATATCCCGTATGACGATCGACTTGCGTCGCCACCGCCATCGACTTTTTCGCCTGGCGCACTGAAATCGGTGCATTCGCCGCGATCCGCTCCGCCGTGGCAAGAGTTTCATCGAGCAGCGACGGGCCGGGACAGACATGGTTCACGAGACCCCAGGCAAACGCTTCCGCCGCCGTGAACGGCTTGCCGGTGTAGATGATTTCGCGCGCGCGCCGCTCACCCACGGCGAACGGCAGGTTCAGTGTGCCGCCCGCGCCCGGCATGATGCCGAGCGTGATTTCCGTGAGCGCAAACCGCGCGTGCTCGGCGGCGTAGAGAAAATCGCACGCGAGCGCGAATTCACAACCACCGCCGTAAGCCGCGCCGTTGATCGCGCCGAGCACGGGGATCGGACAGTCACGCAGGGCGCGCATCATCTGTTCGAAGATCGCGTGCTGGCTCTGCCATTGCGCTTCGGTCATGCCGTCGCGGTCTTTCAGGTCACCGCCCGCGGAGAAAATCTTTTCCCCGCGGCCGGTAACCACGAGACAGCGGACATCGTCCGCATCGACGTACAGTTCGGTGAATACGTGACGCAGATCGATCCCCATCTGCGTGTTCATCGCGTTCGCCCGTTCCGGACGATCGAACGTCAACAGCACGACATGCGGGCCGACCCGCTCGAGTGCAATCGTGTCATACGTCGTCTGCATG
>CAXBJY010000073.1:0-28222 GCA_963976285.1 uncultured Gammaproteobacteria bacterium
TCAGGTCAATAGTCGTAGATATGCTCCAACGTCCCGCCCGATCGATCGATTTCGGCTAGCAAATCGGCGAGGTCCGCAAAGCTGACGAGCCGCACCTGCCTGGCGCGATCCGCGGACGTCACGAGCCTCGAATCGAACAGGAACTCACCGCGGTGAACAGCCTCGGCCGCGTGCTGATCGATCAGGTACGACACCGCAATCCGGTCATTTCCCGACACGTTGTCGATCACCACCCCGGCGGCCAGCAGCAACGGAAGGGAACGCGTAAACCCGCCCCAGCGAGGGCACGCAAGAAGAACCCGTCGCCCCTCCCTGGCAACGAGCGTCACCTCACCATCAAACGACGGGTCCCGGTCGACGGGCAGCATCGCCTCGATGTAGATCAGCCCGCTGGATTCGCCATCGGCCGTCGCGGCCGCGGCTTCAGCAATCAGTCGTGCGTAGAACGCCTTGAACCTGAACTCGAGCGTAAAGAAAATCTTGCGCTCGATCTTGCGCAGGAAATTGTCGCCAAAGAAGCTCGTGTCGCGCCAGATTTTGTCCGACCACCGATCGAAATCGAATACATACCAGACTTCGTCGACGAGCAGATCGCTGTATGCCTTGTGGGCGGCGGCAATGATTCGGTCTTCTCGGGTATCAACGTTTCCGGCCGTCCAGCGGGTGAAGCGACCCACGCTTTTTTCGTACAGCCCTTTGAGCATGAACTCGACGGTCGTGCTGATGCCAATGACGCGGAGCATGAGGATGTAATCGTCGTTATCGACGCCGTACTCCGCCGCCGTTGTCACGGCTTTGTCGTACAGCGACCAGTATTCGTCGATGCTCTGAAAAAAAGGAAAATCGCCGGGGTTCGTACCGCCGGCGAGAAACCCGGCGTACTCAAGCGGGTTATATACGAGATACCACTCCGGCAACGTCAGCACGGTCTGCTCCTCGGAGCGGTAGTAGTCGGCTAATTGCGCCTTCTCATGCGCGAAATGCCCGGTGTCCACCGGGGTCGCATCGAACGCGGCCTTCGGCGCGACGAAGTCGGGGGAGCCGGCGGTCTGGATCACCGCCGTTACCGCAATGGCGATGACGACCACAACGACCGCCAGGCCCTTTAGAAACTTGAGCCCGACCTTGAGCAAGCGGCGCAGAATTTTCACGTCAGTACCTCAATCATTGAGCAGCAGCGTACCGGGGCACGACCTCATTCCCTGACGAAACACACGAGCGTATTCAGCGAGGGGTCGTAGTCCTGCAGTAATCGCTCACCGGACTCCCTGAATCCGTGCGCCGTCACGGCACGAACCCAGTGCTCGATGCTGTTGAACAGACGAAGCTCGCGCTGGTTCTCCGCCCAGTCGACCCCAAGTCCGGCATTGAACACCGTATGGACCAACGAACAGAACACGACGCGAGACGGCGTATCCGCGTGATGATCACGAAGCACAAATTTTCCACCGGGTCTGAGCACCCGCGCGATCGAAGCGATATAGTCACTCAGCTTCTCCGCCGGGCAGTGGTGGAGTCCGATATAACACGTCACCAGGTCGAGGCTCTGATCCGCGATCACGCTTGCCGGGATCGGTGCGTAGTCATCCATACTGAAAAACGTACCCGCCTGGCCAAGCTTGCCCCGTTCCATGATGTCGGGCGGGGAATTATCAGGCGCGACGTCATTCGTCAGATAAACCGGCCCCCGAAGCCCGAGTGCGCGTTTCAACACCTTGACGTAGCGGCCCGTCGAACCAATTTCGAGGTAGCCGTTGAAGCCGCGCCGGTCACCCAGGATCGCCGCGGTCTGCGTCCCCATTTCCTGCTTCTGGAATGCGAGCGCCGGCAACGCGTACTTCAGTTCGGACAGGAACGGCTTGATCGCCGGAATGTTCGCCGCGACGTGTTCGTAAATGGCCTGATCCGTCTCGTGTTCGGTGCATGCATCAATAATCAATTGATGAAACTGATGTTCCGGATAGAGGTGATAGATGTTCTGCAGGAAGCGATAGAAGTCGTCCCGCGATCGCGGCAGCGCGTAGACCTGACGAAACTCCGATGCGGATCCGGATGCGCCGGCAATCAGTTCGGCGTCTTCCGAGCGCCGATAATATTGCTCCCACAGACAATGTCTGAAACGGTAGTTCGGGTCGATCTGTTGTTTCAGCTCAAACAGCCTCGCGGCGTGTGGATAGGCGGCGTGGAACTGCTCGACCGTCGCATGGGGCTGATACGGCAGATAGTAACGTCCCCCGCAGGCGATGGCTGCGTCGATCAATTCCCGGGTCCACACGGCAACCCGCTCGCAGTCTGCGGCCGCGACCCCCTGTTTGTAATAGAGCACGAGCGCGAACACCTCTTCCGTTGCCCACGCGAGGCAGGAGCCCGGGTCGGGATGGCTGTGCCGGATCGACACATTAACCACCTTCACGGCATAGCGACTCAGGATCACCTGCATTTTGCCCGCGAACTCGAGCAGGTTCGCCACCGGCACGAAGTATTCCTGCAGCACATAGGTCTGCTGCTCGCGCGATACGGGTTCCAGTTCGGCGACGTCGTAATTCGCCTCTTCATTGCGCATCGTTACTTTCTTGCGCAGGTACATCAGTGGCTCGTAGATGTACTCACGCCGAAAATGACCGCTTCGTGTTTCGGTGATCACCCACAGCATGTACTTTTCGAGAAAGTAGACCTTGCGATCCGTTTTCGGCGTCGTGTTGACCGGAGAACTCGACACAACCCAGGTCACGGAGCGGGCCTTGCGGAACCCGGGCGGTATGATGTCGGCATTGTGAAAGATCGCCGTCGTGTCTTCCCTGATCTCACGGCGGAAAAACGCCGGGTAGTCCTGCAGCGACATTTTCTTTTCAATGCGCTCGATGCGAACGTTGTCCGCGAGACTCAGCACGGCCTCGACAATGATACCCAGGGCCCCGTAGCCGCCGATCGCGCCGAAAAAAATGTCTGCGTGATGGTTCGGCGACGCCTCCAGCAACGTACCGTCATGCGTGAGAATTTTTATCGCCAGCACGGACAGGATCACCGGGCCGAGGCCGACGTAACGGCCGTGACAATTCACACTGAGCGAGCCGCCGACGGAGAAGTTCGCATACGTCTGCATAATGCTGACCGACAGATCGTAGCGGTCGATCGCCAGCTGAATGTCGCGCCACGTGGCTCCGCCTTCCACCCGCACGGTCTTGTTGTCCGGGTCGATGTCGAGCACCCGGTTGATGCCGCGCATGTCGATGTGCAACGAACCTTCGTGGCCGATCTGGCCACCCATACTGTAGCGACCGCCGCCGACGGAAACCGGTTTGTCCGATTCCCGGAGCATCCACTGCAGCTGCGCCACCGTTCCCGGCCGGTAGATATCATCGACCGTGGCCGGATAGAGCCCGGTAACGTTGCTCACGACATTCGTGTAGGTTGAACGTTTCACTGTCAGCCCCCGCTAATCGTTGTCGTCAATGGACTTGCCCCGGAATGCGGGAAATTCTACAGGCTTCATCAAGCTTCGCTGCAAATTGATTCACCCTGGCCTGCCGTGACTGTGACTCCGTCGGACCCTCACGCTATGCTTGACCGCGTTTAGCGGAGCATCGGCATGCGCATAGCAACCTGGAATATCAACGGGCTGAGAGCCCGTCTGGATTTCATCCTCATTTGGCTGAAGGCGCGTCAACCCGACGTTGTCGGTTTGCAGGAACTGAAAATAACGGACGACGAGTTTCCTCACGAACCGTTCAACGCCCTTGGCTATCAAGTACACACGCACGGGCAGAAGGGCTGGAACGGCGTTGCCGTCGTCAGCAGGATACCGGTTGAAATCGTTCAGCGGGGCCTTCCCGGACAGGACGATTTCGGTGCGCGACTGATAACAGCCGAGACGCACGACCTCAGTTTCACGACCGTCTATTGCCCCAACGGCAAAGATGTCGGTCACGCGGACTATGCCAGGAAGCTCGCGTGGTACACGTCGCTCACGGAATACTGGAAGACTATCGATTCACCGGCCGCGGTACTTTGCGGTGACTTCAACATCGCGCCGACGGCAATGGATAGTTGGCGGGGCGAAAAGGCGGGCGACGCGATCTTTCACACCCGCGAGGAACGCGCGAGCTTTGCCCGACTCACCGACCTTGGTTTGATCGACCTGTACCGGGCGCAGTTTCCCGACGAGCAAAAGTTTTCCTGGTGGGACTATCGCGGTGGCGCGTTTCACCGCAATCACGGCCTGCGCATCGATTTTGTACTCGGTACCGACGCCGTGCTGCAACGTACCGTGGCGGTCGAGATCGATCGCGACTTCCGCAAGAAAAAAGAAGGCATCACTGCCTCCGATCACGCGCCCGTATTCGTGGACCTCGACTAGTCCTGCCGATACGCCGTCGAACGGCTGACCGCGCGAAGCCCGTGATGAGCGGCTCCCCGCAATTCCCCGCGCCGGGTATCACGCAGGGAATACAGGGGCCGTGACCGTAACCCCGACAGAACGCCGGGCCGCGATACGTCGTTCGCATCGCGCGGCGCCGCAGGACGGGTGCTTGCATTATTCGCGATCAGGATTCCCGCGAAAACAATTTCTTTTGTTAACTGTTTCCAGTATCGCTATATTCTTCATCCGGCGATGAGCCCGGAAAGGCCGGCCGTGATCATCGCCGGCGGCCGATCACACGTACCTGCCGGCTGCGCCATGCGAGAAAACCCGGTCGCTACTGAGGAAAATTCATGAGATATGTCGTAATCGTACGCGGACGACTCAAACCCGCTACCGACGCGGCCGCCGAGGCTGCTCATCAGGCCCTGTTCGACAAACTGTCGTCGAAGGCGCGCTCGCTCGGGAATACCGGCCACCTGCCGCTGCGCGGCGCGCAAGACCCGGGCGAATTCGTTGTCATCGACGTCTGGGAATCGCTGGATGGACTGCGCGCCGTTATGGAAGATCCCTCAATGGCCGACGACCTCGCCTCGGTCTACGCCGAACCGCCGGACGTTTCGGTATGGGAAGACCCCGGCTGGGCGTCATACCTCTAGCCTCTGAGTCCGGCGCGGTGCGCGCCCCCGAATTGCACAGCGTCGCCCGACGCAACACGGAGTCGCTCCGGAATGAACCGGAGCGGACCGCACGGGCGTGCGCCCCGGCGAACCGGCGATTCCCCGACTTGCCGCTCGGCTACGCGGACGTCACACGGGATGCCGCTGCAAGCGGGACGTTCTGCTGTTACTGTGCCGCCGCCATCACCGTGTGGGGTGCGAATTCCAATATTGGATCGAGATCCGACAAATAACAAGGTTTGTTATCACTGCTAGATTCGCTACGATTATCCGGCGATGCGTGATCTCATTATTCTTTTCATCCACCTTTCCGTCACAGTCGCGCGCTTGTTCGGACCGGGCGGCGCGCGTTCCGTCGTCGCCGAATCGCTACTCGTCAAACATCAGCTCGTAATACTCAATCGCTCTCGAACGCGGGCGCCAACCCTTCGTCCGAGCGACCGTATTTTAGTTGGACTGTGCGCCATCTTGATCCGCCCTAGCCGCCTCTTACGGTCGGCAATCGCGTTGAAACCTTCGACAATTCTGACCTTTCATCGAGCACTAGTCAGTCGCAAATACCACCTGCTATTCACCCCGAAAAATCGTCGCAAACCTGGACCTGCAGGACCATCGCCAGAATTGATTGCAGTCATCGTCGAAATGAAGCGCAGAAATCCCCGCTTCGGTTATCAGCGGATCGCCGATCAGATCTCATTAGCTTTTGATATTGATGTTCATAAGGACGTGGTGCGTCGTGTGCTAGTTCGGCACTACCGACCCGGTTCTGGCTCCAGCGGACCGTCTTGGCTCACGTTTCTCGGTCATAGCAAAGACAGCTTATGGAGTGTCGATCTATTTCGATGTGAATCGATGATCCTGCAGTCCCATTGGGTGATGGTTGTGATGGATCAATTTACGCGACGGATAATTGGTTTCTCTGTCCATGCAGGTCCCGTCGATGGGCCCGCCGTTTGCAGATTGTTCAACCATATCCTGGGTGCGTCAGTAGCTCCGCAATATTTGAGCTCCGATAATGATCCGCTGTTCAAGTTTCATCGGTGGAAAGCCAATCTTCGAATTCTTGATGTCGCAGAAGTGAAGACCGTCCCCTACGTTCCGCTATCGCACCCCTTCGTCGAACGGCTCATCGGCACGATTAGAAGAGAGTTCCTTGACCACGTACCGTTCTGGGGCGCTTTCGATCTGGAACGAAAATTAAGTTCGTTCAAAGACTACTACAATTGCGATCGCGCGCATCGCGGAGTCGCAACTGCGGTACCGGACCTGCAACCCGCAGACGCAGTTCGAAAGACTCCTTGCCTCGACAACTACCGATGGAAATCCTGCTGTCGAGGTTTATATCAATTGCCGGTCGCGGCTTAATTTATAATTCGCACCCCACACCTGTACGACAAGGGGCAGTACGTGAAACGGGTGCAGGAGTTGTTGGCACGGCCCGCTCCTACGCGGAGTCATAGCACGCGCGGCCGACGCTACGACACTCAAAGGTTCTGCAGGATTTCGTCCTGTTCGCGTTGTTCCATCTCCGGCAGCGTCTGGTCCAGCGAGTCCTCGCGCTTCAGTTCGCTGTCGACATAAGCGATCCATTGACGCGCCGCCTTTGCACTGCGTTTGTCACGTGCGGCGTTGACGAAGGCGTTTCGCGCCGCGCTCAATTTCCGTTGATTGAACAGTGCCATCCCAAGCATGATGTTAGCCACATCGGAACGCTTCACGCCGCCTTTATCGAGGCCTTTCTGCACCGCATCGGTGGCCTCTTCCCAGCGCTCGAGATTGATATAAGACTGGGCCAGCCGCACATAGATTTCACCCTCGGCGGACAACGCCGCGGCACGCGCGAGCGGAGGAACGGCTTTCTCGTCTTCGCGTGCCTGGTACCAGGCCTGTGATAACAAACGCAGGGTGCGCTCGTCGGCCTTGACGTTCTTCGTATCGATCTCCTTCTGCAGGACCTTTGCGGCCTTGTAAGGAACACCGTGGAGCAGATACAGGTTGGCCAGGTTCACAACGTGATGAGGCGCGCTCACGTAACCGCTCTCGTATAACGCCTCGGTCAGTGCGAGTTGTTTGCGGGTATCACCGAGTTCGCTATAGGCGCCGGCCAGGGTCAGCAGGTATTGCTGTTTTGGATATAGCGTAATGAGTTCCTTCAATACGCCAATCATCTTTTTGTAATCCTTCAACTCGTAGTAGCACACGCGCAGCAGAAGCAACCAGTTCTCCCTCGGCTTCTTACCCTGCGCGCGGTACTTCTCGATAGCCGTCTTGATCGGTACGACCGCCTGTTTGAACTCGTCGAGTTGAAAATGCGCCTGCCCGAGCAGCATATATACGTCCGGACTCGGGTCTGCCACCGTCGCCAGCAAACGCTTTACCGTCTTGAGCGCCATTCGGTAGTCCTCGATCGTAAAGTACAGCTGGCTCAACGTCTTAAGCGTACTTTGAACGATCGCTTCCGGTACTTCGACCTGCGCCAGGACCATTTCGTAGGCCTTTATTGATTCCTGGTAGCGCTCCTGGAGGTAGTATGCGTATGCGGTCAGATTCCAGATCTGGAGCTTTTCGTATGGCGATAGTTTTGGCTTCCCCAGCAGCTTTTTCAGGCGCTGGTGTCCATTCGAATACTGCTTCGATTCGATCAGCTGCTGCGCTTCCTGCAGGCCCTCGAACACATCCTGACTCATCGCCACCGTCTTTTTAGTCTTGTCTTCGTCTTTTTCCTGTGCCCAGATGGGGCCGGTACCCGCGCCAAGGACAAGGGACGCGATGATGAGGCAAGCCTGGATCGGGATCGCTCGCATGGCCTATTTCTCGAGTTCGTAGGTAAATTTGTTACGCACACCGGGGACCTCCACCGCCTCACCGTCGATCACCCGCGGCTTGTATTTGAATTTCAACGACGCTGCGAGCGACGCCTTCTCGAACAAACCGCTGGTGCATTGACCCGGCAGCACCCGCGCATCTCGCGTGGTCCCCGCTCGGGTAACGGTATATTCCACAATACAATGCCCCTCGATGCCGCGCGAGAGGGCGCGGCGCGGATAAATCGGTGCAACCTTGACGATTGGCAGGTAGTCGCCCTCACCCACGCCAAGGCTGAAACCGCCCGATGTCAAATCGATGTCCGTCTCGACCGGGACGGCCGATATCGCGATCTTGTCCGCCGATGGGGTCAGTTCGTCTAGTTTCGGCGCCGGCGGCTCCGGCGGCGGCGCATCCGGCGGCGGCGGCTTCTTCGGCTTGATTTGCTTGCGCTCGATAACCTCGTTCTTTTTGACCCGGACGAAATCCACCAGTGCACCGCGCTTGCCTTCGTCAAGGGAACGATCCGCTGTCGCAATCAGATACTGCATAACCCAGAAAAGGCTCAACGTAACCACCGCACCCAGGATCAGACCCACGCCCAGGCGCACTATCATCATCAGGTCTTTTGACTTTATCTCGGGTGCCGCTGCCGTCGACATCGTCGTTTACTGCTCCTGGGCTGCGATCGCGACGTTGAACACGCCGGCCGAGCGCGAGGCATCCATAACCTTGATCAGGGTTTCCGTCTTCGATTCCTTGTCGGCTTGAATTACGACAGAGCCCTGCGGGTTCTCCGCGTGCAGACGTTCGATGTTGGGTCGTACCGAGCGGATATCGACACGGCGGCGATCGATCCAGATCTCGTTCTTCGCGTTAATTGCGATCAGGATATTGGCCTTTTCCTGCTTGACCGCGGTAGCAGCGTCGGGACGGTTGACGTCGATCCCGGATTCCTTGACGAACGTCGCGGTGACGATAAAGAAGATCAACATGATGAACACGACGTCCAGCATTGGCGTGATATCGATTGCGGATTCTTCCTCATCAGCGGTTGCCCTGCCCATCATGCGTCGCATCGCAATCCCTCCTTAATCGTCAGATAATGTCGTGGCCGTTGCCTGGAACCGGGCCCTGACTAATGGTCCATCGTCATGTGCTCACCCAACAGTGCCCGCTCGCGTCCTACTTTGCCCTGCATGTAGGCGCTCATGGCGACGCCGGATAGCGCCGCAACCATCCCCGCCATCGTCGGAACCGTCGCCTTCGACACGCCAGAGGCCATCGAACGTGGATTGCCCGAGCCCGATATTGCCATTACTTCGAATACTTCGATCATGCCGGTAACGGTCCCCAACAATCCCATCAAGGGGCATAAGGCAACGCACGTTTTGATCAGCGCCATATTGCGCTCGAGCCCCTGGGACACGGTCGAAATAAGCAACACCCGGACCTGGTGGGCGTACCACGAGGTGCGCTCGGCACGCGCCTCCCACTGCGCGAGCGCAATGCGCGTCGCGTGTTGATGTTTCGTCATCAGATAAAACAACCGCTCGAAAATGAGCCCCCACATGACCAGGGTCAGGACGCCGATGAGCAGTAGTACATCGCCGCCCAGCTCGAAGAAGTCGCGTACCGCCTCTAGCGCCGGGAAGTGATAGAACAGCGTCTCCATGGCTGCGGATCAGCTGGTCGACCCGTGCTGACGTTCGGCATGCTGCGCGATCATCCCGGTGGCCTGCTCCTCGAGGACCTGGTTTACTCTGCGGGCGCGACTCGCGACCAGGGTGTGCATCAGCACAGTCGGAATGGCAACGCACAGGCCGAGCACGGTCGTCACCAGGGCCTGGGAGATACCGCCAGCCATCAGTTTCGGATCGCCGGTACCAAATAAGGTGATGGCCTGGAACGTAATGATCATACCGGTCACCGTTCCAAGAAGCCCGAGTAGAGGCGCTACCACAGCAATGATCTTGAGAAACATCAACATCCGATTTATCTTGGGCGTTTCCTTCAGGATCGCCTCGGATAATTTCAATTCCAGGGTCTCGACGTCGGTCTTCGGATTGTCATGGTAAACCCGCAGGATCCGGCCGAGCGGATTACGACCCGGTTGGTCGGGCTTGCGCGCCTGTGCACTCACCCGCAAGCCGGTAAAGGTCAAGATCAAAAACCGCTCCAGCGCGATGAGCAGCGCGAGACAACCGAGACCAATAATCACGTAGCCAACGACGCCGCCCTGGTCGATGCGTTCGCGCAGATCCGGTGCCTGCACCAACAGTGAAAGGATCTGGCCGCGCGACGGGTCGACACCGAACGGCACGGCACCGGCAGAGGCCGCCTCGAGCCCGATGACTTTATCCAGGTAACGCTGCTGCGGCTGCCGGCCGAGTTCAATCAGGCGGCCCGTTTCCGGGGCGAACTGCAGATACTTGCCATTCGAGACAACGTTGAAGGCACCAATGCGCGTGACTTCCCACTCGGTCTCGTCGCCGGTCGAGGTGACCACGGTCGCGGGAAACCGGACGACCTTACCGGATTCGGTCATTTCGCGTTGCAGTTCAAACCACAGACGTTCGATCTCTTCGAGCGACGCAAGACGACTCGTCTGACCCATTTTCTGGGCGAGTTCGGTCAGAAACTCTCCACGGTCGGGGAACTGCACCTGGGTCAGCGAATTTTCGAACTGCCCGCGGGCATCACCCGAGGCCTGTTGCAAGACACCGAACAACTCCTTTAGCGAACCCAGCCTTTCCTTCAGCGCGGCCTCGAGGTCGACTATTTTGAGATCGTTTTCCTCGAACGCCGTCTCCAGGGCTTCGGAGCGACTTTCCTCGCGCGTGCGCTCGGCCTTGGCGTCGGCCAGTAACTGTAGCTGGCGACCTTTGTTCGCCTTGAAGGCATCGATCCGGGCCGCGTTCTCCCTGGAATCCTGGATCCGTCCGCCCTTGACCTTTTTAAGCAAATCATCGAGCGAAAGGCTGTCCGCGGCACCGACGGGACCGGCAATGATCGTCGTGATAGCGCTCACGACCAGCGCGATAATAGTCAGACGCTTCATTGACCTACTCCTGTAGCCGCCACAATGGGCAACACGAGGAGATCCGGCGCAAGCTGTTTGCGGGCGACCCTGAGACCTTTGGCAACGTCTTGTTTGTACTGCTCCGGCGCCAGCGTCTCCCAGGTGCCCTGGGCCTGGTTCCACGCCCCGGTCTGTTCGCCGCCAACCGTCTGGTACAGCAGCGCTACCCGGCCAACCCGCAGAAAATCGACTTCACGATTTTTGCCACCGACTTCGAGACTCCCCTTATACGCCTCGATGGTACGACCGTATTCATTCTCAATTTGATACGCCTCCAATATACGCCGGAACTTCTCGGCGGCGGTGACGTCGGAACGTTCCATCATGCTACGCAGGCGCGTCGTGCGTTCGCTGCGCTCTTCGCCGAGAAACGGCACATCGAGACGAATGAATTCTTCGAGTGAGTCGAGCATGCGGACCATCAGCGGTACGATCTGCCGCTCGATCAGCGAGACCTTGTCGATCGAATCCGCCAGCGCGGTCATTTCGGCGACCTGGTTGTCTACCTGTTTCTGCAGCAGCCCGTTATAGACCTTCAGTCCGTCGACGACCTTGGTCACCTGCTTGTATTTACCTTCTATATCGTCGGTCTGATCGCCAAGTTTGTCGATCAGAACCTGCGCTGCCTTGCCTTCGGTGGCCCGCTGCTCGCCGAGGGCAATAACCTGGTCGACGTCGGCCGCTGAAACGGCGAATGGCGCGAAAAGCGACCATGCGAGCAGGCGAGCAGGCGAGTAAGGATGTTTTTGTGTGTCACCGCATTCCCCTCTAACTTAACGGACGCGCAGTGCGCCTTAACCTTCGTGGAGCCAACTTTTGAGCGCATGACGCCAACCGTCAAGTGATGGCTACGCGTTCACAGAAATTGAATTGTTACCTGCATTTCCGAAAGCCGACGGAATTTACCCTCGAATCATCCGCAATAACGACGGTATCAGAAGTCTTTTCAGATCGGTGTACTGTGAAAGATAGGGTCTGTCATGTCCTGCAAATACCATGAGCCCTTCCATCGAGGCGCACATTAGCAGCGCAATTTGTGCGGCCTCCTGTTCGTTAAGCGAGGGATTGATCAACACGATCAGCGTCGCCAGCGGCTGTCGAGCACGTCGATAGAATTGGTCGGTCATCGCCGCTATATTGTCATCGCGGTTCGATCGCGCCCACATTTCCATTAAGAATATTGTCGTCTCACGCGAGAGTCCATCGTCCAGCCAGTAATCCAAAATCGCTTCGAGTTGCCTTTCAGGGTCCCCCCCGGCATCAACCTGGCGCCGTTCAAATTCGGCTAAGTGGCCGTCGATGACGTAATCGAAAAGCGCCCTCAACAGATGTTCTTTGCGTGGGAAGTAATAGTTGAGGTTGCCGTGGGACATGCCGGCGATCGCTGCCACCTTACGCATAGTCAAACGATCATAGCCCTCGTTCAGAAAGACCTCGTAGGCCGCATCAAGGACTCTGATCAGGCGTAGCTCGCGCTTCGTCCCGGCGCTTCCATCTCTCGCCGCCCCGTGGCGAAGGGGTAAGCCCTCGGCAACACCAATAGCCATTGTGACTAACCTTTATAACGATTGTCGCTAGCAGTCTGTCCGAGAATAGGGGCCGTCGCGAGGGAATGTTGGTTTGAGTCGGATTTTTTCATTTTTTAAGGCGAATATTGGGTATATTTGACGAAGAAAATGGGAAAATCCGGCCAAATCCAGCATTTCCGCAAGTCAGCTTTCTATTCTCGGACAGCCTCCTAGGCGTTTATCAATCCAGCACGGCGATGCATTCAATCTCGACCAACAAACCAGGCGCGGCCAGGCAAGCACAGCCGATCCACGTCGACGCTGGTGCGGCGACGCCTTCAAAAAACTTGAGGCGTTCGTCATTGTTTGCTTCCAAGGCTTCCATGTCCGTGGTAAACACGTTTTCCTTGACCACATGCTCGAAAGTTGCCCCATGTACTGCCAGGGTTTCTTTAATGTCAGTATAGACCTGTACCACCTGGGTCTTCATATCGCCCTCACCAATGACGTTGCCATCGGCATCCCAACTAACACAGCCCGATATGTACAATGTATTGCCCGCCTTGATCGCCTGTGCGAAACCAAATCCCTTTTCCAGTTCGCGCTTATTGTAGACTTGCTCTTGCCTTGCCATTGCCGTTTCTCCGATTACTGATGATCGTGACACATACCTGGTTTTTATGACTCCAATAGTCGCGGCGTGTCTCTGTTTAGGACAAACCCCGTCCTCGCGGTTTACTCGGGGATCTCAAAGGAGAGCAACACATCACCCGGGAGACCGATGTTCAATAGATCGTGACCGGACATGATGTACAACCGGTTACCGGCAATGACCGCTCCACCGTAACCGGCGAGCGAACCACCGCGCCCTTTGCGGCCATTAACGCCTTGATAATCGCGCACCGTATCGTAGGTCCAGACCGCTTCGCCCGTCGCCGTGTCGTAGGCTCTGAGCACACCGTCGTTGGTGCCCGCAAACACGAAGCGACCGGCAACCGTGCTTGACGTAAAGGCGTTGCTACAAGGTTTCGGTTTGCCTTCACAGGCCGGCGCCAAGTCGGCGATTCGCCACCCCGGTTTGCCGGTCGCGATGTCGACCGCGGTTAACGATCCGTCGGCCTTCATATCCGCATCCGCGTCGATGACCGGGACATAGGCATTGTTGCCATCGGTCGAAAAGCCCCATTCGATCCCGCCAAGTTCGCCACCGCGGCCAACGCGTACCTGCCACCGGACCTTGCCACCCGCATCCGGATCCAGGCCGTATAACGTGCCATCCTTCGAACCGACCAGCAAGATGTCCTTGCCATCGGGCCCTTCGACGAGCGCGGCGGGCGCAACGAAATCCCGATCGCCTTTTCCACTCGAATTTTCCGGAGAGCACGTCGCGCGTTCGGGATCCACCCAGGCCTCGCAACCGAGGTGATAGATATCTGCCCCGCCCATTTGTTCCGGCGCCAGAGACGCTACCCAGCGCTTGGCGCCGGTCTTCATATCCAATGCCAGTATGGCGTCGGATTCCGCGACTTTCGGCTCCGTCATCTGGTTGCCTGTGGGGACGTAGAGGAGTTGGCGTTTAGCGTCCACGGTGACAGCCGAAAAAACGACGACCCCGGATGGACCGTAGCGATCCGTCCCTTTTTTCGTCTTGCCAAGGTATCGAGGTTCCTGGTCGATGGTGTAGGTTTTCCAGCGTTGCTCACCGGTATGCAGGTCATAGGCGACAACGCTGCCACGGAACGTGCAACACGGACGTTCCGTTTTACCACCAACATTGAGCACTTCCTGCAGTGAAGACACCGGCACATAGACCGTCCCCGCGTGCGCGGTGAGGTTGCCGGTGATGCGCGAGGTGGGTATCCACTCGGCTTTGTTACGCCAGAGCAGCGCGCCGGTTTCCGCATTCAACGCATAGACGTTTGCCCCGAGATCGCCGAATACCGCGACGCCATCGGAAATCGCAACGTTTGAGCGGACTCGCCATTCGGCGCGAAATGCCCAATGGGCGCATCCCGTCGCGGCATCGAGCGAATAGACCCATTGATTGAGATTGCCGACGAAGATTCGGTCACCAACGACCGAGACGGGGTGACCCGCACCTTTCGAGGAGTGGGCTTGCGGAAACGCGATCGCCCACTTTAGCTTGGTCCCCTTGACCTGCGACGCCGAGAAATTGGCATCGGCATGCCGGTTGAAACGGTTATCGTTCGACAGACCCGGCCAGTCATGTTCGGGATCAGGCGACAGCGCGGCGCTCTTTTTACACATCGGAACCCCGCTGACACGGGGTTCCTTGGCGGGTTGTTGATCGGCGAGCCACTTCGCGATCGCCCAACGCTTTGCATCATCGAGGCCGTTAGCGAACTGAGCCATGACCCCGAACCACAGTTCCTTGTGGATCTCCTCGGCGGTCATGTTGGCGAGTCCGCTCACCGGCGGTGAGAACGCCGCGCGTCCATGGCACTCAATGCAGTTTTCCGCAAACAATGTGGCCGGATCGTAGCCGTTCTCGGTAGCGGCAACCACAGGGATGGACAAATTCGTGATGGACAATAGAATCAGCGCGATCGCAACCGCAGATCGGTTCCCGCGCCCTATTATTGACCCGCCTGCATCGCTCGATCGATCAAAATTCCTCATGACTCGATTACTCCCGCATGGTTTCGTATAAGGTGCAACTCCGTGGATCAATCCCAGGTGAAACGCAGCGTTCCGGTGATCCAGCGCGGGCGATCGATGAAGCGTTGAACGCTACCGAAGGCGGCTGCGAGATCGAAGGCCTGCGTATGGTAGTCCTGGTTGGCGACGTTTTTGACCCCGATCGCCGCTTCCCAAAGCCCGCTTTCGGCGGTATAGCTCACCCGCGTGTTACCGATGACATAACCCGATTGCACGCCCACTGGCGCGTTGGTGAGCAGAAAGTTGAATTCGCTGCGGTAGTTGAAATCCGCCTGCATGGCGAAATGGCCGGCGAAGGCCGTACTGGTAAAGACCGGCTCGAACTGATAGCGCGCCAGGGCGTTGACGCTCCACTTCGGTGACCGGGGCGTTTTGCGATCGATCGGACCGAAGCCGAAATCAACGTCCTCGACATTCGTGTGCAGGTAAGAGACGCCGGAAACGAAATCCAGACCGCGGATCGGCGAGGCCTGAAACTCAAGTTCGGCACCGTAGGTTTCGGCATCCCGGTTCACCACGATCTGCGACAGTCCCTGGAAGATGAAGGCCTGGAAATCAGAATAATCGTAGTAGAAGGCATTGGCGTTCAGCCGCGCCCGACCATCGAACAGGGATTGCTTGACACCGATTTCGTAGGCGTTGAGCACCTCTTCGTCAAACGGGATCGCCGCGTTGTCTTGAACACCGGTTACCGGATCGACCAGACCAGTGCCTAAGGCAATGGGATCCAGCGGCGCATTGAAGCCGCCGCCCTTGACGCCGCGGTTCCAGCTGGCATAGGCCAGCGTGTCGTCGGTCGCCTGCCATTCGAGACCGACCTTGGCTGACCACAGCCCGCGATCATACTTGGCCAGGCTGCCGACGGAGTTCTTGTCGAAATCGAACGCTGTGAACGCGATGTTGGGGTTATGCAAGCGGTCGCGCCCACCCGGTGAAGTATCGTTAAAGATGACGAAGTTATGCCTGTAGTCGTGCTCTTTCTTTTCCTCGATCCAACGGAAACCGAGGATCCCCGTCACGCTGGGCAAAATGTCGTAATCGATTTGGCTGAACAACGACCAGGACTCCGTTTCCGTTTCCCAGTTGCTCTGAACGCCGAGGTCGCCCGCGGGATGGGGGTTGAAGCCAAAGGGAACAAGCGCGTCAGCCGGCAGCCCGGCGGCGCCCTGGATTGTATTAAGGTCTGAGGGCGCTTCGAAGCCCGTGCCGTACTCGCCGTCGATATTAAGGTAATAGAAACCGGCCACCCAGCGCATGTTCTCCAGTTCACCGTTGAAGCGGATCTCTTGTGAGAACTGCTCGGCATCATTGGCGAGAAAGAAATTCACCCGATCAAAAGGACCGCCGTCGCTGTCTTCCAGATAGTCTTTATCGATGTGATACCAGTCGGAGATCGACGTGAGGGTGAATCGCTCGAACTCCCAGGTCAGCTTGCCGCCAGCGCCCCAGGTGTGCAGGTCGTTGTGCCCGATACGGTTGAAACTGCCGGTGAAGATGTCCCCGTCCGGCTCGTTGAAACCGAAGAAATCACAACCGGGGCAGGCGATCGATGCCGTCCCGGCGGGCCCGGCGGGGACTGGAAACGGGTTAATGGCCGCGTCGCCCAATTCGGTACCGAAGCCGGTGACCGGATCGGCGACAGCCGCCTCATAGTCGGCGCCGCCGGTGACGATCTCCATCGCCGCGCCGCGGCCGTTCACGAGCAGGCTGACATTCTCGTTGAAGTCAAAGAGGAACTGGCCGCGGATTGCGTATTCGTTGCCGTCGTTCAGGTCCTGCCCGACGCGATTGCGGACATAAGGGTCATGCGTGTTCATCGTGGCCGATAACCGCGCGGAGATGTTCTCCGTGATGCCGCCGCCAACTGCGCCCTCGAAGCCCTTCTGGTCCCACGAACCAAACCTTCCTTCAATATAGGCGTCAAACTCCTGCGTGGGCTTGCGGGTGATGAAATGCGCGAGGCCACCGGTCGCGTTGCGGCCGAACAACGTACCTTGAGGGCCACGTAGGATCTCAACGCGGTCCATGTCGAACAGCATGAAACCGGCGCCAGAGGTCTGGCTGATATAGGCCTCATCGACATAGATCGATACCGGTGCTTCCTGGTGATCGGCAAAATCGGTCTGGATGACACCCCGGATGGCCATGCTAAACGAGGAAACCCCATTGGGCTGTACGACGTTTACCCCAGGGGCCATGTCGACAACGTTCTGGGCGTTGCTCATACCGAGCGCACTGATCTGATCACCGGTCAATGCAGTAACGGCAATACCGACATCCTGAATATTTTGTTCGCGCTTTTGCGCCGTAACCACGACTTCTTCGAGGATCTCAGCCGACGCCACACCGGCGCCGCAGATAAACATAAGCGCAACGAGTCGTTGAAAGACTGGAAGTTTAGCCTTCATCGAATTCCCCCTATTTGAAATTGTAATTCCTGAGGCCACTGTTAACCGCGACCATCGGCTTTTGTCATTATCCGGCGCGTGCGCAAGCGAATTAGGCCGGATGTCCTAATTCTCTGAGCTTGATACTAGCTCCGAACTGACCCTATTACAAGCCTTGTCCAATATGAAATGAGTCTGAATGGAGGTTGGTGTTTCTAATATGAAATGAGTCTGAAGCCGACAGGAGATCTGTTCATGATGGGGGGATGAAAACCATGATGAAACTCGAAGACTTAACGACCATCGATCAGCTCACGGAATTTCTGTCAGGCACCCAGACGGTAGTCTTTTCGGTCATCAGCGACAAGGACGCCTGCTACCGCTGGATCCAGGGAGAACTGGTTGTCAATGCCGAGGTAATTTTCCCCAGTTGTGCCGAAGTAAAAATCCCCACCCTATTCCGTTGAACGTCTTCAGTCATTGAGGTTTTTGGGTGGTCTGCCGCGCCGCTTTTTCGGTTTCTCGGGCGGCGCAATCGGCGGTAGACGAAGATTCTCAGGCACCAGCCGAGCATGTTCGCGCAAGCGATAGCTGTTGCCCGCGATCTCGATAACAATGGCGTGGTGCAGCAGCCGGTCGAGCAGCGCCGCGGCGACCACCACGTCGCCGAACACCTCACCCCATTCACTGAAGCCACGATTGGAGGTGAGGATCATGGCGCCGCGTTCATAGCGGGCATTGATGAGTTGGAAGAACAGGTTGGCTCCGCCGGGCTGCACCGGCAGGTAGCCGACCTCATCGATGATGAGCAGGGCGGCGCGGGTGATGAAGGCAATGCGTTGGGCGAGTTTGCCCTCGCGCTCGGCCTTTTTGAGCGAATCGATGATCTCAGCGAGCGTCGCAAAGTAGACGCTCTTGCGTGCCTTGACGGCCTCGACGCCTAACGCGACGGCGAGATGGGATTTACCGGTGCCGGGCGGACCGAGCAGATGCACGACCTCGCCGCGTTCGATGAAGCTGAGCTCAGCCAGTGCCAGGATGCGGTTTTTGTCCAGCGACGGCTGGAAGCTGAAGTCGAAGCCGTCGAGCGTTTTGATGCGGGTAAGGCGCGCGGTCATGAGCGAGGATTTGATCCGCCGTGATTCCCGCGTGACATGCTCTTCGCCGAGTAACTCGTCCAGGAACCCGAGTGCCGAGAGTTCACCGTCCTCGACGCGCCGCACACAGGCATCCAGTGTCTCCAGGGCGCGGCTCATCTTGAGTCCCACCAGGTGCGCGCGGATCCGCTCGAGCGGTGTTTCCGGCAACGCGGTCACGACCGCTCTCCAGCCGCCAGGGCACGGCCAATGCGGTCGTAGACACCCAGATCACGACGCGCTACCGCCTGACCCGGCGATGTCAGCGTGACCCCGCCAGCCGTGGTGCGCCGTCGATCACCGCCCGGCCCCGGTGGCGGCCATCGACGATGTCCCGCCGCGACATGACGCTGCCCCCGGCCGTCGAGCACCGGATGCACGGCCAGCAGTCGCCGGTCCTGATAGATGCGAACCTCATCGGCCAGCGTATGCACGTCGACGACCCGGCGCTGCGTGCGATCCGGCACACTGTAATAATTACCATTGACGCTGACCATACCGTCCCGGCTGACGCGCCGCTCGAGGCTCAACACAGCGTTGAACGGCACAGCGGGCAGCGATTGAAGCTGCGGCTGCTCCTCGACGAAGGCTTTGCGGACGATGCGCTGTGTCGTGCCATGACAGCGCGCATTGGCCACCGTCGCGCGCCAATCGGTGAACTGACGGTTCAGATCGTCCAGGTCCCTGAACTCGCCGGCGAGGAAGAAGTCGTCGCGCACGTAGGAGAACGGTCGCTCGACCTTGCCTTTGGTCTTGGCCCGGTAGGCAGCACACGCGCGCGGCGCAAAGCCATAGTGATCGGCCAACTCGAGCAGCCGTGGATGATAAATGACATGCCGTGCCTCATCCTCTCCGAGCACCGCGGTCTTCATCCGGTCGTACAGAATCTGCTGCGGCACACCGCCCAACTCAGCGAAGGCCGCCAGATGGCAACGCAGCACCGTAGCCAGATCCTGTCGCCACACGAACTGTCCGGTCATGAAGCGGCTGTGGCCCAGCACCAGCGAGAACAGCCAGATCACCCGGATTCGATCGGGCTCGTCGACGAACACGGTCTTGAACTGGGCAAAGTCGACCTGCGCCTGTTCGCCGGCTGCCGTCTCGAAACGATGCTCGAAGCCGCGTTCGTCCACTGGGCGGATATCCCGAAGGTAGGCGGTCAGCTGGGTATAGCCGCCCGTATAACCCAGCGCCCGGACCTCGCGTAGCAGCCGGGTGGCACGGATCGTCGGATAAGCCTCAATCCGTTCTCGCAGGTAGGCACGATACGGATCCAGTAACTGCGGACGCGGCGCGCGGGGTCCGTAGCGCGGTGCGGTGAGTCCCCGCTGCAAATATTTACGAACCGTTTTCCGGTCAAGTCCCGTCTGACGGGCGATCGCCGAGATCGATAAACCCTGATGGTGCAATTCCTGGATCACGAATAACTCCCCGTTCTGAATCACGACCCCGTCCTCGCTGCGATAAAGCCACGTAAGCGCTCCGTAATCCCCACCCTATCGGCAGTTTCTCTACGAGAGTAAATGATCTCAGTTTAATCGCAAACGGGAGATCGGAAGATGACACGTCGGACGAAAGCCGAATGGCAATCGCTCATTGCAGCTCAGAAAAAGTGCGGATTATCGGCGGCAGCGTTCTGTCGCGAGCGCGGGATCCCGGTCAATTATTTTTGCCGTGTTCGGCGGCAGTTTCAGTTGGACGAAGCGGAGAAACCGGTAGCCGGCTTTATTCCTGTGTCGGTATCGCGGTCAGGCGCGTCAGAAAATATCACGGTTCGTCACGAGGGTGGTGCATCGGTGGAATTGCCGTTCAGCATTTCGCCGACGTGGGTCGCGCAGCTGCTTGTGGCGTTGCAGGATTAATCGATGAAGATGTTCCGCGAAGTCTCGGCGGTGTATCTGCACCGCGAGCCGGTTGATTTCCGCAAAGCGATTAACGGTCTCTCATTGATCGTCGAACAATCAATGTCGTTATCGCCGTTCTCGGGCGCCGTATTTGTCTTCAGCAATCGTCGGCGCGATAAACTGAAGCTTCTGTATTGGGACCGCAGCGGCTTTGCATTGTGGCAGAAACGCCTGGAGAAAGAGAAGTTCAAGTGGCCACGGCGCTGGCCGGACGCGGTGATTAGTTTATCCGAGCAGCAACTGCATTGGTTGCTGGATGGTTACGATATTACGCGGATGCAAGCGCATCATCCGTTGCATTATTCGAGCGTTTTATAGCGACGGAGATCAGCGCATCGGGTATACTGCGAAGCATGCCAAGCGTGCTGGATCAGTTGCCCGATGACGTTGAATCGTTGAAGGCTTTAGTCGTTGATCACGCTGCTCGCAACGAGCAGTTAACGGAAGAAAACCAGCGCTACCAATCTCGGGTTGTCCTCCTCCAAGAGCAATTAACGCTCGCGTTGGCGAAGCGTTTTGCCTCGCGAAGCGAGCAGTTGTCGCCAGATCAGATCCGCCTATTCGATGAGGCGGAATCGACGTCAACGACGGACCTCGGTGAAGAAACTGACAACGCCGTTGAAGTCGCACTACATCGCCGCAGTAAGGGAAGTCGCAAACCGTTACCGTCGTGCCTGCCGCGTATCGACTTCGTCCATGAACTCCCCGAGGGAGAGCGTCGCTGTGATCACGACGGACAGGCTCTGAAAGAAATCAACGAGGTTGTTTCCGAACAACTCGATATCATTCCGGCGACAATCCAGGTGATCCGCCATATCCGCAAACAGTACGCTTGTGATTGCGGGCAATGCATCAAGACCGCGCCGATCCCGAAGAGCATGGCTTCACCCGGCTTGCTCGCGCATGTCACGGTATCGAAGTATGTGGATGCGTTACCGTTGTATCGGCAGGAAGCAATTTTAAAGCGGATCGGAATCGAACTGCCTCGCTCGACCCTGGCGAATTGGATGATCCGCGCCGGCACCTTGGTGCAGCCGTTGATTAACCTGATGCGAGATCAGTTGCTGGATTACGATGTGATCCAGATGGATGAGACGCCGGTGCAGGTGTTGAAAGAAGCTGGGCGTCGGGCGCAGTCGAAATCGTACCTCTGGGTACAACGGGGCGGACCGCCGGCTGGTCGGGTGATTCTTTACGATTATGACGCTTCGCGCAGCGGCGCGGTGCCGCAACGCTTATTGGCCGGATACTCGGGTTATTTACAGACCGACGGGTACGAGGGCTACAACGCCGTGGTCGCAGGCAGCGGACTCAAGCAGCTCGGATGCATGGCGCACGCGCGTCGTCGATTCGACGAGGCGGTGAAAGCGCAGGCGAAGCCACAACGCGGCGGTAAAGCCTGGCGCGGTTTATCGCTCATCCAGAAACTCTACCGGGTTGAAAAGCGAGCACGGGATATGACGCCTGACGAACGGTACGCCTACCGGCTTGAACACGCGACGCCCGTATTCGAGGAGATGCGGTCGTGGCTCGATGCGTCGTTAACGCAAGTGCCGCCGAAAGGCGCCCTTGGCAAGGCGCTGAATTATCTGCATGAGCAGTGGGATAAGCTGACTCGTTACCTGGAAGACGGCCGCCTCGAAATCGACAACAATTTGTGCGAGAACGCCATCCGGCCTTTTGTGACTGGACGAAAGAACTGGCTTTTTAGCGACTCAGTCGCGGGCGTCAAATCCTCCGCCAATCTTTATTCGTTAATCGAAACGGCGAAGGCCAACGGTCTTGAGCCCTACGCTTACCTTCGCGAAGTGTTCACGAACCTGCCGTTAGCGGCCTCGGTGCAGGACGTCGAAGCGCTGTTGCCCGGTAATAACGACGCCAAGCAAATTTAATCGCGTAGGAAAAGACGTGGTTCGCTGAGCGCTTACTGAATAACCCTTGGCGATGCTTCGCAGGCAGTCTAACTCTGCATTGCTAAGTTCCTTCATGCGCGTATCCTGTGCTTGTAATTCACGTAACTCTAAGATTCCTTAAAATGTCAGATAAACGTTATGGCAACTTTAAACAATCGTTCTACATCAACAATCTTTTGTTTGTCGGCAAGAAATAAAACGATATGGTCTTCTGATTCGATAACCGTGTCTCTATGAGGGAAAAGCAGCCTGTCAGCTCGCGCGATGGCACCGACAGTAGCCCCTTCAGGTAATGGCAATTCTTCAATGCGGCGACCCACGACCCGCGAGGTCTCGCGATCACCATGCGCGATGATCTCAATCGCTTCCGCAGTCCCCCTGCGCAAGGAGTGAACTGCCACGACGTCACCCCGACGGATATGGGTCAGAAGCGCGCCGATCGTAACCTGTGCGGGTGAAACCGCGATATCCACAGCGCTTCCCTGAGCAAGATCAACATAGCTCGGCCGGTTGATGATGGACAATGTCTTACGCACGCCCATGCGCTTGGCCAGCATTGCAGATAGAATATTCGCTTCGTCGTCATTGGTTACAGCGCAGTATACGTCGGTATCCTCGATATCCTCGCCCTTTAGTAAATCAGCATCCCCGGCATCGCCCTGGAGGACAACGGTTTGGTGCAATGTCTCGGCAAGATGTCGGCAACGTCCGGCATCGCGTTCGATGATCTTTACTCGATATTTCGATTCAAGCAGTTCTGCCAGGCGTTTGCCAATATTGCCGCCACCGGCAATGATGACCCGGCGGTTGGGTTTGTCGGTGCGGCGGAAGGCTGTCACCACGGCAGGGATATCGCGGTGCGCTGCAAGGAAAAAGATCTCGTCATCGGCCTCGATCACGGTGTCTCCATCCGGAATGATGGCGCGATCGTGGCGGAAGATGGCCGCGACTCGCGTTTCAACTTTCGGCAGTTGCTGGACCAGGTTGCGAAGTTGTTGGCCGATCAGTGGCCCGCCGTAGTGGGCGCGGACCGCCACCAGCTGAGCCTTGCCATGCAGAAAGTCGAGTATCTGCAATACGCCAGGCTGTTCGATGAGATGATGGATAAAGGTGGTTACCAGTTGCTCGGGACTGATCAGGACATCCACAGGTATTGCGGTCGGGGTGAAGAGCTCGGGGTGCGTCAAATAATCAGGCGACCGCACACGCGCCAGTCGGGTTGGCGTGTGGAACAGGGAATGTGCGATCTGACAGGCGACCATGTTGGTTTCATCGCTGTCGGTAACGGCCAGGATTAGATCGGCGTCTTCTATTCCCGCGCGGACTAAAACGTCGGGATGCGACGCGTGACCTAAAACAGTTTTGATATCGATGCGCTCCTGAAGCTCCTTCAATAGCTGGGGCTGCTGGTCCACTACCGTAATGTCATTGGCCTCGCTGGCAAGACTGTGGGCAACGGTTGTGCCCACCTGGCCGGCGCCGAGAATAATAATTTTCATAATGACTCCATCTGCATGCGCGGCAATGACTCAATGACGCCAGTACGCCGGCAAGAACAGGATCAACAGCGTAAAGACCTCCAGCCGGCCGACCAGCATGCCGAAAACACCTAACCACTTGACTACCGGGTCGACCGTGACGAAGTTAGAGGCGACCTCGCCCAAGCCCGGGCCCAGCAGGTTGATGGTGGCGACAACCGCGCCGAAAGCCGATTCGAGATCCAGCCCTGCAGCCATCATCGCAACGGTGAGAAGCAGAGAGGTAACGATATACAGGACATAAAAGCCCCACACCGAAAAGAGCACGTCCTCTGATACCGGCCGTTTACCCAGCTTGACCACGGAAACGGCCTGTGGGTGCGCAAGTTGAAAAAGTTGCCGCAGGCCGAGTTTGGCCAGCAGCATGATACGCAGGACCTTGATCCCGCCGGCCGTCGATCCGCCGCAGCCACCGGTGAATGACAGGATCACCAGGATAAGCGGAATATGCAGCGGCCATTCGGCAAAAGTGGCTGTGCCGAAACCGGTGCTGGTGAGAATCGAGGCAACCTGAAAGGCGGCATGGCGTAGAGATTCCCACGTACCCGAGTAAGCGTCGACCCAATAGAGACTGGCGGCCACGAACAAGGTGGAGAATACAAAGATCAATCCATATGCTCTAACCTCGGGGTCGGTTGCATAGGGGCTAACGGTGTGCCGACGCCAGGCTATGAAATGGATGGCGAAGTTGGCCCCGCCGGCCAGCATAAAGACGATGGCGATGACTTCGATCACCGGGCTGTTGTAGTAACCGATGCTGGCGTCGTGCGTGGAGAAACCGCCGGTCGCAACAGTGGTAAATGCATGGCCAATCGCGTCAAACAGGTTCATACCGGCAATCCAGAATCCCAGGGCGCAGGCGATGGTCAGGGCGAGGTAGATCATCCACAAGACGCGCGCCGTTTGCGCGATCCTGGGAGTCAGTTTTTCATGTTTGGCCACACCGGACGCCTCGGCCCGATAGAGCTGCATGCCGCCCACTCCCAGAAGTGGCAAGATGGCAATCGCCAGCACGATGATGCCCATACCGCCTAGCCATTGGATCTGTTGTCGGTGGTACAGGATGGAGTGGGGTAGCTGATCGAGCCCCACAATGACGGTTGCGCCGGTGGTGGTAAACCCGGATACGGATTCAAACACGGCATCGGTTACGCCAAGATGGAGGCCGAGAATAAAGGGCAGCGCGCCAACCACGCCCAGCAAGACCCAAAACAGCGTGACCACCAGGAATCCATCACGGATGGACAGCTCCTCTTTCTGTGCGCGATTGGGGAGCCACAAAATCACCCCAGCAACAGCGCTAATCAACAGGGATGCGCTGAAGACATCCCACTGGCCGTCGTCATACAGGATGGCGACGCCAATCGACGGAACGAAGCTCAGGCTATAAAGCATCAGCAGAATGCCGAAAAGGCGAGTTATCGCACGCCAGTGCATGGCAACCTCCATCCGAGATGGATAAGGGCGAAAAGCCAGCGGGGATTCATCTCGCTATGCCTGTGCATCAGAGGTAATATTGAAGCCAGGATGCGGGGGAGAACGACGGTCAGCACCGATACGTACGGCTGGAATGCCCCCGTTCTTTGGCCACTGGTTTGTTAGGCTCTGCTCAGTTTGCGTAGTCCAAAGTACGCCATCTCTGGCGTGACGTAGTGTTGCGAACTGTGGGGTCGGTGATTGTTGTAACGACATCGCCATTGCTCAATCACCACACGCGCTTCGGTCAAGCTCGCAAAGACCTCGGCGTTTAAGCATTCCCGGCGAAACGTACCGTTGAAGCTTTCGTTGCTCCCATTTTGCCACGGACTGCCTGGATCGGTCGTCGCCATTTGTATGCCACGCTTGTCCATCTCTTCGCGAAGAATATCGGCGACGACTTCACCGCCGTTGTCGCTGCGTATCGCCCGCGGCGTGCCATAACGGGTAATCAACTGACGCAGCAGCGAGCGGATGTGACCGCTGTGCAGATGGCGTCCGACTTCGATCGTCAGGCAATAGCCAGTCGCTTCGTCTTTGACGGTTAGGCAGCGTAAGGGCTCTGCGTCATGGTAACGATCATGCACGAGATCCCACGCCCAGACATCGTTGCGGCGTAAGGCCAAGCCCTCCAGCTTAACGCCCGACTTAATCTTGCGACTCGGCCGATAGGGCGGTAAACACAGACCATTGAGGCGCCACAATCGATAGACCCGTTTGGCGTTGACCGGCCACCCGCGGAGTCGTAGATAACCACAGACCAAGCGGTAACCCCAGCTCGGATCGCCGCGAGCGACGATGCGAAGGGCACGAGACAGATGCCGATCATGGCGTTCTCGTCGGGAGCGGTAGTCAATACCCGAGCGCGGTGTTGAACACAGCCACGCGGCCCGTCGCTGGCTTATCCCGCGCTTGATGGCATGACGGGCGGTGGCCCGCCTGGCCACCGGGCTTACCACTTTTTTGCTTGTATCTCTTTCATCACCTCAACCTCCAGATCACGTTCGGCCAGAAGCTTCTTCAGCCGCCCATTCTCTTCGCGCAGGCGTTTAAGCTCCCGAACATCCGATACTTCCATACCATCGTAGGTCTTGCGCCAGCGGTGGATCGATTGCTCGGATACGCCGTGCTTGCGCGCGGCAGCCACGACTGTGGTCGCTTCAGCGTCGCGCAATGCGGCGACAATCTGCTCGTCGGTAAATTGACTCTTCTTCATTCCGCTCTCCTCCGTATGAGGCAAGCCTAACTTTACCTTGGCCCAGAGAACGGGGGGCACTCCACGGCATATCAACACAGGACCAATTTTTGAGGGGGTTTGCATGCAACTATCTTCCAGCGACCGGTTGTGCAAATTATCTGCGCGGCGGGAGGGTTGGTCACATAAAATATGTGTAAAAGTTTTATGATTATTTTATTTTATCAAGTGCGCATGAAACGCGATAATTTCACAAACTCCTTCTTGTTTGGTCGCCAAAGGCAAATGTGGATTGAGCAACATTCTTTCTGTAATTTCGGTTATCCCTCGATCGCGGCTTCAAAGACGACATAGCGCTTGTCGGCTGTTTGCCAGTCGTCGGATATTTCCATCAGTATCGCACTCACCAGGCGCAGGCAGGAGGCTTCGTTTGGGAACAGTCGCGCCACCCGCGTGCGCCGTTTGATTTCTTCGTTCACGCGTTCCAGCAGGTTCGTGGTTCGCAACCGGCGGCGGTGAGTCGCCGGTAAATCGAAGACCGTAAAACCCTCCGGCAGCGCTTCCTCGGCCCATTGCACAAGCTTCGGTGCTGAGGTCTCATAGCGCGTCAGAAACTTCTCCAGCAGCAGTTCGGCTTCGTCCCTGTCCGGTGCGTTGAAGATAGCCCGGATGTCGGCAGCAACGGCTGTGCGCATCGCCACCTTCGGCACGTACTGTCCGGCATTTTGCTGCAGATGGAACTGGCAACGTTGCCACGGAACGCTCGGGAACACCGCTTGCCTGGCAGCCTTGAGGCCCTCGTGCGCATCGCTGACGATCAACTCGACGCCGCATAGGCCACGGTCTTTGAGATCGGCAAAGAACGATCGCCAGTGCACCTCCGCTTCCGACAAAGACACCGAGCAGCCCAGGATATCGCGATTGCCTTGATCATCAACACCGCAGGCAATCAGCACCGCAGCGTCCAGAACCTGGCCACCCTGGCGGACTTTCTCGTAGCGCGCATCAACCACGAGATACGGATAGCGATCCAGCTCCCGGCAGCGCCATGACTCGAGCAACTCGTCGAGCTCAGTAGCAGCGCGTGAGACCTGTGTCGAGCTGATGTCCGTGCCGCACAGTTCTTCGACGATTTTCTTCACCCGGCGTGTCGACACCCCTTGAACGTACATCTCTGCTATCGCCAACAGTAACGCTCGTTCCGAGCGCAGACCGCGTTCCAGGCTCTGCGGATAGAACTCGCCGTCGCGGCTCTGCGGCACCTTCAGCGCCAACGTGCCGAGCCGAGTCTTCAGCGCCTTATCCTTGTAACCGTTCGCGTAACCGGTACGTTCCGCACTCCGTTCATACGGCGCCGCGCCAAGATACTCGCTACGCTCCGCCAACATAGCCGAGTTCAGCAAAACCGTCACCGCCTCGGCCAGTCCATCAAAGCCATTCGTCTTCAGCAGTTCCACTGCATCGCCAATCGTTTTATTCTCACCATGCTGAGCCATTTCGTGTTTCCTCTTGTCTGCAATTTGCCAATCGCTTTCAAAAGGATAACCGGATGGCTCAGC
>CAXBJY010000074.1:0-27880 GCA_963976285.1 uncultured Gammaproteobacteria bacterium
TTCACCGCGCCGAGACCGCGCGCGAGTCCGACCCCGAGCACCGCGCCAACCAGCGTATGGGTCGTCGAAATCGGCAGGCCGAGTTTCGTCGCGAGTACGATCGTCGTTGCAGCCCCGATCTCGGCGCAGAAGCCGCGGGTCGGAGTAAGCGCGGTAATGTTGCGACCGATCGTTTCCATAACGCGCCAGCCCCACGTGGCGAGACCGGCCACGATGCCGACCCCGCCGATCGCGAGGATCCACAGCGGCACGGGCGCTTTCGCGGCGATGCTCTCGCCGCCGGCCATGGCCACCGAGATCACGGCTGACATCGGACCAATCGCGTTCGCGACGTCGTTCGCGCCGTGCGCGAAAGCGACGAAGCAGGCGCTCAGGATCTGCAGGTAGGCGAACAATTTCTCGACACTCTGGTATTCCGCGCTGTCGGTGTGAAAGCTGTAGCGCCGCTGTGATTCGAAGCGCAGCCGCCGGACGTTGTCGAGCGTGTCGGAGACCTCGGATTTCATGCGCCCGGGTGCGGCAACGTGGACACGTTCGAGGTGTTTCATCGCTTTCTCCAGCGCGCGCACCACCGCTGGATCGGTCACCGCCTCCTCGACGGCGGAGTCGTGCTCAGGGTTCGGGATGCGGGCGACGAACCACGCGCCGACCAGCGCGGCAACGAGACCGACGGCGGACGCTACCGCGAACGCGCCGGGCAGACCGAGATCGAGATTCAGGTTCTTCAAGCCCTTGAAGACGAGCGTCAGCGCCAGGATCGCGAACACGAAAAACACGAGCACGGGGGCGAGCTTCTTTGCCGCCAGCATCGGATGTGGCTGGTAGAACACCCGTCGCAGTACGAGGGTAAACACCGCGTAGGAGATTACCCCGCTCAACAGCGGGGACACGACCCAGCTCGCGAGGATGGAGCCGAATTTATCCCAATATATCGCCTGCATGCCGCCATAGACGAGCCCGAAACCGACCACCGCACCGACGATTGAGTGTGTGGTCGAAACCGGCCAGCCCTTGAACGATGCGATCTGCAGCCACACGCCGGCGGCGAGCAGCGCCGCGAGCATGCCGAGCATGAATGACAGTCCGTCACCGGCGAAGATAGCCGGGTCGACGATGCCTTTGCGTACGGTCTCGGAGACGTGCATGCCGGCAAGTACGGCACCGGAGAATTCGAACACCGCGGCGACGATCACCGCTTGCTTCAACGTGAGCGCACCCGACCCGACCGAGGTACCCATCGCGTTGGCGACATCGTTCGCACCGATGCCCCACGCCATGTAGAAGCCGAACAACGTGGCGAGTATCAGGATGACGATGAGGTAGATTTCCATGCTGCGCTGGCTCGCCTGGCGTTCAGATCCGGTGTCGTGGTGGCGCGTGCTAGTTGTTTTCGAGCGTCGAACGGATCGTGGACGCGAGATTGTCGGAGCGATCGGCGATCTCGCTGACCTGGCGGATGAGTTTGTTCAGCAGGAAGAAGTCACCGTGGGAGATCCTGTCCTCACCGGCAAACATGATCCGGGCCAGTTCACGCTGGGCCACATCCGATTCATATTCGGCACTGGCTACGTGGTCGACGATCTCGCGCACGGTGTTCGCTTCGCCGCCACCGAAGCCGCTCTCCAGCAGTTCGTCGAATTGCTCGACCACGCTGCGTGTTAACCAGAACGTCGCCAGGCACTTCTCGACGAATGCATCGAACGCCTGATCGAGTTCCGCGAAGGATCGCATCTGTTTGAACGTCAGCAGTACCCCGACGTTTTCCGCTCGATTCGCGATGCTGTCCTGGATATTCAGAATCCGCAGCAGATCCGCCCGGGCTACGGGCAGAAACAGGCCGCGGCCCAGGTTGTTGCGGATATCGTGTTTGATCTGATCCGCTTCATGCTCGGTTTTCGAGATCGCGTTTGCCATCTCGAGGACACGAGCCGTGTCGTGCTCGCGGTAGGCAGCGAGAATCACCGGGACCTGCTCCACGCATTCCGCCACTTTTTCCATGTGCATCTGCAACGGCACGAACGGTGAGCGGCCGAAGATCCTCAATATACTGCGCATATTGGCGTCCCTCAGATTGGACATGGCCTCGCTGAAGTATCAGCGACGGCTCGACAAGCCCTGTTGATTGGCGTCAATTCGGGGCATCAATGGCATAAACGATATGTGCCGCGTGGCTCGGCCCGGGGCGACATACTGCCTTCAAGTCTAGCCGATGGCCCGGCGGAACCTGCGGGCTTTCAGCGGGAATTCCCCCCCGGACAACTCGCCCCGGCTGGCCGGTGTACTCCTATCAGAAACGGTTACGGGTCGAACCCGCACGTGAACGACGGCGATAAACCGGGGATGACGGCGCATAACCGTGCGACCAGTCACTGTCGTCACACGCCGATGCGGAACGCGGAATAATGGGTACATCCCGCATTAACCGGCGCATACCCGCAACGAGGGCTCGGCCGCGCAATATGACGGACACGAAATTCGGGACGTCCCCGTTATTTATTATCGGTCGAAGGCTGGTTGCGAATTGTCCGTCCGTGTAGCATCGCTCGCTCCAGTTCCGGTTCAAGCGAGGTGCCGCATGAGTGAACATGAATCTCCCTTTCACGCTTCATCCGCGGGCGACTCCCCGTTTCAGTTTTCACGCGTAGATGGCGGAGTCCGGATATCCTTTCAGGTACATACCGAAAAGGGCGAACGGCAAACGAAAATAGCCCGCTTCGACGAATTCGAGATGATCTGCGACGAGGGCAAGAACCTCGGCGGGGACAACACGGCGCCGCCACCGCTGGCTTATTTCGCTGCTTCCATCGCATTTTGAATGCTGACTCAGCTCGCTCGGTCGAGTGAAACGAGGAAGATAGAACTCCGCGATGTGTCGATGACCGTCACACCCGTGTTCGAGCAAACCGGCTCAATCGGGGCCGATACGGTGCAAAGTCGCCTGGTCGATGTGGAAACATCCCTGCACATCGATTCGCCGGCTTCCGCAGAAGACATTGCGAAGCTTGTCGCGACGGCGGAGCGCATGTGTTTTCTCATGGATACGATCCGCGAACCGCATGAAGTGCGTAACTCGACGGCGCTGAACGGCGAACCGCTCGAGAGCTGAATTGTCGCGTGCGTGGCTGATCGCAACCGCCCGGCGTCACCCGCAATGCCGGCCATCAGTGTCGTCAGCCGTGTTGCGATGCAAGCTGCGAATGCCCACGGCGCGCGTAACGGCAGTTTCCGGCGCCGTGGGCGTCGCGGCAGGCGGTGGCACGTGAACGCCGGCGGTTGCGCTCGCGCCCTTCCCCGCAGACGCTACCGGGTTCGGGATGTTTGCGGTATGCCCCCTGCCCGTCAGCTCGACTTCACCGCCAGGACATCAATCTGTCGTACTTCGGGCGGGCGGCTGAGCAGGCTTGCCGTCTGCTTGCCCAACGACTCCGTGACCTTGCCGTTGATATGCGCATGCCGGCCGATCTCATCGTAGAACGTGTCGAAAATGCCGAACGTCGTCTCGTCGATGCGGTACGCATACCACGTGATCGTGCCCGGTTCGTTCATCACCTCGTCGAGCGAATCGCGTAGCCAGGCGATCAACTCGTCCTGCTTGCCCGGTTTTGCCGTCAGCGTTACGAGCAGGCCGATCTTGCGCGGCCGCGCTTCGAACGTCACCGGCGAGACCGTGCGCACGGTAGTGACTCCGGGGCGATAGCTCGCGCCCGGATGGTCGTCGGGCAGGCGGCGCTGGCCGCCGAAACGTTCGCGCATCGTCATCGCCGGGAGCGGGTCCGGCGGCATATGGCCACGCTGCCGCAGTACCGGCACGACGTGTTCGATGAAGTCATCCATCGACCCCGGCGCGACGGTGCGGGCGAGATTGAAACCGTCGACATCGGCGACTTCCATCCAGCGTTCCATTTCATCGACGATCGCCTCCGGCCCCCCAACCGTGGCCGCGCTCATGCCGCCGAGGCACAGCCAGTCGGCGAGCCGTTCCGTGGTCCACACGAGTTCGCTGTCGACCCGCGTGAGCATATCGAGCATCGCGCGGACGCTGTCGCCTTCGAACTTCTGCAACGGCAAATCGCGCGGGGTCTGCGACAGATCGACGCCGGTCCAGCCGCCGTACAACGCGAGCGCCGTGTCGTGGTTGCCGTGGGCGAGAATTTCCGCGAGTTTGGCCTTCGCCGCCTGCTCCGTCGGGCCCGTGATCGGCGCGAGCATCATGACGAACTTGACGCTGCGCGGGTCGCGGCCCTGCTCGGCAATTTGCATGCGTAACAGATCGACGATGGGCCGCATGTCGTGCGGGTTCGTGCCGGTCAAAAACACCGCTTCCGCATGGCGTGCGGCAAACAGCCTGCCGCGCGCGGACGCGCCGGCCTGAAACAGGTACGGCGTACGCTGCGGCGACGGTTCACTCAGATGTGGTCCCGGGACGGTGTAGTACTTGCCCGCATGGTTAATGTCGTGGACTTTCGCCGGGTCCGTATAGACACCGCTTGAACGGTCGTGCACGACCGCATCGTCCTCCCACGAGGATTCCCACAGCTTGTAGCAGACCTCGAGAAATTCTTCGCCGATTTCATAACGTTCGTCGTGCGGGATCTGGCGGTCGAGCCCGAGGTTGACCGCCGCGCTTTGCTGATAGGACGTCACGACGTTCCATGCGATGCGACCTTGCGTGATGTGATCGAGCGTCGACATCTTGCGCGCGAACGCATACGGCAGTTCGTAGGTCAGCGAAACGGTTACGCCAAAGCACAGGCGCTTCGTTACCGCGGCCATCGCGGAGATGATCAACAGCGGATCGTTCACCGGGATCTGCGCCGCGCCGCTGACCGCTGCATCGCGCGAGCCGTTATAAACGTCGTAGGCGCCGAGTACATCGGCGAGGAACAAACAATCGAACCCGCCGCGTTCGAGCCGTTGCGCGAGGTCGGTCCAGTAGTCGAGATCCTTGTAGCGGTGTGATTGATCACCGGGGTGCGTCCACAGGCCGGGCGCCTGATGGCCCGCCGTGTTCATGTCGAATGCGCTGAGTATCATGCGGGATTTTTGCTCATTCGTTCGTGTCTTCATTCAGCCTGCCTGGCCGGGCAGCGCCATCGATCGCGGCCGGTGCGCGACCCCGTCACGACGCCTGATCGCCGTCACGGTTTCGACGCGAGGACGTCCAGCCGGCGAACTTCCGGTGGCCCGGCGAGCAGATCGCCGGTTATGTCCGCGAGCGCCTGCGCCAACGGACCGGACAAATGCTCGGTACGAGCGGCGTCATCGACGAACGTATCGTAGATGCCGAAACTCGACTCGGTGATCCGGAACGCATACCAGCTGCGGGTACCGGGTTCGCGCACGACCAGCGCGAGGCCCGTGTTGAGAAACTCCGCCAGTGCCGCCTGTTTCCCGGGCTTTGCCTCCAGGATCGCCAATAGACCGGGATTTGATCCGGGCATCATCCGTTACCTCGCTTGCAGGGTGGTGGTAGCCGGCAACGCCGGCCGCGCCGGGTGCCTGTCTTTTGTTTCGGCAAGCTTAACGCAAATCGTCACGGCCGAGCACGTGACTCACGGCAACACGGCGAAACGTCGAAGTGCGGACGAAACAGCCCACCACGCCCGAAACGCCATTATGGCCATCGTGAATGAACGTTCGCTCGGCAATGCACGGGTCGGCGCCCGGAGAGCAAACGTTTAAGCGCGAGCACGCTTGTGCCGACAAAACGGGTGATCGCCGTGACATGGATGCCCGTTGCCGATACCGGGTTCGGGGTTCGGACGCGGACACCCGCGGCGCGCGATAACCGGTAAAATGCACACGGGGTCCGGACCAGACCCATCAGTGCAAACCGATCGGAAACAGGATTCATATGAAGACAGCGTTACGAGAGTTGCTCTCATCCCTTTTTGACCGCGGACTCGGTGAGCTGCTCATGCTCAGCATTTCAGGCGACACCGCGACGCTCGGCCAGCTCACGCGCGACAAGGGCAGGCTGATCCTCAAGGATCGGGGCTTTCTCAAGGGCAGGACGCTGCCGCAACAGGTTGAGCCGTGCTGGGATATCGGCGTGATGGGTGCGGTGTGTCATCAATCTGGACGTGAATGGGAGAGTTTGACGTTCGTCGGTACCGATTTCTGCGTTTCCAATGAAGACCTGTCGTCGTCACGCATGGGCATGATGAAAGCGGCCCGCAACCAGTTCGACGAGAACCTGCTGGATTTCTGCGGCAGCTATTACCGCGGTTACCAGTTGATGCTGGACAGTCATTTCCTGCCGGTGGTCCTGCCGCATGCGGTAGAACTCAAAGACGGCAACACGGGACTGGCCGTGAGCAATTTGCGGGTTGCCGGGGTTTCGATGGAAGCGCTGTATGCGGTTCACGACCACCTGCAAAACGTCATCTCCCCGCATCTGAGCCTCGAAGCCGAGGATGTGTTCGTTGACGAAGATGAGTTCTCCTCGCTGTTCGGCAAGTACCAGTAAGCGCGAGGCGAACGTGGAACGCGCGCCTCCTACGGAACACGCAAGGCGCCGACCGGATTACAGAACTCGCCCTGTTGCGCAACCGTGCGCGACGACGAAGCGCTGCTTCGCCGCGAGCGACAGAAAGAACAGCATGTGGCAACTCGACAGCGCGGCGACAAACGCCTCTTCCGGGTCGACCGCGTCCGCGACCGACAAGGGCAACGGTACGATGTGTGGCGATGCGGATGCCGGCACGCGCGTTCCGCCATCGAAACGCCATTCGTGCAGACGGCTGTAATTGTTGTCGACGTAAGCTTCGTCGCTGGCACGAGCCCAGCTTATGGTTGCGCTGTACTCAGACACGATTTGTCGGCTCCGTAGAACTGTCCGCCGATCCCGTCAGCCGGATGTTTCAGTGTGTTGCGCCCCTTGCGCAGGCCGATCACCGGCGGCTCCGCGACCCGGCCAGGCATCCGTGGCCGGGCGCACGTCGAAATCACCGGGGCCCACGTCCGGCGGCGTATTGTCCATATCAAACAGCAGCAACCAGCGATCGTCGGGCGCACGGCGGTAAACGAGTGCCACGCGTCCGGTCGCATTCTCCGCCCCGGCAGGGTCACCGGACGGTGGTGCGAAGTAATACTTTCCCACGAGCAGTGCCATGCTGCCCTCCTCGATCAGAAACTCTTCGCGGAAATGCAGCGTTCCCGTGACCGTCGCGAATGCCTGCTCGTACCAGCCCATGATCGCGTCGATGCCGTGGTACATCGGTGCCGCCGCGTTCGCGTAGGAGGACTCGGGGACGTAAAACGATTTCAACGCGTCGAGATCTTTCGCGTTGAAGGCGGCGAGCCATCCGGCGATATTCTCGCGGACACTCATCGTGGCCGTCATGCGCGGGATACCGTAACGTCGATGCGGAGTCGCGGGTACCGGTGCGTTGCGCTCAATGTCATTCTCCGGTTACGCGCAGCTCAGGTTGCGCGTGGACCATATAACAAATCCGTGTTGTGCTTCCTGCGGCGGCCGCGCTCGTTCGTGCGGCCGTCGCTGCGTGCACGCTTCAGGCCACGGATTTGCGCTTCACATAATCGAACAACTCGCCACTTTGCGTCGCGATCTGTTGTTTCACGAGTTCCAGTATTTCCGTCGGTGCCTGCTGCGGAGAGCCGGTATTGAACGGCGGTTGTGGCCGGTATTCGAAAATCAGCTGGATTGCCTGTGCCACCGGGGGCGCGACGACTTCCGCGATCAGGGTAAGCGCGAAATCGAGGCCGGCGGTGATGCCGCCGCCGGTAATCCGGTTATGGTCGACCGAGACCCGTTCGTCGACGACTTCGATCCCGGGGTATGCGCGGAGCGAGTCGATCCACCCCCAGTGCGTCGTCGCGCGGTAACCGTCGAGTAAACCCGCCTCGGCGAGAATCAACGCCCCGGTGCACACGGAAGTGACGTAAGCGGCCGCGGTCCCGCGTTCTTTCAGGAATGCCTGGGTTACCGGATCGGTCATTTGCGGCAGCACGTTACCGCCGCCCGGAACGACGAGGACGTCGATCGGCGGACAGTCCGCGAAGCCGTAATCCGGGGTCAGCAGCGCACCGCAGTCCGACCGCAGCGGCTGTCTGTCACGGGCGAACGTGAACGTATTGAACTGCTCGACGAATGCGAGCATCTGCAATGGCGCATAGCCATCGAGCATCGTCATGTCCTCGAAAATCAGGATCCCGACATTCATTTTAGTGGTCACGGTGCAGACTCCTTGGGTGGTTATGCGAGCCGGCGGCGGCCGGGCCCGGCCAGGGTTCTAGGCGGCCGCGCGGCTCGCACCGCGAATACCGCGCCCGAACAGATTCTCGACGAACGCTTTCATACGGAATCCGTAATGGAACAGGCGATTGTTCGCGAGCACGCCTGCGCGGAATCCCGGCCGCGCGGCAACCCGTGCGTACCAGGCGGCGAGAAGCGGAAAATTGCGCTGTAACGGGTAACCGCATTCGATCAGACGCAGTACCTTGATCGACCAGATGATGTCCGCCATCGTGAACTGCTCGCCCGTAAGGTAGGGACGCCCGTCGCTTTCGAGGCGGCGTTGCTGGATTTCATACGCGCTTTCCAGCGCCTGCAGATGCCCGCGAAACGTCGCCTCGTCGATATCGTCGTTATTGAACTTCGCATAGAACTCGGCGAGTTGTTCCGGCGAACCACTGCGCTGCAGTCGCGCGATCTCGGCCTGGGTTGCGGCATCCGTTTTGCCGATGCTGCCGAGACTCCAGTGGAACGAGACATAGCGGATTGCCACATGCAGGGCCTTGCCCTCGTCGACGAGTTCGCGGCACAAACCGGCCGCGCCGGGTTCGGCCGGGAACAACGGGTTCTCAGGCCATACTTTATCGAGATAATCGATGATATCCATCGACTCGATGACGAGTCGCCCGTCATGTACGAGCGCCGGGATCACCATATTCGGCTGAATCTGTGCGAACGCCGCGGTCATGTTCTCGTGTTTGATCAGCGAGACTTCACGGAACAGGTAGTGTCCCGGTGGCGCGCTCAGTGAACCCGGCTTATCGTCGGCCCACGGCGCCCGGCCACACCGTTTGAGCCCTTTCTCCGCGAGCGCGAAGCTGACCCGCTGCGAGCATGGCGCGCCGTCAAAACCGAATAGATGCACGCCGGCAAGACGTGGTACGAGGGGACTGGGCGGCTGTTCGATGATTCCCATGGGGCGGCTCCCGGCGGCGTCGCGAATTCGCGTCGGGATAATTTTGTACTGGTTTGTATATATATTCAAGCACCGGTCTTGCCACGTACGCGGAGTCGCGCGGACTGTCGGGCCGCGGGCAGCGAAGCGGTGCGGGATGGCGGCGTACCGAAGCGACAGGCGCCGGGTCCGGGGGCAGTCCGGTCCACCCGCGGCGGCAAGCCTCGCGCGGACGAGCGCGCGCGCCCGGATTAGGGAGGTTAGGGGTTCAGCGCTTTACGGACACGATCGGCGTCGGTACCGCGGCAACGTTGATCCTGAAATCGGTGCTGCCGATGCGCACGATCGCGCCGTTCGTGATGCGCGCCTGTGATTGCTCGAGAAATTTCGAGATGTCGGGATCGCCCTCGCGCCGGTATCGCACCCAGGTGCCGTTGCGACTCATCAGGTCCATCAGATACAGCTCGAGTCCGAACTTCGGGTCGCGTTCGGCAAGCAGCCCGGCGTGACGACGCGACGCGCGTTCATCCTCGATCCGGACATCCACTTCGGATCCGCGACCGAAGATCAGGCGATCTCCATCGCTCAGGCGCGCTGAGAGTTTCCCCGACATCTTGCCGCGCAGGCATTCCAGGGCGACGATGAAGCTTTCGATGCGCGATGACGCGGGCGCGTCGATGACGGGTTCCGGAACGCGCTCGCCGGTGGAATTCGTTTCGATCTCGACGAGTTTCTGCCACGCGACTTCGAGATCCTCGTCGCTCGGTGGATCCTCAACGGGCAATTCGTACGCCGTTTCGAGCAGGGCCTCGAGTTCGCGGTTTTTCTGCGTGTCTTTCGCGCGCAGTACGAGGATCGTGCGTCCGGCGGCGCGGGCTTTGTTGATCTCGGGAATGATGTCCGCGGACACAAGGGCGCGGTGCGACAGCAACAGCACGAAGAACTTCGAGCTTTCGATTGCCTCGATAACGCATTGCGGCCAGACCCGGTCGCTCGTCATATCGCGATCGGTGAACCAGCACGGGGTGCCGTGCGATTCGAAAATCAGCGCGCAGGCGCGTGCCGCGTTCGTGTCGTCCGGGGCGTAACACAAGTACACCGCGGCACGTTGCGCGGAACGCGACGTGAACGCACGGGTTGAATCGAGGGATTCAGCTTGCGGGTTGTTGGCTCTGTCCATGATTCAAATCCGGCTCTATCGTGGCATCGTCCCGATGGAGCGACTCCCTGTTGCTCTGCGACAGGAGTATAGCTCCGAGTGGTACGCCGTGCTCTCGCACGGAGTCGCATAGTGCCCGGATCACTTCTAGAATACGGGCGATGCGCCGGCACCGTCTCATATCAAAGCACAACGTCACCCTGACGCTACTGATCGCGATCATGATGCGGGCATCCGTCGCCACGGGCTGGATGCTCGAGACCCCGTCGGGCAACGGTTTTGCCCTGCCGGTGCTTGCGATTTGTCCGCAACAGTCACCGACACTTGCCGCCTGGCTCGACGACGGTCAGCCCGGCCACGCGCATCATCAGCACACGGCCGATGCCCCCCCGGGCGAGATCTCGCTCACGGTCGCCGACCCCGCGTGCGCGCTGTGGGCCGGCAGCGCACAGGCGAGCGCGAACACCATCGCGAATGCTCCCGGCATCGCGCCCCCATCGACGGCTCCCGCGACAGCGGTGAACCCCGCGCCGCGGCGCACATCCCCCGCCACGCACCGCGCCCGCGCGCCACCCGTTCTCCGGTCCATCTGAACCTGTACCCCGGGGCAACGGGGTTTTGATTCGTGCGGGCGTGTTACGACCGGCCGCGCTCACCTGGACTATGACTGAGGACTGAATAATGAGAATTTCTGGCGCATTGATCGGCGCACTCGCGCTGTGTGCGATAACAACGAGCACGTTCGCCGACGGCATGCTGCGCGCGGACGGCCACGCCCCGATCGGGGTGATGGGCGATCACCGGCACAAGATTGGCGAATTCATGTTGTCGTACCGCTTCATGCACATGGACATGGACGGCAACCGGATTGGCGACAACGACGTCTCTCCCGAGACGATCGTAACCACGGTACCGAACCGCTATTTCGGACAACCGATGCAACCGCCAACCCTGCGGGTGGTTCCGACAAGCATGACGATGCAGATGCACATGGTCGGGATCATGTACGCGCCCACGGACCGGGTGACGTTTATGGCGATGATGAACCACACGCAAAAGGAGATGGACCACATCACGTTCATGGGCCCGGCGGGTACGGCCCGGCTTGGCACGTTTACGACGAAGTCGTCCGGCATCGGCGACACGAAACTGTCGGGTCTGTTCCGCCTGTACGAATCCGGGATCCACAAGACACACGTTAATTTCGGCTTCAGTATTCCGACCGGTTCGACGACCGAGCGGGACACGATCCTCACCCCCACCGGTGCGCGACCCAACCCGCGCCTGCCCTATGCGATGCAACTCGGCTCCGGCACGCTCGACCTGTTGCCGGGTCTCACGTATACCGGGCGCGACGGCGAGCGCTCCTGGGGCGCCCAGTACAGCGGCACGGTCCGCCTCGAACGCGACCATGGTTACCAGTGGGGCGATCGCCACGCCCTGACCGGTTGGCTGGCGTACGCATTCAAGCCGTGGCTCAGCGTGTCGAGCCGTCTCGCGTTCAGCACGATGGGCGAGATCGACGGGCGTGACGCCGCGATCATCGCCCCGGTGCAAACCGCGGATCCGAACAACTACGGCGGTGAGCGGCTCGATTTGACGTTCGGCCTGAATCTTGTCGGCCAGTCCGGCATGTGGCACGGCCAGCGGGTCGCGATCGAAGGCGGTATCCCCGTCATGCAGGATCTGAACGGACCGCAGATGGAAACGGATTACACGCTGACCGTCGGGTGGCAATACGCGTTCTAGCGCCGGTTGTTTTGTCCGACCGGGCGGTGCGGCCACGCCTGAGCTTAATCAGGCCGTCCGCGCCGCCTGCAACCGCGCGCTCCCGGATGAGTCGTCGCCGATCCCCGTATCGGTGCGAACTCCGCGAGCGGCGCCAGGCTATGGCCGCGGCGCCCGATTCGCGGTATCTTTTTCCCCGGCAAGAACCCTGATGTTCGGAGTTGGAAATGGATCGGATTTACCTCGCGCTGCTGGCGCTGTGCCTCGCCCTGCCCTGCATGGCCGAAGAACATCTGTTCGTGTGCGACACGGTCAGTGTCTCGGAGCTCGGCGGCACCGGTGAACTCGAAGCGACGGACTTTGCCAAGGCCATCGCCATGCACCAGTCACGATTCGCGGTCGACCGTAAAACGGGCATCGTCGCGGGCGGACCATTCGCCACCGTCGACGCAACGGACGGCAGGATCCTGAGTCCGGGCACCGAGCAGGAAGCGATGAAAATCGTCTGGCTCGCGAACGCACCGTACAACAATCTGAAATACCTCTGGGTTCGCGTCTACGCGGAAGGCCCGAAAAAACCGTTTCTCGGCGTTACCGGCGATATGGTGATCACCGGCACCTGCGAATAGATCAGACCGCACACACCCTGCCGGCCGCGGCGCCTGCGGCCATACGAGCCCGGTGCGCCGCGCGCGCGCGAAATTCAGGTTAGGTTAAGCGCCTGTTTCGTACTACTATACCGGCCGCTATCGTGGGAGCAGTCGCATCAACAATGAAAAACACCGCCCGGTGGGCCTCGTCACCGGCCTGCTGTGCCTGCTGGTCTCGACCTGCGTCTACGCTGATCTGATCGACGAACCGGATGAGCCCGCCGCCATGGCAGCGGCTTGCGTGGACGGTATCGCGGAAACCGCGCTCGACAGCGAACTCGGCTCCGTCGGGTTTATGAAGAACATCGCCGAACACCCCGAATCCCTGCGCGCGATCGCGAAACGCCTGCTTGCGACGGCGGTCGAATCGGACGCATTCAAGATCGCGCCGGCCTGCGGCGATGCGTGCGCGCCACAGGCCCAGATCGTGTACAAGGTTGAACCGACCGTGTTTCTGCCTGAAGGCGAACAGCAGGCCCTGTGTCTGAAACTCGAAAGCGACACGGCCGTGCAACCGATGCGCTTCGCCCGTCGTGAATTTCCGTCGCTGGCGAAACTGAACGACTGGATCATGGAGTTTTCCCAGGGTCGCGGCGAGGATGGCAAAGCCCTGTACGAACAGTGCGGCGGCAACTGCAGCCCGCGCTATTCGTTTTACATCGAACAGGCCGACGGCAAACTGAGTATCAGCGCGGACGTGTTGTGCGGGCTCGCGCGCGACAAGAAAAGCGACCAGTATCTCGTGTCGACGGCAGTTCGCTGGCAATGCGCGAGCGGCAACTAGGCCGGGAGCCGCTCGGGGCAGTATCGCTGAACCGCGTGTTGCGGCGCACGGTAGCGGCCACCGCCTGGCCGCTCCTGCTCGTATCGTCCGGCGCTATCCTGGCGCTCGGATTTTCCCTCGGTCGCGAAGTGCTCTACTTCAATCTTTCCTACGCCTGGATCGTCTGCTGGCTGCTGCTGCTCGAAAGACGCCTGCCCTACCGTGACGCGTGGCGCCGTCCCGATGGCCAGCTCGGGCCGGATCTCGGCCACACGCTGTTGAACAAGGGGCTCGTGCAACTGCTGATCGTGCAACTGATCGCGCTCGGCCTGCTCGGCGATGGCCGGGGCAGCGCGATCGCCACACTGCCGCTCGCAGCGCAGGTTGCGATCGGCCTCGTCGTATCGGAAATCGGCCTTTACGCGGCACACCGCCTCGCCCACGAATGGCCACTGCTGTGGCGCTTTCACGCAGTACATCACAGCGTGAAAAAGCTCTGGCTCGTGAATACCGGACGCTTCCATTTCGTCGATTCACTGGCAAGCGTCGCGGCGAGCGTGCCGTTCCTGTTCGTTTCCGGTATTTCGATGGACGCCATCGTGTGGGTCAGTGCCATCACCGCGTATATCGGGATCCTCACCCACTGCAACGTGGAAATGCGCTGCGGTTGGCTCAATTACGTGTTCAATACGCCAAATCTGCATCGCTGGCATCACTCGATGAATCCCGCGGAAGGCAACCGGAATTACGGTGAGAACCTGATGCTTTGGGACATGCTGTTCGGCACGTTCCTGTACAAGCGGCAGGCGGATATCGGCGACATCGGCATCCGGGAATTCATGCCGTCGCGGTTTCTCGACCAGCTTGTGGCGCCATTCGCGTGGTCACGCGTTCAGCGCCGGGGGGAGTCGCGCTAGCAAGCCGTTGGCAGAAACGCAGCGAGCGCCGACAGATCGCGCACGAGCCGCGGTATTCGGGGAGATACACGAGGATTCCGTGCACCGTCGGGCTCCCGCGCGCAGGTGTTGTGCAAGCGCCTGCTAGACAGCCCCGGTGTGTTGCAGCCGCCTTACGCGAATCTGCAGAGCACGCCAACCGAGCCACACACCGGTTTTCGCGATGCGCCCCGCCGGGTTGATGTTCGCCGCGTTCAGGATCATGTGCAGCGCCGCACGCAAATGTTTCAGCTCGTAGAGCTGCAGCGTTCGCCGCGAATAGGCACGCGCGCATTCGCGGCGCTCATAGTCACGCGGCGCCGGCAAGGTGGCGACGTTCGCGCTGTAGTAGGCATAGGCGAGTTCATCGTCATCGGCTTCCGCGACCCGCGCATAGGCGATCCGGCAGCGTTCGAAAAAACCGAGTTTGCGGCGCGCGAGATAGCGGTCGAGGTGGGTTTTGAACAGCCGGTAATGGCGCGCCTCGTCCTGGGCGATGAAGCCGGCGATCTGTTTCAGGACCGGTTCGGCGGTTCGATCGCGGATCGCGGAGTAGAACGAGCACGTACCGGATTCGACGACGCAGCGTGCGACGAGTTCGCCGGCACACGAACCGCGAACGGACTGTTGTGCTTCGATCGGAATCCGGTAGCCGGCGCGAAAGCGCGCCAGCGATTGCTCGTAACTGAACGTCGGATCAACGGCTTCGGCCCAGCGTCCGAGCGCATCCCCATGCTGGCGCTCCTCGACGCCCCAGTACGATGCGGCGGCGCGAAACTCGGGGTCGTCGGCAAACACGTTGTGCAGGTAACGGACGTAATCGGCGCTGTTCGCCTCGACGAGCGCGGCGGCTTTCACCGCCTCGAGCAGCTCCGGATCGACGCGTTCCGGCGCGAGCGCCGACCACGAAATATCGTCCAGCGACCAGGCCGGTTTCATGCCCCGCCCCCGTTTACGCAACAACGGGCGCGCGTCCGTGCCTGTTCAGGTCCGGTTAACGGCAGCGCGTTACGATCGGTTTCATGCATCGGGGAGGTAACCAGCGTATAGTACTTTTTCAGCGCAATTCCGGCGCAATCCGATGGCATCGGGCGATTTCTGCGGTTTCAGGGAATGGAGCTGCATCGTGACCCGGCATTGTAACAATGTTTCAGTATCACGGTCGGTATAGTCCGCAAGCGACTACCCGGGCAGGAACCCACTATGGCGACCACCACGCAACGCGCTAATTTCTCCGTCGAGCCGTTTCTGCCGTCAGGCCTGAAATTCGCGCGCAAACCGGTCGCGGCCACGGTCGATACGCTGCTCGGCCTGCGCCGTCTGGCGGACTTCTACTATGGTTTTTCCGCCGATCTGAGCGGGCCGGAACTGTCGCGCGCGGTCATCGCCGGTCTCGGCGTGCAGTTGCGCTATGCCGAGGACGAACTCGCACACCTCCCCGCCGAAGGTCCGTGCATCGTCGTGGCAAACCACCCGCACGGCATGCTCGACGGCTTGATCGTGATGCAACTGCTGGCGCTCGTGCGACCCGATTTCAAGGTTATGGCGAACCATTTCCTCGCCCGGTTTACGCAGCTGATCCCGCTATTTTTCCAGATCAATCCGTTCGGCGGCAAAGCTGCGATCCGGCACAACATCGCCACCGCGCGCGCCGCGACGACGTGGCTCGAGGACGGCAAGATGCTCATGGTCTTTCCGGGTGGCGAGGTGTCGAGTCTGAGCCGGGGCGAATGGCATGTCAGCGATCCGGCGTGGGATGAAGGCGTCGCCCGCTTTGCCGAAAAGTCCGGCGCGCCGGTCGTGCCGATGCATATCGGCGGACGCAACAGTGCGCTGTTTCAACTCGCCGGGCTCGTGAATCCGAACCTGCGCACGGCGCTGCTCGTGCGCGAAATGATGAACAAGCGTGGCACGACGATCGATGTGCGCTTTGGCCGTGCGATTGCGCCGTCGTTGCTCGAATCGCTCGACGGCCGCGCCGCGGTAACGCGCTACCTGCGCACGAAAACGTACCTGCTGAAGGAAAAGTGCGCTCAGGGCATCGCCCTCGGCCCCATCGATAACCGCGAGCGACCGCGAATCGATATCGCACCCGGCGGCGACCCGGCGACGTTCGCGGCGGAAATCGACGCCCTGCCACCGGCCCAGCAACTGCTGACGAGCGGCGCGAACGAGGTGTACTACGCGACCGCGGATCAGATCCCCCTGCTGTTGCAGGAACTCGGCCGCCTGCGCGAGCTCTCGTTTCGCGAAGTCGGTGAAGGCACCGGCAAGTCTTCGGACCTCGATTTATACGATAGCTACTACACGCACCTGTTCGTCTGGGATCGCGATGCGCGCAGGATAGTCGGCGGTTACCGCCTCGGCCACACCGATCGTATCCTCGACCGTTACGGCAGCAAGGGCCTGTACGTGCATTCGTTGTTCAAACTCGCACCCGAGTTGACGAACGATCTGCGCTCTGCGCTCGAACTCGGCCGTTCTTTCGTCGCCAGCGAGTACCAGCGCAGTTATTCGTCGCTGATGTTGTTATGGAAAGGGATCGCGAACTATGTGATCAAGCACCCGCAATACCGGGTGTTGTTCGGCCCCGTGAGCATCAGTAATGACTACCATCCCGTGTCGCAGGAAATTCTCGTGCAGTTTCTGCGCCAGACGAATTCCGAAGTGCGGCGCGCGAGCCTCGTAAAGCCGCGGACACCGTTTCGCCTGAAAACCGATCTGACGCAGAACCTCGTCGATCTCGACAGTATCGACCTGCGGATCATCGCCGATTTACTGAATACGGTTGAGTCGGAAGACAAGGGTGTGCCCGTGCTGTTGCGCCAGTACCTGAAACTCGGTGGTCAGATCCTCGGCTTCAACATCGATCCGCAGTTCAATAACTCGATCGATTGCCTGTTGTGGGTGGACCTGATGCGCACGGAGTTGCCGCATCTGAACAAGTACATGGGCACGGCGGAGGCGGCGCGATTCCGCGCCCTGCATACGAACGACGTATCCACCAGCTCCGGGACATCGCGCCTCGCGGGCTGAACGACAACCCCGCGGCGCCGGGACTAAGTACGTGCTCCAAATTATGCAACACTGACCTTGATGGGCCAGGCACGCTTCCCCTCAAATCGAGCGGAAGGGACTCAGGATAGGGTGTAGACCGTGGTTCCGGTCCCGAAGCCACCGGGTCTCAGAGTTACTCACACGTATTAAAACTCCGGCGCGAGCTCGAGCGTGAGACCGTCGAGCGCGGCGCTGTAATCGATCTGGCAGCTCAACCGCGACCCGGCGCGAAAATGTCCGGTGTCCTCAACGAGTACCTGCTCCGCATCACCGCGCGGCGGCAACGCGTCAAGCCAGGCCGGATCGATATAGACGTGGCAGGTCGAACAGATGCACTGCCCGCCGCAAATCGCTTCCACATCGAGCCCGCCGTCGCGCAGGATCTCCATGAGACTGAGTCCTTCCGCGGCGGCCAGCTCGTGCCGGATACCGTCGCGATCGGTTGCGGTAATTTTTCCCATTCAACAAACCATACTGTCTATAAATTGGACACAGCCGGATCGCCCGGAACGCAATGTGATCCGGATCCGCTACAGCGTGACGTAAGGATAATCGATCGGTTGATTGTTGATCCCGATCCGCGGCGCCGCCACCCAGGAAGCAAACTCGCCCGGCTCCGTCACCTGCAGCATCAGCGATTTTACGTACTCGCGATCCGCATCGTTCGGCAGCCACTCATCGACCCGCGACTGCCAGCTTGCCGCATCGATGATCTGTCCCGACGGGGTCGCGTTGACGTCCGCGAACTCGCCGATCTGGCGATGGAAAGCGCGGTGCGGCAGTTTGAACTCGAAGTCGATTCCGTGATCCGCGATGATCTTGTTCCAGCGATCGACGCCACGCTGGCAATCCGCGATGTAATCGTCACGCAGCCGCTCGTTCACAACCGCGAGCGCGGATTCTTCGCGCTCGACGAGTCGCCCGTCTTCCACGACGGTGACGGCGTAAGGCTCGTCCTGCAACACGTGGTCGTCGCTGAGACGGGATTCCTGGTAGCGCCCTTTCAAGCCGGCGGTGTAGTAATTCGCCGCGTTCGTCGATCGTTCCGAGCCGAACAAATCCTCGGAAACGCTGAAATGGAAGTTAATGTATTTCTGCAGGGTCGGCAGATCGATACCGCCGTGCAGGCGCACGTCATCGGTTTTCTTGTCGCACATGATGTCACAGGCGCGCTGGACCACCCGGCTGACTCCGGTCTCACCGACGTACATATGGTGCGCTTCTTCGGTGAGCATGAACTGACACGAACGCGCCAGCGGATCGAACGCGCTCTCGGCCAGTGAGGCGAGCTGGTATTTCCCGTCGCGGTCCGTGAAGAACGTGAACATATAGAACGACAGCCAGTCCGGCGTCTTCTCGTTGAACGCACCGAGGATCCGCGGCTTGTCCGCATCGCCGGACTGGCGGATCAGCAATTGCTCCGCTTCCTCGCGCCCGTCGCGCCCGAAATGCGCCATGAGCAGGTACACCATGGCCCACAAATGTCGCCCCTCTTCGACATTCACCTGGAACAGATTGCGCATGTCGATCAACGACGGCGCCGTGGCCGCAAGCAGGCGTTGCTGCTCGACCGAGGCGGGCTCGGTATCACCCTGGGTTACAATCAGGCGGCGCAGCGCCGCGCGGTATTCGCCGGGCACTTCCTGCCATACGGGCTCGCCACGGTGTTCGCCGAACGTGATCTTCTTGTCGTCCGTGGATTCAGCGAGAAAAATCCCCCAGCGATAGTCCGGCATCTTCAGCGCATCGAAATGCGCCCAGCCTTTTTTGTCGACACTGATCGCAGTGCGCAGATAAATATCGCGGTCCTGGAAATACTCCGGTCCACGCACCCGCCACCAGTCCATGAACTTTGGATGCCACGATTCGAGCGCGCGTTGGAGTCGTCGATCGGACGACAGGTTGACGTTGTTCGGAATGAGTTCGCCGTAATTAACGCTGGTTGCCATATGCTCTGCCTTCAACGCTCAAACGCGTTGCTTCGTGTAATCGGGACGCGCACCACTACCGTAGAGCGTAAGCGCACCATGTTCGCCGACCGCATTCGGCCGCTGAAATATCCAGTTCTGCCACGCGCTCAGGCGCGCAAAGATTTTCGACTCGAGGGTTTCGGGCCCCGCGAAGCGCAGGTTCGCCTCGAGGCCGGTCAGGGCATCCGGTGAAAAACTCGCGCGCGCTTCGAGCACGATCCGGATCTCTTCGTCCCAGTCGATATCATCGGGGGTAAACGTTACGAGCCCGGCGGCTTGCGCGGCCGCGGCATCGAAGTGCTCACCGATCCGGCTTTCCAGCTCGGCGGGAACGTCGGGCTCACCGAGGAACCGGCTTGCCAGGCGGGTAAGACTGTTCACCTGCGGATACGCGCCGAAATTCATCGGGCTGAGGCGAATTTCCGCCGGCGGTCGCGGGTCGCCTTCGTATTCGCCGTCGAGCATGAAGATCTGGTCGCTCGCCAACGCTATTTCCAGCAGGGTGCCGGCGAAACAACTGCCGGGACCGATCGCGGTGATCAATGAACGCGAACTCACATCGAGGCGCTTCAGCACCCGCTTCAGGTAGAGCCGCACTTCGCGCACAAACCAGTCGTCACGCAATTCCTCGAGCAGCGCATCGGTTTGCAGGACGTAATCCATGCTGCCTTCGGTGGTGAACAGCCACGTACCGATCTCGTCCTCGTTCGCGCGCAGATGCAGGATTGCATCGTCGAGTTCGCGCGCAAGCGCCAGCGCCCACCACCGGTCACCGAGCGCGGCGAGTGACTGGGCATCGGGCGCGTCGCCGGCCGGGGTTTTAACGTTGATCGTGGCCGTACGCAGCCCCCGGTCGATCGCGATGCTGACATAGCGATACGTGATCGCATCCGCCGAAACCGTGCGCTCGAGCGGACTCAGGGATACCCCGACCGCGTCGCGCGGGCGGTCGGAACGCGCGGCCGCCGCCGCGGCGCGGGCCTGGATCTCGTCCTCGAACCGGGAGCCGGGACACACGGCATCGACGAGCCCCCAGTCAACCGCGCGCTGGCCGCGTATACCCTCTTCGATCGTGCAGAAGAAATCCGCGCGGTCGCGACGCACGCGGCGCTTGTCGACAAGCCGCGTGAGTCCGCCGGTTCCGGGCAGCACTCCGAGCAGCGGTAGTTCCGGCAGGGACACGGTCGTCGACCCGTCGTCGATCATGACGATTTCGTCGCACGCGAGCGCGAGTTCGTAACCGCCGCCGGCACACGGACCGTTCACGGCGCACAGGTAGGTTTGCCCGGAATTCTCCGTCGCATCCTCGATCGCATTGCGGGTCTCGTTCGTGAACTTGCAGAAATTGACCTTGTGCGCGTGGGTGGAGCGACCGAGCATCCTGATGTTCGCGCCGGCGCAGAATACACGTTCGTTCGCCGACGTTATGACCACGGCACCGATCCCGGGATGTTCGAATCGCAGCCGCTGCAGGGCATCGTACAGTTCGATGTCCACCCCCAAATCGTAGGAGTTCAGTTTCAACTCGTAACCGGGGCGCAGGGTCTCGTTTTCACTCACAGCCATCGCAATCGTTGCGACATTGCCCGCGGTCGTGATCTGCCAGTGCCGGTAACGGCCCGGCTCGGTACGAAAATCGATCGGGTCCTCGGCGGGTTCGGCGGCGCGAATGGGCGTGGTGCTGTTCATGACGTCGTGGTTTCCTTGTTCGTCGCGAGATCGGCAACTTCGCTGAGCGCGAGAATTTGTCCGAGTGATGCAGCGACGTTGTGATCCGAAGTGTCGATAACGTGATGAGCGCGTTCGTACAACGCCTCGCGCTCGATCAGAATTCGTTGCAGGTCGTCCATCGCGCGCGAATGTCCGGCCATCGGGCGTTGATCGCCCTGGGCGATGACCCGGCGCATATGATCGGCCGGTTCAGCCCGCAACCAGACGGTCACGCATTGACTCAACAGGCGGGCATAACTCGCGGCTTCGGAGACGAGGCTGCCGCCCGCGGCGATCACGGCGCCGGGCGAGTTTGCGAGCACGTGATCGAGGCATTCGCGTTCGAGCCGACGGTACGTCGACTGGCCGCCGAGAGAAAATATTTCGCTGACCGCCATGCCCGCCCGCTGCTCGATCTCGTCGACGAGTTCGACGAACGGCAGGTGCAAGTGTGCGGCCAGGGCGCTGCCGAGCGTGCTCTTGCCGGCACCGCGTAATCCGATCAGCGCGACGAAGCGTCGCGGCAGGCCGTCGCCGCCGGCGAGTGCGCGATGCAGGCGATCGAGTTCTTCCGGCGCGGCGTGACGTAAATACTGCAGGATGAACGCGTAATCCGGACTGTCGTGAACGGGTTCGGAGACGAGATCCTCAACCGGAACACTCATTGCGACGGCAATATCGCGCAGCCGCAGGACCGAGATGTTGCCCTTGCCGTTCTCGAGATCCGCGAGATAGCGTTCCGAGACCTGCGACGCCTTCGCGAGCAAGCGCCGGCTCATGCCGCGGCGCGCGCGGATGCTACGCACACGCGCGCCGATCCCGGCGAGATACGTGGCGTTGTCCCGGTCAGGGGCAATGTCAGGGAACGCAGACATGCCGGCATTATATTGCATGAACTAAAATATGCAATATAGTGCGTGTACCGAGCAGCGCCGGTCGCCCGCTAATGCGCGGCGGCCGTCGCCGGGCGGGGCAACCGCGCGTATGCGCGCTCAGCCGGGTCGCGAACGGCCGGATCTGTTGCGCGACACCGGCCGCGCGTGACTCAGCAGAACTTCGCCCATTCCTCGAGCGGGGCGCGTTCAGTCTGCAGGCGGAACTCGATCGCCTCCTCGTCCGCGTACCCGAGCGACATACCGCAGACCATCGTTTCGCTATCCGGAATTCCGAGATGCGCCGATATGATCCGGTGAAACTGGTTGAACGAGACCTGTGGACACGTATGCAGGCCGCGGCCACGCGCCGCGACCATGATGTTCTGCAAAAACATACCGTAGTCGAGCCAGCTGCCTTTTTCCATGATCCGCTCGATCGTGAAAATGAAGCCAACCGGCGCATCGAAGAAACGGTAGTTGCGCGCATGCTGCGCATGCATTCGCGCCTTGTCACCTTTCTCGATGCCGAGCAGCGTGTACAAATCCCAACCCACCTTGCGCCGTCGCTCGATGTACGGCGAGACCCATTGCGTCGGGTAATAAGCGTATTCAGCCTTGTGCGTCGCGGCCACGTCCGGGTCGTCGTAGGCAGCGACGATCGCCTCCGACATCGCTTCCTTCACGGGCCCGCGCACGACGTACACGTTCCACGGTTGCGTATTCGTGCCCGAAGGGGCGCGCGCGGCCACCGCGAGAATCTCCCGGATCTGTGCGTCCGATACCTCGCGCGGCAGAAATTTGCGGACCGATGTGCGACTCGTGATCGCCGCATCGACGTGAGATTGAGAAACCGGATCGGTCAAAGAAATATCTCCCCGTGGATTATTCGTGGCGCGGATTCTAGCGCGCCTGCGAGGACCGCGCCGAGCGCTCGGCGGATTGCCAGCGCCGACCCGCGCTGCGCACAATAGGCACTGGCATCGCGAAAACCCTGATCCCATGAAAGTCACGACGACCATCCCGCAAAACGACCTGCAGCGCGTCCCGGCGGCCGCACAAGCGATCGAGCACGCCGGCTATGACGCGATCACAACGCTTGAAAACAGGCACGATCCGTTTCTGCCGCTGGCCGTGGCCGCGACGTGCACGCAACGGATCGAACTCGTCACCGGGATTGCGATTTCCTTCCTGCGCTCGCCGATGTCGGCGGCGAATCTCGCCTGGGATCTGAACGAAGCTTCGCGCGGGCGTTTCGTACTCGGGCTCGGCACCCAGATCCGCGCGCACAACGAAAACCGCTTCAGCGTACCCTGGAGCCCGCCGGTGCCGCGTATGCGCGAGTACGTCGAGTCATTGCGCGCGATCTGGCGCGCGTGGAAATACGGGGAGCGGCTGCATTACGTCGGCAAGCATTACCACTTCACGCTCATGACCCCGAATTTCGTGCCCGAGGGGAGCGGCCTCGAATTGCCGGCCGTCACCCTGGCGGCCGTCGGTCCGGGCATGCTGAAACTTGCCGGGCAGGTCGCCGACGGCGTACGCCTGCACCCGTTCTGTACCCGCCAGTATCTCAGCGAGGTGGTCATACCGCAGGTTCATGCGGGCCTCGCGATTGCCGGGCGCAAGCGCGAGCATTTCGAAATCTCCGGCGGGGGGTTCATCGCCACCGGGGCGGATGACGAAGCAGTTGCCGCCACAAGCGCCTGGGTGCGTCAGCGAATCGCATTTTACGGCTCCACTCCGGCCTACTGGCCGGTGCTCGAAATCCACGGACTCGGCGATCTCGGGCGCAAACTCAATCGCATGACGAAAGACGGCTTGTGGGACCAGCTCGCGGCGGAAATATCCGACGACACGCTGCACCTGTTTGCGGCGATTGGCCGGCATGATGAAATTGCCGGCGCGATTACCGAGCGCTTCGGCGCCTGTGCCGATGTCGTGTTCGCGAGCGCGAGTGCAGAGATACCGGGGGATTTCCCGCCGGATCTGATCACCGACATCCAGCGGATACCGGTCGCATTCGAACGCTTCGACACGGAATCGTGGCCGGCGCCAGTCGCGAGTGGCGAGAGTGCCGGACCGCGATGAACCTGCCGCGAGATCTGCACAAGATGGGGTAACGCCGCCCGCGATGAATCGGGAGCGCGAGTTTTGTCGCTTTGCAGTGGAACTCTAAACCCGGGACGGGTTCAGTCTTCGCGTTCGTTCAAAGCCTCGTCAAGCCGGGCTTCGGCTTCAACACCCGCCGCATCGAGCTTGCGAGTCACTTCATCGAGCGTGTTTTTCGCATCGCCGCCGCTCACGCGGTCGTTTTCGCCACTGCAGGCCGTGAGCAGCACGGCACACAGGAACAAAATTGTTCTATCCATTGATAATCTCCGTGCTCACGAGGAAAAACAACGGATCGACCAACCCGGCGCACGGGCGTACGCCGGGCGGTGAGCCGTAACGGCGCCTAGCCGGGTTTCTTGACCCAGGAATTACACCAGCCTGCCGCGGCAACGGCATGGCCCGCGAACAGCGGACACGGGCCCGATTCGCTGCCGGCCGCACCCATGTAGAGTTGGCAGTTGGCACACGTCTGCCCGGCTTCGTAGCGCGCAAATTTCGCCGTATCCGTCGTCGTCGCATCGGCGACGTAGCCGAGCGCCATCGCTTGCGGGCTGCTCGTATCGACCGGTGGCAGGTCCGCGGCCGCGACGTCGATAACCGACCCGGCAAGCAGTGCAGCGCCACCGGCGCCGGTGGCAAACATGAAACGTCGTCGATTCATTGCCTGTTTCATATTGAGGTCCTCTCAAGTGGTTGAAAAATCTGGTGTCCGGCGGCGGCCGGCAATGTCAGGTGCAGCGGCCACCGGAATCATTTCTTCAGTCGCCGGCTGGACTGCCGGTCACTTCGCCCCAGCCCGGCGGGGCGCCGCCGGCTTCCGGCGGTGGTGGTGGCGGTAGTTTACGTTTCTGCCCCGGCGGCGGTGCGCCCGGATCGCCCGGGATCGGCTGGCCGGCCATGTACCGGATCGTCTCGTTCGGCCGTGTCTCATCACCGTAAGCGGTGGCCAGCGCTTCGCCGAGCTCCGCCGCGGATTTCGCGTTCACGTCGCGGCGCCGCTCGCTGATCGCCGCGGCATCCGCCGGCGCGTACTGCGGCAGGCTGTCGGCGGTGCCGCTGCGGATGCTGCCGGGCGGGATTCGGTCGCGCTGACGCCGGGCGAGTCGCTGCAGGATATTCCATGCGCGCTTGTTCTCATTGATCGGCATCAATTCGACGTTGCCCGCGGCCTGAAACTTGCGCCAGATCTCCTCACCCTTAGCCGTGCGAATAACCACGATAGTCGCGGCATCCGTGCCGACCCCGCCGCAGGCAATGTCGGCCATTTCCGCCGAAAAGTCCCCACAATGACGGCATTCAGGGCGTTGGTAGTCGCGCATTGCCTCCTCGAGCGGGATCGTCGCGATCGTTTTGTCCCGCTTGTAAATGAGCACCTCGCCCTTGACGTTGAATTTCGTCACGTCCGTCAGCGGAATACCCATTTGCTGCTCGATCCGCTCGGTCATCAATTCCGGACGAAATACCTCGGTGCAAAACAAACCGATACTGAACGCCACCCGATCGCTGTAACCGCGAAGAAACTCGCGCTGGCGCGCGAGCGGTTTCGGCCGCTTCTTGTCCGTCGCGAGAAACGCGGGATCCATATGCGCCATTTTGCGCAGCGGCGTAATCTGGCACGGCACGCCGACGAAGCCGACCTGTTTCAGATCGCGCTGCTTCACCTCTTCGAGCGCGAGGTTGTTCTCACAGTACGTGTACCAGCTGCTCGCGCTGTTGCGGATCTCGTCCTCCGTCGTTACTACCTTCGGGGTCGGAAAACACGGCTTGTCCTCGTCGCCGACCGCGGACACGACGGCACCGTCGATCTCGCCGGTCGCACGCGCCCATGACAACAACGCCGTGACGATACCGCCGTCCTGCGCCCGCTCCATCACGTCGCTACGCGTCGTGCGGGCGACGAAAATCTGGCGGTAGACCCCGAAGATATCTTCGTACGGGCGTTCGTCCCTGAAGACCGCGTCACGCAGATGCGTTTCGCGCGGCCACAGGCGCGGACATACGGTCGCGCAGACATCGCACCCGACACCTTCGCTGATGCCGCAGAAATCGAACGCCGCACTTTCCTTCGCGGTTTGCTTCGGTTTGCCATCGACATAGTCGATTACGTTATGCGGGCACACGAGCACGCACGTGCCGCATTCGCAACAGCTTCCCGCCTCGACGACGTCGTTCATCATGACCTTGAACGAATTGTGATGCAGCGCCTCGAGATCGATCGGCCCGGGGTTCGTGTCGCGCGGTGTTGTGTCGTCGTTAGTCATTACTTGGCTGTTGCGTTCCGGTATCGTTCTGGGTCGTTGCATCATAGCCGATCCGCCCGCTAAACCGTCGCACACCGGCTTCCGGATCCTGATCCTGATGCAGCTCAGTCGCGCGTGGAATTTGCCGCGCGGGCGTGGATTCGTCTAGACGAGCGTAATCTCGATCATCGCGCGACGCCCGTAACGCCCGCTCAATTTCGCCAGCGCGTCGCCGAGCTTCATCTTCCAGCCGTACTTCCTGTGCAGGGCCGCATAGGCGGTCGCAAGGACCGCCGCATCGTCGACGATACGGGCATGTCCCTCGCGCCAGTCACCGCGCAGGCGACCGCGAAAATCGCACGGCGCGAGACGCACGGCCGGGTTGTTGCGCAGGCGCCGCACCTTGCCGGCCCGCCCCTCGCTGAACACGAAATAACGCTCCCCGGCGCCGGCGATCCACACGGGCGTAGCGACTTCCGCGCCATTGCGCCGGAACGTCACGAGGCTGACGTACTCGCAGGCCGCGGGATCGAAGGTCGGTTCAGTCAACGCCCGCGGTACTCATTGCCGGGCACCCGGGTGCCTGCTCATTTATAGTCGCCGGACGGATCGAAACCCGCATCGTCGGCGAGTACTCCGTGACCGGGCACGAAATTGACTTCGAGCCGCGTACCCACGGGATCTTCGAACAACACGGAGTAGTAACCGGGCGCCCAGCCACCCGCTTCCGGCGCGTGGACCACGGTGGCGTCGATACTGACGAGAAAGGCGTGCACCTGATCCACGTCTTCGCGGCTACGCGCGCGCCAGCAGTGATGGTGGAGACCGACCCGGTTCTGGACAAAGCGCTCGTGCTCGTATTCCGGGTCACAGCGCCCGATCGCCATGGCCGTGCGGCCACCGACGAAGTACACGAAATCCTCGCCGTCGAAGACCTGTTCCATACCGAGAAACGGCAACAATTGCGCGTAGAAGTCACGACAGACTTCCCAGTTGCTTACGCTCAGGTTTGTGTGCGCAACGCCGTTGATACGGATCATCGTCCTGCTCCCTGCTGTATGACCGACCAGGAACCGCGCGGTCGGGGTCAGCGCCAGCTTACGTCAAAACCCGGGTGTTGATAATATGGATCCCGCAGGCGACGCATGCATGGGCGGGCACGTAACGGAATTTCGCATGAGCAATGTCTTCGAATACATGATCACCGCGATTTTCGTCGCGGTTGTACTGTACTTCACGTACGGCTTCGCGAATCGCGTGTCGCGCAACCGGGTGGCGAAAGACTTTCGCCGCCCCGAGGAAATCCTCACGGCCGTCGACGTCTACCTGAAGTACGGCCACGAGCGCGCGGCACGTGAGCTACTCGAACAGGGGCTCGAACGCTATCCGGGAAACGCCGCGCTGCAGGCGCGGGCCGCTGAAATCGCCGCGCATGAAGACACGGGAGGCTAGAAGCGGTCTCAAAAATAGAGGATGTCGCGTTGCACCCTGAAATCGGTGATGACAAGGCGCCGTGCGCAGGGAATGGT
>CAXBJY010000075.1:0-27261 GCA_963976285.1 uncultured Gammaproteobacteria bacterium
TGCTACGTGACGAAAAATCGCGCGTTTTTGCGCCGCTGTCCCGCCGGCGCAGCAGCTTGTTCCTAAGTCCGACAGGCTGCTAGCCCTGCTCCCAGGGTAAACCGCGAAAGCGCCAGCCGTTAATCGTTCCCCGGTGCTGGTCCGCGTCTTTGTCCCCTTCGAACCCTTCCTCGACGTTATACAGCTCGGAGTAGCCGTGCTCGCGCAGGCGCTCGGCGGCCTGGTAGGAGCGTGCACCGCTGCGGCAGATGAGCAATATCGGGCGATCGAGGCCAGTCTCGCCATGGTCACCGACCGCGGCGCCGACGGCGGCTGTGAAAGCAGGATTCTCCTGCCAGTCCGGGTAGTCTTTCCAGGGCACGTGCAGCGCGCCGACGGGATGTCCGACGTAGTCGAATTCAACGGTGCTGCGCACATCGATGAGGCGCGAGCGCGGATCCCGGTCGAGCAGCGCCTTCGCCGCCAGCGGATCGATGCGCTTTATCGTCGTCAAAACGTCCTCCCGTTCATTCCCGCGAGTTCAGTATAATGCCCGGACATCACTAAACCCATCGATGATGCCATCGCGGCGGTACGTCGATATCCGCGTCACGGACGCGATCATGTGAATCATCCACTGTTGTATGGCCACCGAAATCCAAACCTCCATCGCAGCCGTTGATCTCGGTTCCAACAGTTTCCACATGGTCGTGGCGCAAACGTCGAACGGCCAGTTCAAGGTGATCGACCGGGTTCGCGACACGGTCCGGCTTGCCGCCGGCCTCGGCCCGGACAATATGCTCGATAGCGCCGCAATCGAACGCGGCGTGGAGACCCTGCACCGTTTTGGTGAGCGGATCCGCGATTTCGACCCCGAGAACGTGCGCGTCGTCGGCACGAACACGCTGCGCAAAGCGCGCAACGGGCAGGAGTTTCTGTCTCGCGGCGAGGCTGCGCTCGGCTTCCCGATTGATGTCATCGCCGGGCGCGAAGAAGCGCGCCTGATCTACCTTGGCGTTTCGCACGGCCTCGAAGACGAATCCGACCTCCGGCTCGTGATCGATATCGGCGGCGGCAGCACGGAGCTGATCCTGGGGCGTCGTTTCGACCCGCTGTTGATGGAAAGCCTGCATATGGGCTGCGTGTCGATGAGTACGGCACTGTTTCCGGACGGGGTGATTTCGGCCCGCGCGATGCAAAAAGCCGAACTGCGGGCGCAGCAGGAACTCGAGCCGATCGAGGCGCAGTATCGCGAACACGCGTGGCAATCGGTAATCGGCGCATCGGGTACGAACATCGCGATCCGCGATGTGATTGTCGCGAACGGCTGGAGCAAGGATGGCGTTACGCGTGGTTCACTCGAGCAATTGCGCGAGACGATGATCGCCGCCGGTCATATCGACAACCTCGAGCTCGAGGGACTGTCCGACGAACGCCGGCCGGTGTTTGCGGGCGGCGTGGCGATCCTGCTGGCGATTTTCCACACGCTCGGCATCGAGCACATGCGCGTGTCCTCGCAGGCCCTGCGTGAAGGTCTGCTGTACGACCTGCTCGGCCGCATCCAGGACGAGGATGTGCGCGAACAAACCGTGGCCGGATTGCTCGACAGCTACGCGGTAGACCGCGCGCAGGCGAACCGCGTTTATTTAACGGCCAAGGGCTTCTGGGAACAGGTCGCCGAATCGTGGGATTTGCACCACGATGTGCACAGTCAGTTGTTGCGTTGGGCTGCGCTGCTGCATGAATTGGGCAGTGCAATCTCCCACAGCCAGTACCACAAGCACGGTGGCTACCTGCTCGCGCACCTCGATATGCCGGGGTTTTCGCGCGGCGAGCAGCGACATCTCGCGGTCCTCGTGCGCGGGCACCGGCGCAAATGGCCGACCGCGGAATTCGGCACCGTCGCGGACCCGACGCGGCCGGCACTCGAACGCTTGTGCGTACTGCTGCGCCTCGCGGTCGTGCTGCATCGGCGGCGCAGCGAGACACCACTGCCCGAAATTCAGATCAAGGCGCGCGGGAACAAGATCAAACTCAGGTTTCCGGACGGCTGGCTCGGTATTCATCAACTCACTACCGCCGATCTCGACATTGAGGCCGGTTACCTGAAAACGGCGGGATTCAAGCTGAAGTTCAAGTAGGGCGGTCGCGGCCGTCGTGCTAGTCGCCGAGTCGCTCGAGCAGAATTTGTTGCGCATCGCGCGGTCGTGCGGAGCCCGGTTTCACCCGCACATACGTGCCGTCACTGCGCAGCACCCACGCCCGCACGTTGTCACTCAGATACAAATTCAGGCCCTGTTTGATGATCCGGTCGCGCAGCCGCCGGTCCTCGACGAGGAAGCAACTCTCGACCCGGTTGAAAAAATTCCGTCCCATCCAGTCCGCGCTCGACAGGTAGACGTCCTCGAGCCCGCCGCTATAAAAATAGAATACCCGCGTGTGTTCGAGAAACCGGCCCACGATGGAGCGCACCTGAATATTTTCCGATACGTTCTCGATCCCCGGCCGCAACGCGCAGACTCCGCGCACGATCAGATCGATTTTCACCCCGGCGCGTGACGCTTCGTAAAGCGCCTTGATCACCTGGACCTCGATGAGTGCATTCATTTTCGCGATGATTCGCGCGGGTTTGCCGGCGCGCGCGTTCGCGGCTTCGCGCTCGATGCATTCGACCATCGCCTTGTGCATCGTGAACGGGGACTGCAGCATTTTCTTCAGTTTGCCCGGCCGTCCCGGCGCCGTGAGCTGATGGAAAATCTTCTGCACGTCCACACCGAACGCGTTGTCGCACGTGAACAGGCCGTAGTCCGTGTACAGGCGCGCCGTGCTCGGGTGATAGTTGCCGGTCCCCAGGTGCACGTAGCGGCGCAACAATTTGCCTTCGCGCCTGACGACGAGGATCATTTTCGCGTGCGTCTTGTGGCCCACAACGCCATAGACCACGTGGGCGCCGGCTTCCTGCAGCTTCGCCGCGAGATCGATGTTCGCGCGTTCATCGAAGCGGGCTTTCAGTTCCACCACGACGGTAACTTCCTTGCCCGCACGCGCCGCTTCGACGAGTGCCTCGGCGACCGGAGAGTCCGGTCCCGTGCGATAAAGCGTCTGCTTGATCACGAGCACGTCCGGGTCGTTTGCCGCCTGGCGCAGGAATTCGATCACCGGCACGAACGATTCGAACGGGTGATGCAGCATCAGATCGCCGCGCCGGATCACGGCAAACATGTCGGTCGCGAGCGCGAGTCGTCGCGGGCGGCTTGGCGTAAACACCGGGAATTTCAGATCGGGGCGTTCAACCATGGCCGGAACCGCCATCAGACGGGTGAGATTGACCGGACCGTGACAGCGGTAGATTTCATTGTCGACGAGTTTGAATTCGTGTCCGAGGCGACTGATCATTTCGATCGGGCATTCAGCCGCAACTTCGAGCCGCACCGCCGCGCCAAAGCGCCGCTGGTCGAGTTCGCCTTCGAGCGCGCGCAACAAGTCCTCGACTTCCTCGTCGTCGACGAACAGATCGCTGTCGCGCGTGACTCGGAACTGGTAGCAGCCCGTGACCTGCATGCCCGGGAAAATGTCGTCGACATGTGCGTGAATAATCGACGACAGAAAGACGAATTCATTCGGGCCGCCGGCATGCGACTCCGGAATATTGATGATCCTCGGCAACGCCCGCGGTGCCTGTACGATCGCAATCGCGCTGTTGCGGCCAAACGCATCCTTGCCTTCGAGCGACACGAGGAAATTGAGGCTCTTGTTCAGGATTCGCGGGAAAGGATGTGACGGATCGAGCCCGATCGGGCTCAGTACCGGCATCAACTCGCGATTGAAGTAGCGCTTGACCCAGACGGCCTGCCGCGTGTTCCATTGCGCGCGCTTGAGGAAGTGGATGTCTTCTTCCGCCAGCAGCGGGATCAATTCTTCGTTCAGCACCCGGTATTGTTCACGCACGAGATCGTGCGCGATATCGCTGATCCGGCGCAGTTGTTCCACCGGGGTCAGCTGGTCCGGCCCCGTGGATTCCGAACCGTAGGCGACCTGTTGCTTCAGGCCGGAGACCCGAATTTCAAAGAATTCGTCGAGATTGCTGCTCGCGATGCACAGGAATTTGAGCCGTTCGAGCAACGGGTTGGAAGCGTCTTTCGCCTGTTCGAGAACGCGTCGATTGAACTCGAGCTGGCTGAGTTCACGATTGAGGTACAGTTCGGCGTCGCCGAGGTCCGGCGTTTTGGCATCCATGATTATCGGGCACACACCACGCGCGTCGATCGTTCGCACATCAAAATCCCTGGTCGGCGTAAAGCGGACGGCGTGACGGATGATGCTAGAATCGCGCGCTATTTAATTATTCACCAGCACTTTTATCGCGGAAGCGCTTTCGAAACAATACGGAATCGCTTTTTAATTATAGCGGGTAGCAGCGTAAACCATGGCATCGAAAGATAAAAAGAGAAAGCGGTCGAAACAAAGCAAGAAGCGCGCAAAAAAGCTGACCGCGAGTAATGCAGATCGTCATGAGCTCTATGAGCGATCGGTACAGGCTGTCGATGCCGAAATCGATTTCGTCGACGAAACGTTCACAACGCTGCGTGGCCGCCAGGCTTCACGCTTGCGCGAGGATTTTTGCGGCACGGGCAATACGTCCTGCGAATGGGTGCGCCGGCGACCGGGAAATTACGCGGTTGGTGTCGATCTCGATGCCGATGTCATGGCCTGGGGTCGGGAACATCACATCGCGAAACTCGCGGACGGCGCGAGCGAACGCATCGCGCTGGTGCACGGCGACGTCCTGACCACCGATATCGTCGACCAGGACATCGTGCTGGCGATGAATTTCAGCTACATGATCTTCAAGGAACGGAGCGTCCTGCGTGACTATTTTTCCCGCGTGCGCGATTCGCTGAACGACGACGGGATATTTTTCCTTGACGCATTCGGCGGTTACGACGCCTTTCGGGTGGTCAAGGAACACACGGATTACGACGACTTCCGCTACACCTGGGACCAGGCGGCGTACAACCCGATCACGGGAGACATGCGCTGTCATATACATTTCCGGTTCAACGATGGCTCGCGCCTGAAGCGGGCGTTCACGTATGAATGGCGCATGTGGACCCTGCCCGAAATTCGCGAAATTCTTGCCGAGGCCGGCTTCGCGAAAGTGACCGTCTACTGGCAGGGCTGGGACGAGAACGGTGAAGAGGCCGACGGCGAGTTCTATCCCGCCACCGATGCCGAGCCGGACGCCGGCTGGATCTGCTATCTCGTCGCCGAACGCTGACCCGCGGTGGCGCTTGCCGGCGGCCGTGACACCGTCACACTCTTGTCATAATCCCCACGTCTAATGTGCCCGTCGGCCGCGGGTGCGCCCGCGGTCGCGCACGCGCCGCCCGGCGGCCCGTTTTTGTTGGCTTCAGGAGATTATGTTGAAAATTCAATCGCTTGCCTTCTTAATTGTCGCCCTGTGCGGGACTCTGCCCGTCGCCGGTGCGAATGACGCACTCGATCCCGACCTGGCGGAATACACGAAGGCGAGCGGGGTTTCGGGCAACATCTCGAGCGTCGGGTCCGATACGCTCGCGAACCTGATGACGCTGTGGACGGAAGAATTCAAGCGCCTGTATCCGAACGTGAACATCCAGGTGCAGGCCGCCGGATCGAGTACCGCGCCGCCGGCCCTGACGGAAGGCACGTCAAACTTCGGTCCGATGAGTCGTAAAATGAAGGGCAAGGAAACCGAGGCATTCGAGTCCCGCCACGGCTACAAACCGACCGCGATTCCGGTCGCGATCGACGCGCTCGCCGTCTACGCCCACAAGGACAACCCGATCGAAGGTCTGACGATACCGCAAGTCGACGCGATCTTCTCCGCCACCCGTACGTGCGGTCACGGCTCGGACATTACAACGTGGGGCGACCTTGGACTCAGCGGCGAATGGGCATCCCGTCCCATCCAGCTCTATGGTCGTAACTCCGTTTCCGGCACGTATGGATATTTCAAGGAAAAAGCGCTGTGCAAGGGTGACTTCAAGAATTCCGTGAACGAGCAACCGGGCTCGGCATCGGTCGTGCAGGGCGTAACGAAATCAATCAACGGCATTGGCTACTCGGGGATCGGCTACCGCACCTCGGGTGTGCGCGCAGTTCCGCTGGCGAAGAAATCCGGCGGTGAATTCGTCGCAGCGACCGCTGAAAACGCGGTCAGCGGCAAGTTCCCGCTGTCACGTTTCCTCTACGTCTATGTCAACAAGCACCCGAATAAACCGCTGCCGCCGCTCGAGCGCGAGTTTATCCGCATGGTCATGTCGAAGACCGGCCAGGCGGTTGTCGTCAAGGACGGATACATCCCGTTACCGGCGAAAGTGACGGCGAAATTCGATGCCCTGCTCGGTGGCTGACCCGTCCCGCAATCGCGCTTCGCCGCGCTCCGGAAAGCCGCCCTCGCGCGACTTTTCTTTCGTCGGCGGGCGCGCCATGATCGACAACCTTAAGGTCTGGTTCCGGTAATCCGCCGTGGAAAGCGCGCTAAACGAGATACCCAAAGCAGCCGAGGCACGACGCCGCGAATGGCGCATGCTCAAGGATCGCATGTTCGCCGCAACGATGGCGGTGGGCGGAATTGGCGTGATCATCGCGATCGTGATGATCTTCTTCTATCTGTTCTATGTGGTGGTGCCGATGTTTGCCGGCGCACGCATGGAAGCCGCGGGCACCTATCAGCTACCTTACAAGGGCAGCGATATCGCCCGGCTGACGCTCGACGAATATGCTGAAATCGGTCTCGCGATATCAACCGCCGGCGATTACACGTTCTTCCGTGCGACCGACGGTACCGCGATCACGCAGGGCACTATCGCGCACCCCGAAGGTCACGAGCTGATTGCAAGCGTTGGCGGTGACCCGCAGACCCACACGTTCTATGCCGCTTACGCGGACGGTACCGCCGTTGTCATTCGCGCCGACTACGCGATTACGTATCCGAACGACAAGCGCGCGATCACCCCGTCGCTGGCTTATCCGCTCGGTGCCGAGCCGATCGATCTCGGTCTCGAAGGCGCGCCGCTGCGCAGAATAAGTGCGCAGACGAACGCCGAGGAAACGACGATAGTCGCCGTGACCGAAAGCAATGACGTCGTGCTGACGTACGTCATTGCCGAAGAATCGCTGCTCGGCGATGAGGTCGAGATCGAGGTCACGCATGCGCGCCTCGCGGCCGTGAACTTCCCCATCGAAACCGTGCTCGTCGACGCCGGGCAACGCGAACTGTATGTCGCCTCACCTGACGGTCTGCTCGAATTTTTCGATATCCAGGACAAATCGGCACCGATACTGGTCGACCGCCTCGATGTCGTCGACGGTGACCACCGCCTGACCGCGATGGAATCTCTCGCGGGCGGTATCTCGGTTCTTATCGGTGATTCCAGTGGCCGCATCGCTCAGTGGTTTCCGGTGCGCGACGAAGGCAACAATTACTCGCTGCAACACGTCCGCGATTTCAACGCGTTCGAGTCCCCCGTCAACCGCATCGAGCCTGAGTATTTCCGCAAGGGCTTCGCCGCAACCGACAGCGACGGCAACGTCGGTCTGTTCCATACGACGGCCGAGCGCGTGCTGCTCGTCGACAACATTGCCGGCGGGATTATCCGCGCGCTTGCGATCGGTCCGCGCGCGAACGCCCTGCTCTCCGTCGATGACAAAGGTGCCGCGCACTACAACGTCGTGCACAACGAACACCCGGAGATTTCGTGGCGCTCGCTGTGGGGCAAGGTGTGGTACGAAAGTCGTGCCGAACCCGAGTACATCTGGCAGTCCTCGTCGGCGAGCAGCGATTTCGAACCGAAATTCTCGCTCACGCCGCTGACGTTCGGCACCATCAAAGCGGCGTTCTACGCCATGCTGTTCGCGATTCCTCTGGCTATCTTCGGTGCCGTGTACACCGCGTATTTCATGACGCCGCGAATGCGGAATTTCGTCAAGCCGTCGATCGAGGTGATGGCCGCGCTGCCGACGGTCATCCTCGGCTTCCTCGCCGGCCTGTGGCTCGCGCCGTTGATCGAGCAATATCTCGCCGGCGTATTTTTGTCGTTCGTGCTCGTGCCCGTGTCGTTCGTGCTCGCCTCACTGCTCGCCGAGCGCCTGCCGCGCCGCTGGCAGGTGACGGGCTGGGAAGCGGCGGTCCTGATCCCGGTGGTCTGCCTCGGCATGTGGCTGTCACTGACCCTGAGCGTACCGATCGAAACCTTGTTGTTCGACGGCAACCTGCCGTTGTGGCTCAGCCGTGAGTTCGGCATCACGTACGACCAGCGGAATTCGCTCGTCGTCGGTATGGCGATCGGTTTCGCGGTAATACCGACAATATTCTCAATCAGCGAGGATGCTGTATTCGGTGTGCCGCGGCATCTCACGTCCGGGTCACTCGCGCTCGGCGCGACACCATGGCAAACGGTTGTCGGTGTCGTGATTCTCACCGCGAGTCCCGGCATTTTCTCGGCCGTGATGATTGGTCTCGGCCGCGCCGTCGGTGAGACGATGATCGTCCTCATGGCCACCGGCAATACGCCCATCATGGACATGAATATTTTTCAGGGTTTTCGCGCTTTGTCGGCGAACATCGCCGTCGAAATGCCGGAATCCGAGGTCGGCAGCACGCACTTTCGCGTGTTGTTTCTTGCTGCGCTGGTCCTGTTCCTCGTGACTTTCATCGTCAACACGGTCGCGGAAATCGTGCGCCAGCGCCTGCGTGTCAAATACAGCAATCTGTGATGCCGATATCCGGAAAAATTCGTAACTGGGTCGGCAGCGGCAGCCCGTGGGTGTGGCTCAGCGCCGGTATGGTGAGCCTTAATCTCGTCATGGTGTTCGGCCTGCTACTGCTGATCGCCACGCGCGGACTCGGGCATTTCTGGCCGGCAACGATCGAAGCGATCACGATCAACGAACCGGACGGCGAATCGCGCACGCTGCTGGGGAACATTGTCGAGGAAGAAATCGTCACCGCGGCGCGGATTCGGGGTCGCGGTGATTTCGTTCCGGAAGGTGTCGAATTCGTCACCCGCTACCTTCTGAAGGTCGGGAATCGGGATATCGGCGGTGCCGATTTCGTCTGGATCAACGAACCCGACATCAGCGCGCGCACGATGCCGCAGGATATGTTTATCACCGAGCGCGATGAATGGGGTGATTTCTACGGTTATCTCGTTAGCGTTGAACGCGACGGAGCGACTATCGCCAGTGGTGACGAGGCCTGGCCCGCGCTGCAACAGGCGCTGGCGGAAAAAACCGTCTTGCGCGAGCGGATAAAAACGATCCAGAAAGGCGAGATCGGTCGCATCAATTACGCGATGGAGCGCCTGCGTTTGCGCGAGCGACGGCTCGAAATCGACGGTGATACCGATCCGGCGAAGCGCGCGAAAATTTCCGCCGAGCGCGCGGAACTCGAACAGACTTACGCCGGCTACAGCGACACGCTCGCTGGCTTGTATAAAGAGATCGGGCGCTACGGCGTAACGGCGCGCACGCAGTCCGGAACCGCGGTGGTGTTGCCGGTGGCGCAACTCGTGCGCGCTTTCCGGCCGAACGAAATGAATGTGTTCGAGAAGATCGGGCACTATGGTGCGAAAGTCTGGGAATTCATCAGCGACGAGCCGCGCGAGGCGAATACCGAGGGCGGCGTATTTCCGGCCATTTTCGGCACCGTATTGCTCGTGATCCTCATGTCGGTTTTTGTGACCCCGTTCGGTGTGATCGCGGCCGTTTACCTGCGTGAATATGCACACCAGGGACTGCTTACCCGCACGATCAGAATCGCCGTGAACAACCTCGCCGGGGTGCCGTCCATTGTTTACGGCGTGTTCGGCCTCGGCTTTTTCGTGTATTTCCTCGGCGGCAACATCGATGAACTGTTCTTTGCCGAGGCGCTGCCCGCACCGACGTTCGGTACGCCCGGGATCCTGTGGTCGGCCCTGACGCTCGCTATTCTCACCGTGCCGGTGGTTATCGTCTCGACCGAGGAAGGGCTCACGCGCATCCCGCGCGCGATTCGCGAAGGTTCACTCGCGCTCGGCGCGACGAAGGCCGAAACGCTGTGGCGCACGGTACTGCCGATGGCGACCCCGGCGATGATGACGGGGCTGATCCTCTCGATCGCCCGCGCGGCCGGTGAAGTCGCCCCGTTGATGATGGTCGGGGTGGTAAAGCTCGCGCCGTCGCTGCCGCTGGACGGCAACTTTCCGTTTCTGCATGTCGACCGCAAGTTCATGCATCTTGGCTTTCACATCTACGATGTCGGATTTCAGAGTCCGAATGTCGAAGCGGCGCGCCCGCTCGTGTACGCAACAGCGATGCTGCTCGTGATCCTGATCGTGGCCCTGAACATCGCCGCGATACGAATTCGCAATCAACTACGGGATAAGTACAATGCCGGTGACTCCTGATCCCGAATCGACAACCGCGTCGTCCGCCGGGGATGCCACGCCATGACTGAAGCCCGGAAGCTCGCAATGCCCATGCCCGATCCTGCTGAAGAAAAACCCGGCGCGGACGAGCCGAACGTCAGCCGCCGACCACACGAAAAGATTTCGCTGAAGGTGTCGAACCTCGACCTGTTCTATGGCGACCAGCAGGCTTTGAACGGGATCAACATGGAGATCCCGGAGAAGAAGGTCACCGCGTTCATCGGGCCGAGCGGTTGCGGAAAATCGACTCTGCTGCGTTGTTTCAACCGCATGAACGACCTCGTCGACAGCGTGCGTATAACCGGCTCGATCCTGCTGCACGACGAGAATATCTACGACCCGAACGTCAACGTGGCGAACCTGCGCCGGCGCGTCGGCATGGTATTCCAAAAGCCCAATCCGTTTCCGAAGTCGATCTACGAGAATGTGGCTTACGGTTTACGCATCCAGGGGGTGAAGAATCGCCGCACGCTGGACAAGGCCGTCGAGCGCTCGCTGCGCGCCGCGGCCCTGTGGGAAGAAGTGCAGGACCGCATCCACGAATCCGCGTTGAGTCTCTCCGGCGGCCAGCAGCAGCGCCTCGTGATTGCGCGGGCAATTGCGATCGAGCCGGAAGTGCTGCTGCTCGATGAACCGGCATCGGCGCTCGATCCAATCTCCACGCTGAAGATCGAAGAGCTGATTTACGAACTGAAACGCGACTACACGATCGTCATTGTCACGCACAACATGCAACAGGCGACGCGCGTTTCCGATTACACGGCGTTCATGTACCTGGGTGACCTCGTCGAGTTCGATGATACGAAGAAAATTTTCACGAACCCGGAACGGAAGCAGACCGAAGACTACATTACCGGCCGTTACGGCTAACCCTCGAGGGGCAAGGCATCATGGCGCTGCGAAACATTCCAACCCACATCTCGCAACAGTTCGACAAGGAACTGAACGATCTGCGTTCCAATGTCCTGGCCATGGGCGGTCTCGTCGAAGACCATCTCGCCAAGGCGCTGGACGCGTTGAGCAACGGCGATTCCGAACTTGCCGAGTATGTCGCCACGCACGATTACAAGGTCAACGCGCTCGAAGTGGAGATCGACGAGGAATGCACCGGGATACTGCTGCGCCGGCAGCCCGCCGCCGGTGATTTACGACTCGTACTCGCGATAAGCAAGACGATCACGGATCTCGAGCGGATCGGCGATGAAGTCGAGAAAGTCGGCCGCATGACGATCGACCTGACGACGCAGGAAAGCCCGAAAGCGTACTACGTCGGTATCCTCGCGATGGGCAATCACGTGAAACGGATCCTGCATGACGTGCTCGATGCGTTCGCGCGTATGGATTCACAAGCCGCGTTCCGGGTCGCCCAGCAGGACCCCGAGGTGGACGCGGAAAATGACGCCATCATGCGGCAGCTAATCACCTACATGATGGAAGACCCGCGCAGCATTTCGCAGGTCCTGAGCGCGGTTCTCGCCGTGCGTGCATTCGAACGGATCGGCGACCACGCGAACAACATCGGCGAGTACATCATCTACTTCGTCGAAGGCAAGGACGTTCGCCATACTTCGCTCGAAGACATCGAGCAGGAGTTGCACCTTTCGGGGAAAAGCTAGCGCGGGCGCGCCGCGTCATGCGGTACGATCGATTGACGCGCTTTCCTCATTGTTATCTTCGACGATCACATCCGGCGGAAAGTCGCAGCGGAACGTACTGCCCATACCGGGTTCGCTCTCGATATGCAGGGTCGCGTCGTGACGCGCGAGGACGTGTTTGACGATCGCGAGCCCGAGCCCGGTGCCGCCACGTGTCCGCGCGCGTGAACTGTCGGCCCGATAGAAACGCTCGGTTACGCGGGAAAGATGTTCGGGGCCGATCCCGATCCCGTTGTCGCGGATTGACAGATGTGCGCCGTCGTCGTCACGGTACCAGTGTATTTCGATGATGCCGCGCTCTTCGGTGTACTTGACGGCGTTATAAATCAGGTTCGAGATGCAGCTGTAAAGCTCCTTGTAGGACCCGAGGATCGATACATCCGTCTCGAGCTCGAGCGTGAAAATGCGCTCCTGGTGGGCGGCTATCTGCTGCGATCGCCGATGGATATCCACGATTAGCTCGGCGATCGGCACCGGCTTCGGGTTATCGACCCGGTCGTGCTGCTCCAGTGTCGACAACTGCAGTAAATCCTCCACGACCGCCTGCATACGGGCCACGTGATCGCTCATTTGGGTGATCGCGCCTTCCCACCCGGGCGGGCACACGTCGTGCTGCGCCGACATATTCTCGAGATAGCCGCGCAACACCGTGATCGGGGTGCGCAGCTCGTGCGAGACATTCGCCACGAAATCACTGCGCACCTGGTTTGCGCGGTGGAGCTGCGTGATATCGCGCGCGACGCACAGCCGCTGGTGATTACCCGAGGGCGTGATCCGCACATTGAGCTGAATGTCCTGATCGACCGGAGAAGGAATGTCGACGCTGGAGTTCGGCTCGTCGCGGTCGATGAATTCGAGCAGCGCCGGAATTCGCACGAGATTGGACAAGCGTTGTCCCGCATCCTCCGGCCAGCGAACACCGAGCACATCCGTAGCGGCCTTGTTCGCCCACTGCACGTTGCCGTCATCATCGAGCACGACCGTGCTGTCGGGCAGCGCCCGCGTTGCCTGTTGAAACTGTTTCAGGTAGCTGCCGAGTTTTTTCTTGCGCTTCTTGTGGCGTTCGCGCAGGTAGTCGATTTCCCGGCACAGGTCCTCGAAGACTCCGCGCGGATCGGGCGCTTCGGTTTGCTTGCGGTTACGGATCCAGCCGAGCAGCTGGTTGAGTTGACGATGTAGCCAGGCACAGTACACGGCAAGCGCGACGGCGAGCCCGAGGAAGGCGTCACCGAGCACCCAGCCGGTGAAGAGTCCGGCGAAAACCGCCGTGCCGGACCGGATTATATCGCTGCTATGCATCACGGTAATTGAGTGTAGAACCTCGCGCGGCGGGCCGCTACTTCATTGTCACCCGCGGCGTGGAAAGTTGTCCGTCGCGGTCAGTCGACAGAAAACCGGTAACCAACCCCGCGTACGGTCTGCACGTGCCGATCGCACCCGTACGGTGCGAGCAGTTTGCGCAGTCGCCGGATATGGACATCGACGGTCCGCTCTTCGACGTAGGCATTGTCGCCCCACACCGCGTCGAGCAATTGCCCGCGCGAGTGCACCCGTTCCGCGTTCGTCATGAAAAAGTGCAGCAGTCGGAACTCCGTCGGGCTCAGCTCGACCGTGTTGCCGGCAATCGTGACCCGGTGGGTGCGTGTATCGATGTGGATTTCACCGCGATCAATCGCGTCGCGGTCCGCGTCCTCGAAGCCACTGCGGCGAATCACCGCACGCACGCGGGCGAGCAGTTCACTCGTTGAAAACGGCTTCGTGATGTAGTCGTCGGCGCCCGTGTCGAGCGCGCGCACCTTGTCGACCTCTTCGCCCTTGGCGCTCAGCATGATGATTGGAATCGCCCGGGTTTTCGTGTCGCGCTTGATGCGGCGGGCAAAATCGACCCCGCTGATCCCCGGCAGCATCCAGTCGAGCAGGATCAGATCCGGGTTTTGACGGCTTACCGCGGCGTGCGCTTCTTCGGCATCGGCCGCTTCGAAGCAGGTGTGCCCGTCGCCCGCGAGCGTGAACGTCAACATCTGGCGGATCGCGGGTTCGTCATCGACTATCAGAACAGTTCCCATCATGGCTACCTGCGTGACGCGCCTCTATTTTGTCATGGAATGAACGTCGCGATCGTAGGCAGGGTATATGACGTGTTTGTGACAGCCCGGGCCACGGGAGCCGGCGATACTGCCAAATCGCCCCATACGGGCGGCGCGCAGCACTAACCGGTGCCGTTAATTTTTCCCGCGTTACGTCCGGAACCTTGGTTCCGGCCAAGCCATTGAGTAGTCTCCCCACTGGCTGCCATGGTGGCGGCCTTAATCACCCGGGACAGCGCGGAAGCCGGCATGCCGTGCCACGGTTCGCACCCGGCAGGCAAATATGCCGCCGCGCCCCGGATCCACGGAAGGAGAAGACACATGACCTTGTTACATAAAACCCTCGTCGCCGGGCTGCTGGCGTTATGCCTTGGCGTCGCGAACGCCGAGCCGCTCGATATCAATTCGGCGGAGGCGCCAGCCATCGCGGCGACCATTTCCGGCATCGGGCCGGCGCGAGCCGCCGCGATTGTCGCGTTCCGCAATGAAAACGGGCCGTTCGGATCGGTCGACGACCTCGTGCTGGTCAAAGGCATCGGTATGGCCACGATCGACAAGAACCGCGACAAACTGACAGCGGTGAAACGCTAGGTCTCGCAGGTTGCCGACCCGGCGCGAGCCGGGTCGGCTTTTGCGCGTCCGTATGCCCTCAGGTATGCTTCGCGACCGCAGCGTTACCCCGCCGGGTTCGACCGTGAACACGCGTTTAGCCGTGCTTCGAGCGACCGATGCGCCGTTACCGCTTCAACCGATCCCTTGAGTAAAGAACCGACCCCGATGGAACAACGGTACGACCCCGGCGCCCTGGAATCCTCCCTGCAGCAATTGTGGCTGGAGCAACGCACATTTGCGGTGAAAGAAGATCGCGATCGCGAAAAGTTCTATTGCCTGTCGATGTTTCCCTACCCGAGCGGGCGCCTGCACATGGGGCATGTGCGCAACTACACGATCGGTGATGTGATCTCGCGCTACCAGCGCATGCTCGGCAAGAACGTTCTCCAGCCCATGGGCTGGGATGCGTTCGGGCTGCCGGCCGAAAACGCCGCGATCGAAAATAACGTACCGCCGGCGCGCTGGACCCGCAGCAATATCGACTACATGCGCGGCCAGTTGCAACGTCTCGGCTTCGCTTACGACTGGGATCGCGAGCTCGCGACCTGCGACCCCGACTACTACCGCTGGGAGCAGTGGTTCTTTACCCAGCTGTACGAAAAAGGCCTCGTTTACCGCAAAAAGGCCGTCGTGAACTGGGATCCGGTCGACCAGACCGTGCTCGCGAACGAGCAGGTAATCGACGGCCGCGGCTGGCGTTCCGGCGCGCTCGTCGAACGCCGCGAGATCCCCCAGTGGTTTCTCCGCATCACGGACTACGCGGACGAATTGCTGCACGATATCGACAAGCTCGAAGGCTGGCCGGACGCGGTGAAAACGATGCAGCGCAACTGGATCGGTCGCTCCGAAGGTCTCGCCGTGCGGTTCGCACTGTCGTCGGGGGACGGCGATCTCGAGGTTTATACCACCCGCCCCGACACGCTCTACGGCGTCACCTACATGGCCGTGGCGCCGGAACATCCACTGGCCACCGCGGCCGCCGGGACGAACGCGGAACTACGCGAATTCATCGACAGCTGCCGGACGATGTCGACGTCCGAGGCCGATGTCGAAAAAATGGAGAAACGCGGGATCCCGCTCGGGATTACCGTCGATCATCCGTTGACCGGCGAGCCGATCGAGATCTGGGTCGCGAATTTCGTCCTCATGGGTTACGGCACCGGCGCGGTCATGTCGGTGCCGGCCCATGACCAGCGCGACTGGGAATTTGCCACCGCCTACGGTTTGCCGATCAAACAGGTCATCTTTCCGGCTACGGGCGACAATCCCGGCATTGCGGACTGTGCCTATACCGACAAGGGCGTGCTCGGCAACAGCGCGGAATACGACGGCCTCGATTTCGCGACCGCGTTCGATCGCATCGCTACCCGGCTCGAAGCCGAGCACCGCGCCGAACGTCGCGTGCAGTTCCGTCTGCGCGACTGGCTCGTCTCGCGCCAGCGCTACTGGGGCTGCCCGATCCCGGTGGTGTACGCCGAAGACGGTACGCTTGTACCCGAAGCCGCGGAGCGTTTACCGGTGCGTCTGCCCGAGGAAGTGGAATGGCAGGGCGTGTCCTCGCCGCTGAAAGCGATGGACGACTTCGTCAGGACCGACATCGCCGCGAACGGTGCGCCGGCATCGCGCGAGACCGATACGTTCGACACGTTCTTCGAATCATCGTGGTATTTCGCCCGGTTTTGTTGTCCGGACGCGGACAACGCGATGGTCGACGAACGGGTTGATTACTGGATGCCGGTCGATATTTACATCGGCGGGATCGAACATGCGGTGCTGCATTTGCTCTACGCCCGCTTTTTCCAGAAGCTCATGCGCGACGTCGGGCTCGTCACCCCGGGTGAGCCGTTCACCCGTCTGCTGACCCAGGGCATGGTGTGCAAGGAAACGTATTACCGCGAAGCGGACGGCGGCAAGCCGCAGTATTTCAATCCCGCCGATGTCACGGTGGAAACCGACGACAAGGGGCGCGCGGTAAAGGCGGTCGCGAACAGCGATGGTCAGCCCGTGATCATCGGGCCGGTAGAGAAGATGTCGAAGTCGAAGAACAACGGCGTCGACCCGCAAAAGCTCATCGACGAATACGGCGCCGACACGGTACGCCTGTACACGATGTTTGCCGCCCCGCCGGACCAGGCGCTCGAATGGTCGGACGGTGCCGTCGAGGGCGCTTCGCGGTTCCTGAAAACCCTGTGGCGGCTCACGTGGCAGCACCTGCAGGAAGGCGATTGCGTGCCACTGGACCCGGGCGCACTGACCCCTGCGCTGAAGGATTTACGTCGCCAGATCCACGAAACAATCGCGAAAGTGACGGACGACATCGCGCGCCGCTACAAATTCAACACGGCCATTGCCGCGGTCATGGAGATGACGAACGCGTTGTCGCGCCACACCGACGACAGTGACGCCGGCCGCGCGGTCATGCGCGAAGGCCTCGAGACGGCGGTATTGCTGCTCGCGCCGATCGTGCCGCACTGCACGGATGCGCTGTGGCGCGCACTTGGTCATACGGAGCTGCTCGTCGATGCGCGCTGGCCGGAAGCGGACCCGCAAGCGCTCGAGCGCGACGAAATTACGCTTGTTGTGCAGGTGAACGGCAAGAAACGCGCTGAAATCACCGTCCCCGCGGACAGCGACGAGCGCGCGCTCGAAGCCGCGGCACTGGCCGACGATAATGTCGGCCGGACGATAGACGGCAAGCAAATCGTCAAGGTCATCGTCGTCCCCGGGCGTCTCATCAATGTGGTCGTGCGATAATCCGAACGAATGATTGCGAACCCGAAAGTAGTCGTTGCCGTACTCCTCGCGCTGAGCCTGTCGGCGTGCGGTGGCTGGAGCCTGCGTGGCACCCGCGATGCCGTGTCCGTGGATTCTGTCTATATCAGCGAAACACGGGCTGAAACCCTGCGCCGCGCGCTGACCTCGGAGCTCGTTAATTCCGGCGTCCGAATCAGTCGCAGGCGTACCGACGCCGGGGCCGTGGTCGAAATTTCCGGTGAATCATTCGACCGTCGGGTTCTCTCGGTCGACTCCGACACCGGCAAGGTGCGCGAAATCGAATTGGGCCTCGAGGTCGAGTTCTCGATCCGGGGCCGCGACGGCAAGCTGCTCGTACCGCCGGAACGCGTGTCCTGGGCCCAGGATTACGTGTTCGACGAAAGTTCCCTGCTCGGTACGAACGAGCGCGCGTCACTCGTCGAGCGCGAACTCGCCGAGGACGCCGCGCAATCGATCCGGCTGCGCCTCGAAACGATCGATTTTTCGGCGCAGAAAGCAACACAGTGAAACGTCCGCGGGCAAGCGGCGTCGTCAGGAATCACCGGTCGCCTCGGCGATGCTGACAAGTCCCGAGAAACTCCCGTCCGATCTCGACCGACGCGGCCTTGCGCCCGCCTACCTCGTGTTCGGGGACGAACCCCTGCAGGTGATGGAAAGCGTCGACGCGATTCGCGCCACCGCGCGCGCCGCGGGTATCGGCGAGCGTCTCGTGTTCGAAGTGGAGGCCGGCTTCGACTGGCAGCAGCTGCTCGCGGGGACGAACGAGTTATCGCTGTTCGCCGAACGCCGGCTGATCGAGATCCGTCTTGGCGGGCGCAGGCCGGATAAAACCGGGAGCGCAATTCTCGCCGAACTGCTGGCCCGCGACGACGTCGATGACGTCCTGCTGCTCAGCGCCGAGAAGATCGATCGCAACGCGCAGAAGTCGAAATGGTTCAAAGCGATCGAGCGCGCCGGGGTCGTCGTGCAGGCGCGCCAGATCGTCGCGCGCCAGCTCGATCGCTGGATTCAGGAGCGCGCCCGCCGCTATCACCTGACCCTGACCACGGCGGCGGCTGAATTAATCGCCGTGCGCGCCGAGGGCAATCTGCTTGCGGCCGCACAGGAGATCGACAAGCTCGCGCTGCTCGTCGACGGCGGCGAGGTGGATGTCGACATCGTTCTCGGCGCAACCGTCGACAGTGCACGTTTCGACGTGTTCTCACTCATCGACGTCACGCTCGCCGGTGATGCCGCGAAAGCGGTGCGCATGTTGCGCGGATTGCGTGAGGAAGGCACCGAGGCCGTCGTCATCGGTTGGGCGGTGAACCGTGAATTGCGTACGCTGCTGAATATCGCCGCCGCGGTCGCCACCGGCCAGGCCGTCGCGTCCGTATTGAATGAGTACAAGGTATGGAGCTCCCGTACGGGCATCGTGAGGCGGGCGCTCGAGCGCGCACCGCTGGGCCGCCTGCGGCACCTGTTTGAACGCAGCATTCGCCTCGACCGGATCATCAAGGGGGCCGCGCCCGGCAACCCGTGGGACGAACTCGAACTGATCTGCCTTGGACTCGCGACCGGCCGGGGGCGTTAGGGGCTTGATCGACGCGGTGCTAAACTGACGGCGGAATTACGCACCTGAACGCGGCTAACGACCGCGCGTCCCCGAGGACCCATAAGATCCATGAGCACACGAGCCGACCAGTTGCACCCAGTCGACGCGCCGGATCCCGAACAATACGTCCGCGAACTCGGCGCCGCGGCGCGCAGCGCCGCCGTCGCGATGGCGCGCGCGACGACGGCCATGAAGAATGCCGCGCTCGAGGCGATCGCGGTCAATATCGAGAATTCCGCCGCGCAAATCCTCGCCGCCAACGCGCGCGACATCGCGGCCGCGAACGGGCTCGAACAGGCGCTCGTCGATCGTCTCGAATTAAACCCCGCGCGCATCGCCGCGATGGCCGAGGGCCTGCGCCAGGTTGCCGGCCTGCCCGATCCGATCGGCGAGACGACGGACCTGCGCTACCGTCCGAACGGAATGCAGGTGGGGCACATGCGGGTGCCGATCGGGGTCATCGGGATCATCTACGAGTCGCGCCCGAACGTCACCGCCGATGCCGCCGCGCTGTGCCTGAAAGCCGGCAATGCCGCGATTCTGCGCGGCGGGTCCGAAGCGCTGCACTCGAACACGGCGATCGCCGGCTGCATCGCCGCAGGCCTCGCCAGTGCGGGATTGCCGCCGCAGGCGGTACAGGTATTCGCAACGACGGACCGTGCTGCCGTTGGCGCCCTGCTCGCGGCCAGTGAATACGTCGACGTGATCGTGCCGCGCGGCGGCAAGGGTTTGATCGAACGGGTCAGCGCGGAAGCGCGCATGCCGGTGATCAAGCACCTCGATGGCGTTTGCCATGTGTACATCGATGCGGCCGCGGATCCGGACAAAGCGTTTGCGATTGCGCTCAATGCGAAAACCCAGCGCTATGGTACGTGCAATACGATGGAAACCCTGCTCGTGGCGGCGTCGATCGCGGCGCAGGTATTACCGCGCCTGTTCGCGGCCTACCGCGAAGCCGGCGTGGAATTGCGTGGCGACGCCGAGGTCCGGGCGCTCGATGCGACGGTACTGCCGGCGAGTGAACAGGATTGGTACGAGGAATATCTTGCGCCGATCCTGGCTGTTCGGATCGTGGCCGACCTCGACGCGGCAATGGCGCATATCCGCCAGTACGGCTCGCAACACACCGACAGCATCGTGACCGAGGATCTCGCCGCGGCGCGCCGTTTTCTTGCCGAGGTGGATTCGAGTTCCGTCATGCTGAACGCCTCGACCCGCTTTGCCGACGGCTTCGAATACGGTCTCGGCGCGGAGATTGGAATCAGTACGGACAAAATTCATGCCCGCGGTCCGGTCGGACTCGACGGGCTCACGTCGCAAAAATGGATCGTGATTGGTGACGGGCATATCCGCGAGTAATCCCGCTCAAGTGCACCGCGCCGGCTAGATGTCCGAACCCGTCCCGGAGCAGCGCGCGATCGGTATCCTCGGGGGTACGTTCGACCCCGTGCACATCGGTCACATCCGCCTCGCGATCGAGGCCACGGAGCTGCTGAACTTCCGCGCCGTGCACTTCGTGCCGCTGAACGTGCCAAACCACCGCGCGCCGCCGCTCGTCGATGGCGCCGCGCGTTTCGAAATGCTCGCCGGGGCGCTCGACGGGGAACGCCTCGTCGCGGACGACCGCGAGCTCGTACGCGGCGGTACCTCGTATTCGATCGATACGCTGACATCGATGCGTGCCGAATTTCCGGCGGCCCCGCTGTGTCTGTTGCTCGGCGCCGACGCGTTTCACGGCTTGTGTTCGTGGCACCGCTGGGATGAGTTGCTCGATGTCGGGCACCTCGTCGTCGTCGACCGGCCGATCGCGGCGACCCCGCTCGATCCACGCCTTGAAATGCTGATCGACGCGCGCGGAACGGCGGCTGCAGCGGATTTGCACAGCGCACCGTGCGGCCGGATTTTTTTTCAGCCGATCCCGTTATTACCGATCTCATCGACGGATATCCGCGCCCGCATCGCCGCCGGGCGTGATATCCGTTTTCTCGTACCGCCGTCCGCCGAGCGTATGATAGTGGCGCAACAACTGTACCGGACCTGATATGACAGCCGAACTCGACTCCGAAGCACTCCGCGATCTCCTGACCAACTCGCTCGATGACGGCAAAGCCGAGGATATTCGCGTGCTCGATGTGCGCGACCTGACGTCGATCACCGATTACATGATCGTCGCCTCCGGCCGTTCCGTCCGACAAGTGAAGGCGCTGAAGGATCGCGTGCTCGAGGCGGCGCGCGATCGGAACATGCGTCCGCTCGGGGTCGAGGGCGAAAACGTCGGGGATTGGGTGTTGATCGATTTCGGCGACGTGATCGTGCACACGATGCGGCCCGAGACCCGCGACCACTACCAGCTCGAGAAATTGTGGGAACGGGCGGACGCGGCGCCGGCGACGGAAGCCGCTGCCGATTCCTGAGACCCGGTCCTTGTCTGTTCAGGCCGCCGGCGATGCGCCTTCACATAGTCTGCGTCAGTAAACGTCCGAGCGACTGGGTCGCGCGCGCGTCGCACGAATACCTGAAGCGCCTGACCGGCCAGCTCGATGTCAGTATCACGGAAATCGCACCGGCGGCCCTGTCGAACCGGGCGCTCAGCCTCGACAAGGAAGCTTCGCGAGTGCGTCGCGCGATGCCGCGCAAGGCCTATACGGTCGCGCTCGATGAGCGCGGCAGCGCCTGGTCGACGCGCGAACTGGCATCGAGGCTCGACGGCTGGCGCGGATCCCACGGTGATGTCGTGTGTCTCATTGGTGGAGCCGCCGGTCTTGCGCCGGCACTGCTCGACGAGGCGGACTGTACCTGGTCACTGTCCGCACTGACCCTGCCGCACCAGCTCGTGCGCGTGATCCTGATCGAGCAGATCTATCGCGCCTGGAGCGTGTTGAACCAGCACCCCTATCACCGCGAATGACGGCGGCGAGTCCATCATGGAGCGCTGCGATCCGGACGCCGGCCCGGTGTAATGCGCATGGCTGAAAGATCGGCGGCCGCGCTCGTTCTCGCATCGGCATCACCGCGCCGCGCGGCCCTGCTCGATCAAATCGGCGTGCGCTATGTCGTCGATCCCGCCGACATCGACGAGCGTGAACGCGCGCACGAGGCGCCGAACGACTACGTTCGCCGCATCGCGCTCGACAAAGCGGAAACGGTCTGCGGTCGCCGCGGGCGGACCGAGCCCGTGCTCGGCGCGGATACGGCCGTCGTCATCGATGGCCGCATCGTCGGTAAACCGGCCGATTTCACCGCCGCGGCCGCGATCCTTGGCGCGCTGTCGGGGCGGTGGCACGAGGTCTATACCGGGGTTGCGCTCGTGCACCGCGCCGCGAGCGTCATCGCGGTCCGTACGCGGGTGAAATTCCGGGTGCTCGAAAGCACGGAAATCGCGGCGTACTGGGACACCGGTGAGCCGGGCGATAAAGCCGGCGCCTATGCCATCCAGGGCATCGCGGGTGCGTTCGTCGAGCGCATCGACGGCAGCTATTCGAACGTCGTCGGCTTACCGCTGATGGAAACACTCGACCTGCTGAGCGGTGCGGGCATTGCCAATGCGCTGACGAAAACCGGGATCTGAATAGGTGTGCGTAAATCCGAGACACTGTGGCTTCGGGGCCGGAACCACGGTCTACACCCCATCCTAAGTCCCGTCCCCTCGATTTGAGGGGAACGGTACCTGGTCTATCAAGGTCGGTGTTGCATGATTTGGAGCACGTATTCAGTCCGGCGATTCACTCGAGCACGAAGTCCTCGGCGAGCTTTTTCGCGAGCGGCGCATTGTTCAGGCGTACGTAGTCGGGCAGGCCATTGCGGTAAGGCGGATAGTCCTCACCGGCGATCAGCGGACTCAGGTAACGCCGGCATGCCGCGGTAATGCCATAACCGTCCGGCGTAATGTAATCGCGCGGCATCATTTTCTCGACGTTCGCGACATCCTCGAGCCGGGCTTCCCCGATTTCCCAGGCGTACGGATCATCGGCGGTGCGTACGATCGTCGGCATGACGGCGGACTTGCCGGCGAGCGCCATTTCGACCGCCGCACGCCCGAGCGCATAAGCCTGTTCGACATCCGTTTTCGAGGCGATGTGGCGGGCCGCGCGTTGCAGGTAGTCGGCCACGGCCCAGTGGTATTTCAGACCGAGTCTTTGTTTCAGCATCTCGGCGATCACCGGTGCAACCCCGCCTAGCTGCGCGTGCCCGAACGCGTCGCGGGTGCCGGCATCGGCGACAAACTTACCCTCACTGTTGCGCAGCCCTTCGGATACGACGATGGCGCAGTAACCGTAATTCGCCACGCATTCCTCGACGCGGGCAACGAAGTCATCTTCGTCAAACGCGATTTCCGGGAACAGGATCAGGTGCGGCGGATCACCGGCCTGTTCCTGTGCGAGGCCGCCCGCGGCCGCGATCCAGCCGGCGTGACGCCCCATCACTTCCATGACGAAGACCTTCGTCGAGGTCTTCGCCATCGAGGCAACATCGAATCCCGCCTCACGAATCGATACGGCAACGTATTTCGCGACCGAGCCGAAACCGGGGCAGTTATCCGTAATGGGCAGATCGTTGTCGACCGTTTTCGGGATCCCGACGCAGGTGAGCGGATAACCACGCTCACGGCTCAGCTGAGCGATTTTGTTCGTCGTGTCCTGCGAATCACCACCGCCGTTGTAGAAGAAGTAACCGATATCGTGGGCGGCAAAAACTTCGAGCAGACGTTCGTACTCGGCGTGATTCTCGTCCAGACCTTTCAGCTTGTAACGGCATGAACCAAACGCCCCGGACGGGGTGTGCCGCAGTGCCGCGATGGCGGCATCGGATTCAGCCGAGGTATCGATCAGGTCTTCGGTCAGGGCACCGATAATGCCATTGCGTCCCGCGATGACATTGCCGATTCGGTCGCTGTTCGCGCGCGCCGTCTGGATCACGCCGCAGGCGCTTGCATTGATGACGGCCGTAACCCCGCCGGACTGGGCGTAGAATGCATTGCGTCGTCCCATCGTTACTCCTAAGCTAGCTGGTCGTGAAAGGGCTCGTATTCGGTAAAAGTCCGTAAACCCGTTGGGTGTTCCCCGCCCGGGACGCCATACTGGGCCCCAACCCCGGAACGACGCTTGCGGACGATTGGTCTTGCGGATTATGCACCATGATCGCGGCGGCCGTGCCCGAAGGAACTCAAGTGTCCGGTTCCGGCCTAAGTATCCGGGCAGTGCCGCGAGGCCTGCTCCCGAATTCATCAAAACACGGTAACGCGCAGTGATACGCAAGCGACGACATCAACCTGCCCGACGCCTTTATTGCGGCGTCCTCCTGGCCGCGATCCTTGCGTGTAATCCTGCTGCGGCGCTTACTGAAACGGAAGCCCTGCCGGACTTCGGCGATTCGTCCGGCGCAATTATTTCGCCGGAGCAGGAAAAGCAGCTCGGCGAGGGTTTCATGCGCCAGATGCGGCGATATGCGCCGATCATCGACGATGAAGAGATCGAGGATTACATCCAGAATCTCGGCAACAGTCTCGGCAAATTGTCGGGTTACGAAGGCGAATTCACGTTTTTCATGCTGAACGCGCGGGGTATCAACGCGTTCGCCGTGCCCGGTGGCTTCATCGGGGTGCATGCCGCGCTGATCCTCGAATCGAAGAGCGAAAGCGAAGTCGCCTCCGTACTTGCACACGAAATCGTCCACATCACCCAGCGCCACACCGCGCGCATGATCGAAGCGCAACAGCGCACGAGTATCCCGGCAATGGCGGCGCTGCTCGGCGCGGTCGCGATCGCGGCGATGAACCCGGAAGCCGGGATGGGTGCGCTCATGGGCGTTCAGGCGATCAATGCGCAGCGGCAGATCAACTTCACCCGCGCGAACGAACGCGAAGCCGACCGCATCGGCATCCAGTTGCTGCACGAAGCCGGTTTCAATACGTACTCAATGGGGGATTTCTTCCAGCGCCTGCAAACCGCGAGCCGTTATACCGATCCCGATTTCATCCCGGAAATATTGCGTACGCACCCGGTCACCGTGAACCGGATCGCCGAGGCCCGGGAGCGCGCCGAGCGTCTCGGCCCAACCCCCATTCGTGAAGACAGTTACGACTACCACCTCGTGCGAACGAAGCTCGACGTGCTCGGCGCATCCGACCCGGCGGCCGTCAAGCGCTTCTACAAGACCGCGCTCGCGAACGGCACGACGGTGCATCCGAGCGTTGCCCGCTACGGTTACGTCCTTGGCCTGACGGCGTCGAACGCGTTTGACCGGGCCCGCATCGAGGTGGCGAAGCTGTTGCTCGAGCAACCGAATATCCTTGCTTTCCGGCTCGCGGCGGCAAATATCGAGTTCGAAGCCGGCAATATCGACGAGGCGTTGACGCAATACGCGGCGATTTATCGCGATAATCCGAACAGCCGCGCGGCAGCCTATGGCTATATCAATTTGCTGATCCTGGCCGACAAGCCGGATGTGGCAAAGAAGCAGCTGCGGAATCTGCCGTTCGCCGGCCGTGGCGATCCGAAAATGTACAAGCTTCTCGCCGAAGCCGAGACCCGGCTCGGCGAACGCGCGAACTCGCACTTTTCGCTGTCGGAATACTACCGTTCGCTCGGGGAGTTGCGCCTGGCCATGCGGCAACTTCGCCTTGCCCAGGACGTTCCGGATTTGTCGAACTACCATCGCCTGCGGATCGACGCGCGACTCGATGAAATCGCCGACGAACTGGCGCAGCTCGAGAAGGGAACGGTCGCGCGCGATAAAGAACGCGAGGAACGCCGGCGCTGAGTCTGCCGGCGTGCTGCGGCTGAGACCTCACGTTGCCCTGCTCGCGCTGCTGTGCGGATGGCACGCCGCCGGACTTGCGGCCGAACCGGTCGATGGTCGGGCGCTCGCGTTTGCGCGCGACAAGGGTAACTGCCTCGCCTGCCACGTCATCGCCGGCGGCACGCAGATGGGTGACATTGGACCACCGCTGGTCGACATGCGCGAACGTTATCCTGATCGTGCGCGACTTGTCGCCCAACTGTGGGATCCGGGCCGGTTTAACCCACGGTCACTGATGCCGCCCTACGGGCGGCACGAAATCCTCAGCCGTGAGGAAATTGAGGCGATCGTCGATTTTCTGTATTCCTTGTGAAATGAAACGCAATCCGGACATTCCCGCTCAGCCGCGCCCGTTATCGCGCCGGCAGCTGCTCGTCGCATTCATCGGTGGCGCGCTGACGGCACCCCTGGCATGGGCCGCCGCGCTGATGTCGCGACCCGTTGCCGCGTTCCGCGCCGATTCCGTCGCCGCGACGATCGCCGAGCTGTATCCCGGCCAGCACGTTACGGACAGCGACGCCATTCGGGTGGCGGCAGCGGATCTGGCCGAGAACGGTGCAGTCGTCCCGATCAAGGTGACGACGGACCTCGCCGGGGTGCGCAGTATTTCCGTCATCGCGAGCGCGAATCCGGTGCCGCTCGTGGCGACGTTCGTCTGTGGTCCGCGCACGAACGGCTTCGTCGCAACCCGGATCAAACTCGCTGAATCGTGCGACGTCGTCGCCGTCGTCGAGACGGCGAACGGCTGCTACCGTGCGCAAAAATCGATCGAGGTCACGATTGGCGGGTGCGGGGTGTAATCGTGGCCGGGACGATCAAGATTCGCACACAGCTGAACGCGGACGTGGCAACGGTTCGCTTGCTCGTGAAACACCCGATGAACGTCGGCGGCAAGCTCGGGGATGGCACGGTCGTCGAGCCGCATTTCATCAAGGAAATCACCTGCACGCATAATGGCGAGGTGGTCATGCTCGGCCACTGGGGCGCCGGCGTGGCGCGCAATCCCTATCTGTCATTCACGTTCAGCGGTGCGGGCAAAGGGGATGAATTCGTCGTGCGCTGGCTCGACAACCAGGGCGCGACGGACGAGTTCACGACCCGCTTGTGACGATTTTGCGAGTACCCCTGGCGGCATTGCTCGCCCTGAGTTGCTGGATGGCACTGGCGAACAGTGTCGCCGCGGCGCCGCCGGTGGATGTCGTCGCCGATCGAGAGGCCTTCGTCGAGGCCTATCGACAGCGATTCCCCGGGGTCACGGTCGACGATTTCGTGCTCGGGGTGTACGCCATCGATCGCGCGCTCGCGGCCCA
>CAXBJY010000076.1:0-27252 GCA_963976285.1 uncultured Gammaproteobacteria bacterium
TCGTTGCCGGGCGTGATCAGAAAAAACGCTTCTGCGAGATTCTGTTGCCTTTTCTTGCCAATAATTAGGTATTTTCGCAACAACTCCCGAAGGCCTGCCCACCGCCTGTCCCCGGTCCTGGGGACGCGGGACAAAATGCTGGAAATGCGCCCGTAGGCGCGTACAATTCATCGCACGAGCCCGTTGCCGTGCCGTGCCGGTAGCGCCCTATCCGTCGCCAGGGAGTACGCATAACGTGAACGAAAAATTTGCATTTTCGCAACAAGCGAAACTCGTTTTAGTCGCGGCGCTCGTTGCCGCCACGCCACTGACGGCGGTCGCTCAGGCGCTCGAGGAAGTCGTCGTCACCGCGCGGCAACGCGCGGAAAGCCTGCAGGATGTGCCGGCCGCGATCACGGCGTTCACGGAAACCGACATCGAGCGTGCCGGCATCGAACGCGCCGGCGATTTCCTCAACCTCACGCCCGGGGTGAATCTGACGAATGCCGCCGAGGTCGGTGACACGCAGGTGTCGATTCGCGGCATCAATGGCGCGCGCGACGGCGAAACGAACTTCGCGTTCATCGTCGACGGCATCCTCTATACGAACCCGAGTTCGTTCAACCGCGAATTCGCCGACGTGCGCCAGATCGAGGTCCTGAAAGGTCCCCAGGGTGCTATCTACGGCCGCTCCGCATCGGCCGGCGCGATCATCACGACGACGCGCGAACCGAGCGAGACGTTTCAGGGCTCCGTCAAAGGCAGCGTGGGCCGTGACGATTCCTATTTCGGGCAGTTCATTGTCAGCGGTCCGATCCTCGGCGATGAACTCGCCGGTCGGGTCAGCGTCGATTACCGCACGACGGATGGCACCTGGCACAACAATTTCTACGACAAGGACATCGTCGACGACTTCGAAAACTACAACGTGAACGGCCGCATGGTGTGGACTCCGAACGACCGCCTCAAGGCGGATGCGAAGTTTCGCTACGGCGAAGTCGACGCGGCGGCGATCGCGTTCAACGCGGTATTCGCGCTCGACGTACCGGGTTTTCTCAGCCCCGGTGACGTAAACAATCACCAGTTTGCGTTCTCGCCGAACATCGATCCGAAGAACGAACAGGAAACAACGGAGTTCTCGATCAAGTTCGATTACGACATGGACTGGGCGACCGCGACCGCGTGGATGCTGTACAGCGACGTCGAGCAGTACTTCGTCGCCGACGGCACGAGTGGCGCGTTCGGGTTCTTCTTCGGCGAGCCGACGTGCCAGGCCTCGACCGCGGCGCTCGCCGGTTTTCCGGTTCAGTCGCCGACGTTTATCGGACCTACCCCGGCAACGTCACTGTATCCGCCGTATTCGCCGACGACCTGCGACGGCGGTCAGTATCAGGAGCGAAACCAGGAAGACATCAGTTTCGAAATCCGCCTGACGTCCGACGACGATCAGCGCCTGCGCTGGCTCGGCGGCTTCTACTTCCTCGACATCGATCGTGAAGTCGGGGTGGCGCAAACGACGGACATCGGCGGGGCGGCGGAGAACGTGCGCTCGTTCAGCGACCCGGCTATCGAGGCCCTCGTCCACGATGATTTCGATACGCGCGTGTACTCCATTTTCGGCGGTATCGATTTCGACATCACGGAAACCCTGGAACTGTCGTTCGCGATTCGCTACGACCGCGAGGAGCGTGAAGTCGAGACGAAAGTGCCGCCGCCGAGCGTGCGCCGGTCGAACTTCATCAACTATACCGGTGGCGCGCCCGGCGCCGGCGGCTCACCGCTGAACCCGGCGTATTTCGATTTCGGCACGGGCATGGAACGCGCTGCCGTGCCGAGCCGCGAGAAGAATTTTTCGGAAATCCAGCCGAAAGTCAGCCTCACCTGGGACCAGACGGATTACTGGACATGGTTTGCGAGTTGGGGGGTGGGTTTCAAGTCCGGCGGTTTCAACAACCTCGGTGCCTCGGACACGGTCACGAACCTGATCCCGACGGCGGGCCTCACGCTGAACGACACGTACAAGGAAGAAACGACGAACAACTTCGAAGTCGGGTTCAAGTCGAACTTTTATGACGGCCGGATCAAGCTTGAAGGCGCGATGTTCTACACCGAAATCGACGACATGCAGTTCTTCGAGTTCTTCGTCGGACCGTTCGGGCTGTTGCGCGTCGTGACGAATGTCGACGAAGTCGCGATCGTCGGCGGCGAAATCGCCGGCAGCGCGGCGGTGACGGAACATTTCACCGCGTTCGCGAGCGGCGCCGTCGTCAACGGAGAAATCGAGAAACACAATCTGCGCCCGGCGGCCGAAGGCAACGAAGTGCCGTATGCGCCGAAATGGACGCTGAATATCGGCGGCGACTACGTGCGTGAAGTGTTCGACGGGATCGATTTCGTCGGCCGGGTGGACTACCGGATCACGGGCGACACATGGTTCCATGTACTGCAGGACGACCGCGAAACGGCGGATCTGTTCTTCGGCTTGCCGGCCGATTTCTCGAACACGAAACGTACGGATTTCGACGTGCTGAATCTGCGCGTAGGACTCGAAGGCGACCGCTGGTCCGTCGCCGGTATCGTGCGCAACGCGATGAACCAGCACATCATCGAAGAGGTGATTCCGGCGCCGGAATTTGGCGGTTCATTCGTGCATCCGGGTCAGCAACGGACCTGGGCAATCGAGGCGCAATTCCGCTTCTAGGATCCGCTGGCGGCGGCGTTAACGGCCGCATCGCTGCGCGGGTCACGCAACGGCGGGATGTCCGCGGGGTCGCGGCCGGTACGTTTGCAAACGGACTGCTCCGCGATGGCGCGGGCATCGCGCCAGGCAGGTTTCGCGCGTAACGGCGTTACGTTCACCTTGCCGGGGTCCGCTTTTCCCCATGCCCGCCGCTGGTTTGCGTACCGCGAAGCGGCGCGGGTGCTAGACCACCTGCTCGAACGTTTCGAGATTCGGATGGCTCAGGTAGGTCCCTTTCGGTGCGCTGGCCTGCGCGTGCGCTTTACGGAAGTGATCGGATTCAGTCCACGCGTCGAACGCCGCGCGTGATTCCCATACGGTGTGGCTCGCATACAGCACGTAGTCGTCGCCGTCAGGCACTTCGACGGCGGGACCGCGCAGCAGCGCGAACGAACGGAAACCGGGGACTTCCGCGAGATAGGAATCGCGCTCGCGCCAGATTTTCTCGAAGCCGGCTTCGAAGCCCGGGGCAATTTTGAAGCGGTTCATCGCGATAAACATCGACTGACAAACTCCTGTGTGAATGAACCGGCATGGTGCAGCAGCGGCGCGTCGGTGTAAATCGGCCGCGGCCTGCACAGCGGTGCGTTCAGGACCGCGCGAGGGTCGCGAGTGCGTCGGTCAGGCGATCGATTTCCGGTTCGTCGTTGTACAGCGAGACACCAACCCGGAGGAGCCCGCCGCGTTCGGCGAGGTCGAGGACTTCGAGTACTTTCATCGCGTAGAAATGCCCGTGCCACACCTGCAGGCCGCGCTCGGCCAGGTATGCCGCGACGTCTTTCGGCGTATGCCGTTCGCACGTAATCGATACGGTCGGTGCCCGCGGTCCGTCATCGAAGCCGGGACCGTAAACGCTCACCCCGTCCAGCTGTCGGACGGCATCGTAATAGCGTCGCGCGAGTACCGTTTCGTAGTCGTGAATATCGCGCATCGCGCTCGTGACCCGCGCGCGCCGGTTCGTGCCGGCACCAAAAGTCGCGAGGTAGTCGATCGCTGCCGTGACCCCGGCGATAGCCGCATGGTTCAGGGTGCCGGTTTCGATCCGGTACGGTGCCTGCTGCTTCTGCGTGCGCAGGCGGTCCGTGTCGAGTTCGTCGAGCAGACCGGGCCGGGCATACAGTATGCCGATATGCGGACCGTAGAATTTGTACGCCGAGCACAACAGGAAATCGACCCCGAGCGCCTCGACGTCGAGCGGGAAATGTGCCGCGTAATGCACGGCGTCGACGACGAGCCAGGCGCCGACCTCATCACACAGGGCACGCGCACAGGCGACGTCCGTCACCGTCCCGAGTGCGTTCGACGCCATGCCGAGCGCGACGACCCGGGTGCGCGGGCCGACCTGCGCGGCGAAATCGTCGCGGTCGAGCAGGCCGTCGGGCCGCAGCGCAACCTCGCGTACAACGATGCCGCGTTCGCGCAATTTCAGCCACGGACCGCGGTTCGCTTCGTGATCGAGTTCCGTGACGACGATTTCATCGCCCGGCTGCAACGCCCGTGCGAGCGCGTGCGACAGCGAGAAATTCAGGGTCGTCATGTTCGCGCCGAACGAAATCGTGGCACCACTCGCGGCACCGAGGAAGTCCGCCGTCGCCGCGCGCGCCGCGGCGAGCGCGTGACCGACGTCGACCGAGGTCCGGAACATACCGTCGAAGTTTGCGTTGCGTTCGACGTAGGCCGTGTGAATGGCGTCGAGTACGGCATGCGGTACCTGGGTGCCGCCCGGCCCATCGAGAAATGCCACGGCGTGCCCGTTCACGCTGCGCGCCAGGGCGGGAAAATCGGCGCGTGCGCGCCGGCAATCTGATCGTGTGTAGGGCATGCAAGGATCCGGGTGGGCGAACGTTTTCGTGCGACCGATCATGCGCCGCCGGACGTGATCGAGGCAAGTCGAACCGCGAGGGTTGCCCGCCGCGAGCGCGACCGCGCGCGAAAATTACCGTCGCCGCGCCGATCCGCAAACCACATCGGCTGCGGTCGCCCGATTCGTACAGCGCTTCCTTTATACTCACGTGACCGAATGCGATCAGGTGGCGGTAAGTCATGTCGATACAAGAAGGCAGTGTAGGTCAGATCGATTTCGTCGAGCGCCATGGCCTGTGGGGTGAGGAACAGACGGCCGCGGCGGAACGCATCCGGGCCGACATCCGGCAACACGACTTGCGCACGATCCGGATCGCCTGGGGCGACCAGCACGGGATCGTGCGCGGCAAGAATATCCTCGCGCATGATTTCCTGCTGGCGCTGAAGAACGGGGTCGACTTCCAGACCGCGACCCTGTTCATGGACACGACGAATCATTTCATCGCGCCGATGTTCTCGAGCGACGCCGGCATCGGCATGACCGCGCTCGCCGGCGGACCGGATGCGATCCTCGTACCGGATCCGACGACGTTCAAAATCCTGCCGTGGGCACCGCGCACGGGCTGGGTGTTGTCGGAAATGTTTCTCGCCAACGGTGAACCGATGCCGTTCGATACGCGCCAGGTGATGAAGCGTCAGCTGCGCACGTTGAACGAACAGGGTTTCGATTACATCAGTGGTCTCGAAGTCGAGTTCTATATTACGAAGCTCGAGGACAAGAAACTCCGGCCGGAAGAATCCGGATGGCCGCCGGATCCGCCCGGGGTGAGCATGATCGCGCACGGCTTCCAGTACCTGACGGAAGAGCGGCTCGACGAAATCGATCCGATCCTGCAGCTGCTGCAGGACAATCTCGAACCACTCGGTCTGCCCCTGCGCACGCTCGAGGATGAATGGGGGCCGGGGCAGTGCGAGTTTACGTTCGACCCCGTCGTCGGGATCAGCGGCGCGGACAATATGCTCCTGTTTCGCAACGCGACGAAACAAATCTGCCGCCGCGCCGGTTATCACGCGACGTTCATGACCCGGCCGGCGCTGCCGAATTTCTACTCGAGCGGCTGGCATTTGCACCAGTCGTTGTGCGATCTGTCCGGGGACGAGAATCTGTTCGCGAACCACACCGGCGACGGGCATGCGCTGTCGGCAACGGGCCGGCAGTTTGTCGCCGGGATCCTCGAGCATGCGGCGCCGTCGTCCGTGTTCGCGGCCCCGACGATCAACGGTTACAAGCGCTTCGTGCCGAATTCGTTCGCGCCGGATCGGATCACGTGGGCGCGCGAGAACCGCGCCGCGATGGTCCGCGTACTCGGCGGCCCGGGCGACAATGCGACGCATATCGAAAACCGCGCCGGCGAACCGTGCGCGAACCCCTACCTGTACATGGCGTCGCAGATCGCGAGCGGTCTCGACGGCATCGCGCGGCAGCTCGATCCCGGTCCGCCGGAAATCTCGCCGTATGAGTCCGACAAGCCGAAGCTGCCGGCGAGTCTGATGGATGCAGTCGCCGCGCTGCGTGATTCGGATCACTACCGCCGCTGCTTCGGCGATGCGTTCGTCGAGTACATACTGGCGGTAAAGCAGGCGGAGATTTCGCGTTTCCTGCTGCACGTGACGGACTGGGAGCAGCGCGAGTATTTCGAGGTCTATTGACACGGACGGCGTCGGCCGCCGGGCGGGAGGACGAACATGAGTTGGCGGGGAAAAAAATTCGGGGCGCTGAGCGCGACGGAGATCGACGAGTTTCTGGCCGGGCCGTGGATCGCGCGACTCGCCTGTCTGAAACCTGATGGTGCGCCGTACGTCGTGCCCGTGTGGTACCACTGGGACGGTGATGCGTTCTGGATCGTGCCGCGCGCGCGCTCCGAATGGGCGCATTACATGGCCGCGGACCCGCGGGTCTCGCTCGTCGTGGATGAACCCGAGCCGCCGATCCGCAAGGTCTTGTGCGAAGGTCGGGCGATCGTCGTCGAGGAACCCGTGGGGCCGGTGCTTGCGAACGGTGAAAAATCACTCTGGAACCGGATCGGCGAGGAACATACGGGACCGCGCTATCTCGGCGACAAAGCCGCGGAATACCGCGGCTCCGTCAATGTCGAACCCTGCTGGACGTTCAAAATCGTCCCCGACAAGCTGACGACCTGGCAGGGCTTCGGCTGGCACAAGCGCTATTTCCACGCGGAGTTGCACGACGACGGTAACGCGTCGTGAGTGACCGGCTCCTCGGCGCGGATGAACCGGCGGCCGTAAGCATTGCGCGCGCGCAGGGTCGTTCGCCGGTATTTCTCACCTGCGACCATGCCTCGAACCGGATCCCCGCGGCGCTCGGCACGCTCGGGCTCGATGAGACACAGCGCGCGCGGCATATTGCCTGGGACATCGGCGCCGCCGGCGTTTCCCGACACCTCTCCGGGATGCTCGATGCGACGCTCGTGCTGCAGAATTATTCGCGTCTCGTGATCGACTGCAATCGACCGCGCGATCACGAGTCGCTGATCCCGCAAGTGAGCGAAGCGACCCCGATCCCCGGCAATCACGCTCTCGACGAGCACGCGCGGGCGCAGCGGGTGGCGGAGATTTTTGATCCCTACCACGACGCGATCGGGCGCCTGCTCGATGCCCGGCGGGAACGCCCGACGGTACTCGTAGCGATCCACAGCTTTACCCCCGTCTACCTCGAACAGACGCGGCCGTGGCATATCGGGGTGTTGTACGGCGCGGATCCGCGCGTTGCGAATCATCTGCTCGAGCACTTCGGCGCGCACGACACCGTCGCGGTCGGCGACAACGAGCCGTATCGTATCGACGACAAGGATTTCGGCATCCCGGTACACGGCGAGGCACGCGGGATCCCCCACGTGCTCGTCGAGATCCGCCAGGATTTGATCGCACATCCGGCGGGCCAGCAGGAATGGGCCGGGCACCTGCTCGAGCCCCTGAACAAGGCGCTCGCCGTGGTTTTTTCCGCTGCGCCACCGGTTTTGCTATAGTCGCCGCGCAACCGGCAATTCGAAGGAGCACGCGTATGAGCAACGAGCCACTGAAAGCGGTTCTCCGTGACGAGAATGCCGTGCGGGAAGTGATCGGCGCGCCGATGGAACTGGCGGTGAAGAAAGCGATCCCGCAGCTCGATAAATTTTCGCGCGAGCTGATCGAACGCTCACCATTTCTCACCCTGGGCACCGCGAACGCGAACGGCAAGGCCGATGTCTCGCCGCGTGGCGATGCGCCGGGGTTCGTCCAGATCCTCGACGACAATACGATTTTCATTCCCGAACGGCCGGGCAACAATCGGGTCGACAGTCTCACGAACATCACGGAAAACCCGAACGTCGGCTTGTTGTTCATGGTGCCGGGTTTCGACGAAACACTGCGCGTGAACGGGCGCGCGACGGTGGTCAGGGACGCGAGCCTGCTCGAGCGTTGCGCCGTGCAGGGCCGGGTGCCGAAGCTCGGGATCCTCGTCGCCGTGGAAGAAGCCTACCTGCACTGCGCGAAGGCATTCAGGCGGTCGAAATTGTGGGATCCGGAAAGTCGTCAGGATCGCAGTGAAATGCCTTCGCTCGGCAAGATCATCCTGGAGCAGACCGCGCAAGCGGATGCCATGCCCAGTGACGAGGAGATCAACGTCGTCGATGAACTGATCGAAGACAATTACCGCAACGGTCTTTATTGATACTGAACTGATTCCGGGTGCTGTCACGGTCGTGCCGAAAACGAAACAAGCCATCAATTTCAACAAACTGCAGCAGCGCCTGCGACGCAACGTCGGCCGCGCGATTGCGGATTTCGGCATGATCGCGGCCGGCGACCGGGTCATGGTGTGCCTGTCCGGCGGCAAGGATTCGTACACGATGCTCGACATCCTGCTCAGCCTGCAGGCGAAAGCACCGGTCGAGTTCGAACTGATCGCCGTCAACCTCGACCAGAAGCAGCCGGATTTCCCGGAACACGTATTGCCGGCCTACCTCGAGGAACTCGGCATCGAGTATCACGTGATCGAGCGCGACACCTACAGCATCGTCAAACGCGTGGTACCGGAAGGGAAAACGCTGTGTGGCGCCTGCTCGCGCTTTCGCCGCGGCATCCTCTATGATTTCGCGGCAGCTCACGGTATTACGAAAATCGCGCTCGGGCATCATCGCGACGACATCATCGAAACGCTGTTTCTGAATATGTTTTTCGGTTCGCGCCTGAAAGCGATGCCGCCGAAGTTATTGAGTGATGACGGCCGTAACGTTGTGATCAGGCCGCTCGCGTATTGTCGTGAAGCGGACATCGAGGCCTATGCCGCCGAGCGGAATTACCCGATCATTCCGTGCAATCTGTGCGGCAGCCAGGATCACCTGCAGCGCGTACAGATCAAGCAAATGTTGCGGGGCTGGGAACGCGAGCAGCCGGGCCGGCTCGAGAATATCTTTCGCAGTCTGCAGACGGTGACGCCCTCGCATCTCGCCGATACCGCGTTGTTCGATTTTCATGCCCTGACGCAATCACCGGGTGAGGCGACCCCCGGGGTCGAGGCATGGTTGCTCGACCGCGAAAGCGCCTAGGGCCGCGCACAACGAACTACGCGCCCTGTGCGGTCTGCGATCCGTGCCGCTCTTTCACCACGCGGCGCAGGATCTTCCCGATATTTGATTTCGGCAGTTCGTCGACGAATTCGACGTACCGCGGCACCTTGTAGGCCGTTAGCTGATCACGGCAGTACGTGATCAACTGGGCCGCCGTCAGGCCCGGGTCACGACCGACGACTACGAGCTTCACCGCCTCGCCGGTGCGCGGGTCGTCCACCCCGATCGCGGCGACCTCGGCAACTCCGGAGTGGGTGGCGGCGACCTCCTCGATTTCATTCGGGTAGACGTTGAATCCCGAGACGATAATCAGATCTTTTTTGCGATCGACGATCGTGAAGAATCCGGCCGCGTCCATCACCGCGACGTCGCCCGTGCGCAGCCAGCCATCGGTGTCGAATACGTCCGCGTTGTCTTCCTCGCGCTGCCAATAGCCCTGCATGACCTGCGGTCCGCGCACGAGCAGTTCGCCCGCCTCGCCGATCGCCGCCTCGGTGCCGTCGTCCGTTACGATCCGGCATTCCGTCGACGGTACCGGCACCCCGACCGAACCGGTAAATTCCTGCATTTCGAACGGGTTCACGCACACGACCGGACTCGCTTCCGTGAGCCCGTAACCCTGGGAAATGATCGTTTTGGTCTGCGCTTCCCACGCATTCGCCACCCCGCTCAGGATCGCGGAACCGCCGCCACTGGAATATTTCAGGTGGGAAAAATCGACTTTGTTGATATCCTCGTGGTCAAGCAGCGAACTGAACAGCGTGTTCACGCCCGCGATCCCGGTGAAGGGCAACCGCGCGAGTTCCCTGATGAAGCGTTTCGTATCGCGCGGATCGGTGATCAGATAATTCAACGCACCTTCGCGAAAAAACGAGAAGCAATTCACCGTCAGCGCGTAGATATGGTAGAGCGGTAGCGCGGTTATCACGATTTCCCCGCCGCGTTCCACCGAGTCGCGTAACCACGCCCCGACCTGCATCGTGTTGGCCACGACATTGCCGTGGCTCAGCATCGCGCCTTTCGATTTACCCGTCGTACCGCCCGTGTACTGCAGGAACGCGAGGTCGTCGAGCGTTACGTCGACGGCGGAAAATGGTGCTTTCGCGCCGGATTTCAGCGCATCGTTGAAATTCGTCACCGCGATGTCCGCGCGTGTCTCCGGCTTCTCCGTGCCGCGGCGCGCGGCGCGGTTGTATACGAGCGATTTCGGAAACGGAAACAAATCACCCAGCTCGGTGACAACGATATGTTCGATGTCCGTACCCGGCAGCGCCGCGTAGACGACCGACAACATATTGCGCAAAACCACGAGTATCCGGGCGCCGGAATCGGTGAGCTGGTGGTGTAATTCGCGCGCCGTGTACTGCGGGTTCGTATTGACGACAACCGCGCCGGCGCGTAACGCGCCGAACATCGCCACGGGATACTGCAGAATGTTCGGCATCATGAGCGCGACGCGATCGCCGTGGCGAATAGCGCCGTGTGACTGCAGGAATGCGGCGAATGCGTGTGAATCGCGACCGATCTCGGCGAATGTCATGAACGAGCCGAAATTTCCGAACGCCTTGTGGTCCGTGAATTCCGCGCAGGCGTCGTCACAGAGCGCGACGAGCGTCGACACGTTTGCGTGATCGATTTCGCGGGGAACGCCGGGCGGATAGCTCGATAACCAAATCTTTTTCATGCGGTGACAGCCGACTATGAGCGGAAACGGTTTGATGGGATTATATCGGCCCCGAACCGGTAGGGCCTAAGAACGCCGCGACAGATTGTGACCGGCACCACCACGGTGCAGGGTATTGCCGGTCAACGAAATTCCAGCTTCACGACATGACAACGACAGCCGCGACGATTTCAGCCCCCGTAAGCGACGACCACGCGCCGTCGGCGGCGCCGTATACCTGGCGCTACGTGGCGTCGATTTTCCGGGCCCACAAGCGGGAACTCGTCATTGCCCACATCGTCGCGATTATTGCCGCGCTGTTGAGCGTGCCGTTGCCGTTGCTGATGCCGCTGCTCGTCGACGAGGTCCTGATCGGCGAGCCGGGCAAGCTCGTTGCCGCAATCGACACCGTATTGCCGGCCACATGGCAAACGGATGCGGCGTACATCGCGTTCGTTCTCGTGATCACGATCGCACTGCGGATCGGCAGTCTGTTGCTGCAGGTGTTACAGACCCGCCAGTTCACGCTGATCGCGAAGGATCTGATTTTTCGCATGCGCGCGCGCCTGATCGACCGCCTGAACCGCGTATCGATGGCCGAATACGAATCTCTCGGGGGGACGACGGTGGCGTCGCACATGGTCGTCGATTTGAATACGATCGACGAGTTCACCGGGGTTACGGTCAGCCGTTTACTGATATCGGTACTGATGCTCGTTGGTGCGGCCGGGATATTGCTGTGGATGCACTGGCAACTCGGTCTGTTCGTGCTCGTACTCAATCCGTTCGCCGTGTATTTCACGATCGCGATCGCGAAAAAAGTGAAGCGGTTGAAGCGCAAGGAGAACGCGGCGTTTCAGGCGTTTCAGGAAGCGTTGACGGAAACGCTCGAAGCGATCCACCAGATCCGGGCCGCGAATCGCGAACAGTATTACCTCGGACGGGTCAAATCGCTGGCGCGCCGGATACGCACCCATTCATCCGCATATGCCTGGCGCAGCGATGCGGCGAGTCGCTTTTCGTTCGCCGTGTTCCTGATCGGTATCGATATCTTCCGGGCCGTCGCGATGCTGATGGTGCTGTTTTCCGGGCTCACACTCGGCGAGATGATCGCCGTGTTCGGCTATCTTTGGTACATGCTCGGACCCATCGAGGCGATCCTGAATCTGCAGTACGGCTTTCAGGCAGCCACCGCGGCGCTCGAACGCATCAATACGATCGTGAGGCTCGACGACGAACCGCGCTACCCGCACGTGAAGAACCCGTTCGCCGGACGCAGAACGAACGGGCTGTCGCTGCACGGTATCGCGTTTCGCTACGGTGACGGGCCGTTGATCTTCGACGATCTGAGCCTCACGATCGCGCCGGGCGAAAAGGTCGCGGTCGTCGGCGCGAGCGGTGGCGGGAAATCCACGCTCGTGCAGATCATTCTCGGCTTGTATCCGCCGCTGGCCGGCGACCTGCGTTTCGACGGGGACTCCGTGCGCGAGATCGGTATGGATGTCGTGCGCGAACATGTCGGCACGGTGCTGCAGCACCCGGCATTGTTCAATGACACCGTGCGCGCAAACGTTGCGCTCGGGCGTGAGGTGGACGATACAAAAATACTCGCGGCGCTGAAAATCGCAGTAATCGATGAACTCGTCGCGGGGTGGCCGGACGGACTCGATACCGTGATCGGGCGCGACGGGATCCGCTTGTCGGGTGGCCAGCGACAACGCCTCGCGATCGCAAGGATGGTACTCGCGGAGCCGAACATCGTGATCCTCGACGAAGCAACATCGGCCCTCGACGCCGAAACCGAGGCGCAGGTGTACCGCTCGCTGAATGAACATTTCGTCGATCGAACGATGTTAATCATCGCGCACCGGCTGAGCGCGGTGAGGCAGGCCGATCGGGTGCTCGTATTCGATGATGGTCGCGTTGCTGAGCAGGGCGCCCACCAGGAACTGCTGAATCAGGGCGGCCTCTACGGGCGCCTGTACGGTCATCTACAGGCGACGTGAGGTGCGCGCGCGCCGGCGGTGACTAGAAGCGGTCGCAAAAATAGAGGGTGTCTCGCCGGGAGTCATTTTTGCGCAATCCAGGGCACGAAGAGCGTAGTTTAGCCGGGCTAAATGAGCGATGAGTAACGCCGGAGTGCGCAAAAATGGCCCCGGCCCGAAGGGTTGCACCCTGAAATCGGCGCTGACCGCGTTACCGTACTTGGAAATGGAACCACCATTCCCTGCGCACGGCGCCTTGTCATCACCGATTTCAGGGTGCAACGCGACACCGTCTATTTTTGAGACCGCTTCTAGACTGCCTTGCGGTCGAATTCCTGCAGCAGGCGACGAATATGCTGCGCGTGTTCGCCGTAGACTTTACCGAGGCCGGTAAAGTCCTGCGGATCGAGCTCGGCAAGGTCGTGCAGCTTCGTTTCGAAATACACGAGTTCCTCGCCGAGTTGTCGTCGCCGCTCGTTTATTTCCGCCGTATAGCGGGCGACCCGGTCGACCAGGGGGGCGATGTCCGCGCTGTTGTCGGTGACGAGGCGCAGCTGTGGTTTGCTGTTGTCGAACATGTGGGCAATCTCCTTGCGATGGAAATTGCAGGTTCCGTGCCAAACTGCCCGGTCCGACTTTTAGGTTTCTAACTTATTGTTAAGAAAGGGATTAACGACAACCGCAGAGTCATTGACTGCGTCGCCGGGAACGCCTGTCGGCGTGAAGCGTCGTCAGGAAACGACGCTTTCACAGACCGCGACGTGCCCGGATCGGCGCGGCCGATCAGAACGAATAGTGTTCCCGGAGCTGAATGTCGGATGTCGCGAGTTGCGTCTTCGCGGTGTCCGTGACGCTGCCGGCGACGAGGAGCGTCGTCGATGTCGCGCCGGCGGTTGTGACGAAGCGATCGAGGCTCGCGATGAGCGCGGCATTGCCGTCGTTCCACGAAAAATGATCGATCGGCAGGGCGAAGACCAGTGCGCCGGCATCCGTCAGCATGACGGGGAATTTGCGGTGTTCGATGATGCGCATGATATGGCTGCCCGTGAGTTCGTAGTACGCGATCATCCGTGCGAGATTGACGAACGCGCGGGCGTCGGTTTCCGTGCTCGCCGAGTTTGCGCTCTGCACGAGTTGCCCGACCCCCGTCGCCTGTTTCAGGAGTCCAAGGTAACGCGTGAAATACAGGCGCGTGCGCGGGGTGTAACTCCGGTTCGCGAGAAACACCGCACGTTCCGCCGCGGACACACCCGCGGCGGCGAGACGTTCGTCGATGTCAGCGTGAATTTCGGCGGCGGACTTGTTTTTCAGGATCGAACGCAGGCGCTCGTCGAGTACGCCGGAGCCAAACGCGACCGGGCCCACCGGTAACACGCGGGTCGGCGCTATCGGGCCGCGCATTTTGCCCGCGCTGCGGGCACGCGCGAGCGTGTCGAGCAGGGTCTGTATTGCCGGATTCGACGAGTACACATCGACGTCGAGTTGCGCCGCCGCGCTGCGCTTGTGCGGACCCGGTTCCAGCACAAAACCGTTATCGACCGCGGGCCCCGTCGCGGGCTTTTCCCGTTCCGGCTCGGCGAGCGTCTCTTCGAGGTTATAGGCGAGGTTGCCGAGCAGGGTTTCGGCGGTGCCGAGCGGATCGGCCAGAATTCCCGCAACGGAGTCGCCGCCAACGCCGCGGCGCCCGGGCGGCGAACGGTCGAGTGAAGCGGACGATTTGTTCGACGTCGGGGCGACTTCCGCCAGGGTCAGGATTTCGTGGAGTCTTACCCGCAGCATCGGCAGTGACGCGATCGCGTATCTGCCAAAGTCGCTCGTGACATTGAAATGGTAATAGAAGCGGGATTGCGTGACGTCCTCGGCTATCTCGTAGTGTACGGAGCGAAAGAAATCCGGCGGCAGCACGTCGCGGGCTTTTACCGTGAGTTCGTCCGACGTCGGTTCCGCCGCGGCCGTCGCGAACAGCATGCCGATCACGGCGAACCCCGTGATCCCGAGCCTGCGCGCCTTGCGCGGGGACGAGGCAGGCAGTGTGTTCATGGGGTTTGCAACATTTGTTTCAGGCTCGACAGTGTTTCCCGGCCCGCGACCCGGCCTTCGGCCGTGCTTTCGGACTGGCCGCTCCAGGCCAGATCATCGGCGGGCAATTCAGCAATAAAGCGACTCGGTTCGCAGGCCTCGGTCTGGCCGTAACGCCGTCGCGATCGCGCGAAGCTCAAGGTCAGCGTCAGTTGCGCGCGGGTAATTCCCACGTAGGCGACGCGGCGCTCTTCCTCGATCGTATCCTGTTCGATGCTCGACTTGTGCGGCAGGATGTTCTCTTCCATCCCGGCGAGGTAGACGTGCGGAAACTCCAGCCCCTTCGCGGCATGCAGAGTCATCAGCGCGACGTTGTCGCCGATGTCGCCGTCGTCCTTGCGCTCGACGATGTCGAACAAGGTCAGCGCGGCGACGATGTCCTGCATCGATTTTTCCGCGTCGTTCTCCTGGATGCGCTCGATCCAGGACAACAGTTCCTCGACGTTATCGAGTCGCCGCTTCGCATCTGCTTCGGTCTCGCTCGTTTGTTCGATCCAGTCCCGGTACTCGATGTCGGCAACGATCTGGCGCGCGATCGCGGCCGCCGGTTCGTGCTCGGCCGCGCGGTGCATGCTGCTGAGCCAGGTGAAAAATTCGCCGACGTTCTTCGCCGCCCGCTTCGGCAATTGTGCCGTCAGCGCGGTCGTCGTACCGGCTTCGACGAGACGCAGGGCGTGCGTGCCCGCGAGTGCGACGAGTTGTTTGACGCTCGACAGGCCGATACTGCGGCGCGGCGTATTGATGACGCGGAGCAGGGCGTTGTCGTCGTCGGGGTTCGCGATCAGGCGCAGGTAGCAAACGATATCTTTGACTTCCGTGTAATCGAAAAACGAACGTCCCCCCGACAGTACGTAGGGGATCTCGCGCTCGCGGAACGCGCGCTCGAACAGGCGCGCCTGGTGATTACTGCGAAACAGCACGGCATAGTCGCTGAACCGGCGCCCCTTCATCATGCGCTCGTGCAGGATCTGGTTTGTGATGTAGCTGACTTCGTCGTGCTCGTCGCGCGCCCCGTTGACCCGGATCTTGTCGCCGTATCCGCGCTCGCTCCACAGCTTTTTCTCGAAGACGTGCGGATTATGTGCAATCAGATGATTCGCCGCATTCAGTACCGCGCCCACGGAACGGTAGTTCTGTTCGAGCTTGATCAATTTCAGCGCGGGAAAGTCGGACTGCAGCTGGACGAGATTTTCCGGCCGCGCCCCGCGCCAGGCGTAGATCGACTGGTCGTCGTCGCCGACAACCGTAAACTGACCGGATTCCTCGACGAGCAGTTTCACGAGTTCGTACTGGCTCAGGTTCGTGTCCTGATACTCATCGACGAGCAGGTAGCGGATTTCGTTGCGCCAGTAGGCGGCGACGTCGGTGTGATCGCGCAACAGGGTCACCGGGCGCATGATGAGATCGTCGAAATCGACGGAGTTGAACGCCATCAGGGCGTCATCGTATTGGGCATAGCACGCGGCCGCTATGCGCGAAATCGGATCGGGGTGTTCGGATTTCAGCGCCAGCTCGGGTGTCATCAGCGCCGATTTGAAAGCGGAAATCCGGCTCATGATGGCGCGGATTTCCGGCATATCGTTCGCTGACGAGCGCCGCAAAATATCCGCGACGAGGTTTTCGCAATCCTTGCTGTCGACGATTGAAAAACCCTTGCGGTAACCGGCCCGCTCAAAATCCTTGCGCAGGATCCGCAAGCCGAGCGTATGGAACGTCGAAATCCACGGGCTCGGTTCGTTGCGCTTGCGGTTCAGGCGCGTGCGCATTTCGTTCGCGGCCTTGTTCGTAAATGTAATCGCGGCAATGCGTTCCGGCGCGGCGACCCCGCGCTTGATCAGCGACGTGATTTTTTCCGTAATCACGCGGGTCTTGCCGCTCCCGGCTCCGGCAAGCACGAGCAGGGGACCGTCGACGTAGCGGATGGCTTCGCGTTGGCGTGGATTTAGTGTAGTCACGGGCTAATGCGTACCGGCAATGAATGATTAGGGCGCGTCGATCACCGGTGGTGATGCACGAACGGCCGCGATAAAACGGGTTGCCGTGACCGCAAGGTCCGGATCCGGCCACTCGGCGGCACGAAATCGACGGCGATACCCGTCAGCCGGGCACCGGCGGAGTTTAAGAGTTTGCCGTCGTTGATGCCACCCGCCTGGCGCGGGCCGACGGGCGAGCGGGCGCGACGGGAACCGATTTCGACTTCGCGGAACAGCGTTTCGATGTGGCTTTGCCGCGGGCGGATGCTTTATAGTAGACAGCTTGCAATGATGCGTCGTCGTCGCGCCCGAACGCAAACAACGCGTGGCTCCGCAACGCTTCGAACCCGCTGCAAAGTGTCTCCTGAAGTTGCACGACGTATGCCAGCCTCCCCGCGCAGAAGTTCGACGGTATCGCTGCCGATAGTTATCGTGCTGGGTCTCGTGTGTGCCGGCACCGGCGGTTTTACCGGCTATATGCTGGCTTACCGTGGGCAACTCGGCGCCTACGAACCCGTGTCGATCGTCGAGGCGGGACTCGATTTCGATGCCCGGCTCGATACGGGGGCAACCGTATCGTCGATCAATGCGCACGCAATCGAGGTTGTCGGCGGTTCGACCCCGCCGTCGGTCGGTGACACCGGCAAGCAGGTAAGATTTACGCTCGAGAACGGTCGCGGCGAAAGCCGACGTATCGAAGCGACGATCGAGCAGGTCCGCGGGATCAAGACGTCGGACTGCCAGGAACTGCGCTATCACGTGTATCTGACGGTGCGGCATCGCGGCGAATCGTATCGCCTGCTGATGAATTTAAACGACCGTAGCGGGTCGAAAGACAAGCTGTTACTCGGGCGCAACTGGCTGCGTCACGGGTTCAGCGTCGATGTGACGAAAACCTGATGGATACAGCAGCGACTGAAAACTACGGCGAGCAGCCATTCGAGGATATCGAGATCGGCGGCAGCCTGGTTCGATTGCTCGGCACCGCGCACGTGTCGCGTGCCAGCGTTGCCGCGGTAAAAAAGGAAATCGCGGAAAACGCATGGGACACCGTCGCCATCGAATTGTGCACGAGCCGTTTCAAGGCCATGGAAGACCCCGAAGCGCTGCAAAAGATGGATTTGTTCCAGGTCATCAAAACGGGGCGCGCACCGATGGTTACCGCGATGCTCGCGATGGGTGCGTTTCAACAACGCATTGCGGAGCAGTTTGATATCGAACCCGGGGCGGAGATGCACGCCGCGATCGCGGCGGCGCGCGAACAATCGTGTGCGCTGGAACTCATCGATCGCGAAATCGGCACAACCCTGAAGCGGATTTATCGTAACGTGCCGTGGTGGCGGCGTTTCTACCTGTTTACCGGTCTCCTCTCGAGCGTACTCGTGCACGAGGATATCGATGAAAACGAGATCGAACGTCTCAAGGAAGGCGACCTGCTCGAAACCACGTTCGCGCAGTTCGCCGAAACCGCTTCGGAGATCTACGAACCGCTGATCACCGAACGCGATCGTTTCATGGCGGCGCGCCTGCGCCAGGTGGCCGCGGGCGGTGCGCCGCGGATCCTCGCGGTTGTCGGCGCCGGACACCTGAAAGGCCTGGCCGCGGCGTTACGCAGCGGCAGCGACGACCCCGAATCGACGATCGCGGCGCTGTCCCTCATTCCGCGCGGCAAATCCTGGACGAAACTGATTCCGTGGTTGATCGTCGCGCTCGTTCTCGTCGGTTTCGCCGTCGGTTTCGCCCGCAGCCCCTCGCTCGGGATGACACTCGTGGTTGAATGGATCGTTATCAACGGGGGCTTGTCGGCGCTCGGCGCCGCGATCGCCGGCGGGCACATCCTTACCGTGATCAGCGCGTTTATCGCCGCGCCGATTACGTCACTGAATCCGACCATCGGCGCCGGATTCGTTACCGCGATGGTGGAAACTTACCTGCGCAAACCTACCGTCGGTGATTTTTCGAGCCTGCGCACCGATACGTCGAGCCTCCGGGGCTGGCGGCACAATCGGGTGGCGCGAACGCTGCTCGTTTTCGTTCTCAGTACGCTCGGCTCGGCGGTGGGCACTTATCTCGCCGGCTTTCGCATCGGCCAGCATTTGTTCGGCTAAACGCCCCGGCGCGCGTCACGCGGCGATCGCCGCGGGTGCGATGCGTTCGCGGTAGCGGCGCCAGCACAAGACGCCCACGACGAGGACATGCAGCGCGATGATTGCGCCGGCGGCGACGGGGTGATCCCACAGCGGCGGGCGCAGCAACCAGTGAACTGCCGTCAATCCCGCCGATTCCGCGATGCTGGGCAGCAACCAGGAGATGATCGCAATGCAAATCACGGTGGTCGTCTCGACGCGCCGGCGGCTTTCCCCGTAGGTAAAGTAATACAACAGGCCGATATTGCGCACGGCATACAGCACGATCACGATACCGCCGAGACCCACCGCTTCGATACGTTCGCCGGAATACACCGGTGCCGTCGCGAGCACGGCGCAGAGCAGCGAAAATGCGACGGCGATCGCGAACGAGGCTGTCCACACCGGAAGCTCTTCGAAGAAGCGGCGCCAGGCCCGGGCGGCGGCATAGGTTGCGAGCCGGTGAAACGTCAGCGGGTCGCGAAACAGGGCGAACGCCGCGAGATAGCTCGCGCCGATCGCGACGACAAGGCCGGCGGCGCCAAACACCGCAAGGCTGCGGTTCAGCGGCCATTCCGGCCGGATGAACGCGCCGGCGAAGTAAATCGTGAGATAAATCACGAACGCGCTCCAGGCCCATGGTCGCGTCGCAACGGCGAGTTCACTGCTCATCATGCGATACGCACCGAACACGGTCCAGCCGGCGAGCGCGAACAGTGAGGCGGTCAGAAAATCCAGGCGGTCGCAGCTCACGCCGAACCAGACGATCGCATCCGTGGAGCGGTAATAAACGGAAAAATACACGAGCAACAGCAAAAACGTACCGACCGCCGACCAGCTCGCGAGCGTACTGCGCGCGTGTTTCTCGAGCCGGGTGCCGACGAGCGCACCGATCAGGCTCAGCGCCTGTACGAGGATCGCGGCAGCGATACAACTGGCTACCACCTGCAGGCGCTCGGCGAGCGTCGGTCCGAAGCGTGCGATGGTGTAGATAACGAGACACACGCTGCCGGCAAACCACGGCATAATCGTCGCACCACAGAGTTTGCCCCAGGTCATGGACCACGGGCTCATGGCCGACATGCGTTGTGAGTCCCAGGTTCGTTCGCGCAGTTCGTCGAGCATCGCGTCGCCGGCGCGGTGACTGCCCCAAATCATCGTTGCAAGGACGAACAGCGAGAGCGCGGCATTCGCGACGACGTTGCCAAACCCGTTCGGATCGAACAGGGTCACGAGCACGAAAATGCTCGCGAGCACGACACTCAGAAGGAGTACCCGGTGTGCGCTCCACTCGAGCCAGACATTGCGCTGAAGCTCGGGATTCACTTATGGCGCCTGCATACTTTCGAGATAGGACTGCTGCAGGTCGCGTTCGAGCGTGGCGAAACTGACGACCGCGATATCGGCCTCGATGAGCGCACGCAACAGCCGGTGCTGGGCATCGTCATCGCCGTTCAGCGCGCACCGAATGCGGCGTCCGTCCCGCCGGATATTGCTGACGTTGTCGAACGCATCAAATACGGCGTTGACCGCGCCGTCGGTGTCCGCGAGTTCCATGACGATTTCGCGTGTGAGTGGCGCCGTATCCTTCAGGGTGCGTTGCTCGATTATGCGTCCGCCCCGGATCACGAGCATGTCGGTGGCGTAAGCGCCGAGTTCGGCAAGGATATGCGAGGACACGAGCAGGGTCATGCCGTCTTTCTGCAGGGTCCGGAACAGTTCCGCGAGATCGTGTCGCGCCTCAGGGTCGAGACCCGAGGCCGGTTCGTCGAGGATCAGGACTTTGGGCTCGTGGATGATCGCCTGGCCGATCGCGACCCGCTGGCGCAGGCCGCGGGACAACTCACCGACGCGCTGCTCGAGTCGGTCGCTCAAGCCGAGCCGGGCGGCCGTCGTTGCGGCCGCATCCGGGAGATTTCGCCGACTGCCGTTCGCGCTCGCCGCGTGCATCAGAACCCGACGCACGCTGAGGGCGTCGTACAAGCCGAAAAAATCGGACAGGTAGCCGAGCCGTTCATGGCTCAGTCTCGGTTCGGTGATGACATCGATGCCGTCAACGGTGACGGCGCCGGAAAGCGGCTTTTCCAGGCCGCAGACACAGCGCATTAATGTGGTCTTGCCCGCGCCATTCGGGCCGACGAGCGCGGTTACGCTGTTTGCCCTGATCGTGAACGCGACATCATCGAGCGCACGTTGTCCGGGATATTCGAATACGAGCCCGTTAACGTTGATCATGCAGCGCGACTATCGTTTGCCGATCACCGCAATGACAGGCGGAGAAGCTCGGACTGTTTTGCGTTTGTCGCATAATGGGTGGATTATACGCACACAATGCGGCGGCCATTAATATACGCGATGACTCCGCGCAACGCGCACGAGTACGGCGGACCATGAGAGCGTGGCTTGCAATAGCGATACGCCGTGACGTCGTGCACCGGTCGTTCAAGGTCGCGGGTCTCGTCGGCACCATCCTCGCGCTGATTAACTACTGGGACCGGTTTATTCCGTATTCTCTCGACGCCAACGCATACACGAAAATCGCACTGACCTATTGCGTGCCGTACTGCGTGTCGACGTATGCATCAGTCAGCGCGACGCTCACGCGCGCGAAACAGTGATGCACCCGGCGAGCGGATAATCGCGGGTGCGAGCGCAACGCTATCAACGTATCCTCGATACGCTCGCGCGTCGCCAGCCGGATCTCACCGTCGTGATGGAAAACGTCCACAAGACCCGCAACCTCGGCGCCGTCGCCCGCACGTGTGACGCGGTCGGGATCGGACGCATCCACGCGATTGCACCGGCGCACTCTCCGGTGCGACTCGGACACAAATCCGCGAGCGGTACGGAGAAGTGGCTCGACGTCATGCGCCACGCGTCGGCCGAGGGTGCGTTCGCGTCGTTGCGCGCTACGGGTTTCACCATCGTCGCGGCCGATGTTGGTCCCGGCACCCGCGATTTTCGCGACATTGATTACGTTCGGCCCACGGCACTCGTGCTGGGATCGGAACTCGACGGTTTGTCCGCGGAATCGATCGCGGCCGCGGATGTTCGGGTACGGATACCGCTCGTCGGTATGGTCGAGTCGTTGAACGTGTCAGTCGCGGTCGGGGTGATCCTGTATGAGGCCCTGCGCCAACGGGAGCTCGCAGGCTGTTACCTGCACCGCCGGATCGACGACCGGGAGTTCACGCGCAAAGCGTTCGAATGGCTGTACCCCGATATCGCCGCTTATTGTCGCGCGCGCAAGATCCCTTACCCGCCGCTGGACCCCGACGGCGAGATCGTCGAACCCGTCACGCAGAACCGTCGAGACGGCTTCGGCACGCTTGCCTAGCGCTGCAGCCGGACTAAAATCCGTATATCGACCCGAACGGAACCGGGATTATGTGATCCGGAAGAGAACTCATGCCGAACTACGACTATTTTTGTGAAGACAATGGCCAGACCGTCGCAGTCCGTCACGGAATCGGTGCGAAAATTACCACCTGGGGTGAATTATGTTACGCCGCCCAGGTGCCGCTTGGTGACACGGATTTCTTTGCGCCGGTACGCAAGGTGCTGACTCCGCCAGGCATCGCGTTCCCCACCGGTAACTCGAAGCTCAAGGAAGTGGGCTTTACGAAGCTCGTGAAACGAGACGACGGCGTCTATGAAAACGTGACGCGCACCGGCAAGGAAGAACGTTACATGAAGGCCGGGAAGCCCGAGACGATGCCCCATCTGCACAAGAAGGTTGGCGACTGAAGCGACAGCTCCCGTCTAGCGCACGGATTCTATGCGGCGAATCTTCTCGTTCTGGGTGAGCCGGTAGAAACGTCGCAGCTCATTCCTGAAGCAGGGCTCGCGGTGTGCTTCGGGGTAGGTCGTCAACAGCGATCGGCAGTACTTGCCGGCGTAACGGTTCGCATCCTGATAACGCGCGAGATGATCAGCCGGCAGATCGTCGCGAAAGCGGACGTTTTCGAACAAACGCTCGTGAACGTCCTCGACCCCCGGTGTGTTCGCCTGCTCGCCGAACAGCGCGAGCGCCGTAATGTACTTGTCCACTTCGGCCTGCAGTTCGAGTTCCAGCAGCGTTACGGATTTATCGAACGACGCGTTCCAGCACAGGTAGTGGAAGTGCGACACACCTTCGAGCGCCAGCATAAACGCGCCGAGGTTGCCCTCGTGCAGCCCTGTGAACGGGTCGTCATCGCGCAGCAGGTTCAAGGCCTCGCCATCGACATACACGGATAGCTCGACCCCGTCATCTGTTTGCGCGACGAGCAGACGTTCGTCGTTCGTGCGCTCGCCGGCGGGGGTCAGGGCGTCGGCGTGTACGGGGTCCGTGATGAGGAAATCATCAATGTCGTATGCGGTCGGCGCTTCGTAGAAGCCGGCCAGATAGTTCTGTACCTGACTCAATAACATCGTTGCACTCCCGCTTAGTGCATCGCCCGGCTGCTCGCGTTCGCGGAAACCTGAATTCCGTGGCGACGAAGTTTCTCCGCGGAACGCGGGCTGCCGGTGCGCAGCCATATTTCGTACAGGCGCAACACGTCCGCATTCGAGTTCAGATTAGAGCTGTCGCTGATAACCCCAAGTACGTCGACGAGTTGGGCGAAATTTTCCGCCAGCTCGGCGAACAACACGTGCTTGTCGCGGGTGCGTGATCCGACGAGATCGTGAACGCAGCTGTAGGCCGTTCCACCCATCGCGATGTAGTAGTCGATGTCGACGATTTTTCGGTTCAGGCTGCCGGCAAACAGTCCGGAGACGAATAATGCGACGTCGCCGAGGCGGCGTAATGCGAGGCTTTTTTCGCTCGCGGTCGCGGCATTCAGGGCATCTGCGTAGTGCAGGGCGAGGGGTTTTATGTCGAGGCCGTCGTCGGTTTGTTCGAACAACTCGCGCGCATCGATATAGGCGGCGAGCAGGTTAACGAGGTACGTCGCGGTGGTTTCTTCAACCGTGACGGCTTGCTGCGTCAGTGCGGCGTCGACCTCGCGCTGGAAATACTCGCGGATATCCGCCGAAACGATAACTGCCGAATCAGTATTCATGATTAGCTGGCCCTCGCAGAACGGTTAAACAGACGTATTGGTGGGCCGGCAATTCACATTTAAACCCGGCACACGTAACAAATCTGATTCAATTATCGGGCCAAATAATCGATTCGTAACGAATTTCTGTATGTCTTTGAATTTTAGACGGCGGTTAGCGGACGATTTGTCTGCTGCTAATCAAATTGTCGCCAATGTTGCCGGATCGCCGGCAAATGTGCACCGAATCAGACACCTGGCGTCACAATTGTGGTGCACATCGCGGCCTTCGTGCGCGACTTTTCAGGGCGCAAAAAAAAACCCCGCCGGTGTGGCGGGGTTTTCAGGGTTTCGCTGAGTCGCGAAAACGTGGTGGCAGATTTACATCATGCCGGGCATGCCGCCCATACCACCCATGCCGCCCATGCCACCCATATCGGGCATCGCCGGGCCGTCATCGCGCGACGGAGCGTCGGCGACCATGGCTTCGGTCGTCAGCAGCAGACCGGCAACGGACGCGGCGTTCTGCAGCGCTGAGCGCGCCACTTTCGCCGGATCGAGAATACCCATTTCGATCATGTCGCCGAACTCGCTCGTCTGTGCGTTGTAGCCGTGGTTGCCCTTCGACTCTTTCACCGCGTTGACGATAACGGACGGCTCGTCGCCGGCGTTGGAGACGATCTGACGGATCGGCTCTTCGAGCGCGCGCGACAGGATGTTCAGACCCATCTGCTGGTCGGCGTTATCCGGCTTCACTTTCTGAACCACCGCCTGGACCCGCAGCAGCGCAACACCACCGCCGGGAACGACGCCTTCTTCAACGGCGGCGCGAGTCGAATGCAGCGCGTCTTCGACGCGGGCTTTCTTCTCTTTCATTTCGACTTCCGTCGCGGCGCCAACTTTGATCACGGCAACACCACCAGCGAGTTTCGCAACACGCTCCTGGAGTTTTTCGCGGTCGTAGTCAGAAGAGGTATCCTCGATCTGCGCACGGATTTGATTCACGCGCTTTTCGATTCCTTTCTCGTCGCCCGCACCATCGATGATGATGGTTTCTTCTTTCGAGATCTGGATACGCTTCGCGGAACCGAGGTCGTCGAGACCGGCCTTTTCGAGGCTCAAGCCGACTTCTTCGGAAATAACCGTACCGTTCGTCAGGATCGCGATGTCTTCGAGCATCGCTTTACGGCGATCACCAAAGCCCGGGGCTTTGACGGCCGCAACTTTGACGATACCGCGCATGTTGTTGACGACGAGCGTCGCGAGGGCTTCGCCTTCGACGTCTTCGGCAATGATCAGCAGCGGCTTGCCAGCTTTGGCAACGGCTTCGAGCACCGGCAGCATTTCGCGGATGTTCGAAATCTTCTTGTCGTGCAGCAGAACGAGCGGATCGTCGAGTTCGACGCCCATCGTTTCCTGATTGTTGATGAAGTAGGGGGACAGGTAGCCGCGGTCGAACTGCATGCCCTCGACGATGTCGAGTTCATTGTCGAGACCGGAACCTTCTTCAACCGTGATCACGCCTTCTTTGCCGACCTTGTCCATCGCTTCGGCGATGATGTCACCGACGGCGCCGTCGGAGTTCGCGGAGATCGTGCCGACCTGGGCAATTGCTTTCGTATCCGTGCACGGGGTGGAGATCTTGCGCAGTTCTTCGACGGCGGCGATGACGCCTTTGTCGATGCCACGCTTCACGTCCATCGGGTTGATACCGGCGGCAACGGCCTTCAGGCCTTCACGAACGATTGCCTGTGCCAGCACGGTGGCTGTCGTGGTGCCGTCACCGGCGACGTCGGAAGTCTTCGAGGCGACTTCCTTCACCATCTGGGCACCCATGTTTTCGAATTTGTCTTCGAGCTCGATTTCCTTCGCGACCGAAACACCGTCTTTCGTGACGGTCGGTGCGCCGAAGCTCTTTTCAAGGACGACGTTGCGACCTTTCGGGCCCAGCGTCTGCTTGACGGCGTTGGCCAGGATGTTGACGCCGGCGGCCATGCGCTGGCGGGCGTCGTCGGAAAAGCGTACTTCTTTAGCTCCCATGATTTCTTACCTCAGAGATTTGTTTCGTTGCCAACGCGATCAAGCGTCGATGATCGCCATGATGTCGTCTTCACGCATCACGAGCAGTTCTTCGTCGTCGACTTTGACTTCCGTGCCGGAGTACTTGCCGAACAGCACGCTGTCGCCGACTTTCAGATCGAGCGCGCGCACTTCGCCGCTTTCGAGTATCTTGCCGTTACCGACGGCGACGATTTCGCCCTTGGCCGGTTTTTCCGTCGCGGAATCCGGAATGACGATGCCCCCGGCAGAAGTCGTGTCTTCTTCGACGCGTTTGACCACGACACGATCGTGTAATGGGCGGATGTTCATAGTTTTTTCTCCTCGAATATCCAGTTAACTATATGATTATGTGAGAGTATTGCGATTGTTATTAGCACTCTCCGCTCAGTAGTGCCAGCTAATATAGCGACTATAATCCGTAAGTCAAGGGAAGTCCGGCGCGCGGGGGAGAATATTAAAGTGCTGTCACGCTCGCGCGCGGGCCGCTGCAGTCATGCCTGGAAAGATTGATGAAAACTCACGCTGAACTGCTCTCGACCATGCCCACGGCCCCGAACGCGCGGGTAGGCTTGCGCTCGTGGCTGTTCGCGCTCGTGGCTGTCGCGGGTCTGGCCAGCGCTGCCGGGCGCGAAGCCCACACATTCGAGAGGGCGGGTCTGACGATCGTTGTCGCCAGTTCGGAATCGGAATTCAGCGAGTCGCGGGCGTATCAGGTTGTCGTCAGCGACGCCCTGCGCACGCTGTCGCGACTCGAGGTGAACCGGGACGGCGTGATCGCGGATGCGTGGATTACCGATCTCGACCGCGACGGAGCGTTCGAGATCATCGTGGCGACGGATTTGCTCGCGGGCGAAGACCGGGGGGCGGTCGATATCCACGAGTGGTACGACGGGCGATTCGCCTCGACGGCGGCCGCGAAACTCCCGGCCAGCGACCGCTCCGGTTACCGCGGCAACGACCAGTTTACGGTCGAAGATGGCCAGCTGTGGCGGGCTTACCCCCGGTTCAGTGCTCCCGATGGTGAGGGGAACGCGCTGCCAACGGGACGAATGGCGAGGTACCGCTACGACTTCGCGGCCAACCGCTGGCTCCGCGACGAGCAATGAGCCCGCCCGCTCGGCGCCCCCGACATCTAGAAGCGGTCTCAACAATGAGTCGCGTTGCGTTGAGTCCTGAAATCGGTGGTGA
>CAXBJY010000077.1:0-26525 GCA_963976285.1 uncultured Gammaproteobacteria bacterium
GACGCCGAAGACGCCGAAGACGCCGAAGACGCCGAAGACGCCGAAGACGCCGAAGACGCCGAAGCCGCCGAAGCCGCCGAAGCCGCCGAAGCCGCCGAAGCCGCCGCGTCCGATGACGCGGAGCCCGGCAAGCACAGCTTCGACGGCGAGGACGCAGCGCCGTCGCCTGAACCCGTTGCGGACGGTAATGCGACCGTTGCCGAGGGCGCCGGGGTGGACGCCGCCGCCAACGATACCGGCGCCGGCATTGCTGATGCCGATGCCGGATTGGATTCGGACCCGGACGATGATGTCGCCGCGAACACGGCCTAGTCCGACCATTGCGCGGGAAACCCGCATTCGCAACCGAGCGCTACCCTCCAATGACTGAACAGGAACAATCCGGCGAACGCGTGCAAAAAGTTCTTGCCCAGGCGGGTTATGGTTCACGCCGGGAAATCGAGCGCTGGATCGAAGCCGGCCGCGTGTCGGTCAACGGCCGTAAGGTTAAGCTGGGCGATCGGGTCTCGGCCCGCGATCGAATCACGCTCGATGGCAAGCCCGTACGTCTGGCCGCGAAAATCCCGCGGGTTCGCGTCATCGCGCTACACAAGCCCGAAGGCATTATCTGTACCGCGAGCGATCCGGGTGGCCGGCCCACGGCCGAATCCCTGCTGCCGGCAAAAGACGGTATGCGCTGGATCGGGATCGGGCGTCTCGATGTCAATACGAGCGGACTGCTCCTGTTTACCACGAGCGGCGATCTCGCGAACCGCCTCATGCACCCGCGCTACGGGATCGACCGCGAGTATGCCGTACGCGTGTTCGGCGAGGTGGACGGGGAGATCCTCGCGCGCCTGAAGAGCGGTGTCGAGATCGACGGCGAGAGCTATGCATTCGACGATATCGTGCGTGGCAACGGGCGCGGGGCGAATCGCTGGTACTATTGCGTCGTGCGGCAGGGGCGCAACCGCGAGGTCCGGCGCCTGTGGGAGTCACAGGGCGTGCAGGTGAACCGGCTGATCCGGACGCGTTTCGGCAACGTGATGCTGCCGCGCGATCTGAAACCCGGTGATCATTTCGAAGTCAAAGGCGTCATGCTCGACGATTTGTACCGCCTCGCGAATTTTCAGGCGCGGCGAACGCTCTGATCGACGGGGACGCCAGGCGCCGCCGCATCCACCCGTCGGTTGCTGAAATTGAATTCCGCGGCGGCCCCGGCTAAGCTTTGCCGCCTTTTTCGCCGCGCAACAGGAAATCCCAGGCCTCATCATGCCCCGACAAGCACTCGTTATTGGAAACTGGAAAATGCACGGTACGGTCGCGTTCGCGCGGGATCTCGCCGGCGCTATCGCGGCGCGTGCCGATGACTATCCGGACGTCGATATTGCCGTGTGTCCGCCCCACGTTCTGCTGCCGGCCGTCGCGGATGTCCTTGCCGGTTCGGCGGTTGCTCTCGGGGCGCAAAACGTCTCGGAGTTCACCGAAGGCGCGTACACCGGGGAAACGTCCCCGGGCATGCTCGTTGACCTTGGCTGCCGCTTCGCCCTCGTCGGTCATTCCGAGCGCAGGACCCTGTTCGGCGAAACGAGCGCGATCGTGGCCGCGAAAGCACAAGCTGCGCTTGCGGCGGGTTTGACGCCGGTTATCTGTGTTGGCGAACAACTCGAGGATCGCAAGGCGGGTACGACGAATACCGTAATTGCCTCGCAACTCGAACCGCTCGCTACCGGGGTTCTCGTGAACTGTGTCGTCGCCTACGAACCGGTGTGGGCAATCGGCACGGGCGAAACCGCGAGCCCGGAACAGGCCCAGGCAGTGCATGCGTTTATTCGCAAGACTATCGCGGCCCGCGACGCGGTCGCGGCGGCCGCGACACGGATACTGTACGGCGGCAGTGTGAAGCCGGATAATGCCGCCGAATTGTTTCAGATGGCCGATGTGGACGGCGGTCTGATCGGCGGTGCCGCGCTGAAAGCGCCCGATTTTTTGCAGATTTGCGGCTCGCACTGAGCGCCCGCAGCGTCGCGACCGACTACGGAGTCATTTCATGCAGACCATTTTACTCGTATTACACATTGCGCTCGGCCTCGCGCTGATCACGATAATCCTGTTGCAGCAGGGCGCCGGCGCCACCGCCGGAGCCGCTTTTGGCAGCGGTGCGTCTTCGACCGTATTCGGTTCGCGCGGCTCGACGTCTTTTCTGACCCGTGCGACGGCCGTACTCGCGTTCGTGTTCCTGTCGAACAGTCTCGTGCTCGCCTACATGTCCGGCCAGACGATCGCGCCGCAAAGCATCATCGATCAGGTCACGGTCGAAGCCCCGGCTACCGCCGACGATGCGCCGGCAACGATTCCGGGACTACCCGAAACCGGGATGCCGGATGATCTGCCGGGTTTACCGGGCAGCCTGCGTGATGACGCGCCGACAATGCCGGAATAAACCTGCAGTGACTATGGCGGCCGCGCGCCGCATTGCGTATTATTAGCGCGCTCCGAGCAGTGGCCTGCGGCCAGTGCGACGGACACAACCTCGAATCAAAAAAGCCGATGTGGTGGAATTGGTAGACACGCTGTCTTGAGGGGGCAGTGCCGCGAGGCGTGCCGGTTCGACTCCGGCCATCGGCACCATGATTTTGCGACGTACGCGCGGGTCCGGATCCCGGATCCGTCACGTACAACGTCATGGCTAATTGAATCACGGCGTGCAACATCGTTCACGTGCGCCCGAACGGCAGCTTACGGCCGCCGAAGCACGAAAATCCGGACCGCTAAACGTATAAAAAATCAGCGGATCCGGTTAAACTAAACGGATCGTGAACTGCACCCGCTGCGTGCTAATCAGGAAAACACGCGTTGTTAGAGCTATATCTGCCGATTTTGATTTTCATCGTCGTGGCCGTGGCCATCGGCGGGGTGTCGTTGGCGGCGAGTTACGGTGTCGGGACGATCCTGAATATCCGCCGTCCGGACAGCGAAAAATCCTCACCTTACGAATGCGGTTTCGAAGCATTCGAAGACGCGCGCATGAAGTTCGACGTGCGTTACTACCTCATCGCGATCCTGTTCATTATTTTCGACCTCGAGATTGCATTCCTGTTTCCGTGGGCGGTCGTACTCGACGAGATAGGAATGTTCGGATTCCTTGCAATGATGCTGTTCCTCGGCCTGCTGGTCGTCGGTTTTATCTACGAATGGAAGAAGGGAGCGCTCGAATGGGAGTAGCGCAGGGCGCTGACCAGGGCTTCGTCACGACGACGGTCGACACCGTAATCAACTGGGCGCGAACGGGCTCGATGTGGCCGATGACGTTCGGGCTCGCATGTTGCGCGGTGGAAATGATGCACGCCGGCGCTTCACGTTACGATCTCGACCGCTTCGGCATCGTGTTCAGGCCAAGCCCGCGACAGTCCGACGTTATGATCGTCGCCGGCACGCTCGTGAACAAAATGGCCCCGGCGCTGCGCAAGGTCTACGACCAGATGACCGAGCCGAAGTGGGTGATCTCCATGGGTTCGTGCGCGAACGGCGGCGGCTACTACCATTACTCCTATGCGGTGACGCGTGGTTGCGACCGAATCGTACCGGTCGACGTCTACGTTCCCGGTTGTCCGCCGACGGCCGAAGCCCTGTTGTTCGGGGTGATGCAACTGCAAAAGAAGATCAAGCGCAGCCACACGATCAACCGGTAACAGACCCTTAATTTTCGATGACGGATTCCAAGGTTGATAAATTCGCCGCCCTGATCGCGGAGCGCTTGGGTGATTCACTCGTTTCGAGCGCGATCGAACACGGTGAACTCACGATCGTGACGTCGGCAAACGCCTTGCTTGCTGTGGCAGGAACGCTGCACGATGACGCCGATCTCGCATTCCACCAACTCTCCGACCTCGTTGGTCTCGATTACCTTGCGTACGGTCACTCGGACTGGCAGACGCAGGCAGCGACGGACTCGGGATTCTCGCGCGGCGTGAACCGCACGCCGGCACGCCTGCCGGACGACGCACCGGCACGCTTCGCGGTGGCATATCAGTTACTCTCGATCAAGCACAATGCGCGTGTCCGCCTGAAGGTCTACCTTGGCGAAGACGAGCCGATCGTGCCGTCCGTCACCGGCATATGGCCCGTCGCGGACTGGTACGAGCGTGAAGCTTTCGACCTGTTCGGAATCCTGTTCGAAGGTCACCCCGATCTACGCCGGATCCTCACGGACTACGGTTTCATCGGTCATCCGTTCCGCAAGGACTTCCCGCTCGAGGGGCACGTCGAAGTACGTTATGACCCCGACAAGAAGCGCGTCATCTACCAGCCCGTGACGATCGAGAACCGGGTGCTCGTGCCGCGCGTCATCCGCGAAGACCACCACTTCGCCGCAAATTCTGCCAGCGACAAATCCGATGCCTGAAATTCGCAACATGACGTTGAACTTCGGGCCGCAGCATCCGGCCGCTCACGGCGTGCTGCGTCTCGTGCTCGAAATGGACGGCGAAGTGATCGAGCGCGCCGATCCGCATATTGGTCTGCTGCATCGTGGCACGGAAAAGCTCGCGGAGAACAAACCGTTCAATCAGAGCATCGGTTACATGGACCGGCTCGATTACGTGTCGATGATGTGCAACGAGCACGCCTACGTGCTGGCGATCGAGAAGCTGCTCGGGGTGAAACCGCCACCGCGAGCGCAGTATATCCGGGTCATGTTCGACGAGATCACGCGGATCCTGAACCATCTGATGTGGCTCGGCGCCCACGGCCTCGATATTGGCGCGATGACGGTCTTCCTGTACTGCTTTCGCGAACGCGAAGACCTGATGGATTGCTACGAAGCGGTATCCGGTACGCGGATGCACGCAACGTACTACCGACCCGGTGGGGTATACCGGGATCTGCCGGCGCAGATGCCGCAATACAAGGCGTCGAAATGGCATAACGACGATGAAGTGCGCGCGCTGAACGACACTCGTCAGGGCAGCATGCTCGATTTCATCGAATCGTTTGCCGAACGCTTTCCCGCTTGCGTCGACGAATACGAAACCCTGCTCACTGACAACCGGATCTGGAAACAGCGGACCGTCGACATCGGCATCGTTACGCCGGAACGCGCGACCGCGCTGGGTTTCACCGGGCCGATGCTGCGTGGTTCGGGGGTCGAATGGGACCTGCGCAAGAAACAACCTTATGAAGTGTACGCCGACCTCGACTTCGACATCCCCGTCGGGCTCAACGGTGACTGTTACGACCGTTATCTCGTGCGGGTCGAGGAAATGCGTCAGTCGGCGCGGATTATCCGGCAATGCGTAAGCTGGCTGCGCGCGAATCCGGGCCCGGTCATGCTCGACGACCACAAACTGACCCCGCCGAAACGCGGTGAAATGAAAGGCGGCATGGAATCACTGATCCATCATTTCAAACTGTTCACCGAGGGCTACTGCGTTCCGGAAGGCGAAGTCTACGCCGCGGTTGAACACCCGAAGGGAGAGTTCGGCGTGACGCTCGTCTCCGATGGCGCGAACAAGCCCTATCGGCTTAAGGCGCGGGCAGCGGGCTTCGCCCACTTGTCCGCGATGAATGAAATGGTCTCGGGCCACATGCTCGCGGACGTGGTCGCCGTGATCGGCACGATGGATGTCGTGTTCGGCGAGATCGACAGGTAGGGAATCATGGCGACGCCAAGCGAAACACCCGTCCTTTCCGCCCACGCGCGCGAAGTGATCGACGCGGCAGTGAAAAAGTATCCGGCGGAACGGAAACAATCCGCGGTGCTTGCCGCGTTGCATGAAGTACAGCATGAGAATCAGGGATACCTGACCGAGCCGTTGATGGATGCGGTAGCCGACTACCTCGAGATGCCGCGTATTGCGGTTTACGAAGTCGCCAGTTTCTACTCGATGTTTGAAACGAAACCGGTCGGTCAGCACAGTATTTCAGTGTGCACGAACGTGTCGTGCATGCTCCGTGGCAGCGACGAAATCGTCGCCCACATCGAAAACAAGCTGGGAGTCAAAGTCGGCGAATCGACCGACGACGGGCGCATCTACCTGAAGCGCGAAGAGGAATGCCTCGCTGCCTGCTGTGGCGCGCCGATGCTGATGGTCGATCACGTGTATTACGAAAACCTGACCCCCGAGAAGGTCGACGATATCCTGGCGAATCTGAAATGAGCGAGATTGAACTCAACCTGACGTGTTACGAAACGCTCGGCTACGACGAACCGTGGTCGTACGACACGTACCGCAAGATTGGCGGCTACACCGCCTGGGAGCGCATCGTGCGCGAGCAGATCCCGCCGGCGGATGTCATCGAACAGGTCAAGGCATCGGGTTTGCGCGGTCGCGGCGGTGCCGGCTTTCCGGCCGGGGTGAAGTGGAGCTTCATGCCGAAAGACGCGGGCGTACAGAAATATATCGTATGCAACTCGGACGAAAGCGAGCCCGGTACGTGCAAGGACCGCGACATCCTGCGTTTCAATCCGCACGCGCTCGTCGAAGGGATGGCGATCGCGGCTTACGCGATCGGCGCGACGGTGGGTTACAACTACATGCGCGGCGAATTCATGGACGAGCCGGCGCGGCGCTTCGAAACCGCACTCGCCGAAGCCTATGCGAACGGCTACCTCGGCACGGATATCCTCGGCTCCGGCATCACCGTCGACCTCCACAACCACCTCGGCGCTGGGGCTTATATCTGCGGTGAAGAAACGGCGCTGCTCGAATCGCTCGAAGGCAAGAAGGGCCAGCCACGCTTCAAACCGCCATTCCCTGCCGGTTACGGCTTGTACGGCAAGCCGACGACGATCAACAACACGGAGTCCCTGTCCTCGGTGCCGACGATATTGCGCAAGGGTCCCGACTGGTTCGCCGGACTCGGCAAGGAAAACAACGGCGGCACAAAAATATTTTCCGTCAGCGGTCACGTGAACAAGCCGGGCAATTTTGAAATTCCGATGGGTACGCCGTTTACGGAACTGCTCGCACTGGCCGGCGGCATTCGCGACGGTCACGAATTCAAGGCCCTGATCCCGGGGGGCTCTTCCGTACCGGTACTCACGGCCGAAACCGCGCTCACGATCACGATGGACTACGACTCGATTTCCGCGGCCGGCTCCATGCTCGGTTCCGGCGCCGTAATCGTGATGGACGAAACCGCCGACATGGTGAAAGTCCTGCAGCGGATTTCGCGTTTTTACTACGCCGAATCCTGCGGGCAGTGCACGCCCTGTCGTGAAGGTACGGGCTGGCTTTACCGCATGCTGACGCGAATCGTCGAAGGGCAGGGCAAGCCCGAAGACCTCGACAAACTCGACGACGTCGCCTCGAAGATCGAAGGACGCACGATTTGCGCGCTTGGCGACGCGGCGGCAATGCCCGTGCGGAGTTTCATCCGCAACTTTCGCAGCGAATTCGAGCATTACATCGAGCATGGCACGAGCATTCTCGATGCACGGACGAAAACGGCGGCTTAGACGGCGATGAGCGAAGAACAGGTCATAATCGAAGTCGACGGCCGCGAAATCCCCGCGCGCAAGGGGTCCATGCTGATCGAGGCAACGGACGCTGCGGGGATTTACATTCCGCGTTTTTGCTACCACAAGCACCTGAGCGTCGCGGCAAACTGCCGCATGTGTCTCGTCGACGTCGAACGCGCGCCGAAGCCGCTGCCGGCGTGCGCGACGCCCGTGATGGAAGGCATGAAAGTCTCCACGACGTCCGACCGCGCGGTCGATGCGCAACGCTCGACGATGGAATTCCTGTTGATCAACCACCCGCTCGATTGTCCGATTTGCGACCAGGGCGGCGAGTGCGAGCTGCAGGACCTCGCGATGGGTTACGGCGGGGATGTGTCGCGTTATACCGAGCGCAAGCGCGTCGTGCGCGACAAGGACATCGGTCCGCTCGTGCAGACCGACATGACCCGTTGCATACACTGCACGCGCTGCGTGCGATTCGGCGAGGAGATCGCGGGTTTGCGCGAACTCGGCGCGACGGGACGCGGCGAACACATGGAAATCGGTACGTACATTGCGAAAGCGATGAGTTCCGAACTGTCCGGCAACGTGATCGATCTGTGTCCGGTCGGCGCGCTTACATCGAAACCGTACCGCTACTCGGCGCGTGCGTGGGAACTGCAGCAACGCGACGGGGTCGCGCCGCACGATTGCCTCGGTTCAAACGTTCACTTCCACGTGAAAGGAGCGGTCGTAAAGCGGGTTGTGCCGAAGGACAACCCGGCGGTGAACGAAACATGGCTTTCCGACCGCGATCGTTTCAGCTACGAAGCACTGAACTGCGAGCAAAGACTGACCACGCCGCGCATCAGGCGCGACGGCGAATGGCACGACTGCGACTGGGATGTTGCCCTGGACGCTATCGTTGAGCAGATCGGGGAGTTGTCCGCCGACGGTAACGGCGAACGCATCGCCGCACTGGCGTCGCCGTCCTCGACGACTGAAGAGTTCTACCTGCTGCAGCGGATGGTCCGTGAACTCGGTGGCAACAACGTCGACCACCGGCCGCGGCAAATCGATTTCTCCGGAGACGCGGCCGCACCGCTGTACCCGACGCTCGGCATGACGCTTGAACAACTCGAAACGGCCGACGCGATCGTGCTCGTAGGCGCGCATCCACGCCACGAGCAGCCGCTCGTTAACCACCGCATCCGCAAAGCGGCGCTGGCGGGCGCGAAAGTCGTCGTGATCAATTCCGTCGACTATGACTGTAACTTCCCGGTCGCGCACAAAATCATCGTCACGCCGAGTCAAATCACGGCCGCGCTCGGCGCTGTCACGAAAAACGTTGCCGCCGAACTGCCCGAGAAAATTCAGCAGACGCTGACGCCGTTTGCGTCCGAACCCGTACATGAGCAGGTCGCCGCGATCCTCAAAGACGCTGACCGCGCGCTGGTCCTCACCGGCAATTTCGCGCAGCGACAGGGCAACTACGGTCAAATCAACGCGCTCGCGAGCCTGCTTGCCGACGCGACCGGCGCCGCAAGCGGACAGCTGACGGACGGTGCCAATGCCGCCGGTGCGTGGCTTGCCGGTACGGTACCGCACCGTGGTCCGGGCGGACGCAAACTCGTGAAGACGGGACTGCACGCTGATGCAATGTTCGACGAACCTCTCGCGGCTTACTTCCTGCTCGGGATCGAACCGGAATTCGATTGCCTGCGTGCGCAGCGCACCACCGATGCGCTGCGTGATGCATTCGTCGTCGCGATGACCGCATTCGAAAGTCCGTCGCTCGCGGCAACCGCGGATGTACTGTTGCCAATCGCCGCTTACGCGGAAAACGAAGGCACATTCGTGAACGCGCTCGGTACCTGGCAAACATTCGCTCCCGCTGTACGCCCGCGCGGCGAAGCACGCGCGGCGTGGAAACTCCTGCGGATACTCGGTGAGCGCCTGTCGCTGCCGGGTTTCGATGCGGTAACGTGCGCTGATGTCACCCGCGACATCGAGGCGCTGTGCGAAGGCGCGGAGAAGCCGAGTGCGGATCGCTCGGATCTCGCGATCACGGTGCCGGACGGTGCGTCCGAACAGGCCGAAGCGGTGGTCGAGATTCCGCTGTACGCCGTCGATCCACTCGTTCGGCGCGGCGCGGCACTGCAGGCGACGCCGTCCCCGGATCTGCGGGCCGTGCATGTGAACACGGCGACAGCCCAAAAACTCGGGCTGAGCTCCGGCGGACAGGCGCTGATCAAGGGTGATGGCACAGAATCGCTTGTCAGCGTTGCGATCGACGAACTCGTCGGTGACGACTGCTACCTGCTCTACGCGGCACGCGCCGGTGCGAGCGAGTTCAGCGGCGCCAAAAACATTCAAATATCCAAAGCCTGAGCAGTAGACAGCCGTAACGCCGATGTTTGACTTGATCCGCTCCTACCTGACGTTCCTGCCGGACCCGGTAACGACGACAGTGATCATTTTGATGCAGATCATCATGATCGTCGTGCCGATCATGCTGTCGGTGGCGTACCTGACGTATGCCGAGCGGAAGATCATCGGCTACATCCAGGTCCGCATCGGCCCGAACCGGGTTGGCCCGCGCGGCTGGCTGCAGCCAATCGCCGATGCGCTGAAGCTGCTGTGCAAGGAAGTGATCATCCCCGCGGGTGCGAACAAATTGCTGTTCCTGCTCGCGCCCGTGCTCGCTCTCGGTCCCGCGCTCGCCGCCTGGGCCGTGATTCCGTTTGGCAGCGAGGCCGTGCTCGCGAACATCAACGCCGGTCTGCTCTACATTCTCGCGCTCACTTCGCTCGGGGTTTACGGCATCATCATCGCCGGCTGGGCGTCGAACTCGAAATACGCGTTTCTCGGCGCGATGCGGTCCGCCGCGCAGATCGTGTCTTACGAGATCCCGATGGGCTTCGCGCTCGTCGGCGTGCTGATTGCGGCCGGAAGCCTGAACCTCGGCGACATCATCGAAGCGCAACGCGGTAATCCGCTGACATGGTTCTGGCTGCCGTTACTGCCGTTGTTCGTGATCTATTTCGTCTCCGGCCTGGCCGAAACAAACCGTGCGCCTTTCGACGTGAGCGAAGGCGAGTCCGAAATCGTCGCCGGTTTTCACGTCGAGTATGCCGGTATGGCATTCGCGCTGTTCTTTCTCGCTGAATACGCGAACATGATCATGATCTCGGCTTTAACCTCGGTCTTGTTCCTCGGCGGATGGCTGTCGCCATTGCCGATTTTTACCGACGTCCCCGTGATCGGGCTGTTTTTCGGCGACGGTATTCACTGGTTCGTCTTCAAAACCGCGATTTTCCTGTTCCTGTTTCTGTGGTTCCGCGCCACTTTCCCGCGCTTCCGCTACGATCAGATCATGCGCCTTGGCTGGAAAGTCTTTCTGCCGATCACGATAGTCTGGCTCGTTGTCGTGGCCGCACTCGTCGTGTTCGAAGTGCCGCCCTGGTTCGCAGCGGCGAGTTGAGCAGGAGTAAGTAATGAGCACATTCGATTATTTGAAAAGCCTGACCCTGTGGGAACTCGTGAAGGGCTTACGCTTAACCGGCCGCCACCTGTTCGACCGCAAGATCACGGTGCAGTACCCGGAAGAAAAGACGCCACAGTCGCCGCGTTTCCGGGGTTTGCATGCGCTGCGTCGATACCCGAATGGCGAAGAGCGCTGTATCGCGTGCAAGCTGTGCGAAGCTGTCTGTCCCGCGGTTGCGATCACGATCGAGTCGGAGCCGCGTGACGACGGCACGAGACGCACCACGCGCTACGATATCGATCTGACGAAATGTATTTTCTGCGGGTTCTGCGAGGAATCCTGCCCGGTCGACTCGATCGTTGAAACGCGACACTTCGAGTACCACGGAGAGCAACGCGGCGACCTGCTGATGACAAAAGAAAAGCTCCTCGCCCACGGCGATCTTTTCGAAGAAGAAATCGCACGCGACCGGGAAACCGAAGCGATTTACCGATAACGCGAATGCCAGTGTACCGACACAGATAACCATGACCGTCGAAACCGTCGTTTTCTATTTCTTCGCGATCACGCTGATTTTCGCCGCGTCGATGGTGATCACCGTGCGCAATCCCGTGCACGCGGCGCTGTTCCTGATCATGTCGTTTTTCGCGAGCTCGGGATTGTGGATGCTGCTCGAAGCCGAGTTTCTCGCGATCACACTCGTCCTCGTCTACGTCGGGGCGGTGATGGTGCTGTTCCTGTTCGTTGTGATGATGCTCGATATCAATCTGACGGTACTGCGCGAGGGTTTCGCCGGCTACCTGCCGGTGGCGTTTGTCGTGGCCGTCGCGATGATGGTGTCGCTCGGCCTCGTCGTCGGCAAAAAGAATTTCGGACTCGACGTCGTCGCGCCAGCCGAACGGGCCACGGCCGAGTACAGCAACACGGAAGCGCTCGGTCAGGTGTTGTACACGGATTACGTGTTCCCGTTCGAGATCGCTGCGGTCATCCTGCTCGTCGCGATTATCGCGGCAATCGCGCTGACCCTGCGCCCGTCACGACAGACAAAGGCACCGAAGCCCGAACACCAGGTTACGGTCCGCAGCGCAGACCGGATCCGAATCGTTAAAATGGATTCCGAATGATGACACCCTGTAATTCCAGCCAGCGGAACCAGCGGATAACCGGAAACTAGATCACGATGTTATCGCTAGCTCATTTTCTGCTCATTGGCGCCGTGCTTTTCTGCCTCAGCGTCGCCGGTATTTTTATCAACCGGAAGAACGTTATCGTCCTGCTTATGTGCGTCGAACTGATGCTGCTGGCGGTCAACATGAATTTCATCGCGTTCTCGCATTTCAACGGGGACATTGCCGGTCAGGTATTCGTATTTTTTATTCTGACCGTCGCCGCCGCGGAAGCCGCGATTGGACTCGCGATCCTCGTGGTCCTGTTCAGAAACCGCAATTCGATCAATGTCGAAGACCTGAACCGGATGAGTGGTTGATGATGAGCCGAACCGAGAATTCCCTGTAAACCCGCGAATCGGAAAAGCAACGTGCAGAACCTATTATTGATGATCGTCCTCGCGCCGCTGGCCGGTGCTGTCGTCACCGGCTTGTTCGGCCGGGACGTGGGGCGTTCCGGTGCGCACTGGATCGCGATAGTCGGGGTCGGCGTCTCGTTCGCCTTGTCGGCGCTCGTGTTCTTCAAGATCGTGATTGCTGGCGAACCCACGTACAACGCGAACGTCTATACCTGGCTCGAAAGCGGCGGCATTCCGTTCCATGTTGGTTTTCTGATCGATGAGCTGACGGCGACGATGATGGTCGTCGTAACGTTCGTATCGTGGATGGTGCATATCTACACGGTCGGATATATGCACGACGACCCGGGCTATCAGCGCTTCTTTTCCTACATTTCGCTGTTCACGTTCAGCATGCTCATGCTCGTGATGGCGAACAATTTCATGCAGTTGTTCTTCGGCTGGGAAGCCGTGGGGCTCGTGTCCTATCTGCTCATCGGATTCTGGTACAAGCGCGACACGGCAATCTACGCGAATCTGAAGGCGTTTCTCGTCAACCGGGTCGGCGATTTCGGATTCCTGCTCGGGATCGCGGCGGTACTCATGTACTTCTCGTCGCTCGACTATGTCGAAGTTTTCGCCCAGGCAAACGACCTGGCGGGAACGACGATCACGCTGTGGGGTGAAGCAGAATGGTCGCTGATGACGGTCATTTGCATCCTGCTGTTCATCGGCGCGATGGGTAAATCGGCGCAGGTGCCGTTACACGTGTGGTTGCCCGACTCGATGGAAGGCCCGACCCCGATTTCCGCACTGATCCATGCCGCGACGATGGTCACGGCCGGGATCTTCATGGTCGCGCGGATGTCACCGTTGTTCGAGCTGTCGACGACGGCGTTGTCGTTCGTTCTCGTCATCGGTGCGATCACGGCATTTTTCATGGGACTGCTCGGCCTCGTACAGCACGACATCAAACGTGTCATCGCCTACTCCACGCTTTCGCAACTCGGTTACATGACCGTCGCGCTCGGTGCGTCGGCGTACTCGGCCGCGATTTTCCACCTGATGACGCACGCATTTTTCAAGGCGCTGCTGTTCCTCGCCGCCGGTTCCGTCATTATCGGGATGCACCACGAGCAGGACATGCGGCGCATGGGCGGGCTGAGGCGGTATATGCCCATCACGTGGATCACGTGTCTGATCGGATCCTTCGCGTTAATCGGTTTCCCCGGCACAGCCGGCTTTTTCTCGAAAGATGCGATCATCGAAGCCGTGCACGCGTCGCATACACCGGGCGCCTCGCTCGGCTATCTCGCCTGCCTGTTTGGCGTATTCATTACCGCGCTGTACTCGTTCCGGCTCGTGTTCCTCGTGTTTCACGGTGAACCGCGCATGGACGACCACACCCGCGAGCACGTGCACGAGACCCCCGCCGTCGTCTGGGGTCCGCTCGTCGCACTTGCCGTTCCGTCCGTCGTGATTGGCGCGATCGGAATCGGACCGATGCTGTTCGGTGATTATTTCGGCAGCAGCATATTCGTGGCGCCGAACCACGACGTGATCGGCCACATGGCCGAGGACTACCACGGTGTGTTCGGCTTCATCTGGCACGGCATACTGCAACCGCCGTTCTGGCTCGCGATGGGCGGACTCGCCACCGCGTGGTACCTGTATTTGCGGCGGCCGGATCTGCCGCGCCGGATCGCGGAGCGCACCTCGCTGGTCTACGAGATTCTCGTGAACAAGTACGGTTTCGACCGCTTCAACGACTGGTTCTTCGCCGGCGGCGCCCGCGGTACGGGGCGGACGCTGTGGCAGATTGGTGACGTAGCGCTCATCGACGGCCTCGTCGTCAACGGCTCGGCAAAAATAGTTGCCTGGGGCGCCGGCGTCGTCCGTCACGTGCAGTCGGGTTACCTCTATCACTACGCTTTCGCGATGATCCTCGGCTTGCTCGCGCTGCTGGCCGTGTTCGTACACGGCTGGGCCGGTTGAGTCGCGCTTCCCGACAATTACAGATAAGAACGATTAGATAAAAACTGATGCTTGCCGAGCTTCCAATTCTTAGTCTGTGCATCTGGGTCCCGATCATCGGAGGCCTGTGGGTCGTTTTCGCGGGCAGCCGGGTACCCGCGGGCGCCGTGCGCAAGGATGCATTGCTGTTCTCGCTGATCACGTTCGCGCTTTCCCTGATTCTGTGGCGCGATTTCGACAACGCAAGCGGCGCCATGCAATTCGCGGAACGCTTGCCCTGGATCGCCCCGTTCGATATTTTCTACCACGTCGGCATCGACGGTATCTCCCTGCCGCTCATTCTGCTGACTACGTTCACGACGATCCTCATCGTACTGGCCGGGTGGGAGGTGATCACCGATCGGGTGAATCAGTACATGGGCGCGTTCCTGATCCTCGAAGGCCTCATGATCGGCGTGTTCAGCGCCCTCGACGCCGTGCTGTTCTACGTATTCTGGGAAGCGATGCTCATCCCGATGTTCCTGATCATCGGGATCTGGGGTGGTCCGAATCGGGTGTACGCGACGATCAAGTTCTTTCTGTACACGTTCCTCGGGTCCGTATTCATGCTCGTCGCGCTGCTTTATCTTTATCAGCAGGCGAATGACAGTTTCGCGATCCAGGACATGCACGCCGTCGCGCTGAGCCTGACCGAGCAGAAATGGATCTTCGTCGCGTTCCTGCTCGCTTTCGCGGTGAAGGTGCCAATGTGGCCGGTCCACACGTGGTTGCCGGATGCGCATGTCGAGGCCCCGACCGGCGGTTCCGTCGTACTGGCCGCGATCATGCTGAAGATGGGCGGATACGGCTTTATCCGGTTTTCGCTGCCGATCGCGCCGAATGCATCGCAGGCGCTGGACGGTTTCATGATTGCGCTGTCGCTGATCGCGGTCGTGTACATCGGCTTTGTCGCGCTCGCGCAGTCGGACATGAAAAAGCTCATCGCGTATTCCTCGATTTCGCACATGGGCTTCGTCACGCTCGGTTTCTTCATCGGCTGGCGGATTTTCGCGAATACCGGCGACTGGGCGGATGCGGCCATGGGTATCGAAGGCGCGATGGTCCAGATGATCTCTCACGGTTTCGTTTCCGCGGCACTGTTCCTGTGTGTCGGCGTCATGTACGACCGGGTGCACAGTCGCCAGATCGGCGACTACGGCGGTGTCGTCAATACAATGCCGAAGTTCGCCGCGTTCATGTTGCTGTTCGCGATGGCGAACGCCGGCTTGCCCGGTACGTCGGGTTTCGTTGGCGAGTTCCTTGTGATACTGAGCGCGTTCAAAGCGTCGTTCTGGTTTGCGTTCTTTGCCGCCGTGACCCTGATACTCGGTGCTGCGTACACGTTGTGGATGTACAAGCGCGTCGTATTTGGTGAGGTCACGAACGACGCGGTCCGCGCGCTCAGCGATATTACGCTGCGAGAAACCGTGATCCTGCTCGCGCTGGCCATTCCCACCCTGCTGCTTGGTCTGTGGCCGGCGCCGTTACTCGACATGATGCATGCGAGTATCGACCAGCTCATCGCGCATATCGCCCAGACTAAAATTCCATTGTGATCCTATGACAGATCTCGGCTTGATAATCCCCGAAATGAGCCTGCTGGCACTGGCCTGCGCGGTGCTCCTGATCGACGTGTTTCGCGGCCGCGCATCCGGCGGGGTTACGTTCTGGGCCGCGATAGTCACGGCGTTAATCGTGCTGTCGCAAATGGCCCTGTATTTTCCGAGCGGATCGTCGATCGCGTTCTACGGCGCGGTGAAGGTCGATCCCATGGGTACCGTCCTGAAAGCGTTTTCGCTCGTACTCGTGATGCTGTCGTTCTTCTACGCGCGCGATTATTTCGAAAAGAATCGCGTGCAGTTCTCCGAGTACTACATCCTGTCCCTGTTCGCGACGATCGGCATGCTCGTGCTCATCTCCGCGAACAGCATGCTTACCGTTTATCTCGGCCTCGAACTGCTGTCGTTGTCGCTGTATTCGATGGTCGCGATGAACCGGGACTCCATCGAGTCGTCCGAAGCCGCGATGAAATACTTTATTCTCGGCGCGCTCGCATCCGGCATGTTGCTGTACGGCATCTCGATCCTGTATGGCGTCAGCGGAACGCTGCAACTCGACGAGTTGCTGACCCACTCCGACGTCACGGGCCAGGAACGGGTGTTGATGGTCTTCGGCGCCGTATTCGTCATTGTCGGCATCGCGTTCAAGCTTGGGGTGGTGCCTTTCCATATGTGGCTGCCTGACGTCTACCAGGGCGCGTCGACCCCGGTCACGCTGTTTATCGGCACGGCGCCGAAAATCGCCGCGTTCGCGATGGCCATCCGCCTGCTCGCCGATGGCCTGCAGGGGCTCGCGGCGGAATGGGCGGGAATGCTCGTGATCCTCTGCGTCCTGTCGATGGCTATTGGCAACGTCGTCGCGATCGCGCAGTCGAATATCAAGCGTATGCTTGCGTATTCGACGATTGCGCACATGGGGTTCCTGTTGCTCGGCGTGTTGTCGGCGAACGCGTCGGGTTACGCCGCATCGATGTTTTACGTCATCGTCTACGCGCTCATGAGTATGGGTGCTTTCGGTACGATCATCCTGCTGAGCCGTTTCGATACCGAAGCCGATACGCTGGGTGATTTCAGCGGCCTCGCGAAGCGCAGCCCGTGGTTTGCGTTCATCATGCTCGTATTGATGTTCTCAATGGCGGGTGTGCCGCCGTTCGCTGGCTTCTGGGCGAAATGGTACGTACTGAAGGAGGTCATCGCCGCGGGTTACGTATGGCTCGCCGGCGTGGCGGTGCTGTTCTCGATAATCGGCGCCTACTACTACCTGCGTGTCGTAAAATTAATGTATTTCGACGCCGCGAACGATCGCACGGCGCTCGAGGCAAGCCAGGACATGAAGCTTGTACTGAGCGTGAACGGCCTCGCGATATTCCTGCTCGGAATCCTGCCCGGCGCGCTTATGTCGATTTGCATCATCGTTACCATCCCTTACGCCGGCTGAACATAGCCCGGCTGCCGGCGCGCGCCGTCAGCGGGTCGAGCACTTGCCGGCAATAAAATTTCGCTGTCGCGACGGGCGCTCAACCCCGGTTTCGCGACGGCAAACGAACACCATGTCTGAGGAATTTTACCCATGCTCACCGATTGCAGAGGTCTCGAGATAACCTGCGCCGACCAGGCGGCCCTCGATATTTACGAAGCGTCGCTGGTTGATCTGTGGAATTACCGGCTTGCCGCGCCGAAAGTGCTCAAGGGCGCACTTGAAATCGACGCACAATTTCCGATGGCGAATATTGTGCGCGGCTACATCATGTCGATGCTCGAATCCATCGTCGTGCGCCCGAAAATGATGGCTGCCGTCGAGCACGTTCGCGCGACCGTGGACCCGGCGAGTACCCGCGAACTGCTGCACGCCGATGCGCTCGAAGGTCTCGCCACCGGTAATACGAATAAAGCCGCCGCGGCGTGGGAGGCGATCCTCGCCGAGTATCCGCACGATCTGCTGGCGCTGAAAATGCACCACCATTCGACGTTCTGGACGGGACGCAGTTACGTCATTCGCAATACCGTTACCGGCGTGTTCGACGCATGGGATGCGTCGATCCCGGGATACAGCTTCGTGCTCGGCATGATGTGTTTCGGTCTCGAGGAGTGCGGCGATTACGCGAGCGCAGAGCCGTTCGGCCGCCGTTCGATCGACATGAACGGTGACGATTTGTGGGCGATTCACTCGATTGCCCATGTGTTAGAAATGCAGGGTCGCATCGATGAGGGGATCACGCTGCTCGACCGCGATCCGCAGGAATGGGCGGACCGCAACCCGTTCCAGGGCCACAACTGGTGGCATCTTGCGTTGTTCGGGCTCGAGAAAGGCGATTACGATTTCGTCCTGAAGATTTACGACGATTTGATCATCACCTCGAATACGGAGTTCTTTCTGGATATCCAGAACGGCGCCTCACTGTTGAAGCGGCTGGAGCTTCAGGGCGTTGACGTCGGCGACCGCTGGGACGGCCTCGTTGGCTACGCGGAGAAACAAATCGACGACCATGTGCTGTCTTTTACGGACCTGCACAGTTGCATTGCGCTGGCCGCGACGAACAGGAGCGACGTGCTCGATCGGTATCTCGCTTCATTGAGATCATTCGCGAGCACGCCTGATAATTATTCCGCATCGATAACCGACCGAATCGTTATCCCGATGTGCGAGGGCGTTATCGCGTTTGAGAATGGGGACTTCGAACAGGCCGTCGAGTGCCTGTGGCCGCTGCGCGATCAATGGTCGCCCATCGGCGGCAGCCATGCCCAGCGTGACATATTCACGCAGATATTGATCGACGCCACGATCGGCGCGAAACAGTTCTCGCGCGCGAGGACGTTGTTGTCGCAGCGCCTGACCTTGCGTCCGCAGAGTGTGGGCAGCTGGAACAAGTACGCGCAGGTCCAGCAGGCACTGGGTAACGCGGAGCGTGCGAAGTACGCCGCGGCGCGCGCCGCCACGATCGCCTAACGAGGGGGAAGCACACGTGCACTACGGACTCACAACGGAACAACTCGAGCTGCAATCCCGCGCACGCGACCTCGCGACCGGCGTGATCGAACCGCGCGCGGCCGACGTCGACCGCGACGAGCAGTATCCCTGGGACAACGTCCGGGCACTGAAAGATGCCGGTTTCATGGGCATGACGATACCGCGGGAATACGGCGGTGCCGGTTTGAGTTTCCTCGATGCGGCGCTCGTGATCGAGGAAATGGCGAAAGTCTGCGGGGTGACGGGGCGGATCAGCGTCGAAGCGAACATGGGGGCGATCTCGGCGGTGATGCAGTACGGCACCGAGGCGCAGAAACGTCTCGCCGCCGAACTCGTACTCGACGGCGACAAGCCCGCGATCTGTATCACCGAACCCGGGGCCGGGAGCGCCGCCACGGAAATGACGAGCCGCGCGGACCAGCGCGGCGACGAGTATGTTCTGAACGGCAAGAAGCACTGGATCACGGGCGGCGGGGTGTCGCGTTTTCACCTGATCTTCGCCCGCGTGTTCGACGAACAGGGCGAAGACCGCGGGATCGGCGGCTTTATCGCGATTCGCGACGAAGACCAGGGACTCATCGTCGGACAGCGTGAACCGACGATGGGTCTGCGCGGAATTCCGGAAACGGAAATCCTGTTCGAGGATCTCGTGATCGACAAATCCCGGGTGCTGATGCCGCCGTCCGGATTCAAGCGCGGTTTCGGTGACCTGATGAACGCGTATAACGCGCAGCGCGTTGGCGCCGGCACCGTCGCGCTCGGCCTCGCGGCCGGCGCCTACGAGCGCGCCCGCCGCTTCACGCTGGAGCGGGAGCAATTCGGCCGCCCGATCGCGGAATTTCAGGGGCTCCAGTGGATCCTCGCGGATATGAGCACGCAGCTCGAGGCGGCGCGGCTCATGATATACAGCGCGGCGCGTTCGCGCGGCGCGGACGGCTCGCCGTTCCCCGATGCGAATGCCGCCGCGCAGGCGAAACTGTTCGCCTCCGAAATGGCGATCAAAGTGACGAACGACGCACTCCAGTTGTTCGGCGCGAAAGGATACTCGCGCAATACGCCGATCGAGCGCATCGTGCGTGATGCGCGCATGTTTACGATCGGTGGCGGAACCGCGCAGATCCTGCGCACGGTGATTGCTACCCGTATCCTGGAGCGAAAATTCCCGCAGACGCGGGACGGTTACAACCGGACGGACGCGCGTGACGGCGCGCGCGACCTGAAAGCGGTCTGAGGCAGCCCCGCGGCGCCCGCTACCCGACAGAGGAAGATTTATGTCAGCACGGCCTAACGACGACACCGCACCGAAGAAAATGATCAATGGCGCATTCAAATGGGAGGATCCGTTCCTGCTTGAATCGGATTTGAGCGACGAAGAACGCCTCGTTCAGGAAACCGCGCGCAAGTACGCCGAGGAAAAGCTGATGCCGCGCGTCGTGAAGAGTTTTCGCGACGAATCTTTCGATCGGGAAATAATCCGCGAACTCGGTGAGCTTGGGCTGCTCGGCGCGACGCTGCCGGAGAAATACGGCTGTGCCGGGCTCGGCTACGTGTGTTACGGACTCATAGCGCGCGAGATCGAACGCGTCGATTCCGGCTTTCGCTCGGCCGCGAGTGTTCAGTCCTCGCTCGTGATGCAGCCGATCTACGCCTATGGCGACGAGGCCCAGCGCGAGAAATACCTGCCAAAACTCGCCAGCGGGGAGTGGGTCGGGTGTTTCGGGCTGACCGAGCCCGATCATGGTTCCGATGCCGGCTCGATGAAATCGCGCGCGCGCAGTGTCGATGGCGGTTTTCGCTTGAGCGGCAACAAGATGTGGATCTCCAACGCGCCAATGGCCGACGTGTTCGTGGTCTGGGCCAAGGATGACGAAGGCGTGATTCGCGGTTACATCCTCGAGCGCGGCATGGAAGGGCTTTCGACGCCGAAAATCGAGGGTAAATTCTCGATGCGCGCGTCGATGACCGGCGAGATAGTCATGGACGAGGTGTTCGTGCCGGCCGCGAACAAATTGCCGAACGCGCGCGGCCTGGGCGGCCCGTTCGGGTGCCTCAACAGCGCACGCTTCGGCATCTCATGGGGCGCGATGGGGGCCGCGGAAGCGTGCTGGCATGTCGCACGCAATTACACGCTCGAACGTTCGCAGTTTGGCCGCCCGCTTGCGGCGAACCAGTTGATCCAGAAAAAGCTTGCCGATATGCAAACCGAGATTGCGCTCGGCCTGAACGCGTCGTTGCGGGTCGGCCGCCTGATCGAACGCGGCGAAGCGGCACCGGAAATGATTTCGCTGATCAAACGTAACAATGCCGGCAAGGCACTCGAGATCGCGCGTACGGCCCGCGACATGCTGGGTGGCAACGGAATTTCCGATGAATTTCACGTGATTCGCCATTTGCTGAACCTTGAATCCGTGAATACCTACGAAGGTACGCACGACGTGCACGCGCTCATACTCGGCCGCACCCAAACCGGCATCCAGGCTTTCACCGGCGCGTAAACCGGCGTCGGGGCAGTACCGTCACGGAGTGGGGCCGGGGGAAGTGACGGCGGCGTGATTCACCCGCTCCGCAGACCGGTTGCCCGCGAGCCGTCGGCCAGCGACCGCTAGCGGGCGCCGCTTCGATCCGCGGTCGTCAGCGCCTGGCCCATCCTCAGCACCGAGCCGGCGTGGAGTTCGGGCAGCCATTGCCATCGCTGCGCTTCGCCGACGATGATGACGGTCGACCCCATGTTGAAGCGGCCAAGTTCGTCTCCGCGCTCGAGGCTGCCGAAGTCGCCGCCGGCGGGCGCATTACACGCTGCACTCCCGTTCATTACCGCGCTTGTCGCCGCGGACAGATCGCACACCGTCAATTCCATCGACGCAACGAGCATCGCACCGACGAGGATCACCGCGATCTGGCCGTGCGCCGTTTCGAATTCAACCACGACCCGCTCGTTACGCGCGAACAACCTGTCGACGCACCGCGCGGTGCGCTGATTTACCGAGAACAGCTGGCCCGGTACATAGCGGATTGCGGTGATTCGGCCGCCGAACGGGGCGTGTACACGATGGTAGTTATGCGGGGCGAGATAGACCGTGAGGAAATTGCCGTCGCGATAGCGCGCGGCCGCGGACGCATCGAGCGCGAGTAATGCCGCGAGCGAATAGTCACGGCCTTTCGCCTGCAGCAGGCGGTCGCGCGCGAGCGTTCCAATCTGGCTGATCGCACCGTCGGCCGGGCTGACGAGTGCGTTCGGGTCTCTTGCCAGCGGGCGAACATGCGGCTGCAGCGCGCGGGTAAAAAAATCGTTGAAGCTCGCGTAGTCGTCGATCGATGACCGTTCGGCCTCGTCGAGATCGACATCGTAGAACGCGAGAAACGATTTAATCAGGAATGTCCGGACCCCAGGATGCCGGATCCGCGCGATCCTGCCCGCAAGCCGCGACAGGGCATGATGTGGCGCCACGTATTGCGGCAGCGTCAGCAGTCGGTCGATGCCCGGCATTGCAGCGTGCGCGCCCCTAGCGCGCTTTCATGATGTCAAATGCGATCCGCCGGGTGCCGCCGTCATCACAGATAAAGTCCAGCCCGAGTGATTCCCCGGCCCGCAGGGGCTTGCGCGGTGCCATCAACATCAAATGTTTGCCGCCCGGCACGAAGTCCACGGTTTCTCCGGCCCCGAGGTGCAGCGAGTCGAGATGCATCATGCGTACGCGGTCACCATCGCTGACGGTATCGTGCATCATGACGGAACCGCAGCAATCACTCTCGATACGCGCGACCGTAAGTGGCCCGTTGCCGGTATTTGTCAGTGACACATAACCCGCTGCCACGTTGGCCACGGGCGGCGGTTCGCGTACCCACGCGCCCGTCGCGGTCAGGGCGTCGCACGTCGTTGCCGCATGCGCCGGCAGGCTCACCACAAGCGCAAGAAACATGACAAGTCTGCACGCGGTCATTTATTCGTCCCCGAGATAGTCGATGATTTGTGTGACGCTCCGCGTTATCCCGTCGACGCGGTGCGGCGGAGAAAACAGGCCGACCGTATTCAACGCCGGATCGACGAGCAGGACCGAGGCCGAGTGGTCCATCGTGTAGGTGTCTTGCCCGGGAGTTTCGATTTTCATGTACAGCACGCCGAATTGCGCGGCAAAGTGCGACAGACGTTCCTCATCGGCCGTTGCGCCGATAAAGTCCTCGTTGAAATAATCAACGTACTCGCGCAGTATCTCCGGCTTGTCCCTTTCCGGATCGACGGACACGAAGATAACCTGCGGCACCGTGGCGAGTGTCGGGTCGGCGTTCAGTTTTTCCACTACCTGAGCGAGCGTGTTCATCGTGGTCGGACAGACGTCCGGACAATTTGCAAAGCCAAAAAAGACGAGCGTCCAGCGCCCCATGAAGTCCTGTTCGGTTAACTTCGCGCCATCGTCGCGATCGAGTTCGAAAGCGGACAGACGCGGGGGCTCAGGCCACAGGAAGCCGTCGATCGATGGCGCATCATCGCCATGCATCGTCACCGCGAGATATAGTCCGGCGGCGAACGCCGCACAGGCGAGAAAAGCGGCGGCAACGAAAAATAATCGGTTCACGGGGCGGGCGGGTTCACGGATTGATCGTACAGGGCCATGCGGTCATTATAACGGACTGCGCCGCGGTGCCGCGCCGCGTTCGCCCGTTGGCACGCATAACTGCCTGCGGTCAGCCCAGTTCGTCCCAGAGAGTCCCTGGTCAGGCCCGGAAAACGCATATATCTCCTGTGAATCATGACTGCACCGATCCCGGAAACGCTCGGTAAATACGAGATCAGCCACGAGGTGGGCCGCGGCAGCATGGGCGCGGTTTTTGCCGCCTACGATCCGTACATTGGCCGGCCGGTAGCGGTGAAGCTTGCGCTGGCCGACGCACTGAAAGACAAGGCGTCCGGCGAACGGTTCCGTAAAATGTTTTTCAATGAAGCGCATACGGCCGGTATGCTGCGTCACCCGAACATTCTCGACATTTTCGATGCCGGTGTGGACGAGGACAAATGCTTCATCGTTATGGAGCTCGTCGACAGCGGCACGACAATCAAGGAACACTGCCGCAGCGATAACCTGTTGCCGATCGGTGTCGCGGCCGAAATTATCTTCAAATGCGCGAAGGCACTCGACTACGCGCATAAGCAGGGCGTTATCCATCGCGACATAAAGCCGACGAACATCCTGCTCACGGCCGACAAGGATGTCAAAATTGCCGACTTCAGTATCGCGCACATTGCGCGCAGCGATATGTCCGAAACGATGCCGATGGGGTTTGTCGGTTCACCGCGTTATATGTCGCCCGAGCAGGTGCAGGAAGACGAGATCACGAACCAGACAGACCTGTTCTCGCTCGGGATCGTTGCCTATGAAATGTTCACCGGACACCACCCGTTCGGCGGTGAAACGTTTTCGAGCCTGATTCACAAAGTTATCAACGAAGATCCGATCCCGATGAAGCATTTCCGCAGCGACCTGCCGGATTTGCTCGAGGGGATTATTTTCAGGGCACTCGAGAAGTCGCCTCAGCGGCGGTACCGCACGGGACTCGACTTCGCGTCGGCGCTGAGCATGCTGTTCACGCATCTCGATCAGCCGCAGTCGGATATCCCGGCGCAGGAAAAGTTCGATTACGTGAAAGACCTCGACTTCTTTCGCGGATTCCCCGATTCCGAAATCTGGGAAATCATTCGCGCGAGCGTGTGGCAAGAGGTTGATGTCGATGAGGTGATCATCAAAGAGGGAGATGTCGACGATGCGTTCTTCATCATCACGGCCGGAGCGGTACTCGTATCGAAAGGCGGGCAACGCCTCAGCGAGCTGCACCTGGGAGACTGTTTTGGCGAGATGGGTTACCTCAACCGGATCAAACGCAGCGCCACCGTCACGGCTACGAAACCGGCGTCGCTGATGAAAGTGAATTCCAACCTGATCGAACAGGTGACCCCGGAATGTCAGTTGCGCTTCTACAAGGTATTTCTGCGGGTGCTCGTTGATCGCCTCTCGTCGACGAACGAAATGGCGGTGCGCAGCCTGCGCGCGGGCGCGTGAATTTGGCGGCGCGCTTAACCGCGCGTACGCAGGTAGCGCGTGATCAGGTCGGCGGTCGAGGGATCGTGGCTGGCCGCACTGCCACGCCGGAATTCCGCGAGGATTGAATCCGCGAGACCCTTGCCAAGTTCCACGCCCCATTGATCGAACGGATTGATTCCCCAGATTACCGCCTGTGTGTACGTTTTGTGTTCGTACATCGCCAGCAATGCGCCGAGCGATTCCGGCGTTAGCGCCTCACACACGATCATCGTGTTCGGCCGGTTACCGGGGCAGGCCCGATGGGCAGCGAGCGGATCCGATCCGTCGGCGGCAGCGCCCGCGCGACCGGACATCAGACCTTCCGCCTGGGCGAAACAGTTCGCGACGAGCATGTCCTGATGGTCCCGGTTTGCGACCGGATTCGTCAGTGCGACGAGGAAGTCGATCGCGGTGCGGCGGGTGCCCTGATGGAGCTGTTGAAAAAACGCGTGCTGGACGTTCGTACCCACCCCGCCCCACAAAACCGGCGAGGTATCTACGCTGACGTCGGTGCCGTCGCTCGACACGCGTTTTCCGTTACTCTCCATTTCCAGCTGCTGCAGGTATTCCGTGAGGCGCTGCAGTCGATCGTCGTAAGGCACGATCGCGAGACTGTCGCAGCCGATAAAATTATTGTTCCAGATCGCTGTAAGGCCGAGCATTACCGGAATATTCGTCGCGGCACTCGTCGTGCGGAAGTGCTCATCCATCGCGTGGGCGCCGGCGAGCAGGCCATCGAAGCCGTCCACCCCGGTTGCGATCGCGATACTCAGGCCGATCGCCGACCACAGGGAATACCGTCCGCCAACCCAGTCCCACATCGGGAAGATGTTCGTTTCGGCAACACCGAATTCCGTTGCGCGAGCCGGCTGGGACGTCACCGCGACAAACTGCGGCGCGATCGATTTCGCATCAGGCGCGCTTTGGCTGAGCCAGGTTCTCGCGGTACGTGCGTTCAACAGCGTCTCCGCGGTCGTAAACGATTTCGAGGCAACGATAAACAGGGTCGTCGCCGGATCGAGCCGGGCAAGCACCGTCTCGATGTCACCGCCGTCCACGTTCGAGACAAAGTGCACACCGATGTTCGTGTTGCACCGGGCGCGCAGTGCCTCGCAGACAACCTGGGGCCCGAGGTGTGAACCGCCGATCCCGATGTTCACGACGTCGCGCACCGGCTTGCCACTGAAGCCGCGCAATTCCCCGCTGATGATACTGCCTGCGAGCGTCGCGATTTGCTGTCTTACCCGCAGCACGTCGGCGTGCCGATCGGCGAGGGCTGCGTCGACGGGGGCGCCCGCCGGAGTTCTCAGCAGCGTGTGCAATGCCGGCCGGTCTTCCGTGACGTTGACGTGTTCGCCGGCGAACAGTGCGGCGATGCCGGCCGCGAGCCGGCGCTCCGTAGCGAGCGCGAGCAATTTGTCGAGGGCGGCCCGGTCGAGCGGATTTTTCGACAGATCGACGTGCAGACCGGCGGCGTCGAGCGCGAGCCAGGACAGCCGC
>CAXBJY010000078.1:0-26379 GCA_963976285.1 uncultured Gammaproteobacteria bacterium
ATTAACCGCGTGAAATCACTAACCGGCTCACACACAGAAATCAGGACACCCTCCGCCTAACCTAAACACACTATTGCGAAGCATCTTCGCGGCCGAGAATTTCTCGGCCGCGACGCCCGACGGTTGTCAAGAACCGCTCGAATTCGACACTCAACTCGATCACAAGCATTAGAATCAGTGCGCACAAAGATGCCATATTCGTTATCCCGGCCCCGTCCCCGCCGGGGATAAGCGCATGACCGCCAGTTTATGTAACACAACCATTGTGAATAGCGCCGCCATGATGCCACACACGCACTACGCTTCCAGGTTCCGGCAACTTCTCGAACCGAACGAAAAACGGTCTGCGAACCTTGCGTGGCGGGTTCCGGTGCCGCGTCGTCATGCACTTCGTGCTCGCCCCGTCCGGCCCGGTGATCGCGATATCAATATGGCCGGAGAGCGGTATCTTATTGATCGACCTCGGACGAACCGAACCCCGTAGATAGAAACCGTATCGGTCTTCCATAAAACTCGCCGACGCAATAGAGCCTGTCGTTGTCGCGATCCGCTCGATATCGACGCCCGGAGCGTCGACGTACGTGTCAATCAATGCACACGACGAAATGACGAACCCACCAACAAAGAGAAGTGAACGCAAACCGAGTGAAATATCCATGCTCGTTCCTCGTCAGCATATGATCTCAATGACCAATGGGACCTTGCTGGGATAGACCTAAGCGGTAGATGCAGCTCGTATATTCTCGTGGACCCAAATCAACGCGACCGCGCTCGTCGACAGCACGAGCACCAGTAGCCGACCTTACTTCAAGCTATCTGTCGTTATCGCGCCCCCGCATTCCAACACCCTTTTCTCCCTCAAGCACAATGTTCCTTGTCGTCGCAAGATGCGGCGGCGTCCAAGTACTCCAGCTCCAGCGTCGTATGGGTGATATCGAACCGTTGCCGAACGAGTTTCTTGAGCGTTACCTTCAGTATTTCCGCATCAACCGGCGAAGTCATATCCGTCACGACGTGTGCTTCGAGCGACCGGCGATGTTCATCGATCGCCCACAAGTGAACGTGATGAACCGATAGGACCCCATCGACCCCCTGAAGCGCTCGATCCACCTCATTGATGTTCATACCGGCCGGCGCACCCGACATCAGGATACGGATCGCGCTCCCTATCTCCGAGACGCCGTGATAAAGGACGTAGCCCGCTATGAGCAAAGTAACAATCGGATCGGCAAGCCGCCAGCCGAACAAGATGACGAGCGTTCCTGCGATAATCACACCGATGGAGGCTAGCGCGTCTGAAATATTGTGCACGAACGCTGCGCGAATATTCATGCTTCCTTTGGAGAGAGCGTAGGTGAGCCAAGCGGTGACTAGGTCGATGACAAGCGCGACTGTTGCAACGACTACAACGATCCAACCCGCAATCGGCTGAGGGTCGATCGCGCGGGCCACTGCTTCATAAATCAGATAAATGCCGATTACGATGAGCGTCGTAAAGTTGATCAGTGCGGCGATGACTTCTGCACGTCCGTAACCGAACGTCATAACTTCATCGGCCGATCGGCGTGCAATGCGTCGCGCAAGCAATGCGAGCAATAACGACCCGGCGTCGCTGAAGTTATGCAGGGCGTCCGCGATCAACGCAAGACTTCCGGCGATAATGCCGCCGACGATTTGTGCCAGTGTCAGCACGATATTGACGAAGACCGCAAGCCACAATCGGCGGCCGGCAAGATCCGGATGGTGATGATTGTCGCTCACGAGGGCTCAGTTTCCTTTTCGGAGTGATCGCAACCGGGCCTTGCGCCTCCACCGTTTTTCGTTCCGTGCACCAAGATGCCCGTATCGTGGAAATAGCGGTCTACCTTTAAGTTAACTAGGTTGGATTCGAGTATCTCGAGTCCTCGGCGCCAGCGAGCCTGCAAACGGGCATCATCCAGGTCTTCCGGCGCATCGATGCCGGTAACGATGAGTAGCCGCGAATAAAGCGGATACAACCAGCGCAGCAAACCGTGATCGGGGCAGGATCGATCGAAGTCGAGAATCGCGACGCGGCCGCCGGGACGCACGAGCCGGAGCATATTTGTGAGCGCAGCGGACAAATCATGCACGATACCCAGGCACCACACGGACAGCGCGGCATCGAACGGGCCCTCGACCTGCTTCAAACTCGCGGCATCGTCGTGTAACAGGGTTACGTTGGACCATTGCGCACTCCGTACGCGCGCCTGGGCCTGCTCGAGCATCGCTTCGGAATAGTCGACGGCGACGAGCTGACCCTGAGGGCCGATACGGGACATGAGTAGGGGAAAATTGTTACCCGTGCCACAGCCGATATCCAGCACACGGGCCCCTTGGAGGTTGGAAAGTGCCTCAATAGTCCGCTCTCTCCACTGATAGAGACCGAGCAGGCGATGAAAGATCAGATTAGCCCAGAAGTCATAGTTTCCGGCTGCGGCACCATAGTTACGTTGAACGTCTTGCAGTTGCATTATTGATCCCGTTGCAAATCGTGGTATCGCAGAACCGCCGATGTACAGGCGGGTCGATACCTATTGAGAACTGGCTTCACTTGCCAATCTCCGGTTCCAGATGGTGTGCGAGAGTCGGGTCGTGATGCGGGCGGGTCGCCTCTGCCGGTCGCGGCGCGAACCACTTGTGCACGGCCGGGAGCACAAGCAGCGTTAGGATCGTCGAACTGATAAGTCCGCCCACGACGACGGTTGCGAGCGGCCGCTGCACTTCGGCACCGACCCCGGTCGCCGCGAGCAGTGGTGCGAGGCCCAACGCGGTGGTGATGGCCGTCATCAACACCGGACGGGCGCGCAGTTCGGCGGCTTCGATGGCCGCCGCGTCTAACTGCCGGCCGTCGAGCGCGAATCGATCGAGGTAACTCACCAGCACCATGCCGTTGCCCAGTGCGATACCGAACAGCGCAATGAAGCCAACCGTAGCGGGCACCGAGAGTGGAATGCCCGCAAGCCACAGTGCCAGCGCCCCGCCGGTCAACGCTAACGGAATGTTCAGCAGGATCAAAAACGCGGAACGCAGACGCCCGAACGTCAATAGCAGCACGAGCAGGACGATGCCCAACGTCACCGGCAGTACGACTGCGAACCGCGCATTCGCTTCCTGCTGCAACTCGAACTGGCCGCCCCAAACCACCCGATAACCGGGCGGTAAGGAAAGTTCGGCCCCCGCGCGTTCCTGCGCTTCAGCAACGAACGAACCAATATCCCTACCGCGCACGTTGGCCTGGACGGTAATGAAACGTTCACCATCCTCACGCGTGATCTGGCGCGGTCCAATCACGGCCTCGACCTCGGCGATCGCGGTGAGTGGAATACGCGCGCCGCCCGGCGTTTCCAGGATCTGCCGGCGGATCGCTGCCGGGGTCGAGCGCGCACCTTCCACGTACCGTACGATTACCGGAAACTGGCGTACGCCTTCGAATACCACGCCGGCCTCCGCGCCCCCCACCGCCGCACGCACCGCGGACAGCGCGTCCGCAATCGCAACGCCGTAGCGGGCCATCGCGGAACGGTCGAGACGGATCTGGAGCTGCGGCGCACCTGTGATCTGGTCCGCCTGTACATCGGAGGCACCGTCCACGCCCTGTAAGAGAACCTGCAGCCCTTCGGAGGCAGTCTTGAGCTCATCCATGTCGGGCCCGAAGATTTTTACCGCCAATTCGGCCTTGGTACCCGTCAGTAGCTCGTCGACGGACATCGCTATAGGTTGACTGATGTTGACCAGCACCCCGGGAAAGTCGGACAGCGCTGCAGATATCTCCGTCCTGAGATCCTCGGGTGACAAACCGGGACGCCATTCGGTTTCTGGTTTCAGCGCGAGGAAGGACTCGGCGCTGTTGGTCGGATCGGCGTGCGCGCCGACTTCGCCGCGCCCAATACGGGATACTACGCGGTTGACTTCCGGGAATGTGTCCAAAATCCGCCGCTCGAGGCGCGTCATCGTCGTCCGCGCTTCGCTGAGAGAAATGGACGGCGCCATGGTCGTCCTGAGAAGAATGTCGCCTTCCTCCAAGGTCGGGGTGAATTCCGATCCAAGGCGCGGTACCACCATGGCGCCCACGCCGAGTAGCAGTAACGCCAATATCACGGCCAACGGGCGGCGGCGCACCAAGAAGGCCATCACGCGGCCGAGGGTCCGGCCTATGAGACCCACTTCCTTTCCAGTACCCGAGCCCTTCGCCGGCCTCATCACGCTGCAGGCAAGCGCCGGTGCGATCAGCACGGCATAAATCAACGAGCCCAACATCGCGAGCGCGGCTGCGGCGGCTAGCGGCTTGAACGTCTTGCCTTCGACACCCTGCAGTGCGAATAACGGAAGGAACACGATGATCACTACGGACACCGCGGCGAAAAGCGGTGCGATGAGCTGGGCAGCCGCCTCCGCGACCGCGGTGCGGCGATGTTCGCCCGGCCGCTCCCTCAAAACGCGATCGACGTTCTCTGCGATGACGATGGCCCCATCTACCATCATGCCGATCGCAATCGCAACACCGCCCAACGACATCAGATTCGCTGAGATATCGAGGGCCATCATCATAATGAACGCGAAACCGACCGAGAACGGGATTGACAACACGACAACCAGGCCGGGTCGCCATCCACTGAGAAAGACAACCACGACGACAGCGACAAGTAGCGCGCCTTGCCACAATGCGTTCGTGACGGTTGCCGACGCCTTATTGACGAGCGTCGCCTGGTCGTAATACGGCACGGCCCGGACTCCGTCGGGAAGCGTCGCATTAATTTCGTCGAAGCGTTTCCGCGCGGCGGCGATTACCTTCGACGTGTTCTCACCATAAAGCTTCAGCACGAGCCCCGCGACGACCTCCCCGGCGGCGTCCGCGGTCGCCAGTCCCTGACGAACGCCACCCCCGATTTCGAGGCGCGCGATGTCGCGTACGCGGATCGGGGTACCATCGTCTACCTTCAGTACTACATCGCCGAGGTCTTCCAGATCACGTGCGAGGCCGATACCGCGTACGACGTACTGTTCGGCGTCGAGTTCGAGAAACTGCGCACCAGTGGTGCGATTGCCGGCCTCTAGCGCGGCAACCACGTTCGCGACCGAGATGTCGTAGCGCAGAAGCGCAGCAGGATCGATCTGGACCTGGTATTGTTTTTCGAATCCGCCGAGCGATAGCACCTCCGTGACGCCCGGCACGGTTTGGAGTTGATACTTGATCGTCCAGTCCTGGATTTCGCGAAGCTCCACCAGGCTGCGCGTGCCGGTGTCGTCAACTAGCATGTAGTAGAGGATGATGCCGAGGCCGGTCGAAATCGGCCCCATCCGGGGTTCGCCGAACCCGGCAGGTATCGCATCTCGCGCCTCCGACAAGCGCTCTCCGACTACTTGGCGTGCGAAATAAACGTCGGTGCCGTCCTCGAAGTAGATGTTGACGACGGAGAGACCGAAGTTTGAGACTGTGCGAATGCGCTTGAGCTTCGGCAAGCCGGCCATCGCAATCTCGATCGGGAACGTCACGTACCGCTCGACCTCTTCTGGCGCAAGCCCTTCAGTCTCGGTGAACACCTGCACGAGCGACGGCGTGACGTCGGGGAAAGCATCGACCGGCAGCGCACGAAAGGCCCATATTCCGCCAAGGGCCATCGCAAGCGCAGCGATTCCGGCGAGCAATCCGCCCCGGCTGATGTGATACATTAATTTGAACATAGCCGTTTCCTTAGTGCGCATGACCGTCACCGAAGGCGCTCTTCTCGAGTTCAGCCTTCAGTGTGAATGCCCCTTGCGCAACGTAGCGCTCGCCGGAAGCGAGTCCCGACAGGATTTCGACGAACCCCGCGGATTGAGCGCCGACGGCGACTTCGCGCGGCGCGAATCCGCCTTCGACCGGCACGAACACGACAGGTCGGCCTTCGACCTCATACACCGCACCGCTCGGCACGCGGATCCGATCGCCGACGTTTTGCCTGCCGATGCGGGCGGTGAGGAACTGACCGGGACGCAGCGCACCGTTCGTGTTATCAAGAATCATTCGGGCCGTGGCAGTACGGGAGGATTCCGCGAGCTGTGGTGTGACGAACGCGATCTGGCCGTCGGCGACGATTTGGCCGGCGTCGTTATGCAAGGTCGCGGCAGCGCCGGCGTCCACGAGCGCGAGATCGGTTGCATAGATATCAATGTCGACCCAAACGGTGTCGTCATCAGCTACGATGAAAGCGGCCCCGCCGCCGGATTCGCCGGCCGGCAGCGCCTCACCCAACGAAATGAGGCGCGTGATGACGGTACCGGCAAGGGGGCTGGTCATACGATAGCGCCCAAGCGCACCGTCCGGTACGTTCGCCAGACTAGCTAGGGCCTCATGGGGGACACCAACCGCATGGAGCTTCGTCTCCGCGCTCACTCTTACGGCCCGCGCAGCCGCCAGGGATGCCTGCGCCTGTAAGTATTCCGCCTCGGAGGTCACGCCATCGTCGCGCAAACGCTGTTCTCTCGCGAAGGTCACCGCCGCCAGCTTCTCAGACGCAGCAGCTTCGAGAAAATCGGCTTTAAGCGCCGCCAGGTCGCGACTATCCAGAACCGCAAGCACCTGACCCGCGTCGACGCGATCGCCTTCGGTGACTGCCAGGGATTGCACAATCCCACTCACGCGCGGAACCACTTTGGCGAGTTTGTTCGCGTCGAAGCGAACCTCGGCCGGTAGCTCGACCTCGCCGGGTAACGGTGCCGGAGCCGCTATGCCAACGATGATACCGAACACACTAGCCTGTGAAGACGACATTCGTACTGCCTCTTCAGACCCATGATCATCATCCGATTCATGATCATCGTCGGATCCATGATCGTCATCGGAGCCATGGTCGTCTTCGTGTCCAGACGGCGTTAGAGCGGCTTCTTCAGACCGGTGTTCGTCGTCATGATTTGACGCGCCGAGCGCGTAGCCGGCAATACCCAACATGAACAGACCGAGCCAAATGGTATTCAAGCCGTTTCTTCTTTGTAGTTTCATCGTGGTTCTCCAGGGCAAGCGGCAACGTCGAATGGTGCAACGCTCGCCAGCGCACGCGCCTCGGCTTCGGCGAGGCGCGCGGCGAGGCTCGCTCGGATCGCCTCCATCTGTACATCGATCAGCGCGGAGCGGGCGTCGAGCGCGGTGGTCAAATTAAATTTGCCGGCGTCGTAACCTTCGCGCGTCCCACGCTCGGCCTGCATGGCCGCCGGCAGCGCATCATCGACCAGCGCAGCGCGGCGCGATTCGGCGCCCTTTGCCCGGGCGAGCGCCTGCGCGAGTTCCGCCGTCAGCGCGAGCCGCGACGCGACGACAACGGCTTCGGCTCCCCCAATGCGGATACGGGATGCCTCAATGGCGTCCTGATTGCGGTCGAACAACGGTAGCGGCAAATTGACGTTGGCGACCAGGGCATCACCGCCACCGGCCTCGAAGCGTCGTACGCCCAGACCAACGGTCAGATCGGGATAGGCCAAAGAGCGGGAAAACTGAAGCTCCGCGTGGTGTGCGGATTCCCGCGATCGCGCCGCGACGAACCGCGGATGTGACTCGATGAGCGTAGAAGGTGCGCCATCGATGGGCAACGACACGGGTGATTCCAGGTCAACGACAGGGGCATCGAATGACGGTACGCTTTCGCCCCATAGGCGCGCGAGCGCGTAGCGTGCCGCAGTAGCAGCGGCATGTGCATCCGCCGCCGCGGCACGCGCCATCGCCGTACTGGCGCGGGTACGTGCAAGGTCCGTGGGCGGAGATTTACCTACGTTTACCCTCTGTGCGACCGCCTGCTCAAACGCCTCCGAGACATCGAGCACTTCGGCGGCGAACCGTCCGGTCGTGGTGGCGCCCGCGAGTTCATAGAAGCGACGTGCTGCTTCGAGTTCAGCGGCGCGCAACACGACGAGGCGGTTGGAATCCGCCACGGCGGCGCGGGCTTCGGCGGCGCGGGCTTCGAGGCGGCGCTTGTCCCCCATCCTGAAAGTCTGACTGAGGGCGAATGTCGATTCGGCCTGATCAAATCCACCGAACGGTCCACCGCCGGCGAAGTTTTCGGTCTCAAGAGACAGCTCGGGATTATTTTTACGCGCCGCCTGTGCTGCGTCGTGGTGTGCCGCGACGGCTTCAAGCACCGCGATCCGTAACTCGGGTGACGCCGAGCGCACCGCGCCAATAACATCATCCAATGTGAGATCCCCACGCGGCGAAAGCGCGGGTTGCTCGCCATAGGCGGTTGGGCACCAGATTGCCGCAGACGCGGCGCCGGGGTCGGCGACGGCGACTTCGGCGAAAGCTATCAGTGCGGTAACACCGAGCCACAACAGTCGGGAAAAATGTACGTATTGCATGAGCCAGCTTCCGTTCGTAAACGACTACCCTGCGGACCGGCGAAGAGCACGGTCTGCAAAGACAAATTTGGAGGCTGAATCAGGCGTTCGGTGGTGGTGTGGGTGGGGCGTGGCCTTGGTTGGCTAGGCTAGTAGCAATCGCGGGGGAACAGTAGCTATTCGGTGAAAGCAGCGTTGCCGAATCCTGAGCGATGATGCTTGGGAGGTGGCCGTTTAAGCAATGTCCACAATTATCGCACTCCCCCGATACGAGTCCATCGTGCGGCCCATCGACCGCGGAGCTTTGCTCGTTGGGATGCGGGTGCCCGGCGTAAGCGAGATCGACGAAGCTTTCGACACTCGCGAAGAGCACCGTAAATACCACGAAATGGAATATCCATCGCTGCATCAGATCATCTTACTCTCAAAGTACTCCGCTTTGCTACGGTAGGAGCGCTTGCCGCATCACCGCTCGACCGCCACGTCGCCAGACCGCTCGTTTTCCCTGGCCTTGGTGCTGCATCAGTATCGCTCTTTGCCAACATCCCAATTCGGGTTACTCCGGATCGCGAACATTGCATGAATCATCGGCTTCGCAGCCGCAGACTCAAGCTTGCCGCATCTACTGCGGATTAGCGACTCGAAACGAGCTGTCCGCAATGCGGCTAAATGCTCCTTTAGAGCGATCTTCCCAATGCCTACTACGTCCGGCTACCGTTACTGGACGGCCCTCATCAATGCGGACGTGTTGCCCGATAGAGCGAAATCGAACCTGTCATCGTTGGTATTACGTTGATCTCTTCAACGTTCTGAAATCCGCAAGACGCGATCATGTCAGGCAGGCAACCATCGGCGTTGGGCTGGGTGTCTTCTATACCATCTATCGTCTGTACCGTTCTACGAAATAATATTCGCATCAACGTCGTTCGCTGAAGACCATAGTCAGCAATGTGAAGCACCCCTCCGGGTCTGAGTACCTCAAGCATTAACGACAGGATCGTCGTCTTTTCCTGAATTGGCGTTTGATGAAGGACTAGGCTCGATACTACGTTCGATACCACTCCTATTTCTGCGGCCGTCTCCGCAGTGAGAAATCCTTGCTTCCAGCGAACGTCCGCGCCTTGCTTTTTGGCTTTGTCTCGAGCTTTCGCGAGAACCTCGGGGTCCGGGTCCAGACCAATTACCTCGGAGCGGGGAGCCATCGCTTTCAACCGAATAGCCAGCGAACCAGTTCCGCATCCGACATCGAGTATTCGGTCTCCAATATCGGGAATCACCAGTTCGACCAAATTCCCGCGCCAGAGGCGTTCTCGAGTAAGTAGACCGATGGCCAAATCATAGAAAGGTGTGAGAAACGCGTGGCCAAGGGCTGGGGTGAATTCTTTTTCGGTCATGACTATGCGGATACTAAATACCACCTTGGAACTTTATCTTATCGGACCCAGTCTCTATCGGCCCGGTCCCGGAAGCACGGATCGACCGTGCAAGTGCAAGCAATTCACGGAGTCTCCTTGAAGGGCAGTGTGCAAACGCCTGGGCGTCAAGGCGACTCGCGTAACGCGGTTGGCTTGAACGACTGATAATGTCTACAACCACCTAGGCACTTTTGATTTGTATTTTTCGAATTCCTCACCAAACAATGCGGACAATGCCTTCTCCTCTGGCGATATTTGAAAATAAGACATATACGGTATGAAGCAAAAGCTTATAACTAATGAAAGCAGGTTAGACAGCAGAAAGGCGAAAGCAAGCAGGATAATGAAGAAACCAACATACATCGGATTTCGGGTAACGCGATATACCCCTGAATCTACTAATGAGCTGGACTTCCCCGGCTTAATTGGATTTACGGTCGTTCTTGCGCGCCGAAACTCTACAACTCCCAATATGGAAAAGACCGCGCCCGCAACAAGAAACATCACAGACACGACCATACCGTAAGTTCCAGCATCCACTGAGAACAATTCGACTTTACTCGAAAAAAACATGAATAACATGGTGAGCATCACCAGTAATACTGGCGGAATTTTCAGTTCAAGAAATCGAATCATCTCTTTTAGCATAGGCTTTCACCAGGCTGCCCTTGGGAACAAGCGACGAGAGCGAGCGTGACCCACCCCGGCGGTTTCCGCAGACCGTTCCGTTTGGGTCAGGCCGCAGCGGCCCGCTTGCCGGGCAGAACGAACCATAGATACAGCGCCAGAAGCAACAGCCCGAGCTGCAGTAACAAACCAGGCAGATTAGGATAGATGCCTAATAGTTCGATACGCGGGATACCGACCGGGATCACGGGAACATAGCCAGCTTCCTGCAGGGCGGCGACACCCTTACCGGCGAAAATCAACGCCAGCACAAACATGAGAAGACCAGTAATGTTGAAAAACTGGCGCAACGGTAGACGCGCACTGTAGTGCATGACCAACCAGCCCAACACCGCCAAAACGACGACGCCTGTTCCAAATCCGGCGAATGCCATGGATCTGCCGGCGTAATCAGCCTGTACCCAGAGCGCTTGGTAAAATAGGATGGTCTCGAACATTTCGCGATAAACGGCAATGAAAGACAAACCCGCTAGACCCCACAACGTACCGGCACTCAACGCACGTTTGACGTTGAATTCAATGAACTGTTTCCACTGCGCAATACTAGTCTTATCGTGCAACCAGAAACCGACGTAGAACAAAACTACTGTCGCCGTTAATGCTGCCAGACCCTCGGTGACCTCCCGGCGCACGCCGCTGATCTCGATAACCGACACGGATGCCCACCAGGTGAGTAGTCCGGCAATGACTGCACCGATCCAGCCATAGTGCAGGTAACGCAGATTGTTGCGGTGCCCCGTTTTGATCAGAAAGGCGACCAGCGCCGCGACTATCAGTAAGGCTTCCAGACCTTCGCGCAACAGAATAAAGAATGCTGCGGTGAAGGCGGCGACACCCGATAACCCGCGCCTGTCCAGAAGGTCCCCCGCGAGATCCAATTGGTGCTTTATCGCCACGACATCTGCTTCCAATTCGGCAAGCCGTGCACCCTGGCGGATCAGCGTGCGTAGGCCAGTCATGGCCTGTTCGATCTCTGCGTGCAGCCGCGGATCGACGGCGGTTACTCCCTGCTCAACCAGTTCAAAGCCCTCCAGGTACGCCTCGACAGCCAACTGATAGGCGAGTTTGCTATCACCGCTGCGGTAGGCCTCCAGCACATCGTCGAGACGGTGCCGCGAAAACGTCAGGGGCGACTGCTGCGTGAACAGCGTTTCCGGATGGGCGCGCAGCCAGGCCATGAGCTGGCCGCCCGCCTCGCCATAATCGCTAACAGCTTCAGCCGGTGTCGTGACAGTCAGCTTCTGCACATCGAGCAGTGGCTTCAATGTCGGGGCCACAACCAGTCGTTCACTATCCACGTCCTGCGCCACGTCTTCGGTAGCGAGGTGCCCCACATAGAAGGCCAGCGCCCAGCGTTCGCTGGCGGACAGTTCATAATAAGACCGCATAGCCGTGTCAGGCACACCCTGCGTAATGGTGTTATACAGCCCATACAGTGTGCGCCGTGAATATCGTTTGTGATCTCGAAAGTTTACCGGCGCTGGGTCCATATGGGCCGCCAGCGGTCCCGAGCCATCACCCGCTTTGCCGTGGCAACTGGCGCACTGCTCCGCAAAAAGGATCGCGGCATGGCTCAGATCGGGAGGTCCGCGCGGTATTGCGGTCACCTGGTAACCGTTAATCACAGCCAGCCGCATGCTCGTTGTCACATCAGTGATCTGTTCCGGCGACGCCTTGTCGGTAATTTGGTCGGCCAGCTTGTCTGCCTGCTTCTGTAAAAGGGCACGCATGTCGCCCTCCGGCAATCCCGCCACCACTTGTTGTATGCCGGCGGAAAAGTCGAGCATCTCCTCGTATTCATTTGAGTTGATGACCCGGCCGTCACCGACGGCCTCGGCGTAGTCGACACCAACGTAGTCGATCAACTGCAAGAGCTGCTGCAGCTCACCAGCATGCGCCGGCCCGGCGCCAAGGAGCAGAAGAAAAAGAGGCAGGTGACGGTACATGGTGTAATCGGGCAACAAAGAAGAATAAACTATAAACGATAATGATTCTCATTCATATTGTGAACAGACTCATGTTTGTTAAGAACGATGGATTCAATTTGAAGTCGCTCAACGTGGGTGTAGGACCAGCCTTCTTATTCGGGTCAGGCGCGCGATCCGGGCGAGGCCTTGATTTCATCTGCGCGACCTCCCGGGTTCGGGATGGTGTGCCTGCCGGTTCAGGTGTCAAACGGGATAGGCTGCGGCAATGTCGATAACATAGACCCAACCACTGGTTTTCTGGCCGGTGCGCCCGTTTTCCCGGATGATCCGCACCGCTTCATCGGCTCGCACGTCTTCACATACCAACTCCAGCTTGACTTCGTTAATCACCTGCTGGCCCAGTTCGAGAGAGAAGGTCTCCTCCTGTTTGTCGAGCGCTTGCAGCGTGCCCGTTACGTCGACAACGGACAGGTTGCAGACGCCCTTGCAGTAGCCAGCATTGCGTAAGGCATGAACGACGTCCGCTACGCGGTTACGATGAAGAAAGGCCTTGATTTCTTTCATACCCGATCCTCCTTTCTGGACTCGATCCACTCATAAATAACCGGCAACAGAATGAGTGTCAGCAGCGTCGATGTGATCAATCCGCCGACGACCACCGTCGCCAGCGGCCGCTGCGTCTCTGCACCGACACCGCTCGACAACAGCATGGGAATGAGGCCGAGTATCGCCACACTGGCTGTCATCATTACCGGCCGCAATCGCAACTCAGCCCCTCGGCGTACCGCCTCCGCGACAGTGAGCCCCTTTTCACGCAATTCGTTGATGAAGCTCACCAGCACGATGCCATTTAACATAGCCACGCCAAACACAGCGACGAACCCGATCGCCGACGGCACCGATAGGTACTGCCCGCTGAAATACAGCGATGCGACACCGCCGATGGTCGCGAAAGGTACGTTAGCAATGATCAGGGTCGCGTATTTCACTGAATTGAAAGCCGTGTATAACAGCACGAAGATGAAAAAAATCGTCATCGGCACGATGATGGAAAGCCGCTTGAGCGCCCGCTGCTGATTTTCGAAAGCCCCACCCCATTCAATCCAGTAGCCGGGTGGCAGTTCGACCCGTCGGGCAATTGCGGCCTCAGCGTCCTTGACGAAGCTATCCACGTCTCGCCCACGCACATCCATCTGGATCACGGCATAACGCTGGAGCTGCTCGCGGCGCACGAATGAATAACCCTCGGCGACAGAGACATCGGCGACACGCGACAAGGGCACGATGGCGCCGCCGGCAGCTTGCAGCGGGATAGCCTTGATCGCTTCCACATCGGCCTTGGCTGGATCCTGCAGCCTCGCCGTGATGTCGAACCGCTTGACGCCATCGATCAGCGTGGAGACCGGCTCATTGCCAATGCCGGTGCGCACCACGGTGAGCACGTCGTCGGCATTCAGGCCGTAACGAGCCAGCTGGGTGCGATTGACCTGGATTCGGATTTGCGGCTTGCCGATATTGGCCTCTAAGGAAAGATCCGCTACACCCTCCACCTCGCCGATGGCATTCTTAATCTCCTGACTGAGGCGATCCAGCTCACCAAGGTCTTCGCCATAGAGCTTGGCCGCCAAGGTCGCACGCACGCCCGAGATCAGCTCTTCCACACGCATCTGGATCGGCTGCGTAAAGGCAATCACCGCCGTGGGCACCGCTACCTCCAGTTCCTCGCGCATGGCGTCTGCCAGCGCTTCGATACTTCGCCCCGAGGCCCACTCACCTTGCGGTTTTAGCTCGGTAAAGATCTCCATGTAATTGACGTCCGCCGTCTCGCCCTTCTCGGCACGACCGATCATCGCCAACGTGGTGTTGACCTCCGGGAATTTGGCCAATGTCTTAGATACTTCCTTTGAGATGACGATGGACTGTTCCAGCGAGGTCGACGGAACGGAGGTGATGCGCCACATGATGGAGCCCTCCTGCAACTGCGGCATGAACTCCTTGCCGAGGAGCGGGAACAGGGCGAGGCTCGCGACCAGCAAACCACTGGCGGCCGCTACCACTTTCTTTTTGTTCACCAGCGACCAGGACAGTAACGGTAGGTAAGCGCCCTTGATCAAACGGACCAGCAGTGTGTCCCGCTCCGCCTTTGGCTTGAGGATTAGCGCCGCCAGCACTGGGATCAAAGTCAGGGTCAGCAGCAGCGATCCCGCCATGGCAAAGCTGATATTGAAGGCCATCGGCTTGAACAGCTTGCCCTCCAGCCCTTGCAGGCTGAAGAGCGGTAGGAACACGACGATGATGATCAGGATAGCGAAGGCGATCGGGTTGGCCACTTCCCGCGCCGCGGTGAGCACCGCGGTGGTACGGTTGACGTTCTCGCCCCTTTCCCGCCATTCGGCCATGATGCGGAACGCGTTTTCGGTCATCACCACGGCGCCATCCACCATCATTCCGATGCCGATGGCCAGGCCCGCCAATGACATAAGATTGGCCGACAGGCCCATCTCGCCCATGAAAATGAAGGCGATTAGCATCGCCAATGGCAGCGCAGTGATCACCACCAATGCCGAGCGTAGCTCGCCGAGAAACAGGAAAAGCACGATGGCCACCAGAATGGAACCCTCGATCAGAGCGCGTTCGGCAGTACCCACTGCCTTTTCCACCAACTCGGTGCGGTCGTAGATCGGGCGTAGCGTGACGCCGTCGGGCAAGACCGATTCGACCGTGGCCAATTTCGCCTTGACGGTATCGACCACGTTCTTGGCGTTCTCGCCGATCCGCGCAAGCGCCATGCCGAGCACCACCTCTTCTCCATCGCGGGTCACCGCACCCGTACGCAGCGCCGGCGCCTGACGGATGTCGGCGATGTCGCGCAAGTAGACCGGTGTGCCATCGGCCGCCTTTAACACAATCTGGCCGATGTCATGTTCACTCTTGACCAGACCCAGACCGCGCACGAGATATTGCTCCGGGCCCAGATTGATGTATTGCCCGCCGACCTGGCGATTATTCGCTTCGATAGACTCCAAGACGTCACGATACGAAAGGCCGTATTTGAGCAGCTTGTTCGGATCGATCTGGACCTGATACTGGCGTTCCTGTCCCCCCCAGGACATAACGTCATCCACACCGGGCGCCGTACGCACGATCAGGCGCACGCTCCAGTCCTGCCAGGTCCGCAGATCCATATCGGAGGGGTAGGTCAGCCGCGCGTCGGTTCGCTCGAGGGTGTACCAGAACACCTGCCCCAATCCCGAGGTGTTGGGGCCCATCTCCGGGATACCGTATCCTTCTGGGATGCGGTCTGCGACCTCCTGAAGGCGCTCCATCACCAGGCGGCGGGCGAAATAAATATCCATGTCGTCTTCGAAATAAACGGAGACGTAGGACAGCCCGAATAGCGATACCGAACGGATCTCCTGCACGGCGGGTAGGCCCGCCATGCCCGATTCGACGGGAAACGTGAGCAATTGCTCCACATCCTCCGCGGCCAGCCCGGGCGACTCGGTATAGATATTGACCTGCACTGGCGTGACGTCCGGGAAGGCATCGATTGGCAAGTTCGTCAACGCACGCCAACCACCGGCCGACACCACCACGAATACGACCAGGACCAGAAATTTATAGCGCAGCGATAGCTCTACCAGCTTTTCCAACATGTTCACTGCGCCTCAATCCACGTCGCCGATTTGGGATTTCAGAGCCAGCGACTTGAGGGTGAAAGCACCTTCGACAGCAACTTGTTCTCCTTCTGCCAGTCCGGCTGTGATTTCGGTCCAGCCGGCCCGGGTGACGCCAGTCTCTAATGCCTGTGGCTTGAAATCGTCGCCCTCGAGTTTGAAGACCACGGGACCGCCCTGTAGCAGTAGCACCGCCTCGCTCGGCACTGTCAGCACCTGTTGGCTCTTTCCAGTATCGATAGCGACGTCGACGAATTGCCCCGGGTGCAAGCCTTCGTCGGGGTTTTGTACCTCGATCCGGACCAATAGCGTCCGTGAGAACTCGTCCAAGTGGTGGTGAAATTGAATGACGTTACCGCTGAACCCGCGCGCTCCATCGATGCTGACTCGTACGGGGTTCCCGACTTGCACCGCCGCCGCTACCGTTGGATCGAGTTTGGCCTCGACCCAGAGTGTCGATTCGTCGGTCAGCCGTACCAGAACACGGCCCGGCTCGATCAGTTCGCCGAGCGTAAAATCATCATCGTGTACGAGACCATCCTGTGGCGCGAGCAACACGAATTCACCCGTGGCCTTCGATGCGTCACGTTGCGCGAGCAGATCCTGCACCCGCCCTTCGGTCATACCGTAGGCCAACACTCTGGCGTACGCCTGCTGACGTGTGATCTGCGCATCGACAAAGCGTGTCTCGGAGACCACGTCACGCCCGAGTTTTCGTACGCGCGACCACTCCCGGTCGGCCATCAGCAACTCACCCTGAGCTTCCGCCATGGCCACACTGGACAGCGTTACCACCGGGTCGCCCTTTTTTACCAACTGGCCCATCTGCACGTGACGAGCGACTACCTGGGCGGCGATACGGGGTGTAACCTGGGTCGTACGGTACAGGTTGACCTCGACCTCGCCGGGCGCAGTGACCTCGACCGGTAAGCTGCGCATCTCCGCGGGTGCAACCTTAATCCCCAATGCCGCGCGCCGTTGTGCGTCCAGGGTCAGCGGGTCTTGCTCATGCGCCTCGTCATCTTCAGTTTCACCATCGGCAGCGTGCAACGGCGCGACCAGTACAAGCCACGCCAGCAGTATCGAGCTCAATATCTTCATTCGCCGTGTTTCTCCAGGCAGATAGTCAGAGGGATCCGTTCAGCCAGGGCTCGAACTGGCCGCTCGCGGCCAGCCAGTCGAACCAGCTACGCCACAGCTGGCCCCGGAGTTCGAGAGCACTGGCCTGTGTCTCCAGGTTCTGATTGAGCTGCAGCAGGTAGTCCGTGGTGCTGAGTTCACCGACCTGCCAAAGGCGCTCCAGCACGCCCAGTTGACTGTGCAGACTCGGTTGGCCGCTTGTTTCCCAGACGGCCCAAGCGTTAAGCACCGTCTGGTAGCGCTCGGCGGCGGACAGCAGGCGTGCCTGCGACCGACGATAGACGTCTTGCCCGACCTGTTCCGCCTGAACGAGTTCCGCATTCGCGGCCTCGGTTTGAGCGTGAAAGTCGTTCCGGACGAACAGAGGAATGGACAGTGTCAGCCCGACAAGTCGATCCGAGCCCTCGCGTCCGCCACGCAGGCCGAGTGTCGGATCCGGACGCTGCTCGCGGTGGCGCAAAGTAACCGTTGATTGGGCCGCCGCGATGCTGGCGCGTAGCGCCCGCACCTCCGGCAACGCGTCAATGAGAGCGTCCGCATCGAACGACAACAACTCCGGTAAACGCTCGGGAAGCGGCGGCCAGTCAGGACGCGCCTCACCAGTTACGGCGACCAGGGCCTGCTCGGCACCGGTTCGTTCGGCGCTTGCCTGCGCCTGCTGCAACAGCGATCGGGTCCGAGCAAGCCGCGCAAGGTCCAGCTCAACCTGATTGAGGTCGCCGGCTTGGCGGCGCTTTTCCGCGAGGGCGAGGAACCGTTGCATCACTTCCGCGCGCTGCCGCGCCAACTGTTCGAGCGCGTTAGTACTATGGTAGCGGCCAAGTGCGGAGAGCAGCTCCACGGTCAGAGATTGTCGCGTGGCGTCGAACTCGGCATCTGCGGCCTGCGCCTCGAAGGCCGCGGCCTCTTCACGTGCTCCACGTTTGTCCGCCCAGTCAATGGCCTGCGAAACGCCGAGGCTCGCCGTTTCGGCCTCGGCGGTCTCGGCATCGAGTTCCAGCTCCGGGTTGTACAACGGCCGACTTGCGGCCCGGACGCGGGCCTGTGCCGCGTCGAAGGCCGAGCGGGCCGCGAGTAGTCCGGGATTGCTTTCCATCACGGTACGTACGAACGCCGGTAGCGCCGGCGGCATGCGCCACTCGCCAGGCGACGACGCAGCGGTCGCTCCCGTCGTGTCCGCCGCGTGCGCAACGTTCACCAGTAGGCTGACGAAAAGCGCCGCACCGCAAAGCCTTAATAATCGCATCGAATCGATCCCTGCGCGTTGTTGTTCACGCCTCTAACCAATGTTCTAACGCTCTTTTAGATCTTCAAGTCGTTGCAGGAACTCCTCCCGCTCGATTTCACCGCGCGCATAACACTCGCGGAGGATCTCGGTCGCAGTTTTTGGAACCGGTGACGAAACGTCCTGGCCTGAGCCGGAGGCCACTACCCCTGCTGCAGCTGTCGCGGCTTCTGGGTCCGCGGCGTGCTTCTCGAGATAGGCCGTGAGCGTATGCAATTCGTCCGCCGTCGGGGACTCGATTTTCATCGGACTGTTGGATTGGCTCATCCATTGCATGCGCATGTTCATGCGCGCCACGGTCGCCGGCCAGCCGGATGCGCTGTGCTGCTTCGGGCTGGGTAAGTCGTGGCACTGGGTGCAATATTGCGTAAGGAGCCGCGCGCCGTCGGCCTCCGGTTCCGGCAGTTCCGCCGGCCCGAGCGTACGCGGCATAACGCCGCTCATCATTCCGCCGCAGCGCCCTTCCCAGCGTCCACCGCAGTTGCCGCACATGCCCTGGGCGAGTTTCTGATCGGTGCCGGCCGGGCGTTGAACTTCCCGGATCTGAAAAGGATTTTCATCGGCGGTCGTGACCGGTGTCGTGGCGAGTGAAGCAACCAGTGCGGTCGCCGTCCGGCCCGGAAAAGTGTAATTGCGTTTTTTCATGAATACTTACCTCTAAAAAGCGCTCGGTCGTATTGAGCGTCGCATGTTCGATTCATAGTTGAGCGTCCGGCGTGCACCCTGTACAGACGCGCTTGTCCACTGTCTTGCCTTTACCGGGCGACGGACGATCGATCCTGTATTTACGAGCGTAACCATCCGTATCAGTCCAGCCCGCCCTACCGTTGGCAAACAACAGCTTCTTGCCCGCGCCGCCGCAATACGCAAATAGGACTTTCCCCGCGATAAAACCACGCGGATAGTCCTGGAACACCGTATTGGCAATGGCATCCGGCTTTAAGGAACGGGGCTCATGCAAATAGTCGGGATCAGCACGGCTCGCCGTCGCCCTCGGCAACCGCGAGATTAAAAGCGATATGTGAATCATCGCCGTTTCCTATACGCAGCGATCGGACGGTCAATAGCAGTTCAAGTATCAATCCGATCAGATTAAAGTTTTGGCCAACCGGCCGAAGGAAGCCGGCCTGCTAGTGAAAGCGCGTACGACAAGGCACACGCAGATCGCGAGGAATCAGACGATGGGGGGACGGAACGGTGGAGGTACCGCTAGCCGGGAGTAAGAAATGGCGTATAAACCATCGTGGATGGCCGCAGCTGTGTAGCCATCTAAGACGCTAGCATCCAGAAGGGCGACGGGATTGACCCAGGCGTGGCACCAACGATCACAGTCGAGATCGGCATTCAGGGGAACGTTGGGATGCCCTTCGGACTGCAGAGACCAGTCGCCGCCGGGTTCAGTGAACGCACACGCATCGACTGCCCACGCAACATTCAGCGTTAGGACCGAGACGATGAGCAACCTTGCGATAAAACGAGCCATTGGGGTTCTATCCTCTCCTTTCCCCCACTCGTTTGCAAACCGGAATCAAGCAACTGGCCGACATGATGCCTTTCCCCCTAACCACACGCTATCAAGCCAGTATCGGAATCGCGTACGACGCCTGCGAGTTTGATCCACTGATCACCGATGCGGTTTTTTTATTCATGCACTAGGCCTTCAACATTCGCAGGCCGCTGGCGATGACGACGAACTCGCTCACCTCGTGGGCGAGCACAGCTATCGGCAGCGAAAACATTCCGCTGACCGCGCCGAAGATGAGACTGCCAATCACAACCACCGACATACTCACGTTCTGGAAGATTACATCCCAGTTACGGCGGCTGAAACGAATCAAGTACGGCAACCTCGAGAGATCGTCGGCCATCAGTGCCACGTCCGCCGTTTCCAACGCAACATCGGTACCCGCGGCACCCATGGCGATCCCCACATGGGCTGCGGCCAAGGCAGGGGCGTCGTTAACGCCATCGCCCACCATAGCCACGCGGCCATATCGTTCGTCCAGCTCCTCCACTTTGCGCGTCTTGTCCTCGGGTTTGAGTTCGGCAAGTACCTCGTCGATGCCGGCCAGCGCGGCCACGGCGCGCGCCGTGCGCAGGTTATCGCCCGTCAACATGATGACTTTTTGGATCCCCGCCTGCTTTAGTTCGGCGATGGCGTCCTTTGCCTCAGGCCGCAACGGGTCGGCGATCGCTATCAGGCCAAGCGCTTCCCGCTCACTGCCTACCGCGACGACCGTATTGCCGGCCGCTTGCAAGGACTCGATACGCGTCTCGACTTCCGTCAATCCGATCTGCTGTTCCGCGAATAGACTCGGACTGCCGATAATAAAACGTCGACCCTCCACCACACCGGTGGCTCCTGCGCCGGTGACTGACCGAAAGTCTTCCGCGGGTATGCACTCGACGCCATCTTCCGTGGCGCGATCTAGAATTGCCCGCGCCAGCGGGTGCTGAGACCGAACCTCGAGTGCAGCCGCGATCGCCAGTACCTCGGATACGGTACGACCGTTCAACGGGACGACTGCGGTTACCACCGGCTGTCCCAAGGTCAGCGTGCCGGTCTTGTCCAGAGCGACGACGCGGATCCGGGATAGGTTTTCCAAGTGTACGCCGCCCTTGATCAGAATACCGTTGCGGCCGGCCGTACCGATGGCGGCCACCAACGTAATGGGAATAGATATCACCAGAGCGCAGGGCGCGGCGGCGACTATAAATACCGTTGCGCGGGCAAGCCATTCCTCCCAACCGAGCCCCATCAAGCCGGGAATAATCGCAAGCAAGATACCAATGCCGAGCACCGCCGGGCTGTAACGCTTGCCGAAACGCTCGATGAAGCGCTCGCTGCGGCCTTTGCTAGCCTGAGCTTCTTCTACCAACTGAATGATGCGCGCCAGCGTATTGTCCTCGCTGGTCTTCGTGGCCCGCACAACGAGGGCACCCTCGCCGTTAAGCGTTGCGGCGAAAACGGTGTCGCCGACGGTTTTATCAACCGGCACTGACTCGCCGGTCACTGGCGCCTGGTCGAGACTGGTGCGTCCATCGATAATTTCACCGTCGGTGGCCACTGCCTCCCCGGGATGGACGATGAACCGATCACCGACGCGGAGTTCTTCCACGGGGATACGCACCTCTTTTCCATCACGCATGACCAGAGCGGCCTTGGGGGCCAGGTCCATGAGCGCGCGAATGGCGTTGCGTGTACGCTCTTCCGTGTAGCCCTCGGCCGCCTCGGAGATGGAATACAGGGATACCAGCATGGCGGCCTCCGCCCACAGGCCCATGAGTCCGGCGACGATAGCCGCGGTGCTCATCAGCAGCTCAATGCCAATTTCCCGTTCCTTGACCAGCTCCTCGAACGCCTCCCGGCCGAAATACCAGCCGCCGATAATGACCGCGAAGATATACAGACCGGTCTCCAGCGGCGCCGCCAGCCCGAAGCTGCCGCCCACGAAACCGATCGCCAGGAGCAAACCCGAGATCGCCGAGGTCACTACCTGCGGGTTACGCCAGGGTGGCAGCATCGCCTGCCGCGTCCCAACGGTAGCGCAGCTCGGGCAGCTCATTATCTTGCGCCGGTTTTCAGATCATCCGACAAGATCCCGACCCGACAACGCCCATCCTCACGCAAGCACATACGCTGCTCGAAACGCGCACGATCGGCTGCGTAGACCTGGTCCGGATCCGGCAGGTCGCGGACGGTCTCAAACAACTTTTCAAGATAGGACTCTGTGCGCGCCAGTTCGTGATAAACCCAACGCCCATCTTTGTACGAAGACAATAAGCCTGCTTGGCGCAGGATTTTCAGATGGCGGGAAAGCTTGTACGCCGGTTCCGCCAGGCTGTCGACTAGTTCGCACAAGCAGGCCTCCTCGTCAGTTGTCGCGAGCAGATGAACGATCCGCAACCGGGTCTCGTCGGCGAGTGCCTGGAACATATCGTTATATTGGATATGAATTACTTGCATATTTGCACAATAATGCAACTATTACTTTTGTACAACCCCGTCTGTCCTGGTAAAGATGATCGGCACCATGCGGTAGGCCACGTGTAGAAGATGAGGGCCGCTTCTGGACTTCCGCCAGTGCACTAGACTCCTCATCGTCATAATTAGATAGAATGAATAAGGAACTCACCCGTAAAAATCCTGCCGAATACTTCTGAATCCTATACATCCAGAGATCTTGATAGCAGCGCACGGATTGCGGGAAAGCACATGAAACGCTTTATCGAACAGTTACCCTACGCATTCTATGTTGCGTTTCGCTTCGGCCTGCAGGTTCTCGCTCGTGTCGCTGTGATTTTCGCGAGCAGCGCCCAAACGTCTCCTGCGGATGAGGAACTCGCGAGTTCGATGAGAGGCGGCGTGCTGAACTATCGAACGGGAATGCTGGACGACGGTACGGATCCTTACGGCTGGTACGAGGAAGATTAGCGTCGAGCGCCGGCGCCCTTAGCGACCAGGCCCTTGCCAATAGCACCACCCTGGCGACCCGCATCTTGGGTCGGAGTCTTCAATGGGCTGGTAGCCGCGTCGATCGACCGCCCAACCTTCACGCCCGCCCACACCATCATTCCGCTCCATAGTAGTGGCAATCCCAGATAGAGGCTGGTCGTAATCATATTGAGCAGCATACGCTTAGTGTCATGCTCACCGGGGTTGGCGAAGATTTGCAGAAAGATATTCACGTCCGGGTACATGGACGCGATGAGATTCTGATCCACCCATAAGGCCAGGTGCCAGAGCACGCTCCAGAACTTAACCGTGAAGATGGCCATGGCGCCGACGACCATCATGGAGACGGAATAACGAGACAGCACCACTATCATGGGAAGCAGGGCATAAATTCCGAGCAGAAGCACGGCCTGCACCATGGGTAGCCCCTGCAGGATAGCGGTCATGGTCACCGAAAACAGCGCGGAGGCAACCACCGCTCCACCCGCTGCGAGCCCACCTTTTGCAACATTCTCGGCCGTGTTGAGTAAACCGGTGCTGCCCGCATTGTGGGTCACGAGGTCATTGTTCGACCACGTCGGCGGTGAGTTCGCGAGTACCGTCTTGGCGACGGCATCGGTTTGCTGCTCACTGGCCAAGGTCGGCGCAATGGCGACGACCAAGCCGGATAAACCGGCGGCGGTTGCATCCGCCTCGCTAATCAGCTTTTCCTGCAGGCCAATAGAGCCATCCTCCCACCAATCCTTGCAGTAGGGCTTACCCCAGGCCGGCGGCGCGGCCGCTTCGTATTCGGTGTCGCGCGCGGCATTAAAAGCCCAACCAGTAATTTGCGTTGTCGGACGCAGAGTATCGTAGTAGCCGGCCGTATTGCGATAGACATGGGAGCCCATCCAGTCCGGGTCATCCTGCCCGTGGGTCGTCAACAACGTGCTGATAGCTGGGGTGGATGGGCGCTGCGCCTGATATTTCGATCGGGCCGGGATGTAACATTGACTGAAGAAGTCGCTGACCTCCTGGCGCAAGCGCGGATCGGCAATGGTGGCCAGTCGCGCCTGCTGCTCGAACGTGCGCATGTCGGCCGCACTTGGGAGACCTTCGACCACCGCGTGATTGAATCCCGAGGTCATAGAAAGTACGGCATACCACCACACCGGAATGTTCACGGTCGCCGGCGAGCCCGTAAACCCGGAGGAACCGTAAGTGCTTTGGGGTGCCGCAACGGTCGCAGCGCTGGGTGTCGGGTCGATCAGCGTCGGCGGCGGCGTGTACTCGAGCGCAGCCGCGTTAAGTGGTGTTAGCGCAGCCGGCTGGCCCGCCAGCACGACGACGAGTAACGCAACGAAGAGTTCCAGTTCCATACGCCGCAGCGACAGTCCAGTGACCGTGCCGAACTCACCACCCTCGGCAGGTTCGCGCCAGTTATCGATCAGGATCCCGAGAAACGGTAAGAACACGATCCCGGTGCCAAGCAAGACATCCCACAGGATCCCATAGAAGGCCCAGCCGAATAGCGTGGTGAAGAGCTCGAGATAGCTGTCGACGGTCACGCCCGACCTCCTTGCACCGCGGTCAGTGCATGATTAAGCAGGTTCTGGCCCACTACCAGCTCGATCACCATGAGCCAGAGCACGAGGCGCCAACGCAGCGACACCAAGGTGACTCGCGCTACCTCATCGATCCGTCCACGGCGATGCATTCCGCCCACCACGGACGGCCAGGCGAAAGCTACAAGGGCAATCAGAAACAGCCGGGTCCCGGTGAAGATAGGCTTCATGACATTAACCCGTCGTTGAACCTCGCTGACGGAGGAGATCTCCACTGAATACCAGAGGATGCTGCCAGCAACAAAGGCCAAGGCAAGCGCTACGAGGCTCAACAGAAAGACCCAGCGTTCGCGCGCGATCGATCGGTTACGGAATTCGGCCATTACTCAAGGGTCGGGGGTCGATAGTGGGTACGCGACGGGTGTTCAAGGAGGCTTGCCGTCGCGCGGCGGAACGCTGTAGCAGTGTTGCGATCGTCTCGGAGACAACTTCCTTGCGTACCCGGGTCTCGAACAGGAGATCCTCGACCTCTTTGTCGAGTTCGGCGATCGCCGTATCCGCATGCTCGCGGGCCACCTCGGTGGCATAGACCTCCGGCACCTGCCTGCCGCTCAGCAGCAGCCGTCTAGCGAGCAGTGCCTTTTCGACCGTGCGGGCGGTACTGATCTCAGAGACCAGCCGACCAATGATGAGACTCTGCTCCGAGGCAGGCATCTCGCGGATCGCCTCGATAACCTGACGCGTGATGGCCACACCGGGGGCCGTGATATTGTCCAGATTGGCCAGTGTCAACGGCGTGGCACCGCTCACGAGCTCCTGGAGTTCCACGGTAACGCCGGCCGCTTCCTGGTTCAGTTTCGGCAGCAGGCCGGTCCCGGGAACACTGTCCTTGCGGCAGGTATCGCAGGTCGTCACGATGTTTTCGCCAACGACATCGACGACCCAGTTACGCGCATCAGTAGGCGCCCGCCAGATTGCTGTTAGACGCGTTGCCGCGGCAGGCGGGCCCACCGCCGCAATCGGCCGATTCATATTGATGTTGTAGCCCGCTTTGACAATGTCGCCCGTGAATTCCAGCATTGGCTGCCCTGAGCCCCCGGCCTGACCGCCTATCCAAGGGATCCCGTTCTTCCCGTTGGCTGCCTCCACCCTGCTCTTGGCAGTGACGGCGTTGTTTCCGCCGATCCCCATCTGGCGCTTCCAGTCGTTACCCTTGGAGAGGGTGATCAGATCGGCGTAGGGGTTCTTGCCCTGCGCGATCTCGGCCTCCATCTGCTCGCAGGACTTCGTCGCCAACTGCATCGTCTCTTCGGCCTGCAGCAGGGCATTTTGAAACAGGTCGTAGAGACCAGGATTAGCGCGTTGCAGGATCAGGGCCGGCAGCGCGGCAATGGCGGCACTGGCCGCAGCCGTCATCGCATTCAACATGTTGTCGACCCCGGCGCCGATGTTGTTCAGCGTGTTCGTCACCGCGGCGACAGCATCGAACTTCCCACAGCTGTACCCAAGTCCCAATTCGGCGGAGCCACCCAGGGTGACCGACACGACCGATGGGTTCGCAGGCGCCGATACCGGCTCTGCGCCGCCGATCTCGTAGTACCAGTAGCTGTCTTCCGTCGGGCCCTCGGTGACAGCCTGCGCACTACTCACGCTGAACAACCCGATCAACAACCACGCGTTGAGACGCCGATGCCGACCTAAAGTGGGCACATTTTTGTTCATGGATAGGACACCCAATCAATGTCAAACAGAAACCACCCGCCACGACGCCGGCAGCACTTGTAGGGCCGCCACAGGTTCCAGGCGTAATCACCGCCGCTGTCGACTCGGCCACCACCCCAACCGGTAAGCGTCGCGAGATCATTCTTTGAACCGCCCCGGGATTTTCGGAGGCTCAATTCTTTGAGAGGATTGAGTCATGA
>CAXBJY010000079.1:0-26026 GCA_963976285.1 uncultured Gammaproteobacteria bacterium
GAGCCCTGAAATCGGCGCTGACCGCGTTGCCGTGCTTGAAAATGGAACCACCATTCCCTGCGCACGGCGCCTTGTCACCACCGATTTCAGGACTCAACGCGACGCTACTAATTGTTGAGACCGCTTCCAGTGACTTTACTGCCGGATCGGTTCGCGGGACGTGACGTGCGGCGCCCGTGATGTCGCTGTGACAATCGTTCACACGATCCTGCCGCGGGCGGCCGTGTACGCGGGATGCGGTCATTCGATGCCCTCGAGTAACGACACGAGTTCGGCGCCGCGATGGCTGCGCGCGAGTGCCGCCGTGTCGACGTCCGGCACCCAGCCCTGCCAGTTGCCCGCGGGCAAGCGTTCCATGAATGCGCACAGCAGGTTTTCAATCGCCTGCGGATCCCGGAGATCCGCGAATTCGCGCACCCCGAGCTTCCGTAACGTCGCCGCCGTGGCACCGCCGGCGTCCGTCAGTGCCAGTATGGGCCGTCCCGTTCGCGCGTATTCGTACAGCTTTGCCGGTACCTGGGCGTTGCACGACGCGCCCTGCAGCAAGAGTAACCCGTCACTCGCGAGCGCTTCGGCAACGGAGCTCACGTAGTCCACCGGTGCGCCGAACTGCACGATCTCCGCGAGTTCCGGGTAGTCACGTGCGATCAGTTGCCGAAACCGTGCCTCGTAACCACTCGCTCGCAACACGACCCGCAACGGCTTTGCGGCGAACAGGCCGCGCCGCTGCATCGCCGACAGCGCGCTGAACAGTGCGCGCGGGTCCCGATGATCCGGATACAGCGAGCCGCTGTGCAACAGCGTGACTTCCCGCCGGGGTGCCGCTGAACGTTGTTGCCGGTAGAGCGTTTCGGCACGCGCGAACACGACGTCGTCGTAACCGTTCTCGATGACCTCAAAACCGGTCCCGGCGCTTTGCGGATACCGTGCATGGAACACATCGCGCACGGTTTGGTTCGTAAACAACGCCATCTTGCAGTGCTTCATCGTTGTGCGCTCCACCCGGCGATGCGCGCGGCGTCGTGCCGGCGTGTTCGGGTGTCCATCGAGCACCATCGGATCCCGAAAATCCGCGATCCACTTCGCACCGGAGAATCTTGCGAGTGCACACCCGACGACGTGCGCACTCGCGATTGGGTAACTCGACAAAATGGTCGATACCGGCGCCCGGCGCAGGTGCCGCATGCCCGCGACGACCGCGAACGGAATCCATGAGCTGAAGCGGTCCGGTAGTTCCAGGATCCCCGGATACTTGCCTGCAATCGAAAATTTCTGCGCGGCATCGTACGCGCGGGCGCGGATCACCTGGCATTCGGGCGGGATCAGATGTTCGTTCTCGGCTTTGCTAGCGGTGGCATCGCGGCGATCGGCGGTTAAAACCGTCACGGACCATCCCGCCGCGAGCAGCGCGCGCGCGAACGACACGATCCGCAACATTCCGCTGCTCGATTGCGACGGCGGAAAGTCGAAAGAGATCAGCAGTATCGAACGCGTGGTCATACTGCGACTCAAGGTCGGGTGTTACGCGACGCGCCCGTACTCACGGGCTCGAACCGTGATTGACCGCGAAGCGCTTGATTCCAGAACACGGTGCGACCGCGGACATCGATTACCGCTGATACGCTCAGCGCGTCATCCGCGAAATCACGGGGTTCATTTCCCGGATAAAGCGCGACAAGGTGGCCGTCGACCGGTCTTCGATGTCATCAATCCGGCTCGAGAGGATCACTGCGACCTCACCAAGGTACTGGTTCGCGAGCACCGCGCGTTTGCTCAGTAACTTCGCGTCGAACGCGCTCAGTGTCGGCGTGCCGCTGATGTCGTACCAGTACCACACGCGACGTTGCTCGCCGGCCGGTGATCGCAACACGAGTTCATAGACTGTCGTCGGCGCAACGGCGCCGGTGTCGCGCTCGCGCGGTCCCTCGATCCGGCGCCAGCGTTCATCGTCGTAAACATCGTTGCGCACGTTGATCACTTCCGATCCCTGCGCCTGCCGCCGGTAGAAATGGGTTTCGATCGCCACCGCCGGCGCGCCGTCCGCATCCGTGAGCGAATAGCCGTCCGCGAGGTGCACGGCCGCACCTTCGAACCGCGAACCGAAGTCCGCGCCCGCGGCCGGCGCCCGCTGCCACTGCCCGGCGGGCGGCGGCAACTGATACTCGAATTCGGCGTTGCCGGTGGCAAAGCCGGAAACGGCGAGCAAGCGAAACCCGAGCACGAGCGCGATCACGGCGAGGATCCCCGGCCACGCACGTCCCGCGCTCGTCGCATAGGTTTCCGGCGCCGGCAGCGTGTCGGCCGTGTCATCGACATCGCTGAACAGGTTGCCAAGCGTAAACAGCGCAAAAATCACGATGCCGAAAAACAGCCAGCCGTAGATGAAATGATCGACGCCCATCGCGTATTTGTAATCCGACAAATGCGCAATCATGACGATCCCGTACGCGCGGAACCCGTTCGCGGCGAGCGGCACGAGTATCGCCAGCGCCATGAACGCGAGGCGGCGGGCGGTACCGGCAAACCTGAGATAGGCAAACACGGTACCGACGGCTAAGGTCGCGATCAGATAGTTGATCCCGCTGCACGCTTTTGCGACATGAAAATGGCCGCTCGGTATGGTCAGGTAGCGGCCTTCGAGAAACACCGGTATGTCGGTGGCACGCAACAGGATTACGACGACGCGGGCGGTCAAATCCTGCAGGTAGGGAACGAGAAAATCACCCTCCGGGAGGCCGAAATACAGGTAGAACAGCGGAAACAACAGCACCCGGAACGCCGCGTTGCCGAGCAGCGTCCAGATTGTTCCGACGATAACCCCGATAGCCCCGGCATGTTCGAATACGTTAATCGACAGGATCTCACCGCCGAACCAGACGAACGTATTCAGCAGCACGTAGCCGACACCCAGCCATGAAGTCGTCGGCGTCTGTACAAACAGTTCGCCGCGTTTCAGCCACGCGAGGTATCCGGCGATCGGGACTATCAGCAGGCAGTGGTTATAGCCGCTCGTGTTCCACCACAGGCTGAATATTTCGCGGTACGTCGAAAACAGGATCACCACGACCGCGATGACGGCGATGGCGACGAGGAGCAGGCGCGTCGGCCACACGGAAGCGTTGGCGCGCGTCGCTGTGGCCGCGGCTACCATGTGTCAGCCGAGACTGCGACTCACTGCCGGGCCGATTAATTTTGCCAGCGGCAACGGCAGCTTCTTCCACGTATCGATGAACAGCCGGTATTTCGGATTCAGCGGATTGACACTCGGCATTTCGGTTTCCTGAATAAGCTCGTATTCGTAATACAACTGGAACGGTTCAAACCCGAGATTCAGCTTCCACTGATACGGCCCGGTGTCACGCTTGCTGCGACCGAAATCGAACGACGTACACCCCCGCTCGGCGGCCCGACACATGATCTTCCACGCCAGTACGTCGTTGCCTTTCAACGCGCGCGCGGCAAATTTGCCACCCCAGTAATACGGGCACACCTCGTTGCCGTGGTAGTACACAAGCGCGCTGCTGATCGGTTCACCGTCGAGCGCAACGGTGAGAATTTCCGTCGACTCCGGAAACGTTGTCATCATCTGTCGGAACAGGCTGACCGGGAAAACCGGAGTGCCAAGATTGCGTACGCTTTCGGCGTAGATGTCGTAGAACGACTCAACCGTACCGACCTGCAATTCGAGCCCGTTCTTCATCCCTTTGCGAATTACGTTGCGTTGCTTGCTGCGGATCGCCTGCATGTTTTCGTCTTCGCTCGGCAGGATCGGCTTCACGAACCGCTCGTAGAGTTCTTTCGTCGGCCGCTGCCTGCCGCTCGCTTCACGCAAGCGAAACTCCACGGCGCCCACGCGTAGCTCCTTACCGAGCGCAACCGCCCGCTCGTTCAGCAGATCGAGTACCGCGGGGTTCTCCGCGCTCGGTCCGCCATAGGCACCGAACGCAAGCGAACTCAGGTTGTTGCCGAACAGGAGACTCTTGATATGCACCAACGGCAAAATGCCGACGATCCGGTTCTGTTGCTTGGCGACGAAATAGTACGTTTTGTGACCCAGCGCGGATTCCAGGATGCCGCGCCAACCGCTCAAATGAAAAAAGCTCGCGGCGGGCTGCGCGTGTACGAATTCATCCCACGCGGCTTCCTCTCCGGCGTCGAGAATTTCCAGGGTAATCTCATCTGACATTGACTTGGCCTTCATTCGGTTCGCGCAGCAAATCTTCCGCATAGACCTCTGCCATCGTCGACCAGCGAAAATCCTTGAGCAGTTGCCGCAGGCGACCCACGGTACGGTCGAGATTCAGGTAGTGACGGAAGCGGGTTTTCGCCGGCAGCTTGCTCATCCGGGGTTGGCCGGGATCGAATTCCCACGGATGGAAATACATATTGACGCGCATGTTTTCCTGTACGTTCGCACGGCGGATCAGAAAGCGCGACACGGCATACGGGTACAGACGAAAAAACCCGCCACCGCCAATGGGGAAATTGCGGCCATTGAAACGCAGGGTCGAGATTGGCACCTCGACGAGCGCGGGATGTTCGCTTGCCGGCCGAAACGGGTGCCGCGGCGCGTCCGGAATGCCGTAGTGATCCCGCTGCACCGGGTAGACACTGGAACTGTACTCGAAGCCGGCCTCGGCCATTTCGTCGAACGCCCAGAAATCGCTCCGCCGGATCGAGAAACTCGCGGCGCGATAGCCGCGTACGCCGTTACCGGTACAGTCCTCGAGGATTTTTTTTGCACGCTCGATATCGGCGCGAAATTCCGCCGGCGTCTGCTTGTAGACGCGGACATGTTCGAAACCGTGACAGCCGACTTCGTGACCGCGCGCGACGATCTCGGAAACGAGCGCGGGGTGTTGTTCCGCTACGCAGCCGAGCGTGAAAAACGTCGCTTTCGCGGCGTGTTCCTCGAGTAAGTCGAGCAGGACGTGCACGGACGCTTCGACCCGGGACGGCAAGCGGTGCCAGTCGTCCCGCGAAATGTCGTTCTCGAAGGCCGACACCTGGAAGTACTCCTCGACATCGAACGTGAGGGCGTTGATCAATGGATTGCCTTGATTCACCGGGTGGGCCCGTGCGCGAGGCTTATCGACCGGTGGTTTGAAAGCATCATGTCGAACACGCGTCTGCGGCACCGGAGCGGTAGGCTAACCAAGCGCCATGTAACCGATAACCGAGCCCGCGATGACCACGAGAATACAAATTCCGATGAATGCCGAGGTCCACGTCGGAAACTTTTTCTGGTCACTCGGCACCAACTCGGGCGGCATCGGCTCTGCGGGCCGTGCCTGCGCCTGCGCCTGCGATTGCGCGACGAGCCGCGACAACTGCTCGATTGACTGCTGCATCGACTGGATTTGCTCCTCGAGCTTGATCACCGTGGCATCGTTGTTCGACGCAGTCTCCCGCACCACCCCGGAGTCCGGCAGCTCGGCGGGAACCTCGTCGGGGGAAGCCTGCATACTGTGCTTGTACGCTGCCTGATCCTCCTCGGTGACCGAATCGCCCTGCTCCGCTTCGAGCTCCTCGCGCACGACATCGAGATGGTCGAGGCCGATCTCGTGGATCTCGTCGAGAAAGCCGTTCAGCAGCAGGCGATCGCACAGCGTATTGATACGCCGCGGTACCCCCGAGGTGATCGTATAGATCTTTTCGTACACCTCGTCGGCGATCTTCGGGTCGTTTTTCCAGCCGACCGTATTCAGGCGGTGCTGGATGTAGTGTTTCACTTCGGGCAGGGACAGCGGCTTCAGATGATAGGCCGCGATCACGCGCTGCCGCAGTTGTTCAAGGCCCGGCGCCCGCATGACGACACGAAATTCACGCTGCCCCAACAGGAAACTCTGGGCGAGCGGTTTGCCGTCATGCTCGAAATTCGACAGCATGCGAAGCTCTTCGAGCGCGGCACGTGGCAGGTTTTGCGCCTCGTCGACTACGATCAACACGCGCTTGCCGTCCTTGACCGCGGCGCGGAAAAAATCCTCGAGACCTTTCAGCAGGGAGGCTTTCGATTTCCGTTCGTGCGGCAGATCGAACTCGGCACTGAGAATCCGGAGCAGGTCGAGATCCTTGACGTTCGTCGAGACGATTTTCGCAGCGATCAGATCCTGGCCTTCGATCTCCTTGAACAGGTTGCTCACGAGCATCGACTTGCCCGTACCCACGTCGCCGGTGACGACGATGAACCCCTGCTCCTGCTGGATGCCGTAACGCATGTACGCCATCGCGCGCTTGTGACCCGTGCTGCGATAGAAAAACTTCGGGTCGGGGTTCAACTGGAACGGCTTGCCGCTCAATCCGTAGAATTTTTCGTACATGGCCCTGGGCTAGTAATGTAGTGTCACGCTGGCAGACAGTGAGTTTTCAATGTAATTATTGTCGATGTCCGGCCCGTCACCGTCACGATAAGAGTAGCTCACACTGAGATCGGTATGAGGACCCAATGTGTAGCGAATCGAGGGACTTATTAGCACATCTTTGTTGTTCAACACCGAATCCGACTCATTTTCGCGCCAGAAAAAATTCATCGCGATACTCAATCGGCGTGACAGTGACCTGCTGATCGAGGTTCTTACTCCACGATTCGTATTCTCAATAGCAGTGCCGCTACCGGTCCGCGCTGATTCGAAATAACTGATTGAAAAAGACGTCAGCCGGCCCTGGTAAGCAATGTTTGCGCCGAGCCTCTCAGACACAAACGAATTTTCGTTAATCGAGGACAAGTCGTCAGGATTACGAATGTCCGCATTCTGGGTGGGATCAAAAACCGGATTCCCAAAATCATCGGTGACCGGCACCAAAACGAGATCACGCAGTTCCTGACCTCGAGTGCGAATATCTTCCGTGTAATTCACCCCGAACACCCACTTGCGCATACGGTGGCTGATCGAGAAATTGTTCGAACTGCCGAAGCGGCGTTCACCGAAACTCGCGGTGATATCGGTTCGGGGGGTCGGGCTGTAGGCACCGCCAACGGACCAGGTGAAGCCGGTTCCACCGCCGTTCCCGCCGGCCGATGAAGAATTCAGCTCACCGCCGAGCTCGAAATTGAGTCTCAGTTTACGATTAACCAGGTAGGAGAGGCTTGCATTGTAGCGTTCCTGTTCATTGCCTGATCCGGAATCAAAATTCTCCTTGCTTCTATTGTAGGAAATCGACATTGGAACGCGCGCAAAGCGTGCCCCCGAGGATAAGTTAAGTGCAATGATCTCATCATCACCGGAGCCGCGAGAGTTGATGTTACCCCCTGAAGTTGAGGTATATCCCTTCGACAATGTCCCGTTGAAATTTGCCCATGCCCCCAGTCGTCTTCGAACAGACGGGCTGAATTCGTAAAAGACAACATTCGTTTGGTTGCCCGCCTGGTTACGGTTGTTGCGTCCGAAAGTTTCGCTGTTTTGAACAGCCTGCTGGGATACACTGCTGTTCGTGTCGAAATACACCCATTGATCAACCACGGTAAGTTGATTATTTGCTTGTAGCTGGTGGTTCAAACCACTGAAGTCATCTTCGGAGTCATAAATTTGTTTCTGCAAGTTGTAATTGATGTTGGAGTTCAGACGCGCGCTAGTGCCACTGAATGAGGCACCAGTATTGATAGAAGCAATGTAGTCCTGCAGCGTGTTTTGCCCGGTTAATGTGACGTTGTCGGTATACTCAAGCTTTCCGTTGAGGTGTGGCACAAACAACCAATCGCCGGCCGCAGTAGCCAGCGGCAAGCACGCATAGCCGCAAATTGTGGCGAAATGCGCTGTTTTTCGCGCGCGATGATTCCAGTGCATCGTCATCACTATCTGGCGCCGACATCCTTCGAGTAGTAACCGTAGTAATCGTAGGATTTTCGAGTCGACTGTTTCACCTTGTTTAGTATGAGTCCGGTGATTGGCGTATCGTCGAGGAGATCGAGAGCCGCACTCAGTGTTTCGTGTTTCGTTTTGTTTGCCTCAACAACAAGCACGAACTGGCCAACCTGCGGCGCAAGCGCCAGCGCGGTGCTCGTTGCTAGAATCGGTGAAGTGTCGAACAGGACGAGACGATCACCGTAACGCGTGGCGAGTTGTTCGGTGATCGCCTTCATCCGCGTGCTCGCGAGCAACTCGGTGCGCGCAGTTTGATCCTGCCCGGCCGGGATAACCACGAGATTCGGGATGTTCGTCCGCAGCATGACGTCGCTGATTTCAAGGGCTGGATTCGACAGCACGTCGTACAAGCCAAGGTGGTCGACACAATTAAATGCCTTTGACAGATCTCGCTTGACGATGTCCGTGTCAATCGCAAGTATTGTGTGATCCACCTCTTTAGTGAGACTCAGCGCCATGTTCACAGACGTAAACGTCTTGCCTTCGCCCGGAACCGAACTCGTCACCATGATCAGGTTTGGCGGCGCGTTCGACGGGGCCATGCCCGGCACGGTATTACCGAGCAGACGCCGCTTGATTTGCTGATAATCCTCATCCAGCCGTGTATTACCTCCGTCGAGCTGGAGAAATCCTGCCGCCGCGAGCCGGTCGAGATCGATGTAAATCGTCTTCTTCGGATCGGGTGGTGGTATAAAAGGCGTCGATGGCGCAGCGACCGGCTTCGGAGCAACGACCGGGGTCGGCGCAGCGTCCGCCGCCGTGGGCGCTAAAGCCGGCGCTTCGGCTCCGGCCGAAGGTGAGGGGTCAGGCGCCGTCGGTGCAACCGGTTTTGACGGTTCAGCGTCGGCTTCCACAGGCGAGTCATCACCGCTTAGTTTGTTGATCGCGCGTTCGATGATACTCATGATCGTCTGTCGACCAGTTGCACGAGCTTCGCGTGCAGGTCGAACTCCGTTGCGTCGATCGAAAGCAGTCCGACGTAGACAAACACGAGCCCTGCCAGTACGGCACCAAAAACAGCCATTTCCATTCTCCGTTCGGATTGCTGACGGCGATTCGATGCCAGCGAAATTGCGCCGAGAATTGGCAAACGCGAAAATTCCTTCAATTCGTCCGGTGTATGAAAACGAGGATTCAGTTGTGAAAGTAAAAACGACAGCGCGACCCCGACCCCAAGCGCGCCAATGAGCACGAGGCTGATGAACTTCGGCCGGTCCGGACCTGTCGGTTTCAGCGGTACACGGGGCGGCTCAATCACTTTCAACTTGATATCATCCGCCGTCTGGTCCACCTCCTGCCCCATTCGAGCTGCCTCGCGGCGCTCCAGCAGTTCGTTATATTGCTGGCTGTTCAATGCGTAATCACGATCGAGGCGTAGCAGTTCCGCTTCGACCTCAGGGATCGTGTCGACGAGTTCTTCAAGTTCCGCAACCCGCTGTTCATACTCGGTGACGCGTGATTGCAACGCCGCCGCCGCAGCTTCGGTTTGCGCCAGCGCGAGGCGGATTTCGTTGTAAGCGGCGCTGTGACTGCCCGAATCCGACAGCAAAGGCTGCTGCTTGAATTGCTTGATGAGCAGCTCAAGCTCTTCTTCGTGCTTGCCCTTCAGGCGTTCCAACGTCGAGCGCGTGGCGATTACGTCAGGATGTTTCTCGGTGTACTGGAGCAGCAACTGGTCGAGGTTCGTTTCCAGCGATTCAATCCGCGCGGAATATTCCGTTTCTGTTGGTGCACCGGGCAGGGTATCCCCGGTCTTGCCCGCATTACCGCCGAGCTGCTTGTTCAGCTCATCGCGCCGGCGCACGGCTTCCGTCAGTTCCAGTCGCGCCTGTTTTAGCTCTGCCCGCTGCGATTCCAGCCGAGCGTAGTAACCGCCACCTTCTCCCGGCATCTTCCCGACGTTCCGCTGTTTGAATTCCTTCAGGCGGTCTTCTGCTTCGATTAATCGCTTTTCGTATTCGGCGATTTGCTCGTCGAGAAATTTCTTCGTAACAGCCGTATCCGTACGGTTGTTGCCAAGCGCATTCTCAAGGAACGTGTTTAATAGCTCATCAACAACCTGTTTGGCACGGGCCGGATCCTTACTGGTAAATTTAATTTCATAAATGTTGTCGCGCGAAGTACCTGCAACCGAGACGCGGGCAGCAAGACTCGTAATCAGATTATCGAATTGCTTTTCATTCTTCGCACTCAGGTCCAGATCCGTACGACGTGCGACGGCTTCTAGGTTCGGTCGGGTCAATAACGTACGCTTCATCAGAGCCGCCGAGGACGCAAGCGAATCAGTATTAACTGCAAGACCCTTCAATAGCGGACGCAACATGGATCGAGTATCAACAAATATTTTCGCACTCGACTCATAGGTGTTCGGCATGTAGTAGACGTAGATCCACCCGGGAATGCAGATCGCCATAGCGCACAACAGACCCGCCCAGCGGAACGGCCACACAATGCGCGCGTAACGTCTCGCTAATGCAATTTGTTCAATCAATACGAATTACTCTTCGCGTGCAAAATACGCTGGCGCTAGCCGGGCAAAGATCGGCTAGAACCAGGCCTCGGGTATTATCAGGATATCGCCGGGTTGCATTGCGACGTTCGCACTAATGTCACCATCTTTAACAAGGTCTTCGAGGCGAACGTGATACTGCTCCTGAACGCCCTCGGTAGTACGCACGATTGTCGACTTGTTACCGGCCGCAAATTCCGTCAGACCGCCTACGGCAATCATTAGATCCAGTGCGGTCATGTTTTTGCGATAAGGAATTGCGATGGGATTCGATGCCTCTCCGACCACTCGGACCTGTTCGTAGTATTCGCCGACGAAGCCGCCGACCGTCACGGTGACGAGCGGGTCGCGGATATACTCGCTGAGGGCCACTTCAATTTCGCGCGCGAGTTCCGTCGGGGTCTTGCCGCTGGCCTGAAGATCTTCGACGAGGTTCGTCGAGAACTTGCCATCGGGACGCACCGGGGTGGTGGTCGATAATTCGGGGTTGCGCCAGACGAAGATATTCAGGGAGTCGCCGGGGCCGATGATGTACAGGTAATCCTGAGCGCGCGGGGCTTGCGCCGGGGTCTCAGGGTAAGGACTTGTAAACGGATTCCAGTGCATTCCGGCACAGCCGCCAATTCCAAACAGCGCCACCACAAGCATAATCGTCCAGAGGCACCTCGACGTCGAGTTCCCACAGAATTCCGTAATCATAACAAACTCCTCACCAGCCTGATTCTTGCCGATTACTTCAAATCGGATATCTATGTCGAATTTATGTATCTTACTCAGCAGTTTATACGCTGATTCTAACCAATATTTTAATTACAAGATAGTTTCACCGGGCGGCCTCGATAGGATAAGAAACAGCTAGCCGTTCGACACCCTCCGCGACTTAAGACTAGTTCATTGTCGCGCCCGCCCGCAGCGTTATTTCTTGCATCTACCGGACAAATGCTGCACTGCCAGATTCGGTAACTTTACACCGCCTGAGTGCAACTCCTGGCAATCTTCAGCGCGACGGTGCGGATCTGCTTGTATGTCGGTGCAGGAATATTGATGGGCCACAATGGTTTATCGACGTTCATTAATGATTCCTTAAAACCCGGCGTCAAACCAGAGTTAACGTCCCCGGAAGTGGTGGAAATTAAGCTCTTATTCTTCAAAAGCTGTGTAGCGGCCCTTGCGTCTCCCCGGGATTACCCAACATTCTTTCCGTAATTTCGGTTATCCCTCAATCGCGTCTTCGAAGACGACGTAGCGTTTGTCCGCCGTCTGCTAGTCGTCGGATATCTCGATCAGTATCGCACTCACGAGGCGCCGGCAGGAGGCTTCGTTCGGGAACAGTCGTGCCACCCACGTGCGCCGTTTGATTTCTTCGTTTACGCGTCCCAGCAAGTTCGTTTTCGCAGCCGACGTTGGTGGCTCGCCGGCGAGACGAACATTGTGTAGCCCGCCAGGATGGCTTCCTCTGCCCACTGCACAAGCTTCGGCGCTGACGATTCATAGCGAGCCAAAAACTTCTCCAGCAGCAGCTCGGCTTCGTCCCTGTCCGGGGCGTTGAAGATAGCCCGGATGTCGGCAGCAACCGCTGTGCGCAGCGCCATCTTCAGCAGGTACTGCCCGGCGTATCGTCAAAGTTGCCATTGTGGTCGCCGTGGCCGGCAACCGCGAGGTCCGGCGGGAAGCGCTCGGAATCGAGATGATGCTGCGTGAGTCGGAAGTGTTCTCGAGCGAGTTCCTGCGGAGCCTGAAACGCCGTAGCCTGCGCGATGTGAAGTTGGTCGTCTCCGACGCCCACGAAAGGCTCAAGGCGGCTGGCGCAAAGTCATCGGTGCGGGCTGGCAGCGTTGCCGTGTGCACTTCATGCGCAACGCCTTACAGCGAGTGCCGAAACGCGCCCACGCGATGATGACGGCGGCATTGCCTACCACGTTCGACCAACGTGATGCACTGGCTACTCATGCACAATGGGGGCGGCTTATCAAGATGCTTGAGAGTTCGCATCCGAAGCTCGCCGAATTGATGAACGATGCCGAGCACGACGTGCTCGCTTACAAGTCCTTCCCATGTGAGCATTGGTCGCAGCTGCATTCGACGATTTCGCCGGAACGATTGGACAAAGAGATCAAACGACGAACGCGCGTCGTCGGGGTCTTCCCGAATGACCCAGCCATCGTCCGCCTGGTCGGCGCCATGATGCTCGAGCAGAACGACGAGCGGCCCCCGTCGCTACATGACGCTGGAGACCATCGGGAGTGTTGTGTATGCGACGATCATCAAAACGTCGGTGTCGCCAAGCTTGAGGCGTTGTATTTGAGCACGACCGGATTCGCGGAGACGGATTTACACCACCTACGGGGACGCTACCAAATCAGATTCGGTGCGTTTGGGGGACTAAGGAAGCGTGTAGTGTAAATAGCTCCGTCAGCGGCTGCTGCTACAAAAAAGTACTGTTGGCGGCCAGAAATCCGCCGGTCCGGATTGAGAAACGTAACTGGGTACACACTGTCGAGGGCACGCAGCGATTGCGATGAAAAAGATCAAGCTTCTTATTCGGCTACGAAAAAAATCGGCCTCCCTTGCGAGGAGGCCGATCAGCGAGACATCATCTTGTCGTAGGAGGAGGTAACGTACCTGTTACATACCTTCTTGCGTCGAGCTATGAAGTTGCTCTTTCAATCTTAGGCTCCTACTTACGTGCGACGGCGACGTTTCGCGGAAGCGAAGCCAGCAGCGGCCAGTCCAAGCCCAATCAGCGCAAGCGTCGTCGGTTCCGGAACGGGCTCGCCGTTGAAGTTTGACGTCGCCGTCAGCTGAAGCTGGATATCGCAAGGCGACGAGGTTGCGCCGAATCCACTGGCGAAACAGGTCAGGTCATTAACCGGAACGGTGTCGCCGCCGCCAAAGGCACCTGACGTGACGAACTGGGGGTCACCGTAGTCCGGGACATTCCCAACCACCTTCGCCGAGGCAGCTTCTGCAAACAGGCTACCTCCCGCGTTTTCCTCATACGGCGTTTGCGCGTTGAAGTTGACGAGGTTCAAATCAAAAGCGAATCCCGTGGAGACCATGTTGTTCACAACGTAGGAGTCATCCTGGCTCATGATGTCTATCTGTAACGTGGTCTGCGACGTGAGTGACGTAGTGCCGATACCCGGAGTGTTGTACGCCAGTCGAGTTATCGCAGAATCTGTTTGGCGAACTTCCCAAGGCCTCGGATCGCCGAATCCGTCGACGTCGACGATATCAATCGTGCCACGGATAAGCTCGACTTGGGTGCCCTCAAGCGTGGCATCGTCCAGCGACCCATAACCATCGCCTGATTTCACGTTGGTCGGAGCGGGATCGGCGGTACTCCCCGCGCGCGTCCAACCGGTCGGATCGGAGTCCCAGAACATCGCGAATATGCTGCTCGACATGTCGCGGTCCGAGAGTGTTATCGCGCCGCCACCGGCGACGTTGGCCGGGGTTATCGGCAGAATGATCTGGTAGGTGAAAACCCCTTTTGAAGGGTCGGCACCGTCAACAAACGCATGCCCTTGAGCGTACATCGTGCGATCGTCCATCATGGTAAGGTCATTGACCTCGATGGATTCGTGGACAAGCATGTTACCGGGCAGCCAGCCGACCGTGGTGAAGAGATCAGACCCGCTGATTGATCCTCCACCGCCGAAATCAATTTGGATCCCTTTGGCCAGTGCGGTTTGGGCGCCCATCCCCATCGAGAGGGCAAGGCCCGCGCAAATTAATGATTTTTTCATCTTGATGTCACCTTCTGTTCGTTCAACATATGTAACGGCAAATTGTTTTGATGTCTCTGTCGGTTCTCGATGGATGCTGATTTAGTCAGATCAACACACCGATTACCGGCTGCCTTGGCAGATGCAGTTCCCATGCCAACAACCGAGAAAATATGATAACGCTATGATTTATATTTATTTTTCCGCCTTGCTTCATCTCCGAATGAAACCAGGTCATCTAAAATTGTAAAGAATCCTGACAGTTTTCATCCGGCTTGATGAAAATCGTTTGACTGGGACCGCCACGATATCTGGACAAAGAAGCTCTCTTAACTAGATGATATTTCTATATTTTATACACTTCCCCTCTTCGTACAGCAGTGCAATCGGCATGATCCGGCACGGTGTTCCTGAATTCGCGAGCGCACGCCCTCAAAAATCACTTGATGAGCATAACCAATTGATATCTATGTATTAATCGTTTGCGCAGAAGCAGGAGCATGTTTTTTTCAGCCCGTGTAAAGAATCCCGACAGATCGACCGCTGCATGCTTCGGATCCGGGGCCTTCATGATTTCATAATGTATTGTTAAATCGGCTGAATCGCGGCGATTCAGCTCTGTCTGCTCAACTGTATTGCGAACATGTGTGGAGACATTCATCGAGCTATTCGCAGGTTTTTGTGACCAGGGGTATGCGATCAAAGACCAGTTACCATGTCCTTGGCCGCCGCTATTGAAGATTCGGGACGGGAACAGTGAGTTTTCTACCCAGTCCTCCAATCGGACCAGATGCTCCAATGGCTCCCAACGAAACGGGATGGGACGGGATGGGATGGGATGGCCGGGTCGGCCAGATTCAAGACGATATAAGGCGCCCGAGTCTCGTCGAGAAGAGACCAGAAAACAATGCACTGCAATATCAAAAAAAAAACAGGACAGAACGGGTTCGGTCGAGCCGATACCGTATTGCAGGACGGCCAAGTGAATAATGAAGCGCCCTTTTTGGTGCGATATCGGCTCGGCATCGCTAAAATTTTGTTATGAGTGAAAACATGAAATCGAAAGAAATGCTTACAACAATGATCCGCCACGGATCCTCAACTGTCTTTACCACCGTTTTCATAACCATCGTGTTAGCCGGGTGCGATTCGGGATTGACAGCTGAACAACATTTTGCGCAAGCAATGGAGTTTTCCGATCAAGGGGACTTCCAGGGAATGACGATAGAACTCAAGAACGCCCTGCTGAAGGACGAATCCTTTTTCGAAGGACGCCGTGCACTCGGCGAAGCCTACATACTTTCGGGAGACGGAAACTCTGCCGCCAAGGAACTTCGGCTGGCAAACCGCCTCCGCAGCAACGACACGGATGTGGCAATCAGCTTGGTCCGGGCAAAATTGCTGCAAAATCAGTACGAAGCCATCCCGGACCTGATCAAAAAGCTCGGCATCCCGGAGGAAGATACCACTGCGCAAATATTAGCCGCGAAAGCAGAGATCGGCCTGATGAAGCTGGAACCTGCCAGAGCCAAACTATTGGATCTTCTCAAACAGTCTCCCGAGAGCATAGAGGCATACCAGGCGCTTGCAACGATCGCCTGGCGACGACGGGACTACGCTGAAACGGAAAAGTGGGTCACCAATGCGCTCGAAATCGATCCGAAAAACGGCGAATCGTGGTTATTGCTCGGCGAAGTGCAGTTGGTACGCAACAATTACCCTGCCGCCGTCGCCTCGTTCGAAAAATGCCTCGAACTGGAAAAGTTTGCCAAATCCGCTACGTCGATCGGTGCGCACGCAGGCGCAGCAAAGGCCCTACTGGCAGAAAACAAGCATTCCGAAGCACAACGACACATATCAGCTTTAGGTCGAATCAATCTCCGAAACCCGCTCTATAACTATCTCGGCGCGGTGGCCGCAACGCAAGAAGGGGACAACGAAACCGCGAAAACAAAGCTGTTGAGCGTGTTGGAGGTCGTCGAAAATCATTATCCCAGCCTGCTTCTGCTGGCGCGAATCGAGTATGGCGACGGCAACTACAATCAGGCTGAACAGCAGCTACTCCGCTACCTCAAAGTCAACGCGAATGGCTTGTTAGGTACGAAGCTGCTGAGTGCGGTTTACATAAAGCAAAACAAGCCTGCGGAAGCTATTGCCCTGCTAAGACCGGCTGCGTCCCGATTCCCGGACGACCTCCAATTGGCCGTGATGCTTGGAAGCGCCTACACCATGACCGGGAACAACAGCGAAGGGACCCGCTATTTGGAAATCGCGAGCAGGCTGGCACCCGATGACTCCGCCATCCGCGCCCAACTGGCGTTCGGCTACCTGACCGGTGGAGGCACAGACCGGGCAATGTCCGAACTTGAGCACTCGCTCAAATTAGACCCGGATTTTGCCGCGGCCGAGCAGCTTCTGATCATCGCACAAATCAAGCAGGGAGATACCGAAAAGGCTATCGACACCGCGTCCAAACTGGCGCAAAAGCAACCCGAAAATCCAGTGCCGCTTAATTTGATTGCGACCGCTCACCTGAAAAAAGGGGATCGCGACTCGGCACGGGAATACTTTGCAAAAGCCCTTGGCGTTTCTCCAGATTTCTTTCCCGCGAAGCTGAATCTCGCCCAGATGGAGCTGGATGACGGAAACATTGCAGTAGCTAAAAAATATTACGAGGAAATATTAGCCATCAACCCGAACCACTCGGATGCTTTAATGAAGATGGCGAGCGTACTGAATCGTTCGGGGCGGCCTGGCGACGTTCTTCAATATTGGGAGCGTGCCCGACAGGCTAATCCGACCGCGTTCCTTCCTCGCCTGACACTCGCGGTGAACTACACGAATCTAGGGCGTCCCGATCTGGCACTGGCGCCGGCTTCAGAGGCCGTCGCGATTAACCCAACGGACCTGAAAGCGCTTTCGATACTGACTTTAGCGCAGATCGCGAATTCGCAATTCGAACAGGCAACCGAAACAGCGCGCAAGCACGTTGCACTCGCTCCGAAATCGTCCAATGCCCATTTCAACCTCGCACAAATCAGTATTCAAACGGGGAAATATGAAGAAGCGCGCGAATACCTTTCGCGGTCACTGGAGCTGAAGCCGAACTTCCTGCAAGCAAAACTGGCGGTTGCCGGGCTTGAGCTGAGAGCCGAAAACGCTGATGCAGCAGTGAAAATTGCCGAAGACATCCTCCGTGCTGATCCCGACTTTCTTAAAGCGAATGAGATTCTGGTAAGTGCGTACTTAATGAAAAAAGATTTCGACAATGCACTCAAAGCAGCTTTGAAATATCGGGAAGCCCGTCCGGATGCGATCGAGGCAATTCAACTTGTAGGCGCGGTCTACGAAGCACAGGGGGATACGGATTTAGCTCGTGAGGCTTTCAGGGACGCCGAAAAAGCTCAACCCGATAGCTACGGGGTAGCGATGAATCTCGCACGCATGGCGGTGGCAGCCGGTGATTTCGCCGAGGCAAGCTCACGATATGGTAAATATGCGGCTTTGGGCGATCCCGCAGCGGCTGTAGGCCTCGCGACAGTTTACGATTTAACGGGCTATCCGGATAAAGCGACATCGCTGCTCGAGGAAACTCGCAAAAAGATTCCCCAAGCGCTCGAAGCGCGTTTAACTCTGACGCGCCGTTATCTGCAAAAAGGCGATATCGGACAAGCTGAGCAGATAATACTAGAAGCCAAGCGCATTGGGCCGACCGATCCGGCTGTGCTCTATCTATCTTCGATGATACTCAATGCCGCCGGGCGGCCCACGGAGGCTCTGGCGGATATTGAAGCGTTTCTTGTCGAATCGCCAGAATCAATTGAAGGGAAATTTCAGTTAGGACAGATCAAAGAACGCCTTGGCGCCATTGACGCCGCCTATCAGGCGTATACCGATGTTGTTGCGGTGAGCCCGGATCACGCTGCCGCAAAAGAGAGACTGGGATTTATTGCACTCAGGAAACAAAACGTAGATGAAGCAATGGAAATCGCGAAACAACTTCAGCTTCAGATGCCGGACAACGCGACTGCGTATCTTCTCGCCGGAGACGCGGAACAGATTCGGGGAAACAGAGCTGACGCCGAGCAGTACTATAGGAAGGCCGGTACTCTCGCCAACTCCGCGTCGGCAACAATCTCCGCTTCTACAGCGCTCCTGAAGCTGGAACTCGGAGAAGAAGCAGTTGGAATCCTGGATAAATGGCTTTCCAAACACCCAAAGGACAAAGATGTTCTGATCTGGCGTGGAATGACAGCGGAAACACTGGGCCGTGACGAAGAAGCGACACAAGCGTATGAAAAGGTTCTGAAGTTTCAACCTGATCACCCTCTCGTACTGAATAACCTTGCATACCTGTATGACAAAGTCGGGCGCAAGGACGCACTCGAATTCGCCAGGCGCGCCTACAAGATCGCCCCGGAAAACCCCGAGATTGGCGACACGTATGGCTGGATGCTGCTTCGGCAGGAAAACGTGGCCCTAGCCACGAACGTTTTGGAGAAGGCCGTAGCGAATGGAAGCACTCGTATGCGACCGGAAGCATTGGCGAGCATTAAGTTCCATCTTGCGATTGCCTACCGAAAAAGTGGCGAGGATGCCAACGCAGCAACCATCATCAGGGAGCTTTTGGCACAAAACGTGGAGTTTCCGGAAAAAGACAAAGCAGAGGTAATCGCACGGCAACTGCAATGAACGATCTCTGCAATCGTCATAAAGCTTCCATCACGAAGAACGTTCGCGCCTTGACTGTGAACGGCTGACAAGGTCGACGCCGTGCCCCATGGAATCCGACCACAATTTCTGGATCAAGGTTTCGCATCGGCGAAAAGCGCCGCGGCAATTTCCTGGGCGGTGTTTCTCTTACCCGCGATCGTGCCTTTTGCGATTCAGCTCGGCAGTGTGGGAAGCCCTGAAGTCTACAAAACCTATTTGGCGGAAACAGGGTGTATCACGCTTCTCTGTCTGTTTTGGCTGGAAAGGAGTGTAAATCCAAGACCGATAGTGCTCACTCCATTGTTCTGGCCGATTGTCGCGCTCGTATTTTGGAGTGCAATCAGCGTGTCATGGGCAGCGAATTCACTGGCAGGTCTCAAAGCCGCTGGCCAAATATCAGGGGCGGCAGTGTACTTTTTTCTAATAGTAAATTCCGTTCATACAGCTAACGATGTGAAGCGTTTTGCGACCCTGCTTGTATTCAGCGGAATTGCTTTGAGCGCGCTGGCGTTTACACAGTATCTTTTCGATGTCGATTGGGTGGGTAAGCCGCCCGCAGGGCCGGCTGCAACATTTGGCAACCGCAACGTCCTCATGCATTACCTCGTATTGGTTATCCCCTTGGGAATGTATTTCTTGTGGGAGGCAAAAGCACGAGTTGTGACAGGTCTGCTAGTTATCGGACTATCTATTGTCGGGGTGGTCACCACTATTGTCTACGCACGAGCAGCTATCCTGGCAACCCTAATTCAAGGTTTGGTATTTGTTGCGTTCGTTGCGTTTTCGCGATCACGGACCGATGACTCAGGTAGAAAGACACGTTTTTTTATTTCGAGCGTCGCCATAGGAATTATTGTCGTGGCCGTGCTTCAAATCCCATTGCAATATCAACCGCAAACCGCCGACCACACAAATCGCGCATCGGTGAGTTCAAATGGATTAGTGCTCCAAAAAGGCAGAGGTGAGGGCGAGTTCAGAGACGCGGATTCTATAGGCCGTCGGCTAATTCAGTGGCGCGCAACTATCCGGATGATTCGGGACCAACCCTTGTTCGGCGTGGGTGCTGGCAATTGGCACATACACTTTCCTACCTATACACCGGAACTTGCCGGTGATATTCGTTCTTACCCAGTGCTGAATGCGCATAATTCTTATCTGGAGTTCGTCGCGAATTTTGGCGTAATCGGTTTGACCTTGGTCATTTGGGTGGTCGTCGTGCTCGCGCGCACGTTGCTTAAGATCGACAGGCGGAGCACGTCACACAACCACCTGCTGATTTGTCTGCTGTTGTGTTTAGTCGGCACCGCAATCAATGCGTTTTTCAGCTTCAATCTCGAGTTGATAACCCCTCAACTCATGATCGCAGCGTACATCGGCATATTATCGAAGTGGCCGACAATTTCCGGAGCCGAGATATCGCCAAAAGTCGTCCTACGTCCGAACAAAAACGTGGCCACGGTCCTCGCCCTGATCGCGGCCATGCTTATCTTTTTAGTGTACGGATTCAACGAAGCGAACCGCAACGAAGAGCGGTATTACGGCTTTGCGGCGATTTCATCGCACCAGAAAGATTGGGACCGGGCAATTCATTTTGCTGAACTGGCACGGCTGCATCAGCCGATGTCGTCGCGCGCGCTGAAGTATGTCGCGCTTGGGCAAATGATGCAGGGGCGTCTGGCCGACGCAGAAACCTCGGTACGGCGATGGCTTGCGAAAGAGCCGGACCATTACGAGGCACTCTCGATGCTGGTCTACATCCTTCCCAGGCTCGGATTGAATCAGGAGGGAGCTGAAATAGCGCGGAGATGCCTGGCGCTTCGGCCCGATGATCGCCACATGTTGAAAAATGCCGCGATCCTGAGTAGACGTTTAGACAACGGCCTAGCCGACCAATTTGAAACTCGTTTGGCAATCCTGGATAAAGCCTACAATTTACAGAATCGACTTTGTGTCGGAAAAGCGGGGCACACCGTCGATGTCACGGACGACAACGTTGCATCCTTATCACTCGGCACAACCGATGGAGTTCCGGCCACCCCCGATGTGCCACTTATCGGCGGGCGTCACGGCCCGCTTTATTGTTCTGGTGACGCACACGACACCAAGTGCTTTATCCGATGTCCGAAAAGGTAGCCAGTGAGTCGCAAGCGTACAGGTGTCGCTCGCAAGAATATCTCGCAAGTAGCAGGGATTTGCACTCGGTTGACACCTGGTGACGCGAATGTAACAAACGCATTGCTTCTGACTAAGCCATCGGGCCAACCCTGATGGTATGTTTTATTGCTTCCTTTACGATACCTATAACCTGCGGCGCCACAGTATTCGCCAGTACTCCAACGTCATATAATTCAGACACGAGGCCCTCGACCCTTAGCCAGTGAATCGCATCACCCGTCCGCAGGTCGATGACGTACACCCCGCATCTTGGCTCGGCACCGCGCGTTCGTAGCTCCGTATCCAGCTTCAATCCTCCGAACGTTTCGTCGTTCCGTGGAAGCGACAGACCGACTAGTGCGTAATCGCCGCAGAAACTTAATCCCCGAAGATATCCGGGACAGAATGCAACAGGCCGAAAGCGATTTTCGTCAATGTCGATGTAACCGAACTCGCCGGATCCTGAGTTCAAAATCCACAGGCGATCTTTGTGCCAGCGCGGCGAGTGGGGCATCGACAATCCGCGGCAAATAACCTCATTATTTTGCACATCCATTACTATGCCGCCAGCTTGACGATGGTCACGCCAGCCATCTGCGACGTCACTTTCCGATACCATTGATACGTAACGAACCTTCCCTTCCTTAAGGGCCATTCCGTTGAGATGGCAACGATCTTCCGCGGCAAGTCGGGAAATGAAGGGCGGCGCCCATAGCGGAATGAAGCTGTACTGTTCGCTGATCGTAGCGATACAGCTAAACAGCGTCGAAACGAAATTTACTCGCCCGTCGGAATCTACGGAAATGTCATGGACATCGATATCTCCCGTTGTCCACGCAACTTGCGGAACGTAGGCGCGATCGAAATCAGGCCGCGCTTCCGCGGGAGTGAGAGAGTTCTCAAGACGCCAGATTTGGTGCAGTGAAGAAAGATATATCGTGTCGGCGCTACACGAAAGTCCCATACACCGCTGGAACGTGCGTTCCTGGGCTGTGATTCCGCCATCAGCTGAGGGAGCGACGACAAACAACTTACTGGCACTGTAGGTGGTGAATGCCAGGCTGATACGCTGTTCGCTCATCCACGACGATAGGTTTCGGGAGCCGGTTATGGAAACGGGGCTCGAATTCGTCAATTTCTGCACAGTTCTCCGATATTATTTCTTGTGAGGCAGAGCGGGGCCTCGGACGGGCGATCTTCTGTTTCTACTCCGGTGGCAACAATTTTGCGCGCTGCCAATCCGACCCCCGACCCCCGACCCACGACCCCCGGCACCTGCGAGCCTCGCGCTACTCATTCGGCAGTATTAGAACCATATGAGTGCGACTCGGATGCGTTGCGTTTACGCAATCAGTCCGGACTGGATCAACGTATCATCCACCAGCAGTGTCGCGGCGTTTCCGGAAATAATGTATTCGTTGAACGTTACACCCGCATCGATTCCAGCGCCGGCGCGCTGTCCGTTCGCAATCCACGTTTCATTCGAATCAACAGAATCGATACCAGAGTCGCCAACGATCGACAAAACGTGCGTCGTCGTCGATAGGTCCAATAGATCCCGTACATCCAGCTTGACATCATTGGTGCCGTTTCCCGTCAAATCTATCCGTTCGATGCCCGTGTAACGTCCATTCACGTTAAACTCGGTACCGCCGGCAGCGCTCGTAAAATCGAAATCCAGGCCGCTGTTGCCGGGAGCTATCGCCAAGGTATCCCCGTTGCCACTCACCGCTGAAGCATCCCCGCCGCCATCTGCGCGGAATTCATTGCCATTAACGCGCAAAATATCGTCACCGGCACCGCCACGCAATACGACGTTGTCAATCGTCGCGCTGCTAAGGACATCTGCCCCGCTAGTACCTATTACGCTTTGACCGCCAACCATCGCCGTGCTGCCCGCGGCCGTGTTCACATCGCCGGTGAAATCCTGGCCGTAGATCACATAGCTTTGTCCCGCGTCCGTCGCCGTTGTGCCGGGTGGCGTCGCCTCTGCAGCACCAATAAGTATATCGTCGAAGCCGTCACCATCGATATCTGACGTAATACTGACCGAGGTCGCGAATTTTTCACCGGCCGCACCACTAATAACTACGCCGCGTCCCTCCAGCGGGCTGCCCTCTCCGAGCCTGCTACCAGAGGCCCCCAGGTCCAGAAGGTTACCAGTCCCAAACGGGTCAGAGAAAAATGGACTGAAATTGCCTGTCCCGAACAGAAGGTAGGCTCTAGCGGCGCCTGGCGCCCCGAGTATCAGGTCATCAAAGCCATCACCATTGACGTCACCGCCTCCACTTACTGAATAACCAACCGTGTCCCCGACCCGCGTCAGAATAAGGAAACCGTCAGTGCCATCGAGACTATCCAGGGCTATGTTGCTGAACCCACCGGCTTTTCCGAATACCACATGCACTTGGCCATAGCCAGACGAGCTGTTGGGTCCACCGATAACAATATCGTCGAACCCGTCGCCGTTTATATCCCCAGCCGCACTAACGGAATAGCCGCTCAGCGTATTTCCTCCGAGCGCCCCCTTGGTTAGCTTGAATCCACCATTTGATCCGTTGAGGAAATCGAGCCCGGAACTTGAAGTCGTAATGTTGTCCGAGACAGTATCAAGCCCGCCACGATTATTGCCGAATACAACGTAGGCGCGTCCCCTGTCCAAGCCGGAGGCAGTGGCGCCGATCAGGAAGTCATCGAATCCGTCACCGTTCATATCACCGGCGCTACTGACAGAGCGACCGGCGAAAGTCCCGGAAGCACCCTGAAACGGCAGGACGTTCGTTCCGTTGTTCGTATTCAGCGGATTAAGTCCATCCAAAGCGGCTCCGGTATTACCGAATACGAGAAATGCCTCGCCCGAGCCAGCTCCATTGGCCTCTGCCTGAACTTGCCCAACAAGTAAATCATCCCTTCCGTCACCATCGATATCGCCAACACTAGCGACTTTAAACACGTCGGAGGGCAAATCGAACGTACTGTACCCGTCCAGTCCTGCACCGTTAGATGTCGTTAGCGAGTTCAGATCGAAACCGTCAGTTCCGTGCAAAGAACCGACGTCCGGAGCCCCGAGAACTACAAATGCGTGCTGTCCGACGCTATCCGCAAATTCGCGGTCGCCGCCGATGATGTCTGCGAAGCCATCACCATCTACATCCCCTCCGCCACTCACTGAGTATCCAAAAGCATCGGATAAGCCGGGGCCAACAATCGCCAAGCCACGACTGCTGTTCAAATTGCTCAAGTTGAACCCGTCTGTAGGGGTAGCCGGTAGCAGATCGCCCGCAAGCGAGGTCCGAGCGTTCCCAAACACAATGTAGGCCGCACCCTTATTTGAGGTAAACGAATCCCCCGGAAATTCAGCCTGAGGGGCACCGATCAAAATATCCCCGAACCCGTCGCCGTTAACGTCGCCGGCGCCGCTAACGGACTTCCCGGCAAAGTCGCCGGAAGCGCCCAGATCGCCTTTCAGACCATTAATTTTCAATCCTAAAGTTCCATCCAGGGTGGATGTATCCAAATTGAAAATCGGCCCGCCAACGCCATCCGGAATTACAGTGATGTCCACCGTGCCAGTTGCAATGCTGAATGCGCTCGTGCCACCCGTCGAGCTTGTGTTCGCATCCTCGCCATCGTCGGTCCCGTCTGTCTTATCAGACGCATGAAACGTGATCGAAGCCGTGCCGCCACCGCTGTTGTTCGGCTGGAAGTAGATTCGATTGTCTGAATCACCATCGAGAACTAGTGCCGCAGTTTGGCTAACGCCCTCGGGGCCACCGGGCTCGGCGAATAGCTGCCATCCTGGTGACCCGCTGGTGGTAAACCACCAGGAACCGAGCGTGGTATCAGCAGTATCGATGGCGATTGCAATATTATTTTCAGCGCTGGTCTCTGCGTCTGTAATGTTTGTCCCGAGTACGATTAGATCCCGGATTGCGATACCCGCAGAGCCAGTTGGAGCCGCTGTAGTGGATTCATCGATCGCCGGGAGATCGATAAACGATGCGCCTCCCGGAATCACGGGTGCGTCGTTGATCGGATCGACGGTGATGTTGATCACCGCCGAATCCATGTTCGTATTCGGGTCGATTGCGGTTATCGTCAAGGCGTCCGCCCCGAAGAAATCCGGATCACCCTGATACTGCAGCATATCAAGCGCGTCATTAACGGCATCGAGCGTGCCGGTAATATCCAGCGTGCCGTCACTGCCGTCGACATCGGCACTGCCCGACAAGCCAGTAGTGCCGTTCAGTGTGAGTTGCCCATTGCTGACCGTCAGTGTTACTCGTGTCGTGGCGCTGTCGGGATCAGAAATCAGGAACCCGTTGACCGCGCCGCCGTTATGCGCCGAGTTGAAAATCAGCGGTGTATCCTCGTTTACACTCTGAGTTCCGACCCCCGCGTTGTCGAAATCGATTGACGGCGGCGTGGAGGGTACCGACAAATTGATGTTAATTGTGTCGACATCGGTCAATGCGCCACCGGAAAACATGTCGTCGGTCGTGACTACGATCGATTGAGCGCCACTGAAACCATTCAGGTAGCTCATGTCCTCGAGCGCGGCGTTGATTTGGGCAAGCGTACCGCTGACCGTAACGAGGTCCGATCCGTTACCGGTCAAAGACGCGCCGGAATCGCCACTCAGGTCTGCCGTTATCGTTGCGTTGTTGTCGCTCGCGTCGAGCGTAACCTGCGTGTTCGGCCCGACACCGATTTCCTCGTCCACGTCCGCGACGCTGACCAGGCTGGAAATGAACAGTGTTGTGCTGACAGTGCCGTTTAATGTGCTGCCGGGAACGGTGTTCACCGGCGCATCGTTAACCTCGGTGACCGTGATCGCCACTGTATCCACATCGTTCAGCGCACCCGGCGTCCCCGTGTTACCGAGGTCGTTCGTCGTCACCGTCAGCGTGTCGCCGCCAACGAAGTCGAGATCACCCACGTACGTCAACCCGTCCAGCGCCGCATTAACGTCCGCCACGAGACCCTCGAACGTCATCGCCGACGTCCCGTTACCACCGCCCGTGAACGTCAGACCCGTCACCTGACTCAACGTCAGCACA